>JBOGWX010000001.1:0-28017 GCA_050694055.1 Actinomycetota bacterium
AGTCCTGCTCGTTGTCGAACACGAGACGCACCGAGCGCTCGCGTACCTCTTTGGGATACCTCTGGGACGTTGACATGGCTCCACCCTCTCAAACTCTGGAGCCTCCAGGATTCCCAGCGCGGTTCAATGTCGTCGATTCCGCTCTCGTTCCACAAGTTGGAGATCTTCTGGTCACTCGATCGAATACGCCTGCGTATGTTGGTGATGCCTGCGCCGTCACTCAAGCAAGCCCGAACAGGATCTTGTGCGATCTTATCTATCGTCTCCGGCTCGACAGAACTCGCCTGGTTCCCGAGTTCGCCGCCTATTCACTGATCAGTCAAACGGGTCGAAGACAGCTCTCTGGAACGGCTCGTGGGACATCGCAATCGATGGTAAAGCTCCGCGGAGAGGACATTAAGGCGGTGACTCTTCGTGTGCCCACTGCCGAAGATCAGCGCAGGTGTGTTGCTTACCTTGATTCGCAGCGACGTCGCATGGACAGGCTCAAGGAGACGTTGAGACGGCAGATTTCCCTCTTGAGGGAGCGGCGGCAGGCTCTCATCACCGCTGCGGTTACCGGGCAGCTTGAGATTTCGGGGGCTGCGTGAGCAAGGTCGATGAGAAGGCGCTCGAGTCGCATATCTGCGACTGGCTCTCTTCTGGCGGGGGCTATCAATCGGTCAAGGTCGGCAATGCCCCCGAGTTCTCGGGTGACTTCGATGCCAAGCTCGGGCTGGACACAGTTGAGCTCTTCGGTTTCATCGAGGCTACGCAAGTCGACACGTGGAACGAGCTCGGACAGCGGCTCGGCGGAGACGTCCACTCGGCCAAGACCAAGTTCGCGCAACGGCTTGCTTCGGAGATCGACAAACGAGGCACCGTCGACGTTCTGCGGCACGGCGTGGTCGATCACGGCATCACGATTCGGCTCGCTTACTTCAAGCCGGCGCACGGGCTGACTCCCGAGCTGGTCGCTCGCTACGACGCCAACCGGCTGACGGTCACCCGCCAGCTTTCCTATGAGGCCGGCTCGACCAAGACGCTCGACCTCTGTCTGTTCGTCAACGGGTTGCCGGTGGCGACCGCCGAGCTCAAGAACGCGATCACCGGCCAGGGCGTCGAGCACGCCGTGAGGCAGTACCGCACCGACCGGGATCCGAGCAACGTGACACTGGCCCGGCGCGCGGTCGTGCACTTCGCGGCGGACACCGAGCACGTGATGATGACGACGCGGCTCGCGGGCAAGGCGACTCGCTTCCTGCCCTTCAACCGGGGGAACAACCGGGGCAAGGGCAACCCGCCCAACCCTCTCGGGCACAGAACGGCGTACCTGTGGGAACGGGTGTGGACGCGTCACGAGTGGATGGACATGCTCGCTCGCTTCGTGCACGTCGAGAAGCCGTCGAAGGGCTCGAGGGCGCCGGCCACGGTGATCTTCCCGCGCTTCCACCAGTGGGACTGCGTGCAACAACTCGAGATCCACGCGCGGGTCGAGCGGGCCGGCAACCGCTATTTGATTCAGCACTCGGCGGGATCGGGAAAGTCGAACACGATCGCGTGGCTGGCGCACCGGCTCTCGAGCCTGCACGACGCCGGCGACTACAAGGTCTTCGACAAGGTCATCGTGATCACCGACCGGATCGTGCTCGACCGCCAACTGCAGGACACGATCTATCAGTTCGAGCACGCCCACGGCGTGGTGGAACGAATCGACAAGCACTCCTCGCAGCTCGCGGAGGCGCTGGGCGGCGAGCAGGCTCGCATCATCATCACGACGCTGCAGAAGTTCCCCTTCGTGCTCGACAAGATCGAGGGGCTCCCGGCGCGCCGCTACGCCATCATCGTCGACGAGGCGCACTCGTCGCAGACGGGCAAGGCGGCCGAGGATCTCAAGAAGGCGCTCGGACTCGAGGCCGGGGCGGACGACGAGGAGCTCGCCGATCCGATGCAGCTCGCCCTGGAGCTGGCGGTGTCGGCGCGCGGCCAGCAGCCGAACCTCAGTTTCTTCGCCTTCACCGCGACGCCCAAGGGCCGGACGCTGGAGCTGTTCGGCGGGCTCAACACCGAGACCAACAGGCACGAGCCCTTCCACCTCTACTCGATGCGCCAGGCGATCGAGGAGCGCTTCATCGAGGACGTGCTCAGGAACTACATCACTTATGAGACCTACTGGCACATCGAGAAGGCCATCGAGGACGATCCCGCCTACGAGACCACCAAGGCGCGCAAGGCGATCGCCCGCTTCGTGACGCTCCACGAGCACAACCTGGCCCAGAAGACCGAGATCACCGTCGAGCACTTCCGCCAGCACGTCTCGGGCAAGGTCGCAGGGCGCGCCAAGGCGATGGTGGTGACCTCGAGCAGGCTGCACGCGGTGCGCTTCCACCAGGCCCTGCGGAGTTACATCGACGACCACGGCTACGACCTCGGCGTGCTGGTCGCGTTCTCGGGCACGGTGAGCGACGGGGGCATCGACTACACGGAGTCGAGCCTCAACGGCTTCCCCGAGTCTCAGACCGCCGAGCGCTTCGACGCGGACGATCACCGCATCATGGTAGTGGCCGAGAAGTTCCAGACCGGCTTCGACCAGCCCAAACTCTATGCCATGTACGTCGACAAGACGCTTACCGGGTTGGGGGCGGTGCAGACGCTGTCGCGGCTCAACCGAATCCATCCCGACAAGGACGGGACCTTCGTGCTGGACTTCGTCAACAACGCCGGTGCGATCGCAGATGAGTTCGAGATGTACTACGGCAAGACCGTGGCTCCGCCGTCGGACCCCAACCTGCTCTACGACACGAGGCATGCGCTCGAGGAGTTCGGGGTTCTTCATCACGAGGAGGTCGCCAACACGGTTGCGCTGCTGGTGGCCGAGCCGCTCGATCACGGGCGCGTGCACGCCTCGTTGGAACCGGCCAAGGATCGCTTCGCCGCCCTGGAGGAAGACGAGCAGGAGCGCTTTCGTGATGCGCTGAGTCGCTTCGTGCGCATCTATTCGTTCCTGTCGCAGATCGTCTCCTTCAAGGACACGGACCTCGAGCGCGACTACCTGTTCTGCCGGGCATTGCAGCCGTTTGTTCGTGCAAGGCCCGGCGACGTCATGGACATCAGCGACGAGGTCGAGCTCACGCACCTGCGTCACGAGAAGGAGTTCGAGGGCTCGGTCTCGTTGACCAGCGACGAGGGCGAGGTCAAGACCATCTTCTCCGGGACCGGCAAACTGCACGACGATCCCGCCGAGTCGTTGTCGGAGATCATCGAGCGGCTCAACGCGGCCTTCGGGACCGACTGGACCGATGCCGACCGGCTGGTGTTCGACGCGACGGCCGCCGATCTGGTGTCCGACGAGGACGTGCAGCGCAAGGCGGTCGCCAACACGCGCGAGAACTTCGATCTTGTGTTCGGCGACATCTTCGAGAGGGCGCTGCTCGGACGGATGGATCGCAACGAGAAGGTGGTCTTCAAGTTCCTCGACGACAAGGAGCTCGCCACCACGGTGCTCAAAGCCTACGCGGGGCTGGTCCAGGGCCGGGCGAAGGTCGCCTACCAGGAGCACTGCCCCATCGGCGAGCTGCTCGGGGTGGGCAACGAGTCGCAGTATCTGGAGTACAAGGCGACCTTACGCACGCACTCGGGCGGCGGCGAGGTCTACAAGCCGCTGGAGAGCGCGTCGCTCAAGACGATCGCGGCGTTCCTCAACAGCCGCGAGGGCGGGACGCTGCTGATCGGAGTCAACGACGACGGCTCGACGCACGGTCTCGCCGGCGACTACGCGAGCCTCCATAAGGAGGGCAAGGACGATCGCGACCGCTTCGAGCTCCACCTCAGCCAACTGCTCATCAACGCGCTCGGCGAGGCCGCCGCGACCAACGTCACGACGCAGTTGCACAAGGTCAATGGCCACGAATTGTGCCGGGTGCATGTGCGGCCGAGCGGATTCCCGGTCGAGGCGACCATCGTGGTCGACAAGAAGGGCAACC
The DNA here is from genome assembly GCA_050694055.1 of Actinomycetota bacterium. GTDB lineage: Bacteria > Actinomycetota > CADDZG01 > CADDZG01 > WHSQ01 > WHSV01. Next base: position 3,963 of record JBOGWX010000001.1, read on the forward strand.
TCGAGAAGAAGCAGGCCTTCTTCGTGCGCCTCAACAACGGGACCAGAGAGATCGTCAACCCGGTCGAGCGCCAGAAGTACATCCTGAGCCGCTGGGGGGCCTCGCAAGCAGCCATCCCCGAGGCGTGAGTGCACGACGTGACGTGACCCCACGCCAATCGCCGACACCAATCGGCCGGCGTAACTGTGAGGAGCGTCACAGTTCGAGTCAGGGCCCTTGCAGGGGGCCGGTGAGGTAACGCTGCAGATTCGGGGCCACCGCGCCGACCACCGTGTCGACGTCGGCCGACGCCAGTGGCTCCAGCCGGAGCACGTAACGCATGGTCAATAGCCCCATGATCTGAGTGGAAAGCAGCGCAACGCGCAGGTCGGGACGATCGTCGCCGGCGGCCCGCACGAGCCGACCGACCAACTCTACCGTGATGAACTCTCTGACCATGGTTGCCGCGTCATCGTCGGACATCGCCGAGCGGATCAAGGCGACGAGCGGGGCACGGCTCTGCTCGTGATCCCACACCCCCATCATGGTCCGCAGTACGCGCTCGGCCAGCGTGTCGGTTTCACCCGTGGCAATCAGGCCCTCGACGAGCTCCGCCGGGTTGACCGGAAGGTTCATTGCTGCGACGAAGAGCGCCCGCTTGCTGCCGAAGTAGTGGTGCACGAGCGCGGGATCGACACTCGCCTCCTTCGCGACGTGCCTGATGGTGGCGCGCTCGTAACCAAGCTCGGCGAACGCGCGTGTGGCCGCCGCGAGGATGTCCTCGCGCGCGCCGCTGGTTCCGGGGCGGCGACCCGTTCGGCGCGCGGCGGCGTCGCTCACCGGGCGGCCGCCAACTCCGCGAAGCGCTGTTCGAAGGTCTCGATGCGTTCGACACCACCAGAGACGTCACCGACGATCTCGTTCATGGTTCCCGACAGCACGATGCGCCCGGCCGCCATGACCACCACGCGGTCACACTGCTCCGCCTCGTCCAGGTGGTGAGTGCTGACGAGCACACCCGCACCGGCCTCGGCTGCGCTCCGAATGGTGCCCCACAGCTCCGAGCGCGCCAGCACGTCTACTCCGGAAGTGGGCTCGTCCAGCACCAGCAGGTCCGGATCGTGCGCCAGGGCGCTCAGGAACGCGGTGCGCCTGCGCAGCCCCAGCGAAAGGTCGCGCACCAACACGTCTTTGTAGATCGCAAGATCCTCGAGCGGAGGGGTACCCACGTCGAACGCCGAGGCGGCGAAGTCGAGATTCTCCGACACGGTCAGGTCTTCGTAGAGGCCGAGACCCTGCGCGACGTAGCCAATCCGTCTCCGCGCGCCCGGAGCGAGGGCCTCACCGAAGAGCTCGATACGCCCGCCGGTCGGCGTCGTCAGGCCCAAGAGCATCCTCATAAGGGTTGTCTTTCCGGCACCGTTGGCTCCCAGGAGTCCTACCACCTCACCTTCTGCAACCGTGAGATCGACGCCGTCCACGGCCCTGAACTGACCGAAGTCCTTGCACACCTCTCGAGCGTGAACGAGCGTCATGCCGCTGCCTTCTGAGCTTCTCGTTTGCGCAGTGCGGCGATGACGACGGCATCCTGGAGGTCCGGGGCTACGGGGCGCGCTCCGGCCGAGCCGGCGTCACCCGGCGACCAGCCGCGCCAGCCGGCGCCGCGGCGCCACGCGAAAGTGATCTCGGGTCGCGCGGCCGACTCCCCCACCGACCCGTCGATACCGCTTATGAGCTCACCGGGCGATCCCTGCAACAGGATGGCGCCGTCGTCGAGAACGGTGACCGAGTCGCACCTCTGGGCTTCGTCGAGGTAGGTCGTGGCCAGGACCACCGTCGTACCGTCGCCGGCAGCCTCGGTCACGAGTCGCCAGAGCTCTCTGCGACTCACCGGATCTATGCCCGTTGACGGCTCATCGAGTACCAGCAAGCGGGGACCATGCACCAGCGCCATCGCGAGCCCGAGCTTTTGGCGCATGCCCCCGGAGAGGTTGCCCCCGAGACGATCGTGCGCCGGTGCGAGCCCCGTGCGCGCCAGTAGCTCGGCGCGCGCAACTCGATAGTCCCCGCCGCGCAGCCCGTAGGCCCCGGCCGCGAAGCGAAGGTTCTCATCTACCGTGAGGTCCGGATAGACACCCGAGCCGGCGGGCAGGTAGCCGATGGCACCTTCCTGGGGACACCGAATCTCGCCCGCCGAGAGTGCCACCAATCCGAGAAGGGCTCGCAACAGTGACGTCTTGCCCGCGCCGTCACCGCCGGCGACGGCGGTCACCGTGGCATCGGTGAGCCCAACACTCACGTCTTCGAGTGCCTTCACTCCGCCATAGTCGACCGACGCTCGGTCGAGTCCCCAGTTCGAAGCCTTCATCGAGCACCGTCTTCTGCGAGCTTCATCCGCACCGGCGAGCGCGAGCGCTTCACCTTCGCGGGCGTGAGGTAGCGGCGAAAGCGGACGATGGCGAAGGTGAAGATGACGGCTCCCAGTAGCGCGAGCATCGCCAGGGGGAACCACAGGCCGTCGAGGCCCTCACTCCGGACCATGACGCCGCGCGCTATCTGAGTGAAGTAGGTCAACGGCAGGAAGTAAGAGATCCAGCGGATGCTGGCCGCCATCGAGGCGACCGGAAAGATCATGCCGGATAGCAGTATCTGCGGCAGCAGCGACATGAGCGCCAGTTGAATCGCCTGGCCCTGGTTCTCCGACACACTCGAGATGAGAACCCCGAGACCGAGCGTGACGAACAAGAAGAGCAGCGCGCCCAGCGCCAGGAGCCACACCGAGCCTTCGAACGGGACGTCGAACAACCAACCACCGACGCCGATGATGACGACCAGATCGATCGACGCCACGAGAAAGTAGGGGGCGACCTTTCCCACGAAGACGTCACGCGGCCGGAACGGCATCACCGCGAGTTGTTCGAGGGTTCCGCTCTGACGCTCGCGCACGACCCCGAGGCTCGTGATCATCGTGCCGACGAAGATGAGGATCATTCCGGCGAGAGCCGGGACCATGATGACCGAGGTCTCGAGGTCCTCGTTGAACATGATCTCGGGTGTGGGAGCGTCGGTATTCTGGGACAGGGCCGTCAACGCGGAGCGGCTCGAGAACAACTCGGTGCCGTCGAGGAGGATCTCGGGCGGCGAGCCGTCGGCCGTGACTACGGCGACCGCCGCATCTCCGTTGCGCAGGTGCGCAACCGCGGCGGCGCGACCCCAGTCCTCATGCGAACCGCGGACCTGGAACAGGCCGGGCAGGCGATCCTCCGCAACCGAGGCCTGCGGGCCCGTCACGACGGTCGGGATCTCGTCGACGTCGAAGCTGGCCGCGTAGCCGAAGACCACCAGCAGCAGCAGCGGCATCACGATCATCATCGCCAGCGTGCGGTGGTCGCGCCGCACCTGCCTGAACTCCTTGACCACCAGGGCCCACATCGTTCCTCCTTCAGCGGCGCGGGAAGAGATATTTCAACGTGCGTTGAGTTCAACACTCGATGACTTTTCTGTCAAGGAGCTGTGGCTGAACTGCGGTGGTTCGCGTGGGTCTTAGGCTGCGGCGGATGGAAATCTGGCCCGGAGTCCCCTATCCGCTCGGCGCCACCTGGGACGGCGAGGGCACCAACTTCGCGGTGTTCTCGGAGCACGCCACCGCGGTCGAGCTGTGCCTCTTCGCAGAGGGAGAGGGCGAGATCCGGATCGAGCTCACCGAGATCGACAGCTTCGTGTGGCACTGCTACCTACCGGGGGTCGCGCCGGGCCAGCGCTACGGCTACCGGGTCGACGGCCCCTTCGACCCCGAGAAGGGTCACCGGTTCAACCGCAACAAGCTGTTGCTGGACCCCTACGCCAAATCCATCGACGGTGACGTCGACTGGTCCGAGGAGGTCTTCGGGTACAACTTCGGCGAGGAGGACGCCGATCTCACCTTCAACGAGGCCGACTCGGCCCCCAGGGTGCCGAAGTCGGTCGTGATCGATCCGACCTTCGACTGGGGCGGCGACCAACCGCTGCACACGCCCTGGCACCGGACGGTGATCTACGAGACCCACGTCAAGGGCTTCACCTATGCCAACCCGGGCATTCCCGAGAGCGTTCGGGGAACCTACGCGGGGCTCGCGCACCCGGCCTCGATCGAACACCTCTTGCTGCTGGGCATCACCGCGATCGAGCTCATGCCCACCCACCACTTCCTCCACCCACAGTTCCTGATCAACAAGGGACTACGTAACTACTGGGGCTACGACTCGATCGGGTTCTTCGCCCCCTACGCCGGTTACAGCGCCTCCGGGAAGCACGGACAGCAGGTTGCGGAGTTCAAATACATGGTCAAGGCGATGCACGAAGCCGGTATCGAGGTCATCGTCGACGTCGTCTACAACCACACCGGTGAGGGGAATCACATGGGCCCGACCGCGTGCTTTCGCGGCATCGACAACGCCGCCTACTACCGCCTCATCGACAGCGACAAACGCTACAACATGGACTTCACGGGGACGGGCAACTCCCTCAACGTGCGCCACCCGCAGGTGCTCAGGCTGATCATGGACAGTCTCCGCTACTGGGCGATCGAGATGCACGTCGACGGTTTTCGCTTCGATCTCGCGTCGGCGTTGGCGCGCGAGCTGTACGAGGTCGATCGCCTGAGCTCGTTCTTCGACATCATTCACCAGGACCCGGTTCTCTCGCAGATGAAGTTGATCGCCGAACCGTGGGACGTCGGCGAGGGCGGTTACCAGGTCGGCAACTTTCCTCCTGGCTGGAGCGAATGGAACGGCAAGTATCGCGACAGCATGCGCGATTTCTGGCGCGGAGCAGAGGCGGGAGTGGGCGAGTTCGCCTTCAGGCTGACGGGAAGCTCGGACCTCTACAAGGACGACGGCCGGCGCCCCAACGCATCGATCAACTTCATCACGGCCCACGACGGCTTCACGCTCAACGACCTCGTGAGCTACGACCAGAAACACAACGAGGACAACGGCGAGGACAGCAAGGACGGCGAGAATCACAACCGCTCGTGGAATCACGGAGTGGAGGGCGAGACCGACGATCCCGGCATCCGCACGTTGCGGGAACGCCAGAAGCGCAACTTCCTCGCCACCCTTGCGCTGAGCCAGGGCGTGCCCATGTTTCTCGGCGGCGACGAGATCGGGCGCACGCAGGGGGGCAACAACAACGCCTACTGCCAGGACAACGAGATCAGCTACATCGACTGGAGCCTGCGCGACGAGAACCTCACCCTGCTCGGCTTCGTGCGCCGCCTCATGGAGTTCAGGCGGGAGCATCCCGTGTTCCGGCGACACCGTTGGTTCATGGGTCGCGCGATCCACGGTGAGGAGATCTCGGACATCGCGTGGTTCAACCCCGGCGGGGACGAGATGACCGAGCAGCAGTGGAACGACGGTTTCGCCAAGTCGATCGGGGTCTTTCTCAACGGTGACGAGATCGCAACGCCCGGCCCCCGAGGTGAGCGGATAACCGACGACAGCTTCCTGTTGTTCTTCAACGCGCATCACGACCCGATGGATTTCATGGTTCCGATCGGAGGCTGGGGCAACGCGTGGAGCGTCGTCATCGACACCAACACACCTCTCCTCGGCAACGACGAGCGCCCTTACAAAGCGGGCGATGTCATCGAACTCGAAGGTCGCTCGCTGGTGGTCCTCCGCCGGGTTGAGTAGTGGCACCTCGGGTCCCCCGGCGTTGAAGCGACCTCGCATTCCCCTGCGCGCGACCTATCGGGTTCAGCTGCACGCCGGCTTCGGCTTCGACGATGCCGCGGCCATCGTCGGCTACCTCACCCGGCTCGGCATCAGCCATCTCTACTGCTCGCCCTATCTACAGGCGCGCGCCCGCAGCACACATGGCTACGACGTCGTCGATCATGGACGCGTCAACGAGGAGCTCGGGGGGGCCGAGGCGCACAAGCGTCTGCTGGCCGCGCTCGACGAACACGGCATGGGCCACCTCCTCGACATCGTTCCCAATCACATGGCCGTCAACGACCCTGCGAACGTGTGGTGGTGGGACGTCCTCAAGCTCGGCTCCGGCAGCCGCTACGCATCGTTCTTCGACATCGATTGGGACCCACCGGGGCACAAGCTGCGGCGCCAGATCCTGGTGCCGATCCTGGGCGACCATTACGGTCGGGTTCTGGAGGCGGGTGAGATCGAACTCGAGCACAGAGACGGCGAGTCCGTCGTGCGTTACCACGACCACCTCCTCCCGCTGGCTCCCGGGACGGCGCTCGGGGACATACGAACCGCGCAGCGCGACGTCGAGGCGCTGCACGAGGTCCTCGAGCTCCAGCACTACCGCCTGGCGCACTGGCGCGTGGCTTCCGAGGAACTCAACTACCGGCGCTTCTTCGCCATCAACGACCTCGCGGGGTTGCGTGCCGAGAACCCCGAGGTGTTTCGCCGGACCCACGCCCTGGTGCTCGAGCTCGTGGACCGGGGCGAGCTCCAGGGCCTGCGGATCGATCACATCGACGGCCTGCGCCGTCCGGATGAGTACCTGGCCAAGCTGCGCGCCGCGGCACCCGGCTCCTACATCGTGGTCGAGAAGATCCTCGAGGGCGACGAGTCACTCCCCGACTGGCCGGTTCAGGGAACCACCGGCTACGACTTCTTGAACCGGGTCAACGGACTGTTCGTAGACTCCTCGGGGGCCGGAGCCCTCACCAGCGTCTACGAGACGTTCACCGGCGACGTAGCCGATCTCGACGACCAGCGGCGGGACAAGAAGCTGGCCATCGCCCACACCGAGCTGGCCAGTGATCTCGAAAGGCTGACCGATTCGCTGTCCGAGCTCTGCGAGGGGCAGCGGCGCTACCGCGACTACACGCGCCGTGAACTACGTTCGGCGCTGGCCGAGACCATGGCCGCCTTTCCCGTCTACCGAACCTACGTGAACCCCGTCTCGAGAACCGTCACGCCCACCGACGAAAGAGTCATCTCCGGAGCGATCGCGGTCGCAAAAGACAGACGCGCGGACCTCGAGCCCGAGCTGTTCGAGCTGCTGAGCGACATCCTCTTGCTGCGCACGGACGCGGCGGCTGCGCACAACCTCGCGCTGCGCTTCCAGCAAGTGACCGGACCGATCATGGCCAAGGGCATAGAGGACACGCTCTTCTTCACCTACAACCGGCTGACCTCACTGAACGAGGTCGGCGGCGACCCGGGCGACTTCGGAGTGTCGCTCGAAGACTTCCACAGGCACAACCAGAGAGCCCAACGCAACCGGCCCCTCAGCATGCTGGCCACTTCGACCCACGACACCAAACGCTCGGAGGACGTGCGGGTGCGCATCTCGCTGTTGAGTGAGATCCCCGCTCGCTGGGCAGGGGCCGTGGGTCGCTGGTCCGAGATGAACATGCGCCACCGGACGCGCAACCTGCCCAGCCGCGGAGACGAGTACCTGCTGTATCAGACTCTAGTGGGTGCATGGCCCCTCAGCGTCGAGCGCGCGACCGGCTACATGACCAAGGCGGCCAAAGAGGCGCGGCTTCACACCTCGTGGATCGACGCGGATGAGGAGTACGACGCCGCGCTCGTGTCCTTCGTGCGCGCGGCACTGAGCGATGCGGCCTTCGTCGCCGAGCTCGAGGAGTTCGTCGCGCCGCTGGTCGAGCCCGGCCGGATCGCATCCCTGTCGCAGACGCTCATCAAGCTCACCGCGCCCGGCGTTCCGGATGTCTACCAGGGCTGCGAGTTGTGGGACCTCAGCCTCGTGGATCCCGACAACCGGCGGCGGGTCCACTACGAGCGGCGGCGGGTCCTGCTCGAGGACGTGGCCGGCGGAGGGCCCCCGCTCCTGAGCGACGACGGCGCCGCAAAACTGTTCTTGCTCCAGCGCGCGCTGGCCGTGCGAGCGGAGCTGCCGCAGGCCTTCGGCGAGTCCTCGACCTACGAGCCGCTGCACGCGACCGGCGATGCAGCCGAACGCGTGGTCGCCTTCCTCCGAGGTAACCGGGTCGTGACGGTCGTCCCGCGTTTGACTCTCGGGCTGCCGGATATGAAGAGCACGACCCTGGAGCTCCCCGCCGGCGCCTGGAGCGACCGGCTCTCGGGCCGTAGTCACCGAGGTGCGGTCGCGCTCGACGACCTGTGGAGCGATTTTCCCGTCAGCCTATTGACAAGGGACGACGCATGACCGAGCTATCCGTCTGGGCGCCGTTCGCCACCAAGGTCGAGGTGAACGTCCGCGATCGAACCGTTGGCATGGCGCGCACCGAGCACGATTGGTGGCGAGCCGAGGTCGCCGTCGAGCACGGTGACGACTACACCTTCTCGCTCGACGGAGGTGAGCCGCGGCCCGATCCTCGCTCTCGCTGGCAACCCAAGGGCGTTTACGGCCCTTCCCGTTACGTCGATCACGACGACTTCGCCTGGACCGACGAGCACTGGCGCCCTCCGCCGCCGGCAAGCGCGGTCGTCTACGAGCTGCACGTCGGGACGTTCACGCCGGAGGGAACCTTCGAGGCGGTCGTCGACCGCCTCGGCTATCTGGCGTCGCTCGGAATCACGGCCATCGAGTTGATGCCCGTCAACGAATTCTCGGGCGAGCGAGGGTGGGGCTACGACGGCGCCGACCTCTACGCGCCGCACCACGCCTACGGCGGGCCGGAGGGCCTCAAGCTGCTGGTCGACGCGTGCCATGCCGGCGGGCTGGCGGTCATCATGGACGTGGTCTACAACCACCTCGGCCCCGCGGGCAACTACCTCGGCGAGTTCGGTCCCTACTTCACCGACAGGTACAAGACCCCCTGGGGGGACGCGATCAACCTCGACGACGCCGGAAGCACCGAGGTGCGCGACTTCCTCATCGACAACGCGTTGATGTGGCTGCGCGACTACCACTGCGACGGGCTGCGCGTGGACGCAGTGCACGCGCTGCACGATCGGAGCGCCGTTCACTTCCTCGAAGAACTGACGACACGGGTGCGCGCTTACGAGGCCGAGGCCGGGCGCTCCCTGTGGCTCATCGCCGAGAGTGACCTGAACGACCCCCGGATCGTACGAGCGACCGAGGCGGGAGGCTTCGGTATGGACGCGCAGTGGAGTGACGACTTCCATCACGCGCTGCACGCGCTGCTCTCGGGAGAGCGGGACGGTTACTACGCCGATTTCGGAGCGATCTCCGACCTCGCAGAGGCCCTGAAGCACGCTTACGTCTATGCCGGAAGGTTCTCAGGGTTTCGCGGGCGCAACCACGGCCGCCCCGCCACCGGACTCCCGGGATCCCGCTTCCTCGGCTACCTGCAGAACCACGACCAGATCGGTAACCGGGCCGTGGGCGATCGGTCGAGCGCGCTCATGAGCCCCGGGCTATTGAAGGCCGGGGCCGCGCTGGTGCTCACGGCCCCCTTCGTGCCGCTGCTGTTCATGGGCGAAGAGTGGGGCGCCTCCACCCCCTTTGCCTACTTCACCGACCACGACGATGCGGACCTCGGCCGGGCGGTCCGCGAGGGCCGGCGCAACGAGTTCCGGCCCTTCGGCTGGTCACCGAAAGACGTGCCCGACCCGCAGGACGAGCGCACCTTCGCCCGCAGCAAGCTCGACTGGTCCGAGCAGAACCGGGAGCCCCACGCCGAGCTACTGGACTGGCACCGTAAGCTGATCGCGCTTCGTCGCTCGAACCCCGCTCTGCTCGATGGTGACCTCGGCTCCGTCGTCGTGCGCTTCGACGAGGACCCCCGCTGGCTGGTGGTCGAACGAGGCCCGGTGACGATCGCCTGCAACCTCGGCACCAAGCCCGTCGAGATAGAGCTTCCGAGCGAGCGGAGAACCTCGATGCTGCTGACCTCGGCGCACGAACCGGGGGCCGAGGACGGCGTCATCCGCCTCCCGGCCGAGAGCGTGACGATCTACTCGTCCGACTAGCCCTGGGTGGGCCTCCCGCGCGCACGGCCGCGCAGCAGGGCGAAGAACGCCGCCAGGCCGAGCATGAGCGCACCGAGCGCGAGCGTGGACTGAGACGTCTCGGTCTGCTTCTCGACGGGGACCTCTCGTGCCTCGAGTTCCGTCACCCTTGCAGCGAGCTCGGCAAGGCGTTCGTCGAGCTTTTCCTCCATGGCGACGATCTGCTCCGTGAGTGACTTGATCGATCGCTTCGTCGTGCGGCGCGCGACGTCGCTCATCGAGGCACGAACCGATCGAAGCTTCCCGGACACCTCGTCGATCCGTTTGGTCAGGCGCGCCTCGAGGTCGCCGGCCACGATCTCGACCGCGGTGGCGCCCAGATAGCCCAACCTTCGGTCGCAGGGATCGTTGCAGACCTCGACCACGTAGCTCCCCAGGGCCGCATCGGCCGGAACGGAGAACGACACCGAGACCTCGAGCAACCGGCGTTCGCCCGTCTCAGCCGTCTCCACACCTCCCAACCTGGTGGCGCCGTCGACGCGCGGGACCCTCGTTGCCCGCTCGGGTGCCTCGACCAGATAGGCGTAGAAAGGACCCTCTTCGGGCCCGGCGACGCCCTTGTCGACGTAGGCCGAGGTCGTCCAGGCCACCCGCTGGCTCGGCCAGAGGTATTCGGTGCGGTAGGAGAAGGCGTCAAGAGCCGCAGCGCATCCGCTGCCGAAGCAGGCGGCGGAAACCGGAACGGTCATCGCCGCGAGAAACACCGCCACGGCACTCGCAACCACCCGCGCCGGTTTCATGGCCGACCTCCTTGTCGCTGAGCTCTCGTTCTCGAGCTCCCAGTCCTCGACTCCACACATGTGACGCCGCGTCGCGCACGAAAGTTCACCGTCGCATAGCGTTGCGAGATGGAAGATGGCGACTTCGAGCGGCTGGTGTCGGACGCGCTCGATTCCCTGCCCCCCGACATCGCGAGGGCGATGGACAACGTGGAGCTACTGATCGAAGACGAGCCCTCACCCGACGCGCTGGCCGACCTGCCTCCGGGCGAGACCCTGTTCGGCTTCTATCACGGGGTGCCGCTCACCGAACGGGGGCCAGGCACCTACTTCGGAGCGATGCCCGATCGGATCTCGATCTACAAGGGGCCTCTGACGCGCACCTTTGGTGACCCCGACGAGATCCGAGAGGAGGTCCGCATCACCGTGATCCACGAGATAGCGCACCACTTCGGCATCAGCGACGAACGCCTCGACGAACTGGGCTGGTAGCACAAGTGACCGGAGACCGGTGGTTCTCAGTAGCTAAGCCACGCTAGCGAGTGAACGCGCGGCAGGCGATACGGGCGTCGGTCGGCTCTTCATCGACCGACGGGGGTGGTATGACCCGCAGGCGTCCGTTCTCTTTAAGCCTGCCGGCACCACCTACAACGCTTTGCACCCGAAACAGAACGTTGCCATCAGAACCATAAAGGGCAACTTCGCATTCCGATGGAGCAGGCAAGGCACTCGCTCCGATCCATTGCACATCAAACCGCACGTCGTACTCCTGTCCTTCCGACACCTGAAAAGCACTCGAAGTGACGCGAACATTGCTGAATTCGTACCGCCCGCTTGGATCGTCCAACCGATCGGTGGAACAAGAGATATCTGCCCTGGCAGGGTCTCCAACAATGTCGACCGTTGTCTCTGACCTGTCTCCAGGATTGAGTCCCGCAAATTCGTGTGACTTCTCTCCGACCGCAGAGCCGTCCTGATCCCGGACGACAAAGGTGCAACGATGCCATCCGGGAAACGCGTTCGACGCCCAGCCATACGTGAAGGCGACCTCTGCTATGCCTTGTCTTGTCTCTCCTGAAACGGGATCGACAGAGTCTCCCACTTCGATGTCTGAGAAAGTGTAGTTCAACAGCGTTTGAGTTCCCTCGCTGCTCGCGCCTTCGCCCGGCGGCCTCAGCTGCTGGCTCTGCGGCGGCCGGTTTACAACTAGCGGCGCCACTACCCACAAGGAGATGATGAGGCTCCCTGCTGCGCATGCAGTCAAGAGGCGACGGCGAGTCCTGAGGTGCGCTGCACGTCGCAAGACCTTGTCAGGCTGGAGCGCCCGAGTTGGTCGCGGAGCCGCTTCATCCAAGAGATCGCGGATACTAAACATTCGTCGCCTCCTCAAAATCGACCAATCCCGAGTCGCGGCGCAGCTTGAGCACTGCTCGACGAGCCAACGATTTGACCGTTCCTTCAGGCATTCCGAGCGTGCCGGCTATCTGCGTGAACGAGAGGTCGCCGTAATAGTGCAGGATGAGAACTGCTCGTTGGCGCCGCGGCAGCGCAGCCAGAGCTTTACGAATCGCAACTGCCGATGCTGTATCGGGCTCGTTTGAGGTATGTGAGGTGACAGCGTCCAGTCGCTGTTTCGCTAGTTGCTCGGTAAGCTTCCTCCGGAAATGCGAATTCGCGAGATTGATTGCGACGCGCTGGGTCCATGCGCCGGGGTGCTCCATTTTTCGGACTCGGTCCCAGCTGCTGCACACCCTGGCAAGAGCCTCCTGAGCAAGCTCCTGGGCCATATCTCCATCTCCGCAGTACAAGCCCAAGATGCCTACAAGGCGCCCGTAGTGGAGCTCGCAAAACTTGATCAGATCATCTTGTGGGTCCACAGAAACCCATTCTCGATGCCTTCCATTCCTTCCATATCGATTTAACGCATCAGTGAGTACTCACGGATGCATAGAAGACGATATCCAAGAGGAACCGGCATAGCAGGAGGGAGAGCGGGCGGTCGTTGCCCTCCCTCCTCCTCTAACGCAGGCAGCTAGCCAGTAAAGGGTCGGCAGTCCAAATCGGCAGAAGCCGGCGGCTCCGGGAGATCGGAGCTATAGACGAGATGCTTGGTAGCCGCCGGTATCCGATCTGACGAGGACGTAAACGTGAAGTCATTGGTGAGGAGCGCGCTGCCCGACTGTCCGTAAACAGTAACGTTGCATTGCTGTGTGGCGGGATAACCGGTCCCTGCCCATTCAGCACTGAAGCTCAATGCTACTCGCTTCGGGTCGAGGTCCCCCGAGAGTGTCTGAACGTGGGCGACTGAGATGTCCGAAAATCGGAAGGTTCCACCTGGATCGTCCACCCGAGCGTCGCCACAAGAGACGTCAGCGGACGATGGCGAACCCGAAGTGGGCATGTGAGTTCCCGCACCTTTTTGGGGTTCGAGTGCGGTGAAGTTGCCGGTTCGCTCCCCGATGATTGCTCCCGCTGCATCTCGAACTCGAAAGGTGCACAAACGGGTACCAGGAAACTCCAAGGATTGCCATCCAAGGTCGTATACGAGTGCTGCGCTCGATGTGTCTATCTCCTTTGTTATCGGATCGGTTCCGTAACCAACCGAGATATTCCTGAACGTGTAGCCGGTGTTCTGCCCAAGAGCTGCCGATCCAATGATCACCGCGGCACCAGCGCCTAGGAGAACGGTAGTGGCCGCATCTCGGAGCTTGCTCGAAACATTCATACAAATCGCTCCTTTCGCCTAATCACAGCGGATGCTCGTTCCGCCCAGCTTTTCGTCGCCGTTATCACCATGGAGCTCGTCGAAGCCATCTCCCCCAGCCAGGTGGTCATTGTTGTCGTCGTCCGTTGCGTCCAAGTAATCGTCGTCTCTGTTGCCGCAGACTCTGTCTGTATCCGTGCCCTGCCGATCAAACAAGAAGTCGTTGTCCCGGTTTCCGAAGATGGAGTCGTTACCGTCGCCGCCAAATACGTAATCCTGGCCTTCGCCAGCCTCACCCCAGTCGTGACCGGCTCCCATCATCACGTCATCCTTGCCGTCCTGCCCGTAGGCGGTGTCCGCCCCGCCCCGCATCTCAATGTCCTCACAGCCGGCGTGACCGAAGTAGAAGTTGTCGCTGTCGTTGCCCGTGAAACTCGTACACCCACTTCCGTTGTGGGACGCTTCTCCTTGCGAAGACAAAGCCGCCAGCACGACCGAGACAAGAAAAACCGCTGCGAGAGTGGCGGTGAATTCTCCCTTGACCCGTTCCGTTCTTTTCAATGTTCCTCCTTCCTGCGCGCATCGCAATCCACTGGAAACGGTGGATTCAATCGGTATCACGCATGTTCGTCTCCTCCTCTTGCCAGCTTGTCCCGACACGTCGGTCGTTTCTTCTCCGGCAGGCGACTGACGAATCAGAAGCAACCGCTAGCCACCATTAGGTCGTTTCGCTCTCTCGAAGGTTAGGAGAGACCTGTCACCGGCCCGTCACAGGTCTGTTACCGAAATGTCGCGCTGGCTGGCCAAAGGGACGAGCCGTTACCTGTTAACCTCTCTGCGAGCATGGGGCCGTTCGGGCTGGACCCCAGCAAGTCCGAGAGAAACTGCCATCTCCTCAGTGTTTCTCTCGGCACACCCTTATTGATTCGAGAGTTGCGAACTTGTGGGTGTGCCGAGAGATGAGCGATCAGGCCCAGGTGATCAGACCCACATCCATCGCGTTCGGAAGGTCTCGATGAGCGGGAATCACCCGCACGGCGAAGCCGTAGAGACCGGCCCTCTCCGTCGCGAAGCTCCCGTGGTAGTTCCCGACGCCGTCTTGAAACGAGTCCGTCTGCATGACGACGATCTGAGGGTCGATGAGCTCACCGTTCTGGCCCACGGGTCCGTGTGCGAGCTGCACCATGACGTCCGAGGTGTCGAGCTCGCCGAGCGACACCACGGCGGCGACCGTGCGCTGGGTTCCCACGTCGGCCGCGGTCACGTCGCCCTCGACGTCCAGCACCTTCACGCCGTTCCAGGCGGTGCGCACCCTGTCCTTCCACCCGGCCAGCGCCCGGGCTCGTTGGTATCCATCCGCCCTCATCGCCTCGCCCTGTGCCGCCGCCGGCTCGTACAGCTCCGTGACGTAGTCGCGCACCATCCGGTCGGCGGTCACGAACTTGCCCGTGCTCTGGATCGAGTTCTTCACTCGCTCGGTCCAACGACGAGGAATCGGCCCCTCTGACCGATCGTAGAAGCGCACCGTGATCTCGCGCTCGAGCAGGTCGTAGAGCGCGCTCGCGTCGACCCGGTCCTGGTAGTCGAGGTCGGCGGCAACATCGACGGTTCCGATCGCCCAACCGTTGTTTCCGTTGTAGCACTCGTCCCACCAGCCATCGAGTATCGAGCAGTTCAGAGCCCCGTTGAGGGCGGCCTTCATTCCCGAGGTTCCGCACGCTTCGAGCGGCCGGCGGGGATTGTTCAGCCACACGTCGGCCCCCTGCGTCAACAGCCGCCCCACCTCCATGTCGTAGTCCTCGATGAACGCGAAGCGGAAGCGGATCTCGGGATCCCGGCCGAAGTGCACGAGCTGGCGGATCATCTCTTTCCCGCCGTCGTCGCGCGGATGTGCTTTACCGGCCAGGACGATCTGGATCGGTCTGTCGGAGCTCAGCAACAGCCTCTTGATCCGCTCGGGCTCGGCAAGCAGAAGTGTGCCGCGCTTGTACTGCGCGAAGCGGCGCGCGAAACCGACGGTGAGCACCCCGGGATCGAACACCTCATCGGTCCACTTGACCTCGGAGTCGGACGCTCCGCGACTCAGCAGTTGTTTGCGCAACCGCTCGCGCACGAAGTAGACGAGGCGCTCACGCGCTCGGTCCCTCGCACGCCAGAGCTCGGCATCGGGCACCTCGTTGATGCGGTCCCAGCGCGCGCCGCCGGTCTCCGCCCATCCCGGCGCCAGCCTCCGGTTGAAGACCTCGGCCAGCTCGGGACCGAGCCAGGTGGACGTGTGCACGCCGTTGGTGATGGACGTGATCGGAACCTCGTCGTCGGGTACCTCGGGCCAGAGGTCGTCGAACATCGAGCGCGACACTCGCCCGTGCAGCCTGCTCACTCCGTTCGAACGCCCGGCCAGTCGCAGACCCATCACCGCCATGTTGAACATCGATGCCGCGCCGTCCTCCGGCTCGAGGCCGAGCTGGAGGAGCTCTTCGAACCTCGCTCCACACTCCTGCGCGAAGGATTCGAAGTAGCGGCGCATGAGGTCGAGGTCGTAGCGGTCGATTCCGGCGGGCACCGGTGTGTGGGTCGTGAAGATCGTGGACGCGCGCACGGCCTCGACCGCTTCGGCGAAGGCGAGGTCGCCATCCACCAAGAGCTCCCTGATGCGCTCGAGATTGAGAAAGCCGGCGTGACCCTCGTTCGAGTGCCAGACGTCGGCCACATGACCGAGCGCGCGCAGCGCCCGCACTCCGCCGATTCCGAGAACGATTTCCTGACGGAGGCGATGTTCGCTGCCCCCGGCGTAGAGCCGGTCGGTCACCGCCCGTTCTTCGGGTGCGTTGTCCTCGATGTCGCAATCGAGGAGGTACAGCGGGACGCGACCAACCTGCATGCTCCACACCTGGGCAACACAGCGCCGGCCCTCGAGATCGACCTCGATCTTGACCGGTCCGTCGTCCTGGGAGGCGACCAGGGTGAGGGGCATGCCGTGCGGGTCGAGCGCCGGATAGCGCTCCTGTTGCCAGCCATCGGCGTTGAGCTGCTGGCGAAAGTAACCCTGCCGGTAGAGCAGCCCTATTCCGACCAGCGGCAGTCCCAGATCGCTCGCCGCTTTGAGGTGGTCGCCTGCCAGCACGCCGAGGCCGCCCGAGTAGGTGGGCAGGGCCTCGCTGACGCCAAACTCCGGTGAGAAGTAGGCGATCGTGCCGATGTCCGTCGGGCCGTGGTGGCTCTGATACCAACGGGGCTCGTTGAGGTAGCGGTCGAGGCCGTCTTTGACGGAGGCCAAGAAGGTCAGAAACGGGCTGTCTTGTTCCAGCTCCGCGAGGCGTTCCTTGGAGACGAGTCCCAGCATGCGGACGGGATCGTGCCCGGACTCCTCCCACGCATCGGAGTCGACCCAGCGGAAGAGCTCGAGCGCGCGGCCGTCCCAGGTCCACCTGAGGTTAGTGGCAATGCCGGATAGGGCATCCAAAGGTGCGGGCAACGACGCCCGGACCGCAAAGCTCCTGAGTGCTTTCATCCGCACAGTGTCGCGCAGGCCAAGCGGGCGCAGTAGCCTCCCTAGCGATGGGAGTCGCGGGACCTCCGGCCGTATCCAGGAAGGGGCATGCAGGCGTGAAGTCGTTCCTTCGCAGGGGACACGTCATCATCGAAAGCATCGAACCGCAGGTCGACTGCGGACGGTATCGCGCCAAAGCCATCGTCGGCGACCAGGTGACCGTGAGCGCGGACATCTATCGCGACGGTCCGGCGGTGCTCGCCGCCGCCGTGCGCTACCGGGGGCCGGGGGACAAGAAATGGTCCGAGTCGCGCATGACGCTGGTCGACAACGATCGCTGGGCCGGATCGTTTAGTCCCGACCGCATCGGGGTCTGGGAGTACGCGGTCGAGTCGTGGACCGATCGCTTCGCCACCTGGCGGCGCGACCTCGTCAAGCGGGTCGAGGCGGCTCAGGACGTCGACGTGGAGCTACCGGAGGGCGCCCAGATCCTCGAGGACCACCTGAAGGCGCTGCCGGCATCGGAGAGGCAGACGGTCAAAGAGGCCATCGTCGCGATGCGACTGCCGGGCGAGCGGAAACCGGTAACCCGAGCGCGAGGAGAGACGGGCTCGAGCTTCGAGGACGTGCGCATCGCGGCCGCTCTGGACGGGCACATAGCCGAGCTCATGTCGACCCATCACACCCGCTCCGGCTCGACGGTGACCAAGCCCGCGCTGCAGCTGACGGTCGACCGCGAGCCGGCGCGCTTCGGTGCGTGGTACGAGTTCTTCCCACGATCCACCGGCAAAGAGGGCGGCCACGGCACCTTCGAGAGTGCGGCGGACGAGCTGGCGCGCATCGCGGAGATGGGATTCGACATCGTCTATCTGCCTCCCATCCATCCCATCGGCACCACCTACCGCAAAGGGCGCAACAACACGCTCGACCCCCAACCCGGCGATGTGGGTGTGCCCTGGGCGATCGGCAACTCCGACGGCGGTCACACGGCCGTCCATCCCGGCCTCGGAACCCTCGACGACTTCAAGCGGTTCATCAAGGAGACCGAGCGTCATGGGCTCGAGCTCGCCCTCGACTTCGCCATCCAGTGTTCGCCCGACCATCCCTGGGTGACGGAGCACCCCGAGTGGTTCATGCATCGTTCCGACGGGTCCATCCGCTACGCCGAGAATCCCCCGAAGAAGTACCAGGACATCTATCCCATCGACTTCGACACGGCCGATCGCGAGGGGTTGTGGACGGAGCTCAAGGGAGTCCTCGACTTCTGGATCGACGCCGGCGTGAAGATCTTTCGGGTCGACAATCCCCATACCAAGGCGCTGGCCTTCTGGGAGTGGGCGATCAACGAGATCAAGGCCGAGCACCCCGAAGTCATTCTGCTGTCCGAGGCGTTCACGCGCCCCAAGGTCATGGAGGGCCTCGCCAAGCTCGGCTTCACGCAGAGCTACACCTACTTCACCTGGCGCAACACCAAAGACGAGCTGACCGAGTACCTGACCGAGCTGACGACCACGGACATGGCGACGTACTTCCAGCCCAACTTCTTCGCCAACACCCCGGACATCCTGCATGAGTACCTGCAGACGGGAGGCCGGCCCGCGTTCAAGGTCCGTCTGGTGCTCGCCGCACTACTGTCCCCCGCCTACGGCATCTACTCCGGCTACGAGCTGTGCGAGAACACGCCGGTGGCCCCGGGCAGCGAGGAGTACCTCAATTCGGAGAAGTACCAGGTCGTCCACCGCGACTACCAGGCCGAGGGGAATCTCAATCGCTACATCACCCGCATCAACAGGATCCGCAAGGCCTACCCGGTCCTCGGTCACCTCACGAACCTCACGTTCCATCAAGTGGACAAGCCCAACCTCATGGCCTTCTCCAAGTCCCTGGCCGGTGAGACGCCGATCCTCGTGGTGGTCAACCTCAACCCGTTCCACTGGGAAGAGGGGATGTTGAGGCTCGATTTGGACGCGCTCGGGTTGGACCAGTGGGAGACCTTCAAGGTGCACGACCTCATCGGCGACGAGACCTACGAGTGGCAGGGCTCGCAGGCCTACATCCGGCTCGACCCGTTTCGCGAACCGGCACACGTTTTCCGGGTGCTCGGCTAGCTCGTGAAGAAGCTCAGGCGCGATCCCGAGTGGTACAAGACCGCCGTCTTCTACGAGGTCTACGTGCGCAGCTTCTTCGACAGCAACGCCGATGGTTACGGTGACTTTCGGGGGTTGATCGAGAAGCTCGACTACCTCGAGTGGCTCGGTATCGATTGCATCTGGATGCTTCCCTTCTATCAGTCACCGTTGCGAGACGGCGGCTACGACATCAGTGACTTCTACGCGATCCTTCCCGAGTACGGGAACCTCAACGATTTCATGGAGTTCGTCGAGGAGTCGCACAAACGAGGCATCCGGGTGGTCGTCGATTTCGTCGTCAATCACACCTCGGACGAGCATCCATGGTTCCAGGAGTCGCGCCCACCCGCTTCGCCCAAGCGGGATTGGTACGTCTGGAGCGACGACCCAGAAAAGTACGCCGACGCACGCGTCATCTTCATCGACACCGAGAAGTCGAACTGGACGTGGGACGACGAGGCGGGAGCGTACTACTGGCATCGCTTCTTCAGCCACCAGCCGGACCTCAACTACGACAATCCCGAGGTGCGGGAACAACTCATCGCAGCGCTGAAGTTCTGGCTCGATCTCGGCCTCGACGGCTTCAGGCTCGACGCCGTCCCCTATCTCTTCGAGCGAGAGGGCACCGACTGCGAGAACCTGCCCGAGACCCACGAGTTCCTGAAGCGCATCCGCAAAGAGGTGGACTCGAACTACGAGGACATCGTGCTGCTCGCCGAGGCAAACCAGTGGCCCTCCGACGTGGTTCAGTACTTCGGCGACAACGGCGACGAATGTCAGATGTGCTTTCACTTCCCGCTCATGCCGCGCATGTTCATGGCCGCGCGCAGGCAGGTGCGCTACCCGATCGTGGAGATCCTCGACCAAACGCCGCATATACCCGATAACTGCCAGTGGGGGATCTTTTTACGCAACCATGACGAACTGACGCTCGAGATGGTCACGGACGAAGAGCGCGACTACATGTACAACGAATACGCCAAGGACGCCCGGATGAAGCTCAATCTGGGCATCCGGAGGCGCCTCGCTCCTCTGCTCGAGAACTCGCGCGACCAATCTGAGCTCTTTCACGCCATGCTCCTGGCTCTTCCCGGCACGCCGATCGTCTACTACGGCGACGAGATCGGCATGGGCGACAACGTCTACCTCGGTGACCGCGACGGGGTCAGGACACCGATGCAGTGGAACGGGGACCGAAATGCGGGCTTCTCCAGCGCAGATTTCGCCCAGCTCTACCTTCCGGTGCTTATGGACCCGATCTACGGGTACGCGGCCTGCAATGTGGAGGCGGAGCAGCGCAGCCCGCACTCGTTCCTGCACTGGTTTCGCCAGCTACTGGCAATCCGCAAGCAACATCCGGTGTTCGGTCTCGGCTCGTTCGAGGTGCTTCATCCCGACAACGCCGCGATACTGGCCTTCATAAGGAAACATGGAGACGACGTGGTGCTGTGCGTGAACAATCTCTCGGGCAGGGCGCAGGCGGTCGAGTTGAATCTCTCGGCGCACGAGGGTATGTATCCCGTCGAACTGATGGGCCGCGAGCGGTTCCCCCGAATCGGAGAGCTTCCCTACCTGCTGACCATCCCGGCGCACGGCTTCTACTGGTTTCAGCTGACCGACGAGGATTCGTAGATGAACATCAACGTTGGACCACTCATCCATCTGCTCCCCGAACAACGCTGGTTCGGCTCGAAGGACCGCGCCTTGCAAAACATCGAGGTGCGCGACCACGCAATCATCGAGGGCGCCCACGACGGCGGTGAATCCCTCGTGCTCGCGTTGCTGGACGTGCATTTCGTAGACGGTCTGGTTGCGATCTATCAGATGCCGCTGCTGGTGAACCAAGACGGAGACGTGCGCGACGCGCTGGACGATGCCGGACGTCTCAACGTCTTCGGCCGAGCGCTTGCGCGCGGCGAAACCTTCAAAGGGGAGCGTGGCGCCTTCCGCTTCGGTGGTCCGGGACTGGATCCTCTGGCGCCACCGGGTCATGGTTCGGTGCGGGCCATGGGGGCCGAGCAGTCGAACAGCTCGATCGTGCTGGACGACTCGGTGATCCTCAAGCTCATACGGCGAGTCGAGGAGGGCGACAACCCCGAGCTCGAGCTCAATCGCTTCCTGACCAACGAGGGCTTCGAGTACATCCCCGCTCAGGTGGGCGAGATCTTCTACGAAGAGGAGCATCCCGAGGGCGAGGTGGGCGTCAACATCGACCTCGGTATCGCACAGCAGTACGTAAGCGACGCTACCGAGGGCTGGAGCGAAGCGCTGAAGCACGTCGCGGCGCTCTACGACGGTATCTCCGGGGACGAGGACGTCGCGACGCGTCGCCGGCAGGTCGACGCGCTGGTGGCGACCTTGCTCGAGGAGCTGGCCGCGCTCGGCGATGTCACCGCCGGACTGCACGTGTTATTGGGACGGGGGCAGGAGCACGATCCGGAGATCGGACGGGAGTCGGCCACTCATCAAGACCTGCGGGATTGGGCAATGCACGCTCGCCACACACTCTCCTCTCTCCCCACGGACCGGATTCCCGAGCTCACGGACGAGGTGATCGGGTCCGTCAACGCGCGCCTCGACGCGATCGAGTCGATCGTCGAACCGGGAGCGAAGACCAGGATCCACGGGGACTACCATCTCGGCCAGACACTGCTCGGCCCCCGTGGATGGCTCATCCTTGATTTCGAGGGTGAGCCGCTCCGGTCACTCGAGGAACGCCGAGCCCTGCAGTCGCCCCTGCGCGACGTAGCCGGCATGCTTCGGTCGTTCTCGTATGCTGCCTACTCCGCGCTTTTGGAGCGCGCCGAGCCCGACAGCGAGCGCTGGAACCAGCTCGAGCCTTGGGTGGAAACGTTCGAGGAACTGGCGCGCCACTATTTCCTGCAGGCGTATCTCCGGACGAGTCATGAGGGAGACCTGCTGCCGCACGACCGCGACGAGCTGGGGACCCTGCTCGACTTCTTCGAGCTCGACAAGGCGCTGTACGAGGTCGGCTACGAGCTCGGGCACCGGCCCGACTGGGTCCGCATACCGTTGCGCGGCATCCTCGACGTCGTCAACAGGGGAGGCACCCGATGAGGGACGAACGACAGACACCTCCGGCCCCGCTCGGAGACATCGACCTCTACCTCCTGGGCGAGGGCAAGCATCGCCGGCTCTTCGAGAAGCTGGGTGCACACCGCACTTCTCGTGAGGGGGTCGACGGAGTCAGCTTCGCGGTGTGGGCGCCGGCGGCCACAGAGGTGCGCGTCGTCGGCGATTTCAATTCGTGGGATGGGCGCGTCAGCCCCATGAGCGTGCTCGGAAACTCCGGCGTATGGGCCACGTTCGTGCCCGGCGTGACCGACGGACAGAACTACAAGTTCGAGATCGTCAATGGCGCTGGTCATCTCACCCTCAAGACCGACCCCTACGCCTTCGCCACCGAGGTGCCTCCCGACACCGCTTCGAAGGTCTACACCTCCGGCTACCAGTTCGACGACGGCGCCTGGATGACCCAGCGGGCGGCCACCGAACCCTACTCCGCCCCCATGTCCGTCTACGAGGTCCACTTCGCCTCGTGGCGCCATGACGCCGGCGGTGCCTCCCTCGGCTACCGCGAGATGGGCGCGCAGCTGGCCCGGTACTGCAACGAGATGGGCTTCACCCACGTCGAGTTCCTACCCTTGGCGGAGCATCCCTTCGGAGGCTCGTGGGGTTACCAGGTCAGCCATTACTTCGCGCCGAGTGCGCGCTTCGGTAGCCCCGACGACTTGAAGCACATGATCGACACGCTTCACCGAGCCGGCGTCGGCGTCATCGTCGACTGGGTTCCGGCACACTTTCCGCGCGACGACTTCGCGCTGGCTCGCTTCGACGGCACGGCCCTCTACGAGCATCTCGACCCCCGGCAGGGGTCGCATCCCGACTGGGGAACCCTGATCTTCAACTACGGGCGAACCGAGGTGCGTAACTTTCTGATCTCGAACGCCTTGTACTGGATCGAGGAGTTCCACGTCGACGGTCTGCGAGTGGACGCGGTGGCCTCGATGCTGTACCTCGACTATTCGCGCCAAGAGGGCGAGTGGGTGCCGAACCAGTATGGGGGCCGCGAGAATCTCGATGCGATCGAGTTCCTCAAGGAGCTGAACACGGTCGTGCACGGGGAGCACCCCGGCGTGCTGATGATCGCCGAGGAGTCCACGGCATGGCCGGGAGTCAGCCGGCCGCTCTACCTCGGGGGCCTCGGCTTCGGCTTCAAGTGGAACATGGGTTGGATGCACGACACCCTGGACTACTTCAAGCACGATCCGATCCACCGCAAGTACCACCACAACCAACTGACGTTCTCTCTCATGTACGCGTTCAGCGAGAACTTCGTCCTTCCTCTGAGCCACGACGAAGTGGTTCACGGCAAGGGCTCGCTGTTGAACAAGATGGCGGGCGATCCGTGGCGCAAGTTCGCCAACCTGCGGTCGCTCTACGCGTACATGTGGGCGCATCCCGGCAAGAAGCTGCTCTTCATGGGCGGCGAGATCGCTCAGTACGCCGAGTGGAACCACGATGCCCAACTCGACTGGCCGACGCTTCAGGATCATCGCCATGCCGGCGTCCAGCGGCTCGTATCCGACATCAACCGGGTCTACCGAGAGACGCCGGCGCTCTGGGAGATCGATCACGAACCCGAGGGCTTCCAGTGGATCGACGCCAACGACGCCGACAACAACGCGCTCTCGTTCTTCCGCGCGACCGAGAAGCGCGATGAGTTTCTCGTCTGCATCGCCAACCTGTCGCCGGTGCCCCGCTACAACTGCCGTATCGGCCTTCCCACCAAGGGCGCGTACGCAGAGGTGATGAACACCGATTCCGAGTCTTATGGCGGCAGTAACGTGGGCAATCTCGGAATAGTCGAGGCGGAACCCGTCCCGTGGCACGGTCTGGAATACTCGGCGACGGTTGCGCTTCCCCCACTCGCGGTGTTGTGGCTGCGCTCTTGACAGTTCCCGGACCCTAACTGACAGCCTGCATCACATCGTTCCGCCGTAAACAGCATCACATCGTTCCGCCATAGAGCTCAGTTTCCAGCATCACATCGTTCCGCCGCCAGCGGAGCAGACACGCTCGCACCATCCTCTGCC
>JBOGWX010000002.1:0-8219 GCA_050694055.1 Actinomycetota bacterium
GGGCCCACAACAACGATCCCAAGCCGTTCGTATGGACTGCGACCGCTGAGTCCATCCTTGAGAAAGTCAGGCGAGGCCGGGTGGCCCTGACCCAAGCGTCAGTCTAATTGTGAGACACTACACTAGCGACACCGAGATATCCGCCGTGACCCTGCTCATCGCCACCTCCCTGGGACGCCTCCACTCTGTAATAGGAGTGACGCCATGGAAGACCAAGACTCATCGGGTTGATCGAGATTCACTCCAACCTTACGAAACCAGGTGCCAACCCTCGGCTCGTTTACTGAAGGCCACGAGTTCGCATCGCTCAGAAAGTCTCGGAGTGGTCCCGCAGGTTACGCCTCCCGAGGAGCTGCCGAAGGAGGACCGTTCGAGGGGAATTCCACCTAACCGTTTGAGGTACGGACAAGCGGATGAGAGCATGGCGCGTCCAGAACGAGGGGAATGCTTAGAACGAGGAGGTGAGCGACACGCAGCCAACAAACGGGGAGCCCGAAACGGGTTACGCGCCGGTGAACGGCCTGCAGATGTATTACGAGATTCACGGCTCGGGTGGGGTTCCGCTGCTTCTGCTGCACGGCGGTCTGTTCAACGTCGACCTGCAGTTTGGTGAGGTCCTGCCCGGCCTGGCACAAACGCGTCGAGTGATCGCTGTGGACTTCCAGGCTCATGGACGGACCGGCGACACCGACCGCCCTCTGACCAGTGCCTATCTGGCGTCTGACGTAGTGGGTTTGCTCCAGCACCTGGGGGTCTCGCAGGTCGACGTGTTCGGGTTCAGCGTGGGGGGCGGTGTGGGGCTGTACCTGGCGATCAAGCACCCCGAGTTGCTCCGCAAGCTGATTGTGTCATCTGTGTCGTTCCACCCAGACGGTGACCGGCCAGAGAACTCCGAGGCCGTCGGCGAGATGACGGTCGACATGATCGCCGGCACCCCGATGGAGCAGGATTACGTGGCCAAGTCGCCGAACCCGGACAGGTTGCAGGATCTGCTCAACAAGCTGGGGGCGTTCGACAAGGGTTTCACCGGGTGGTCGGACGATGAGATCAAGGGGATCGCCGCACCGACGTTGCTCACCTTCGGCGACTGCGACGCGGTCACCCTGGAGCACGTCGTCCGTTTCCTGCAGCTGCGTGGTGGCGATGTCAACGGCGACTTCGTCGGTGTCCCGGCCTCGCAGTTGGCGGTGTTCCCGGGGACCACGCACTTCTTTGGAATGGCCCGCACCGCGTTGGTTCTGGACGTCGTGACTACATTCCTCGACGCGCCAGACGTCGCCTCCTGACCCAGCAAATCACATCGCATCCCAGCATCCCGCCGCCGAGGCCTTGTGCTCTCTGACATCCCTAGGTTGGGAAGCACCCGGGCACATGTACCGCACTCGATGCTGTAGCGGGCGCCCGTACAGGGTGACGAGATTCCCTGACGGCTCCAACGGGGGTTG
This sequence comes from Actinomycetota bacterium, assembly GCA_050694055.1. GTDB lineage: Bacteria > Actinomycetota > CADDZG01 > CADDZG01 > WHSQ01 > WHSV01. The sequence continues at coordinate 1,446 of JBOGWX010000002.1, forward strand.
GTTGCTCCTATCATCGAGAGATGCCCACGCCGGTGCTGGTGCGAGGTGTTTCACCCTCCGTCGTAAAGCCCCAGGTCGGTGGGAATATTGCTTCGTCCTTGGCCGGCCAGCACGCACCCGGGCCGGGGGTGCCTAGTCGCGCTTGCCGAGCAGACCGGGAGCTTACGGTCTTGTGCGCAGCGCTCTGACGCGAATAATTACCGGGGAGACGCTCTGCCGTCTGAGTCAAGGGCATGCCGGCTGTCTACACCTACCCGTCAGAGGCCGCCCGCAAGGACATGAACTTCGCTGATCGCGCCTCGTCGATTCCCTGGTTGGCGAGCTCGTCGGCCTCGAGGTTCAACTCTATTCGGAGCGCGCGCGTCAGCGACCGTCGGGCAGGTGCTGCAGGCATGTGAACTGGACACGACCTGGCGTTCTCAGACGCTGTCAGGGGTCGGGGAGGATCGGTACGTCACGGCGCCGCAGCAATCGCGGCGGCGGACAGCGAGATTGCATCCTGGTCTGCGAGCAGCCGTGCGATCGGAAGATCGAGCGCGGAGTGGTACGGCGCGAGCCCATCGAGCACCTCCGGTCGGGCCGACGCGGTGACGCCAACGCTGCCGAGCTCAACATCCATTGCCTCGAAATGCTGGCGATGGCGCTCGTTTATGTTCCGGTAGTCACCCTCCTCTTCGCGGAGTCGCTGCAGCGAGCCGGGGCCCACCGCGACTCGGACGTACGAAGCGACGACCGGGGCGGCGCGTCCCGCCTTGTCGGCTCCTTCCTGAACCCACCTGCACGCCGCCGCCGCTTGGGCGGACAGCATCCAGTTGAGCAGGACACCGTCGGCAAGCGCGCCACCGACCCGGCACATCCGCCGTCGCATAGCTGCCACGACGATTCTGAAGTTCTGACCACTAACGGAACGATGTGATGCTGGAAACCCGGCTAAGAGCGGAACGATGTGATGCTGGCAACCCCGCCTAAGAGATTCGGAACGATGTGCTGCTGGTCGTGATCTAGGCCGAAGGTCCTGCTGAGCGAGGAGAAACCGTTTGACCAGGTAGCCATGAGTATTCGGCAGTGCTCGAGGACGCCCGAAACATCACGAGCGGACCTTTCAAGGCGGTAGCACGGGTTCAAATCCCGTTGGGGCCACTCCGGTCCGGGCGCTACTTTGGTTCGATCCAGAGCGCGTGGCTCGCCGCTCGCAGCTCCCCATCCCAGGTGAAGATGGCCGAACCGGCATAACGTTTTCGCCCATCCCGTCCCAGGGGCCAACCGACCACCACGTGTGGCTCCCCGCCCTTAACGGGCCCAAGCAGGTTGCCGCGCATCCGGGCTAACAGGGAGAGCGATGGTCCGGCCTCGACGGCGGTAGCGAAGAAGGTTGGGCAGTCCAGCACTGCCCAGACGATCTCGGGGGGTGTGAACCCCTGTCTGTCCGTGACGGAAGGGTGCGGCGTCCAAGCAGTTGCCACCAGGTCTCGCCCAGGGACCGGTCCGGGGAAGACGCGAAGGCCGTCCCCCGCTGATCGTTCCGGGCCACATACGAAGCACGTCGGGAACGGATGTTCCTCGAAACCAATGTAGCTTCCGGAGGCGGCCTCGGCCTCTGACACGCCGATTGGATCCGGAACTGCGATCTCCACTTCGGCAGCCTGCCCCTCGGCTAACAGAGTCTCTCCGTCGAAAAGCAGCACGGCTTCTCGTTCGTCGCGCAAGATGTTGAGCGATCGCTCGAGGGGTGTGGGGCTGCGAAGCGAAACTTCTGCTTCCCCCCTGACGAGGCGCGCCACGACCCCGCAAACGAAACCGCCGTTTGCGGTGTCCGGAGGTCCTCGAAACTTCCGGGCGATTACTATCTGTTCGACCACACCTCAACCTCTGGGTCTCGGGGGAGGGAGCCAATCAAGCAAGGGCTCGGCAAGCGTCATCCACTTGCCCGATTCGACCTGGAGATTCATTTCTCCATCCTCGCCGCTCTAAGTAACAACGCCAAGCATTCTCATCTCTCCCTACATAAGCCGGTCAGGCCTGAGAGGTTCGAATAGGATCCACTTAGCCCCACCCAGGTCGGATCTACCTCCGTTCAACCATTCACGGCTCGATCCAGCTATTTGGTCGGGCGCATCCGAACAAGATGACGCAGCTTGTCGGGGTTGCTGACCGCACGTACCGTCTGCACCAGGCCATCGGCGATATCGAGCGACACAACTCCCACTGGGCGTCCGCTGGGATCCAGCAACAACGCCCCTGGTTGGCCATTGACCTCCGTGTAGCGAATGTCGCTCACACCCAGACGGGCCGATTGCCTGCCGATCCCGAGGAGTAAACGGAGCACCCGCTCCCGGCCGTAAAGGGGGCGGGGGAAGGCGGTAGCCTTGCCGCCACCGTCGCCGTACGCGACCACGTCTGCGGCAAGCAAACGCTTTAGGCCCTCCGTATCTCCGGACACGACCGCGTCGAAGAAGCGACGTGACAGCTCCTCGCGCTTCTGACGTGAAGCCTCAAAACGAGGCTTCTTCGCCTCGATTTGTCGACGGGCACGGAGCGCGATCTGGCGACAATTGTCCTCGCTCTTGCCGACCACAGCTGCGATTTCGTCGTAACCGTAGTCGAGCACGTCGTGAAGGAGGAAGACCGCACGCTCGACGGGGCCGAGGCTCTCGAGCAGGACGAGAAACGCGAGCGACAGCGAGTCCGCGATCTCGGCGTGCCGCACAACCTCCGACTCAGTGTCGGTCAGAAGAGGCTCCGGTAGCCAGGTGCCGACGTAGCTCTCTCGACGCACGCGCGCCGATTGCAGGTGGTTGATGGCGAGTCGGGTGGTAACCGTGGACAGCCACGCCTTGGGCGAGTCGATGTCCGCTCCCTTGCTCGTTTCGCGGTGGAAGCGCAGGAACGCTTCTTGCACGATGTCCTCTGCCTCGCTCGCGCTGCCCACCATCCGGTAGGCAATCGAGAACAGCAGTGGACGGAGTTCCTCGTACATGGTCCTCCTCCGGGTCTTCCGCGCAGCGATATTCGTCTTCTTCCTAAGACAAGGTAGCGCCTCTGCTGTAACACCTGCTCCGATCCTTCGACCCCCGCTGTCACACGGGCCCGCTCCATCTTGTCTCAGAGGTGAGAGGCAACCACGAGACCCCACCAAGCAAAAGGAGCGGACAAATGAATGCAGCGAATGTGTTGAACATCGTCCTCTGGAGCGTCCAAGGCTTCCTTGCGCTCTTCTTTCTAGCGGCCGGCGCCCCGAAGATCTTCGGCCGCGGCATAGAAAAATGGACCGGGTTCTCCGACCTGCCCCGGTCTCAGGTGGTCTTCACTGGCTTTGCGGAGGTCCTTGGCGCTGCTGGCCTGGTGCTGCCCATGGCGACCGGCGTCCTGCCGTGGCTAACCCCCCTGGCTGCCGTCGGCCTCGCCGTCATCGTCCTCATGGCCGCCGGGTTCCACGTGCGAGCCGACGAACGCCTCCCCGCCGTCGAGACAGGACTCTGGGCCGGCATCGCCGCCACGGTTGCGATCGGCCGTTGGGATCTTGTCGCCTCTGGCCCCGAGGTTTCGCCGTGGGTCCTGGTTGCAGCCCTATGCCTGCTGGTACCTGCGTCCATCATCAACGTCATCGTCCTCTGGAAGCGTTCTGCGGAAAGCGGCATGTCGGCCGACAATCGTAGTGATCGCAAAAGGCGTGGGGAACTTCCCGATGAACGACACCTCGAGCGGTCCGGCGCGTGGACTACGGGAAACTAGAGCACTCCTCGCAGGCTGCGCTCTATCGATCTCTCCGCTAATACCTCCAGCGCACGGACCTTAGAAGCCCGATCGGGTCAGCGCGACCACGACGGCCATCAACAGGAAGGTGGCGCCCGCGTGCCGGCTCACCCACTCTCCCAACCGTCCCGGCTTTCTCGTAGACCATCAGAGCCGTCAGCACGGCCATCCAGGTCAAGTTTGCTACGCCTACCGCGAACATCAACAGCATCAACGCCCAGCAACATCCGAGACAGAACAAACCGTGGTAACACTAGCGAATGCCAGTTCGCCGCTGTCATTCACTCAGGTGCCGCCTTCAGGGCTGGGCCCGCATCACAAACAGGCGAATCTGGCAGTCGGATGCGGTGGGCGCGGCGATCCTCAGCGTGCTCCGGCTCTCCCACTCGCTGCCCGTGCTGCCTTGGCTACTCTGATCTCAGGACGATAAAGGGAGTCGGCGGCGACGTTTCCCTGTGCTGGAGGGAAGAGTGCCTGGGCAACCTGGACCGTACTCTCACATGTCCGCAGCAACGACTGGGAGACACCCTCCGGGAGGAGGGATGCGACGATCTCGAACGCGCGTCCATCTGGCGCGGAATACACGGCGGTAGGCTCCGCGAAAGGAAACGTTCGTGCCAGAGTCGCAACGAACCCGTGGACGAGGTACGCGTCGTCCAGCAATCCCAGAGTCCCGAAAGACGATTCAGGCAGCAGATCCTCATCGTCAAAGAGGTAGTGGAGAATCGAACCCGTCGCGAACGCGACGGAACGACCGCACCGCGGGTCTTTCGACACGCCGAGGGCCCACGCGAGCGCGTCGGGAACCGAGCGCAGAAACGGCACGAGCACAGTTGCGAGATGCTCGACGTCGTCGTCCGGCACATCGTTCGCGTGTCGCCGAAGCGTGTCAGAAAAGCCACCGGCAGTGATCTCTTCATCGAGAGCATGCTTGAGGAGGTCGATCATGCTACTGCTGCCCAAAGATCGCTTGTCCGACTCCCTTACCCAGCTCGCCGGCAACGCTTTTCACAAACTGCTCGAACCCGGTCTGCAAAGCATTCTCGGACGCACCCGGCTGTGCCTGAATCACCGGAGCGAATTTCTGGTTCGCGCCCGGCACAGGGGACGCGGGGAGTTGTGCCCCGGAAAGGACCAGGAGCTGTTGACCCCAACAGAACCCACACGTGAAGACCGGCGGTAGAACGCCGCATACCGAGCAGCAGGCGCCCATCGGGGTGGCTGCAACAGGGACGGGCACGTGAGGCATGAACCGACCGGAGCACCATAGCGGCACGATCGCGCCACAGAAGCCGCATCTTGCGTAGAGCACCCTCTCCCCTTTCATCAAGCATCCTACAGGGCAAGCTTCCTGTGGGTCAGTGGCAAGCATCCTTTTGCTGAACGCATTTTGTCCCATACGCGTTGGGTCGTGGGGCTGTCAGCCGATGTAGTCGGTCATCTCGTCCGAGGACCTGAGCGCCTGGGCGAAAGCCGACGCCGAGCAAACTCAGTGTGGGTACCAGTGACAGCGGTGCCACCAGTAAGGGCAGCAGCGATACCAGGGATAATGCCAATGCCACCAATAGCACCACAGCGGGCGCCAGCAGAACCAATGGTGCCAGGGAAGCCAGCGGATCACCGGAATCACCCGTGGGATATGCAGTTCAGAGAGGGCTTTGTCGTCGATCTCGAGACCGGAATCGCGCGCGATCTCAAGGACGTTCAACTCTTCGGCACCGCCCTTGACTGCAGCCGTCACCACTTCCTGCATCCGACCAAAGACTTCATTGGCCTCAGCGGTCGCCCGGACGAGTCCCTCATCACCGTTCGGCATACATACCACCTCCCTTTCGGCCAGCCACGCCGTGTGGAGGCCTCGAATCAGTCTCCACGGAGGCAGTCACCGCATCATTACCTGCCCATCACCTCGGCGTCACCTCATCGTCATTCATCCTTGAGCTGGCTAGCTTGCGAGCCCTCTCAGAATCCGATCTCGATGACTTCCGAGGCAGCGTGGGTGGCCGCCTCCCCAAAGGAGATGCAGCCAACCTCGTCGACGATCAGCAGCACCGTTCCGAGGCGCTCGAGCTCATCTACGAGACGTCCAGCTTGCTGTGCCGGGTCGAGGCGGTTGACCCATTCGTATGCGGTGGCGAAGCGACCCGCTGACCACGCCGAGATGCCTGGACGCCGGGCGCGATCGACAGATGCGCGTCCTGCCGGTCCCTGGTGGGCTCGAGAACAGGACGTTGTGAGCTTCGGCTAGGAAGCCGAGCTGTGCCAGATGCGAGATCGTCTGGCACTTGACCGAATGCTGGAAGGTGAAAATCGAGGTCACCGAGCGTCCTGATCTGCGGAAACGGGCCGGTGATGCGGGCATCCGATCCCCTGACCGCGCGCTGCTTGGTTTCTTCGAGAGCACCGCGGCAAGGAGGGCTTCGAAGTTCCAGCCCTCATCGTCGCGTGCTCTCGAGACAAACACCTATGTCTCGCGCCCGAGTAGCCGGTTCCCTTTAACTCCTGGTCGTCTCCCAAGGCTCGACCGATATATTTGTCGGCCAGGGTAAGGCCCAGCATCAAACAAAGGAGCGGTCAAGAAAGGAACGGCCAGGTGAGCTTGGCTGACCGAGTCGCCCTGGTAACGGGTGCGAACCACGGCATTGGAGCCGCGACTGCGCGGGCCCTTGCCGCCACGGGTGCCGCGGTGCTGCTCAGCTACCTCCGTCTCGAAGATCAGGTGGATACGGCGACTCCGGAACGTTACTGGACGGCCCGTACAGCGGGTGCCGAAGTGATGGTGAAGGCGATAGAGGCGGCGGGTGGACGTGCCCTTGCCGTGGAGGCCGACCTGACCGACCCGTCCACCCCGAGCCGTCTGTTTGATGAGGCGGAGAGGACCCTTGGTCCTGTTGCGATCCTCGTCAACAACGCCAGCGGTTGGATTGCCGACACCTTCGGAGCGCAGACTACAGACCGTTTCGAACGCCGACTGCGACCGGTGTCAGTCGAGACGTTCGACCGCCAGTTCGCAGTAGACGC
>JBOGWX010000003.1:0-3435 GCA_050694055.1 Actinomycetota bacterium
TGATCCCCATCACGTCCTTCCACGTGCGGGTGCTGTCGTAGACGGCGGTGATGCGCAGCTCGTCTCCTTTCGACACCGCGATGCCACGGCCGCCCGACCAGGTCGTCATCGCGGTCAGGAAACGCGGCTCGTCCTCGAGCCCATAGACGGCACGTGACGTGTAGATGTGCCGGCCGGTCGTGGCGTTGTCCAGCGATATGCGCACGCCCCCGTCATGGAGGTGACCACCGAGGAAGACGAACCGTCCGCCGCTCGGCATCGTGTAGCTCCACCGCTCCTTGTGGACGCCGCCCTTTCCGCTGCCCTTTTCCACCGTGTACACGGGTTCCGAGCTGCAGTTGCGGACGTCGAACCACACCGGCTTGACCGCAACCATGCCGTCGGCTTCGGAGTCCGGGACGAAGCCCATGTCGACCTCGATCCAGACATCCGAAGCTCCATGCATCCCGTCGAGATGCACCACCAGCGCCCACCACGGTGCCGACTGGGTGAAGGGCTGGGAGATCCGTGGGTCCCAGCGATAGCCGTGGCCCGCCGGAAGCTTGACCCGAGTGAGCTCCTTCCCGGTGGCGAAGAAACGCTCGTAGTTGGGGAAGCCCCCGTCGTACGAGTCGCACGTCATGTCGTCCTCGTAAGGGTTGAGCCACACCGCGTGGTGGAGGTGGACCATGTGGTGCGAGATCGCCTCGCCCTCACCGTCGACGAGCCGGGCCCTTGCAGAAGTCATGTACCCGGCCTCGGACGGTGCGGCGACGCCGGTCATCATCTCGACGCGCTCCCCAGCGTCGACGTCGAACGGCCCGATCATGCAGCGGTAGCCACCGTCGTCGCGCAGACAGTACGAGGGGGTGACGCCGGGGGTGGGCGTCGCGCGCGCCGCCGGCACGATCACGCTCGAGGCGATCAGCGCCGCCGCTGCCGCTGCCCGGATCCATGAACCCGTTCTCCTGTGCGCCACCGCTAACCGATTCGCCACCGGCCCATCTTCCACCTTTTCACATCGCAGGGAAGCAAACCCGCTTCGGGCAGTGCGGCGAGATCACCGTCGAACGCCGACCACCCAAGCCGGTTCCTCCCTGATGACGACCCACATAGGGTTCTACACAGGATGATCACCATCTCAGGACTCGACAAATCGTTCGGATTGCGCGATCTCTTTCGCGGCGCGGACCTGCGAGTGGGAGCGCGCGACCGCGTTGCCCTGGTGGGGCCAAACGGCTCGGGCAAGACAAGCTTGCTCGACATGATCGCCGGCGATCTGGTGCCCGACGGCGGCGAGATAGTGGTCGCTCGGGACGCGGTGATCGGATATCTGCACCAGGAGACCGACGCGCTCCGAGGCCGAGCCCTTATCGAAGAGATGCTGTCCGCCGGCGCCGAGGTCACCGAGACTGGGCACCGGCTCGCGCTTCTGGAAGAAGAGATGGCCGAGCTCGAGCCCGGCGACGAGCTCGACCGGCTCGTCGCGGAGTACGGCCGCCTGCAGGATCGCTTCTCGACGCTCGGGGGCTACACGCTGGAGAGTGAGGCCAAGCGCATCCTTGCCGGCCTCGGCTTTCGCGAGGAACACTTCTCGCGACGCACCGAGACGTTCTCCGGCGGATGGCTGATGCGCATCGCGCTCGCGAAGCTGCTGCTCGCGACGCCCGACATCCTCATGCTCGACGAGCCCACGAACCATCTTGACGTCGAATCCGTGGAATGGCTCGAGCGGTTCCTCGACCGTTACGAGGGCGCGGTCCTGCTCATCTCCCACGATCGCGACTTCATCAACGGGATCGCGACCAAAGTCGTCGAGATCGTGGGCGCCGGTCTCGTCACGTACACGGGAAATTTCGAATCGTTTGCCCGGCAGCGCGAGGAGGTCGCCCGTCAGGCCGAGGCCGCGGCCAAGCATCAGGCGCGCGAGATCGCCAAGACCGAGCTGTTCATCAACCGCTTTCGCTACAAGGAAAGCAAGGCCAAACAGGTCCAGAGCAGGATCAAGGCGCTCGGGAGGATGGAGCGAGCCGAAGCCCCCAGACGGCCGCGCAAGACGATGACCTTCTCCTTCCCCGACCCCCCGCGACCGGGCCGCGACGTCGTGGTGCTCTCCGGGATCCGATTCGGTTACGACGGGAATCCCGTGTACGACTCGTTGGGCCTCGTCGTTGAGCGCGGGCAGAAGATCGCGCTGGTCGGGCCCAACGGCGCGGGCAAGACGACCCTGCTCAAGCTGCTGGCGGGGGAGCTCGAACCGCAATCCGGCGAGCGGAGGCTCGGACACAACGTCGAGCTCGGCTACTTCGCCCAGCATCAGATCGAGGCACTTGATCCGGCCAACCGGGTGATCGAGGAGCTGAAGCGGGCAATACCGCCCGAGGTCGATATCAAGCCGCGCAATCTGCTGGGCAGGTTCCTGTTCTCCGGAGAAGAGGTGGACAAGCCCGTAGCGGTTCTTTCCGGAGGCGAGCGAACGCGTTTGGCTCTGGCGAAGCTCCTCATATCCCCGGCAAACATCCTGTGCCTCGACGAGCCGACCAACCACCTCGACATGCAGAGCCGAGACGTGCTCGAAGACGCACTCACCGAGTATTCGGGCGCGCTCGTTCTCATCACGCACGACCGCCACCTCATCCGCAATGTCGCCGACCGTATCGTCGAGGTCGTCGACGGCAAGACCTCGGTCTTCGAGGGTGACTACGACTACTACCTCTCGAAGCGACGGCGCGTGGTGACCGAGGGTCCGAGCGAACCAACCCCGAACGGCGCACCGAAGAAGGAACTCAGGCGTCGGGCCGCTGAAGCGAGAACTCGCACCAAGTCTCTCCGAGATCGCGTCGCGCGTATCGAAGCCGAGCTGGACGGGCTGTCGGTGACCCTCGAAAGGCTCGAGGCGGTGATGGCAGACCCCGAGCTCTATGCGTCGGGCTCCGATGTCGCCGGCCTGGTGCGGGACTACGAAGGCGCCAGGGCGCGCGTGCGCACGCTCGAGGCGGAATGGGACGACGCGACCCGCGCCCTCGAAGACGCCGAGGTGTGACCTAGCCCAACGCGATCAGGGCGACGCCCACTACGGCGCATGCGAGGCCCGCTACCTGCGAGGGGCGGAAGCGCTCGTGAAGCACGGCGCGGGCGAGGATCACCGTGCTCGCCGGATACATCGACGTGAGCACGGCAACGATTGACAGAAGCCCCCTGCGGGTCGCGAGCAGGTAGCAGAGGTTGGCCGTTACGTCGAGCACGCCGGCCGCGGCGATCCCACGGCCGGTTCCAGCGGGGGGCCTCAGCGGCCGGCGAGTGAGGAGCGCGGCCCCTCCGACGAGGACCAGCGAAGAGGTGCGTGCGGCGACGAGGGGCCATAGACCCGTTTGCGCGCCGCCCTCGTTGAGGAGGATGAAGAACGCCCCGAAGCCGAGGCCGGCTCCGAGCGCTTCCGGAACGCCGGCCCACCGC
>JBOGWX010000004.1:0-4840 GCA_050694055.1 Actinomycetota bacterium
GGGAGAAGCGATGATCGCCGATCTGGCCGTCGTCGCTCGAGCCTGCGGCGTCGACGTCCACGACGAAGCAGGGTTTTGATCACGGGCTGGCCCCTTGATCGGCCGGTTGCGGGAGCCGGGTCCGAAGGCACCGGGTGTGCGTACCGTGCGCGTACGACCTTGCCTCCAGAGGCCCCAGTTGGTAGCAACTTGCTACAAGCTTAAAAGCGTCCTCTTTACAGGTACTTTCCGCGAAACGCGATTCGGCGCGGTCTCCTCGGACGGACTCTTAATCCCAAGGTCGAAGGTTCGAATCCTTCACGGCCCATCGGAGAACGCCCTGCAAGCGAGGACAAGAGAACTGCCCTCCGACCCGCCCGCCGGACCAGCAGGGTCAGCATAGAGTCAACACGGGCCACGATTCCAAGGAAGCGGTCGAGCGAGCCCTGGGCTCCGACTACGGGACTCCAAAACAGACGGCGCCGCCTGGACATCCGGATTGCCTCCGCCGGCGAGAAGACCAGCCCATCGATCAGCCGCCGCTATCACTGCGGCCCGAGTTCCGGCTGCACGGGCCGGCGGCGAGACGATGACGAACGCTACCCGGGCCGTCTGAAGGACGTCGATCGTTGCCTCTGGGATCATCGACTGGATTCGTTCACGCGTGCGTTCGAGGAAGAGAGTCCTGGGAACGCGGGGGAAGTGCTGGTAAACGACGACCGAGAAGCCTCGCTCGTACGTCTGGTTGAGCTCGTCCAAGTAGAGAAACTTGGCTGAGTTCCGCTTGCCTTTCGGCACACTCGCGACCTCGAGACCATTGTCCGGATCGAAGAATATGAGATCGTGACTGGTAGCCCGCTCCCAGAGTGTGTGGAAGTACACGTCTCGTGCGGGGCCGTGGTCCGTCAGGAGATCCGCATGGTACGTCGCCCTTGGGATGAGGCTCTCCCGGACAACGACCCCGACGTCTCGTGTCCTGCAGGCAATGGCTTCGCAAAGAGCATCGAAGAGCGGGGGATCAAGGCTCCTGTAGCGGTCACGCTCCCCGAGGTAGCCGATGAGCCGGCCGTCAGTGCCGCCGTCGTCGCCCGTGAGCATCCAGCATACGGCGACTCGGTGAGTGGCCGAGAAGACGCGCAGCAGCCCGTATTTGACGTAGTCGTTGATGTCGCCGAAGTACTGGTTCTTCATTCATCCGCCCAGGAGATGCGGACGTTCGGGCCCCTGTCGTCATTACGCCGCTGCCGTCTTCTGATCGTCACGGCGACATCGACCTCGTGAGTCTTCGGGTCAACAATCTTGCTGCTGTGCTGGTCGAGAATGGCTACCACGAGAGGCTCGCGGACAGGGCCCGGGAGATCTGCTCCTCCCACAAAGAGCGCGACCGCTTCGTAAGCCATTCGCCCTTCATCGGTGATCCGGTAGCGTACGGGATCCTTCTCGCGCGAAAGGAGGCCGAGCGCATGGAGGCGGTTTGCATGCGTGGTTCGCGCGTTGCCGCTGCCAGGCTTTCCGGAGCCGAGGATGGCTGCTGCCTCCGTAGCCAGGAACTCACCGACTACAGCGGCGTGCTCCAGAAGACGGAAGCGGCCGGCGCTTGCCGCCGCGCTCAGAAGGAGGTGCCGTTCGAGGGTTTCGTCCGAGACACTCCCTATTATGCGGACCGGACCGCGCCTAGCGCGGACCGGGCCGCACGCCAGATTGGGGGAGCGCAAGCTTCGTGATCACCGTTGTTGTAGGAGGGCAGTTCGGCTCCGAGGGGAAGGGGAAGATCGCGCACTGGATCGCTCGACGCGGCGCAGCCGCTGCTGTGCGCGTCGGCGGCTCGAACTCCGGCCACACGGTTGTCGGCTGGGACAATCGTCTCTACTCGTTCCGCCACTTGCCGACGGCAGCTCTGCTCGACGGTGTCCTGTGTGTCCTGCCAGCGGGCTCCTACCTCGACGCTGATGTCCTGGTCGAAGAGATTGAGCGCGTCGGTCTGACTCCAGACCGTCTGGCGATCGATCCGAACGCTCAGCTCATCACGGAGGATGACCGCGAGAGCGAGAAGCGCTGGGGCCTCAAGGAAGCCATCGGCTCGACCGGGAGCGGCACGGGAGCGGCTGTCGCTCGGCGTGTCAGCCGGCGAGGATCAGTAAGAACCGTGCGTGACGATCCGCGGCTCGCGCCCTTCGTCGCAGAGGCTGTCACGAGGCTCCGAGGCGTCCTTGATGCGGACGGGCGTATCGTCATCGAAGGGACTCAGGGGTTCGGGCTCTCCGTCCTCCACTCTCCTTACTACCCGAACGCGACGAGTCGAGACACAACCGCGGCGGCAGCGGTGGCGGAGGCAGGGTTGAGCCCGCTAGACGTCGATGAAGTTGTTCTTGTGCTTCGTGCATACCCGATCCGCGTTGCAGGCGATTCTGGGCCCCTTCCGCATGAGACGGATTGGGACACCATCACGCAACACTCTGGGAGTCCCGCACCAATCTTGGAGCGGACGACCGTCACCGGACGTGTTCGCCGTGTGGGCGAATTCGACTCTCACATCGCGCGACTTGCGATCGCTGCGAACCAACCGACGATGATCGTCATGAACCACGTCGACTACGTCGATGCGGGATGCGCCTCAGGGAAGCTCTCTCCGAAAGCGTCCGAGTTCCTTCGACGAGTCTCCTGCGGCATCGACCATTCGATCGATTACGTGGGCGTTGGACCGGCGGAAGTTGTTCCCGTGGCTGGCGCACCCAGCCGCGTGGCCGCTGCGTGACGGACGGGGCTCACCCATGGAACTTTGCCGTCGAGGAGGATGATGCCAAGGCGCGGTTCAAGGATTGGGGCAAGCAGGATCCCTACGTAAAGGAGGTCAAACCAGCGCTGCTCAACAGCGCAGACCTCCTCCGCTACATCGACAAGACGGGGATGATCTGTCCCTTCGAGCTTCCGGAGCGAGCCTCGGAATGGGACAAGCGTGTCAAACCGGCGTCGGTCGCCATTCCTGTTCTCGGTCCCTACGTCTACTGGGACGAGCCGGATCCGAGCGTTGGGGACGAGCGACCGATCAAGCGAAGCGGCGAGCTTCGAGAGGGTGAAGAGCTCAAGATCAAGCCGAACTCGATCGTCTTCGTCACACTTCGCCCCACGTTTCGACTGCCGGATTACATCGCCGCTCGGTTCAATCTCAAGATCCGGGATGTGTATCGAGGGCTCCTCGTTGGCACAGGTCCGCTCGTTGACCCGGGGTTCGTGGGAAGACTCTCCATCCCGCTGCACAACCTCACGGACAACGAGTACACACTCGTGGGGGGCGATGATCTTCTCTGGATGGAGTTCACCAAGCTAAGCCCACACCGCCGGTGGACAGAAGGAATCGCCAGCGAAGACGACGGATACGTGCCCTTCCCCGCCGACAAGATAGAGCGAAAGAAGGTTGGCGACTACCTTCGTCATGCCGATCCACGCCCAATTCGAAGCTCGATCCCCCCGCTCGTTGGCAGGGCTCAACAGTCGGCTGAGGAAGCAAGGGGTGAGGCCCGGAACATTCGGAGAATCATCACGTTTACAGGTCTCGCCGGCGTAATCGGGGTGATCCTGGCAGTTGTCTCCGTGTGGGCGCTCGTATGGAGTGTCAATGACAGCGTGTCAGACGTCGAGCGAACGATCGCCGAGCTTCGACAGCAGGTGAATGAGCAGCGCCAAGAGCTCGATGAGTTGCGGGGTCAAATGCCTGACGGAGCGCGGCGTTAGTGCGAGAGCGAGTCGCGTGGCCTCTTGCTGTCACGGCGCTTGGTTTCATGTCGTTGCTCGGTGTCCTTTTCTGGCGAGCAACCGATGTCGACTCCACTGCAGCCTGGCTGATTGTGGGGATCGTCCTGGGACTCGCCATCACGGTGGTGCCAACCGCACTTTTGTGGCGACACGCGAGGCGTGCATCGGCTCGCGCTGAGGCGCTCGCAGCGACCGCCGATCCTGAGGCTGCGCGGACTGCCCGTGATCTCGTGCCTTGGGCCTTCGAGTAGTCTTGGCCGCGGAGCTTCACACTCGGCGTTATGGTCCGGGTGACCGGGCCGCCGGCGCCGGCAAGACGGTGCCACCACTGTGCCCGTTTTGAGACACGCGTTCTGAGTTCCTACGATGTCGAACTGGGGAGTTGGGCGCCGCTAGTTCGAGGATTCCCGACCGGTCGGCAGTCCACTCTTAATCTCAGTCGAAGGTTCGAATCCTTCACGGCCCACTCCCACATGGCCTCGGACGCGCGGGACGGGGGCGTTGATTTCTCCCACTCGTCGTGGCATGGTCGAGCAGGCATTCGGCGGAGCTCGCGCTCCCACCCAACGACCAATGGAGGTCGGCGCATGACTCCAGCTGAGCGAAGCGAGCAGAACTGCGACCTCGTGTGCGAGGGCGGGGGCGTGAAGGGGATCGGCCTCGCGGGCGCGTACTCGGTCCTCGAGGAACGGGGCTTCCAGCCCCAGAACGTCGCGGGCACGTCGGCCGGCGCGATCACGGCGGCCCTCGTCGCCGCCCGCTTCTCGGCGCAGGAGCTCAAGGACATCGTATTCGGCATGGACTTCCTCAAGTTCCGCGACAAGGCGTGGGAGGACCGCATCCCGTTCGTCTCCCGCTCGGTCAGCATCCTCAAGGACCTGGGGATCTACGAGGGGAAGTACTTCGAGGACTGGATCCGCGAGCTCCTGGCCACGAAGGGCGTCCGCACCTTCGCGGATCTCGCCACCGACGAGTACGGGGAGGATCCACGCTACCGCTTCCGGCTCCAGGTGATCGCCTCGGACGTCACGACGCACAGGCTGCTCGTGCTGCCGAAGGACGCGGGCCTGCTCGGCATCGAGCCGGCGGAGCTCGACGTCGCCCGCGC
>JBOGWX010000005.1:0-24259 GCA_050694055.1 Actinomycetota bacterium
TCTAGAGAGATGGCCGCTCGCCGCACCAATCTCGGACTGCTGGTGGCGCTGTCCCTGGCGCTGATAACCGGCGGCACGGCCTTCGGGGTCGGGTCCGGCTGGGTGCGCTGGGTGGTCCTGGCCCACGTGGTCGCGGGTCTCGCGGTCGTGGTGCTGAGCCCCTGGAAGTCGGTGATCGTCAAGCGAGGATTTCACCGGCCCCGGCGAGGCCGCACGGCCTCGGCCGGCTTCTTCGTGCTGGTGGTCGGCTGCCTCCTCTCGGGCGTCGCGCACTCGACCGGCTTCACTGATTGGGGGGCCGTCTCGGCGATGCAGGTGCACGTCGGGACCGCGCTCGCCTCGATCCCGCTCTTGCTGTGGCACGTCGTGGCGCGTCCCGCCCGTGTGTACCGCACCGACGTTGGTCGCCGGGCGCTGCTGCGGGCGGCGATGATCAGCGGTGCGAGCGGGATGGTCTACCTGGCGATCGAGAGCCTTTCGAGGCTGGCCGCGCTTCCCGGCGCAGGACGCCGCGCTACCGGATCGCACGAGCGCGGTTCGTTCGATCCCGGCGCGATGCCGGTCACGCAGTGGCTGAACGACCGGGTGCAGTCCATCGATCCGGGCTCGTGGGCGCTTGGAGTCGGCGCCGTCGAGATCGGCTACGACGATCTGCTCTCGTTCGACGACGTAATGACGGCGACGATCGACTGCACCGGTGGTTGGTACGCGACCCAGGACTGGAGTGGTGTCAGACTCGACCACCTGCTGGGAGACGTCGAGGGAGCGAGCATCGTAGTTAGGTCGAAGACCGGCTATGAGCGAAGGTTCCCGCTGACCGACGCGTCTAGGTTGCTGCTCGCCACGCGCGCCGGCGGCGAACCTCTCAGCGCAGGACACGGGTTCCCCGCACGACTGGTGGCCCCGGGCCGGCGCGGTTTCTGGTGGGTGAAGTGGGTCACCTCCATCGAGGTCGACAACCGTCCCTGGTGGAGGCAGTCGCCGTTCCCCCTGACCTAGTGGTCCTACCCGCTCAGCGTCTCCGATAGGTGAACGACCGGAAGATGAACAGGAGAACCATCGCGGCGATTATGGCTCCGATCCACGAGATGTCGCCTCTCTGGTCGAACACTTCCCTCCAAAGGAAACCGCCGACGACCGCTCCGAGGATACCGAGCCCGATCGTTGCAAGACATCCGATCGGGTCGCGCCCCGGCAGGAGCAGGCGGGCGAACGCCCCGATGATGATTCCCGCGAGGATCCAGCTGAAGATGCCCATCGAGTCGGTGTCCATCACGATTGCATACCCTGAATCGATCGTGTGCGCAGGGAGCCCTCCGCGCACGGTTCTGAGGTGAGAGACTCGCCCCGAGCAATCGACAAGGGAGACCGAGATGGTTGTCAGAAGTCCCTACCCGGCGGTTGAGATCCCGGACCTGCCGCTGACCAGTTTCGTGCTCGAACGAGCGGAGGAGTTCGGCGACAAGCCGGCGCTGATCGACGGCCCCAGTGGACGCACGATCAAGTACCACGATCTCGTGGCTGCCGTGAGGGCCATGGCGGCGGGACTGACTGCTCGGGGCTTCGGCAAGGGCGACTGCTTCGCCATCTACCTGCCGAACCTGCCCGAGTACGCCGTTGCGTTCCATGCCGTGGCGTCGGTCGGTGGCATCAACACCACCGTCAACCCGTTGTACACGGCCCATGAGCTCGCGTTCCAGCTCGATGACTCGAAGGCGAAGTTCTTGCTAACCGTTCCGCAGTTTCTCGACAAGGCGATCGAGGCCGCGGGCAAGAGCGGAGTCGATGAGATCTTTCTGCTCGGCGAGGGCGAGGGGGCAACGCCCGTGACCGATCTTCTAAGTGCCGGAACCGACACCCCGGAAGTGAGCTTTGACGTCCACAACGATCTCGCCGTGCTCCCGTACTCGAGCGGTACGACGGGGCTGCCCAAGGGCGTCATGCTGAGTCACCACAACCTGGTGAGCAACATCTGTCAGTTCCTCGGCGCGCAGAGAATCGATTCCGAGGATTCGTTCATCGGACTGCTGCCCTTCTTCCACATCTACGGCATGACGGTAATCATGAACGGAGGCCTTCGGTCGGGGGCCACCATCGTGACGATGCCTCGGTTCGATCTCGAGCAGTTCCTCGATCTCTCGCAGAACTACAAGACGACGCGCGCCTACCTCGTCCCTCCGGTCATTCTGGCGCTCGCCAAGCATCCGGTGGTCGATAACTACGACCTCTCGAGCCTCGGGCTCATCATGTCGGGCGCGGCTCCTCTCGGTGGCGACCTCGCGGCGGCGGCGTCCAAGCGGCTCGGCTGTAACGTCATGCAAGGTTACGGACTGACCGAGACTTCGCCGGTGACTCACGCCTGTCCCGAGGACCCGAGCAAGAACAAGCCGGGTTCGATCGGACCGCCGATACCGAACACCGAGTGCAGGGTCGTCGATCCCGCCGGCGGTGATGAAGTTGGCCCCGGCGAGCTGGGCGAGGTCTGGATCAGAGGACCGCAGGTCATGAAGGGCTACCTGAACAACGATGAGGCGACCTCGTTCACCATCGATGCGGATGGGTGGTTGCACTCGGGGGACATCGGACGCGTCGACTCCGACGGTTACTTCTTCCTGGTCGACCGGCTCAAGGAGCTCATCAAGTACAAGGGCATGCAGGTCGCGCCGGCCGAGCTCGAGTCGGTTCTTCTCTCGCATCCCCAGATCACCGATGCGGCGGTCATCGGAGTTGCCGACGAAGAGGCGGGTGAGGTGCCAAAGGCCTTCGTCGTCATCCAGCAGGAGCTGAGCGAGGACGAGATCAAAGCCTTCGTGGCCGAGCGCGTCGCGCCCCACAAGAAGGTTCGTCTCGTCGAGGTCGTCGACGAGATACCAAAGTCGGCCTCGGGCAAGATCCTCCGGCGCGTGCTGAAGGACAGAGAGGCGCGGGCGTAGTGGGATCGCTGCAGCCGGCATGAAGGTCTACGAGTCTGATGTCGTCATCGTCGGCGCCGGTGTCATGGGGGCGGCAGCCGCGCGCGCTCTGTCCGGCTCTGGTCTCAACGTTAATCTCGTCGAGCAGTTCGCTCCCGGCCACAAGCGCGGCTCGAGCCACGGCACCTCTCGGATCTTTCGCCTCTCGTATCCGGACCCGATGTACGTGGCGATGGCCCAAGAGGCGCTGTCGCTGTGGCGCGCGGCCGAGGAGCAGACCGGCGAAACTCTGCTGGTCACCACCGGTGGTTTCGATGTCGGCGATCGGATCGAGGCCAACGCCGACGCCCTGCGAGAGTGTGGAGCGAGCTTCGAGCTGGTCAAGGGCGCCGACGCTGCTGGGCGATGGCCCCAAGTCGCCCTGGCCCCCGACGAGCTCGCTCTGTGGCAGCCGGACGCCGGGATCGCCTTGGCGGATAAGGCTCTGTCATCGTTCGTACGGATTGCGACGAGCGGTGGCGTCAGGATTCACAGCAACGCGCGCGCCGAGTCCCTCGAACGCTCGGGTGGAGGCGTGAAGGTTCACTGCCGGGACCAGGATTTTCACGCCGGCGGCGTCATCGTCACCGCGGGGGGCTGGGCGGCTCCCCTCCTGGCAACCGCCGGCGTGACGCTCGACGTCAGGCCGACGCGCGAGACCGTTGCCTACTACCCCGTCGAAGGGTCGCCGCCCACCCTGGTCGAGTGGAGTGATCCGTCGATCTACGGACTGCCGGCTCCCGGTTTCGGGCTCAAGGCGGGTGAGCACATCGCCGGCCCGTCAACCGACCCGGAGCAGCCCGGAGAGGTCAACCGGGACTCGGTCGAACGCATCTCGGCATGGGTCGCCCGAAGATTCCCGGGTGCTGATCCCACCGTGGTGCACGCGGAGACGTGCATCTACACCAACACGCCCGACGAGCATTTCGTGCTCGAGCGACACGGCCCGATCGTAGTCGGTTCGGCCTGCAGCGGCCACGGCTTCAAATTCGCCCCGCTGATAGGCAAACGCCTGGCGGAGTTGGCGGTCCGTTAGGCCCCTAGAGCTCGGGAGTGAGCACCGGTCTCGAGCGGCCGGTTTGAATCAGGATCACCGCCGCGATCACCAGCGCGCCACCCACGATCTGGACCACCCCCAGGCTCTGCGCCAGGAAGGTCCACGCGACGACCGCACCGAGCACCGGTTCGAGCGTCGCCGCGATCGCGGCGCGCTCGGCCTTGACGCGCTCGACGCCCCAGAGATACAGAAGGAACGGAGCGAGCGTCGCGCCCACGCCGATCAGGACCACGCGCGGGAGGTTGGCCGGGTCGAACAGCTCGTACGGGATGCCGTTGAAGACCTGCCAGCAGATCCACAGCGCGCCGGCTATGCAGAAGGCCCGGAACATCGCGCCGAGCGGACCGTAGACTCGGGTCACGCTCTCGCCGACCAGCGTATAGGTGGCGAACAAGACGGCCGAGGCGAGCCCCATCGCGACGCCGAGGAGATCGACCGAGCCGAGCTCGGCCCCCAGCAACCCAGAGACGAGCGCAACTCCGGCCAGGGCGAGTACGACCGCCACCAGAACCTCGTTGCGGGGGCGGGCCCGGAGGCGAATGGCGGTGTAGACCACGACCAGAGCCGGGGCGGTGTACTGCAGAACCAGAGCGACCGCGACCGGCAGCCGGTCGATCGCGACGTAGTACACGGCATTCACCAGGCCGATGCAGACGCCGAGCGTCACCAGGCGGCGGCGCACCGCCGCGGACGGAGGGGACGCGGGGCGGGCTCGGCCGGACCGCCGAACGGACACGGGGCGGGCTCGGCCGGACCGCCGAGGTGACTGCGGCCGGCGCCACGACGCCGGAAGCAGGGCGAGCCCCAGAGCGGAGACGATCGAGCGGGCCTCGGCCAGCTCCAGGGGCGCAACCCCGTCGGCGAACAGCCCTGCGGCCAGCACGGCTCCGAGCGCCCACAGGGCGGCCGCCAGTGCAATGGCCGCGAGCCCCGCCCCGGCACGGGAAGCTCTGGGGGCGGCGGTGTGTTTGTCCATCTGAGCAGGGTAAACGCTCGTTAGGCTGCCCTAAGTGAAGGGTGCAAGCCTGTTAAGATAGTGAACGGTTTCACTAACCAGCACGGTTTTGAACCGCCTGGCAGGCGTCCGGCCACCCCGTCCGGGACCAGCCGCCATGATCTTCGAGGAGTGACGGTCCACTGATAACTCACAAACTGACGAAAGACGCGGTCGGGGTGCTGTCGGCCGCCTTCGGAGAGCCGGGCTGGCTGGCCGAACGGCGCCTCCAAGCGTTCGACCTCTTCGACAAGCTCGACCTCCCCGACCCCAAGGGCGAGGAGTGGCGCTACACGGACGTGCGACGCTTCGACTTTTCGCTTTTCGATGCACCGAGCCCCGCTCGAAGCGCCCCCGAGGTCACAGCCGGCCTTGCCGGCGAGGGGGTCGTGATCGCCGACTATCAGACTGCCGCGGCGGATCACACCGACCTCTTGAAGGACCACTTCTTCACCGACGTGCCGGTGGACGAGCACAAGTTCACGGCGCTGCACGGAGCTTTTCTGTCCGACGGGATCATCGTCTACGTTCCGAGCAACGTCGAGATCGATGTGCCCTACGAGGTCTTCCGAGACGTCGCCGAGGGTGGATCGACTTTCCCTCACACCACCATCGTGGTCGGCGACAATGCGAAGGTCACGTTCGTCGACCGCTTTCGCTCCGAGAGTCACGAGCGCCCCTCGCTGTGCTCGAGCGTCGTCGAGGTGACGGCCGGCCGCGGAGCGACGGTCAACTACATCTCGCTGCAGGAGTGGGGGCGTAACGTGCACCACTTCCAGACTCAGCGCTTCACCGGTCACAGAGATTCGACGGTGCGAAGTCTCGCCGTGCAACTCGGTTCGAAATTCGCGCGCGCGCAGGTCGAGTCGGTGCTCACCGGCGAGGGCTCGTTTTCGGAGATGCTCGGCCTTTACTTTGCCGACAGCGACCAGCACTTCGCACAGCGCACGCTGCAGAGCCACGCGGTGCCGAACACGACCTCGGACCTTCTCTACAAAGGCGCGCTCAAAGAGGTGTCGCGTTCGGAGTACTCGGGACTCATCAAGGTGGCCAAGGGGGCCCAGGGCACCGACGCCTATCAGGCGAACCGCAACATCGTGCTCTCGGAGGAAGCCGTCGCTCGCTCGATCCCACAGCTCGAGATCGAAGCGAACGAGGTCCGCTGCACCCATGGTGCCACCGTGGCGCCGGTCGAGGAGGAGCACATCTTCTATCTGATGAGTCGCGGAATCGATCGAGTGACGGCGCAGAAGCTCGTGGTGTTCGGGTTCTTCGGCGATGTGCTCGACCGGATTCGCGTGCCGGAGCTGCGCGAGGAGCTGGCTCAGTCGATCGCCAAGAAGGTCGAGGGCGGTCAGCGTCTCGAGGTTGCAAGCTAGTGGCTTCCTTCGAGACGGTGGCGACGCTCGATGAGATCCCCGATCCCGGCTGCAAGCAGGTCGTGGTTCGGGGCGACCTCGTCGGTCTGTATCGCGTGGGCGGCGACGTCTATGCACTGGGCGACGTCTGCACCCACGAGGAGGCCTATCTCACCGAAGGCGACTTCGAACCCGAAGACCTCGAGGTCGAGTGCCCCCTGCACGGCTCACGCTTCAACATCGTCGACGGGAGCGTCCGAATTCTGCCGGCCACGCGGCCGGAGCCAACCTACGAAGTCAAGATCGAGGGCGACCTGGTCCTGGTCGGTCCTCGCAGAGATTCTTAGTGGTGAACAACTAATAGGGAGTGACGATATGGGAGACCAGCTACTTCACATCGAGGACCTCCACGTCGAGGTCGAGGGTCGCGAGATCCTCAGGGGCGTCGATCTCACCGTCGACAAGGGCGAGATTCACGCCATCATGGGACCCAACGGTTCCGGGAAGTCGACCCTTGCGTACGTCTTGACGGGCCGTCCGGGCTACGAGGTCACCGGTGGAAAGGTCGTCTACAAGGGGACCGACATCCTCGAGCTCGCTCCGGACGAGCGCGCCAAGAAGGGCATCTTCCTGGCCTTCCAGTACCCGACCGAGGTGCCGGGCGTGAGTGTCGTGAACTTCCTGCGTACCGCCTACAACGCGGTGCATCCCGACACGCCGAAGAGCGCGATGCAGTTCCGCATGTACCTCCAGGAGAAGATCGACCTGCTCGAGATCCCGAGCGAGCTGGTCGACCGCTACGTCAACCAGGGCTTTTCGGGCGGCGAGAAGAAGCGGAACGAGATTCTCCAAATGGCGGTTCTTCGCCCCGAGCTTGCGATCATGGACGAGACCGACTCCGGTCTCGATATCGATGCCCTCAAGCACGTCAGCGCCGGCGTGAACAAGCTCGCGACCGACGAAGTGGGCATCATGCTCATCACCCACTACCAGCGACTCCTCAACTACATCACGCCCTCGACGGTGCACGTGCTGATCGGGGGCAGGATCGCCAAGACCGGCGGGTTCGAGCTCGCCGAAGAATTGGAGGCCGAGGGGTACGCTGGAATCGCCAAGGAGCTCGGTCTCTCCGAGGAGGAGCTGGCCGAGGTCGAGGGCTCGGAAGTCCGAGTCTGACGAGTGATCACGGACCAGAAGGTGAGAAGGCTATGTCCATAGATGTCGAGTCCCTCCGCAAGGACTTCCCGATCTTCGAGGTGCAAGCGCACGGGAAGCCGCTCATCTATCTTGACTCGGCCTCGACCTCGCAGAAGCCGCGGCAGGTCGTGGATCGCATGGTGCGTTTCTACGAGACCGAGAACGCCAATGTGCACCGGGGCGTGTATGAGCTGAGCGAGAAGGCGACGGCTGCCTACGAAGGGGCGCGTGCTGTGTGCGCTCGCTTCATCGGGGCGCGCGATCCGCGTGCGATCATCTTCACGAGGGGTGCAACCGAGGGCATCAACCTCGTTCGCTTCACCTGGGCGCGCGTCAACGTCAGAGAAGGCGACGAGATCCTCGTTACCGAGATGGAGCACCACAGCAACCTGATCCCGTGGCAGCTACTGGCTCAGGAGACCGGCGCCACCTTGCGCCATCTGCCGATCGACGACGAGGGCAAGCTGCGCGTGGATCTCCTCGGCGAGTACATCAACGAGCGCACCAAGATCGTCGCATGCTCGCTGATGTCCAATGTTCTAGGAACGATCAACCCGGTGCGCCGGCTCGCCGATGCGGCGCACGCGGTGGGGGCTCGCATCGTCGTGGACGCCGCCCAGGCCGCGCCGCACGTGCCGATTGACGTGAACGAGCTGGATGTCGATTTCCTGGCCTACAGCTCGCACAAGATGCTGGGCCCGACGGGTGCCGGCGCCCTCTACGGCCGATTCGACCTGCTCGAGGAGATGCCTCCCTTCCACGGCGGCGGCGAGATGATCCGCGAGGTCTTCCCCGATCACGCAACCTGGGCCGAGGTGCCGCACAAGTTCGAGGCCGGCACACCGAACATCGCCCAGGTCGTGGGCATGGGTGCCGCGGTCGAATATCTCGAGGGACTGGGGATCGAGAACGTCAGGGCCCACGAGAAAGAGATGGTCGCCTACGGAATCGAGCGGCTCGAAGAGGCGGGGGCCGAGGTTTACGGCCCCAAGGACACCTCGATTCGCGGGGGAGTGGCGTCGTTCAACCTCAACGACGTGCATCCCCACGACATGGCGACGATCCTCGACCAGGAGGGGATTTGCATCCGAGCGGGACATCACTGCGCTCAGCCGCTCATGCGCGTGCTCGGTGTTCCGGCCACGGCGCGGGCGTCGTTCTACGTATACAACACGCCCGACGAGATCGACGCGCTCGTCGATGCGCTCGACAAAGCGAAAGGGTGGTTTGCCTGAGCCTCGAGGAGCTTTACAAGGAGGTCATTCTCGACCACTACCGGACGCCCCGAAACAAGGGGCAGCTCGACCCGCACGACGTCGCACTCGAGCGCAACAACCCGCTGTGCGGAGATGAGATCGAAGTGTTCGTGCGCTTCGACGGTGAGAACGTGGGCGCGATCACGTTCGACGGGAAGGGCTGCTCTATCAGCCTGGCCAGCGCCTCGATGATGACCGAGAAGGTCCAGAGCCTGACGGTCAAGGATGCCGGCGAACTCGCCGAGACCATCAAGCGGATGATGGCCGGCGAGGAGGAGGGCGATCCCGAGGTGCTCGGTGACCTCGTGTCTCTGAAGGGCGTCGTCAAGTACCCGGTGCGCATCAAGTGCGCGCTGCTGGGGTGGAACACTCTGCTCGAAGCGCTCGAGGAATCGGGTAAGAACTGAGGGACGGCAGCTCACGAGTTGATTCCAAGCAAGCCCTGCTCCGAGGAATGCGCCGCTCCTGTCCCATGTGCGGCAACCGGAAGATCTTTGCGAGCTACTTCAAGCTCGAGGACCGCTGTCCCGATTGCAACTACGAGTTCGCGCGCGAGGAGGGGTATTGGGTCGGAGCCGTGATCATGAACACCGCCGTAACCGAGGCGCTGTTCTTCGTGATTTTGGTCGCGACGATCATCGCAACCGCACCGGACGTGGACTGGCTTACGCTTCTCGCAATCGGCGTGGCAACCAACCTCCTTTTCCCGGTGTTCTTCTATCCGTGGTCGAAGACGATCTGGATGGCGTTCGATCTGGCGTTCATGAAGCGGCTCGAACGCTAGAGAGCTTGTCTCGCGGTGGGAACAAAGCAGACCGGCGAAGTGTCAGATGGAAACGGCACCAGGGAACGACGATCGCGCCTAGAGGAGGCCTCGAGACATGCGAAGAACGGCAGTCGTGGGGTTCGTGCTCCTGCTGGGACTCGTTGTGGCCGCCTGCGGTGACCCGGACTCGGCGGACGACGGCTCCGGCGGATCCGGTGCCCCCCCGGCTGCGCCCGACGATCCCGATTCCCCGGTGTCCTCCTCGCCGGATCCCCCGGGGGGTGACCTCGGCGATCCCAAGGGCATGAGGGTCTCCGCTCAAGAGGGGCTCGTCGACGTTTCCCCGCAGCGGTTCGAGAAGGCGACGCCCTCGAAGTCCGGCGACGCCCTCGAGATCTACTTCTGGCACGGTATCGAGGAGTGTTACGGGGTCGACCGCGTGCACATCGAATACGAGGCGAGCGAGGTCACTGTGCGCTTGTTCACGGGCCGCAATCCCGAAGCCGAGGTCTGCACCGAGCAGGCGGTCTACAAGGTCTACCTCGTCGAGCTCGACGAACCTCTGAAGGGGCGCCAGATCAGCGACGGGGCGAAGTAGACGACTTCGTACTATTCGTAACTTGCTAAACGTATCTAACCTGTGATAGTCAAGTCGGCATGACCGAGCTGGGCGACGATGCCGCCACCAGGACCGCGAAGGTCCTCTCACTCCCGACCAGGGCGGCGATTCTGGCTATGCTGCTCCGCTCCGGCCCGAAGACCGTCAAGGACATAGCGGATTCGTTCAAGATCCACCCCAACGTCGCGCGCGCCCACCTGGATCTGATGGTCGACGCCGGCTTCTTGATGACCGAGACGCGCCGTCGCAACAAGGGCCGGCCCGCGAAGGTCTACTTCACCTGGGAGGGCGAGGCCGGAGCTCTCGCCGAGGCGGGGGTCGACGTCGAAGCCGTTAGCCGGCGGGGGGAACAACAAGGTGAGATCGAGGTTCAAGTGCGAGTGCTCGAGCGGATGCTCGCCGACGCCCAGACGCAGCTGCAACGAGTGCGAGAACTGGTCGAACGCGACAAGTACGTGACGGAAGAGGAAAGCGATTTTCGAGTTCCCTGAGGAGAGGAGAAGGTGATGTCTGAATACGCAAACCCCGATGTGCTGGTCACCACCGAGTGGCTCGAGTCCAATCTCGACGGCGAAGCCATCGCCATCGTCGAGGTCGACGAGGACACCACTGCCTACACCAAAGGCCACATCCCGGGAACGATTGCGATCAACTGGGAGACCGAGCTGCACGACCTCCCGCGCCGGGAGTTCATCTCCTCGGAGCAGCTCGCCGAGCTGCTCGGCGGCAAGGGCATCGGCAACGATCACACGATCGTGCTCTACTCCGGTAACAACAACTGGTTCGCGACCTACGCCTACTGGCTGTTCAAGTACCGGGGCGTCGGCAACCTCAAGCTGCTGGACGGTGGTCGCAAGAAGTGGGAGCTGGAGTCCCGGTTGTTGAGCCAGGACGAGCCCAACAGGAAGGCCACCACCTTCCGTGCCGGCACCGAGCGCCCCGAGCTACGCATCTTTCGCGACGAGGTCACCAAGAGGGTCTCCTCGGGCGGATCATGGGTCGACGTGCGCTCGCCCGAGGAGTTCAGAGGCGAGCTGCTGGCGCCGCCGCACCTCCCCCAGGAACAGGCTCAGGTCCCCGGTCACATCCCCGGAGCCGCCAACATCACGTGGTCCAAGACGGTCAACGACGACGGCACCTTCAAGTCCGCCGACGAACTCATCAAGCTCTACGAGGCCGAGGGCATCACGCCCGACAAGGACGTCGTGGCCTATTGCCGTATCGGTGAACGTTCGAGTCACAGCTGGTTCGTGCTGACCGAGCTGTTGGGCTTCGCCAACGTCAGGAACTATGACGGGAGCTGGACCGAGTACGGCAGCCTGGTAGGCGTGCCGGTCGAGAAATAGCCGACCCCGCAGGCCCGAGGGAGAGGAACGCCCCCTCGTGAACGTGGCCGTGGTTTGCTTCGGGGCGTTGCGGGACCGTCTGCCCGACGGTTCCAACGGAAACCGCGCGGTGATCGAGCTTGGTGACAGAGCCACGGTGCGCGATGCCGTGCGGTCCCTCGGCGTCCCGGAACGCTTGGTCTATGTGCTGCTGGTGAACGGTGAACGCGAGCAACTCGAACACGAGCTCGCGGAGGGGGACGAGGTCACGTTGATGCCGCCGTTCTCCGGTGGGGCCGACGGACACGGCGGGACCCCCAAGGCGATGCGGAAGGGCCGCTGTGACTGGGCTCTGGCGAGCTCACTCATGAGCGAGTATCACGACACCGAATGGGGTGTCCCGCTACGCGACGAACGGGGCCAGTTCGAGTTCCTCGTCCTCGAGGGTGTGCAGGCGGGCCTGTCGTGGTCGACGGTCCTGAACAAGCGCGCCAACTATCGGGCTGCGCTCGACGGTTTCGATCCCGAGAAGATCGCACGCTACGACGATGACAAGGTTGAAGCTCTGTTGACCGACAAGGGTTTGATTCGCAACCGCATGAAGATGAACGCTGCGGTAGCGAACGCACGAGCGTTTCTCCAAGTGAGGGATTCGATGGGAAGCTTCAGCGACTACCTGTGGAGCTTCGTCGACGGCCGCCCCCTCATCAATCACTTCGAGAAGATGGACGACCTCCCCGCAGAGACGGATATCTCCAGAGCGATGAGCAAGGACCTCAAGCGGCGCGGGTTCAAGTTCGTCGGCCCGGCGATTTGCTATGCGCACATGCAGGCGACGGGAATGGTCAACGACCACGTCGTCGGTTGCTGGCGCCACGCGGAGCTTGCCCGGGTTTAGAGCTCTTCCAGCAACTGCAACGTCGTCTCGAGTGTCTTGTCTCCGAAGCAATGGTCGGTCGAGTAGGCGTCTTCGTACTCGGCCGCGGGTGAACCGACG
Source organism: Actinomycetota bacterium (assembly GCA_050694055.1). Classification (GTDB taxonomy): domain Bacteria; phylum Actinomycetota; class CADDZG01; order CADDZG01; family WHSQ01; genus WHSV01. The sequence goes on from JBOGWX010000005.1 coordinate 12,521, forward strand.
AAGCCGGCTCCCTGGCGACCGACGTGATCGGTCTCGAAACTCTGGATGATGTAGCCGAGCCCGTCGTTGACCAGGCCCAGCGCCAGCGTCACTCCCCGTGGATTGCGCTCCTCGATCGTGTTGGTGATGTTGGAGAACAGTTCGCCGGGCCCGCCGGTGATCCACAGCGGTCCGAGCTTGGCGGCAGTGACCCCCGTATCGACCGACACCGGAGAGGCAGAGGTGCAGGGACGCTGTGAGCTCTTGCCGGCGTGAACCTCTGTCGGAAATCGATTGAAGGTGCGACCGAAGAAACCGGTGACTCCTAGTGATCCGAGTGGAATGTTGGTCACCGGCTGATCCCAACGGCGCTGCTCGACTCTGAGATCCGCCTCCTCGACGACCTCGTCACGACCGAGCGCAGGAACCAACGTGGCCAGCCCCTCGCCCATCGCTACCTTGTCGCCGCGCGGGGACAGGTTGCCGAGTCCCGTTTGAAAGAAGGCGCCCACGCCCCCAAAACGTCCTTCGAGCGAGCGGGCGAAGACGGCGGGAAAGTCCGCGTCGGCGATGCCGGGATCGGGATCGGCGGTGACGGGATGGGCCGGGTACGCACCCACAGTTGCGATGACGTCTCCGGGTTTGGTGGCCGGACAGGCGGGAGTGGGTTCGGCCCCGCCAGCGGCGCAGTTGCTTCTGCGAGGGCGTTGCGCCGCGTCGGTCACGCGAAACCAAGAGAAGGTGTCGTCCTCGGCCGAGCGATAGAAGTCGCGTCGTTCCCCGTTTCGCTCTCTCACGATCGATTCCCCGATCTCCAGCCGCGCCGGTTTCAGATTCGACAGCGAGGCGCGGACCGACGCCTTGATCGAATCCGTGATCTGGTGCATGTACCACTCAGGCACTCCGCCCCATCCACCAATGAAGTCGGGGGCCGTGTGACTGTGCGTCGACGCGAACATGAAGCTGTCCTCGGGCAGGTTGAGCTCCGCGCCGAGTTGTTCCTGCAGGTCGTGCCAGCCGCAGCCTCCCTCGTAGTCTCCGCACATCGAGTTGTAGCGCGCCTCCCAGTACACCGCGTCGATGAGCGTCAGCACGAGCTCGTCGTCACCATCGCTGAGCGCGATCGATCGCACCCACAACCCGTAGGGGTCGTCCCAGCTCGTAATGGGGTTCATGGGGCCGATGCCATAGCCACCCATGTAGATGCAGTTCGAGTTCTCGAGCCACCGCACTCGGAAGTCGGCGACGTGGTCCGCGTCGCTCGCGGCATCCTCGCCGAGGGTCCTGCAGTTCTCGGTCTCCCAGACCTCGCCGTCGGCGGCGTCCGGGCTCGGCATCATCGAGACTTTGGCCGCTCCCGCCATCAGGCCGGTGGCCTGCGGCGGGCGCGAGGCAGAGCTCTTGCGGGCCGCCCCCCCGTCCTCGATGCGCGGCTTCTTCGAGACGTCGGGCGTGTGTCCCAGCTCGTCCGGGACGACGGGCGTCAACGCCGCACCGGCCCACGCGGCCCCCAGCGACAGCATGCCGATCAGTCCACATGACAGCAGGTACCGGATCGAAGTCCTCATCGAGGCTCCCTTAACTGGCCGCGCGCCCGCCGCGCTGCTCCGGGAAGAGAGTTCTCCGTGAGCGGGCGAGTTCCTCGTGACGAGGCATCACGCCCGTGCCCATGGCTGTCTTCGACACGGGCAGACCACGAAGAAATCGGTGGCGGAGCCAGCCACCTTGAGAAGCGCAGCGGCCTGAGACCTCAGGGTCAGGCTCCATGGGGTGCTTCTTGTGGCCGCGGGCAGTCATGTGCAACTTAGGAGCGAACCCAAGTCCCTCTGGGGGCGTCTTTAGAAGAGTGCACAAGTGGACGAGGCTACGGAAAGCGGTCGTGCTGACCACGACGGTCTTGGCTGCCGCCTGCACCGGCAACGTGGGGAATCAACCGACTGTGTCCCGGCCAGGCAGCCCCTCGCCTAGCCTCTCGCCGCCTAAGGAGAGCCGCCACTGTCAGCCCTTCCCGGATCGGCTCATCGATGAGTTCCTGGCGGCTTACAACGGTCGCGATCTTGAGGGGCTGCAGAGTCTGGTGACCGCGCCAGAGATTGTGGACGTTGTAGCCGCGGCCTATACGGGTGGGTCGTCGTTTGAGGGTGTGACTGAATGGGCCCGCGCAAGCTGGGACGCTAATGACCGCATAGACAACAGCGGCTACGCGTTCCATCCGAGCAAGAACAGGTTCCAGATGCTCGTAACCCGAGCTAGCGCTGTGTTGCGCGCTGATGGGATCGAGCGCGTTTCGACAGCGCTGGATGCCATCTCCGACGGATGCACGATCACCTCGCTGGCAAGCAGCGGGCCGGTTCAATCAAAGCACGACCCATGCGCGTTCTACGATGCGTTCCGAAGCGTGGCAGATATTGCTTCAGATAGACCACGAGCGTGTGCAGACGGTTCGGGGGACCACGCGCGCACGGGATCCATCGCTGTTCTTGGCAACGGTCGAATCCTCATATGGGGTGGTCAGCGCGGAGGCCACTTCACCTACGGGGATGTCGCAATGGACGGTCTGTCTTTCGACTCCGTCACCGGTCGCTGGACCCGAATACCACCACCCCACTCACCCGCCTTCCGCCCCGAAGGGGGGACGTGGACCGGGCGAGAATTGATCGTGCTGGGAAGCAAGTCGCGTCCGGATTATCGAGTGATGGCCGCTGCCTACGACCCTCATACCCGCGCATGGAGGACGATCAAGTTCCCCTACAGACGTGACAGCGGATTCGAGACGGCTTGGACGGGACGGGAGCTGTTGTTGTGGGGTGGACCCAGCCACTCAGAGCATCCGTCGCGGCGAGGTCTTCTTTACAACCCCGTCACCGATGCATGGCGCAAGACCTCACCGGCGCCCGTGAGTGCGCGGTGGTCGCACGCGGCCGTTTGGACGGGAACTGAACTGATCGTCTGGGGCGGTGGAAACGCACACGTGGAACTCGCAGACGGTGCCGCCTACAATCCGGTGACGGATGCATGGCGGGAGCTCGCGCCCGCCCCCCTGTCGGCTCGACAATGGCTGCCGCTGGTCTGGACCGGGCGAGAAGTCATCGTGTGGGGCGGATCGTCCATCAGTCGGTCGGTGGCGGACGGAGCTGCGTACGATCCGGCCACCGATTCTTGGAGGAACCTCTCGAAGTCGCCGCTCCGTGGCCGGCACTACCACTCCGCGGTATGGACTGGATCAGAGATGATCGTTTTCGGGGGCTACAGCTACCACCGCTCCTTCGCGGACGGTGCCGCGTACGATCCTGCCCGTGATCGATGGCGCAGGTTGCCGCGTCCTTCCATTAAGCCCCGGTTCGAACACTCGGCGATCTGGACGGGGAACGAGATGATCGTTTTCGGTGGGACGTGGGACTTCGGCCATATCGGACTGGGTGACGGTGCGGCCTACGATCCGATATCGAATAGCTGGCGGCGCCTCGTGCCGGCTGTCGGAGTCGACTGAACACATCTTTGATCTTCGCCGGTTAGCCAACGCGACTGGTCGGGGAGTTGACAGCACCTCCGGTTGCTAGGCTGGGACTCTCGTACGAGAGAACGCAGCACATCACGAGGGGACGTGAGCGTTGCCATGGCACCTACCAAGACCCGCAGACGCAAGAAGCCGGCCACCCTGAAGTCGATGAACCCCCAGACCGGTGCGCTTCTCGGCGAGGTCGCCGCGAGCACTCCGCAGGAGGTGCACGACGGCGTTATCGCGGGGCGCAAGGTGCAGGCGGAGTGGGCGGCGATCGGGCCCCAGGGGAGGGCGCGTCATCTGGGCGAGGTGCGTCACGCGATCTATCGTCACCTCGACGACATCGTGGAGACCATCGCGCAGGAGTGCGGCAAGCCGCGCGCCGAGGCGCTGGCCCACGACATCATGCCCACGGTCCTCGGTCTGCAATACATGGCGCACACGGCGCCCAAGTGGCTGCGCTCCGATCGACCCGGCGGTGTCGTGGGACCCATCTTGGGGCTGACCTCGCGCGTCGACTACCGGCCCTTTGGTGTGGTCGGCTGCATCGCGCCCTGGAACTACCCGTTCCTCCTGTCCTTCATGGGCGTGATCCCGGCGCTCCTAGCGGGCAATACGGTCGTCCTGAAACCCTCCGAGGTGACCCCGGGAGTGGGGGAGCGCATACGGGAGATCTTGGAGCCGCTGCCCTCGGGTGTCGCCACCGTCGTCCAGGGCGCAGGGGACATAGGAGCGGCCCTGGTAGACGCTCGGTGCGACAAGCTGTGCTTCATCGGTTCTCCCGCCACCGGCAGGAAGATCGCCGCGGCGGCGGCCAAGCACCTGACGCCGGTGGTGATGGAGCTCGGAGGCCAGGACGCCGCCATCGTGTGCGAGGACGCGGACCTCGACCTGGCGAGCTCGGGCGTGCTGTGGGGCGCCTTCCTCAACGCCGGCCAGGCGTGCACCGCCGTGGAGCGCGCCTACGTGGCCGACTCCGTGGCCGACCGCTTCGTGGACGCGCTCGTCCAGAAGCTGTCCCGCCTCAGACAGGACGGCGGCGGGGACATCGGCTCGATGACCACCCCGGATCAACTCGACGTCTTCGAGCGGCACCTAACCGACGCCGTCGACAAGGGGGCCAGGGTCGTCGCCGGGGGGCGCGAGGCCGGTAAGCGCAACGACGACGGGACCCTGTGGGCCTACCCCACGATCCTCGAGGGACGCAGCGAGGACATGGCGGTCTTCGCCGAGGAGACCTTCGGCCCGCTGCTCCCGATCGTGAGGGTGCGGGACGACGACGAGGCGATCCGGCGCGCCAACCACGAGGGTTTCAACCTCACCGCCTCGGTGTGGAGCGGCGATCGCTCACGAGCGCGCAGGATCGCGTCGTACCTGCGGAGCGGCACCGTGACCATCAACTGCCACGCGGAGGCGGCGGGGACCCCGTGGGCAGCTTGGGGTGGGGTGGGCGAGTCCGGGTACGGCCGGCTGAACGGCGTCTACGGGATGCGCGAGTTCACCGTGCCCACCCACGTCGGAACCCACGGGCCCATCGAGCACAAGCGGCTGTTCTGGTATCCCTACGGCGAGGCGACGACCGACTCGCTGCGTGCGGTGACCGAGTTGTTTTCCGCCCCCTCGGCGGGGACCAAGCTGAGGGCCGCGCGACGCCTGGCCGGGAGCATCGGCAAGGCGATGAAAGAGAAGCTCTAACCGCCCCCAGCGGTCAAACCGGCTAATTCGGTCAAGAATTTCCCACTCCTTTGAAGGAAACCGTCCGGCGCGAGCCGAATACGCAGGGTGACGGGCCTTGTAGCACCCCGCAGGCGGCGACGTGGGGCGAACGAAAAGGGGTGAGGCAGATGCGGAAAGGAAGAGGAGGGCTTCCGCACCGGCTCATGGTGGCAGTGATGGGGGCGATGGTCGCACTGGCTCTGTTGCCGGGCATGGGAGCTGCGGCGAAGAGCCCGGCGACCGACGCGACCGACGCGGTCGGTGAGGCGGTTGAAGGTGCGACCGGTGGAGCTTCCTCGGGAAGCTCGGCCCCCGTACCGGCCGAGCCGACGGAAGATGACGACAGTCCCGGGCACGAGAGCCCCGACCCGAGCGGCCCCGATCACGCCTCCGGAGGAATCGCGGAGGTGCAGATCGATGGCAACGAGCTCGTAACCGTCGGCCACACCGACAGCACGATCTCCGACGACGATTCTTCCTCGAGCGATGTCACGTTACTGGCGATCGGTGGCGAGGAGATCGTCGGCGCACATTCGGATTCCGAGGAGGGCCCCGAGAGCGACACACAGCACGCTTTCGCACCCCTATGTGAGGGCTCCGGCGGCGGCGTTTGCCTCGGTCTGATGTTTGCGGACGCGTCCAGCACCGAGGGCGCCAACTCCTCGAGCGCCTCAGGCAACGCCGCGGTGGCCTTCGCGTGTCTGGGGGGAACCGAGACCGACGCCGAGGCAGAGTGCGACGGTCCGGTCGGCGCAGGTGTGGCCGAGTCCCACAGCGACATCAAGCGCGACAAGCAGAGTGGCGAGACCGAGGCATCGCACAGTAGCGACCTCGCCGACGTCTGCATCGGGGGCGAGGACACCTCCGGCACATGTTCCGGCATCGGCGCCGAGGCTGCACACTCCGAGTCACGCAGTGAGTCGGGCCCCGCCGGCGGTCAGGGTTCAACCGAGCGAGACTCCTTCCTCTTGAACGTCGAGGCGAACGGTGAGGACAACGAGATCGTCGGCGATCCGGCCGACATGTCGGTGCCGCCGGGCTGCCCCGAGGGCGAGTCCCTAGTGTGCGTGTTCTTCAACCAGGGTGAGTCGTTCGTGTTCACCGGCGGTGCTGCCGGTTACCAGGAAGTCGCTCACGTGACGGTCGGCCCCGACCTCATGCTGGCTCATCTTTCGACCTCCGAGACGCTCGCGACCAACGCGGGGCCGGAGGACGTCGTAGAGGGAAGCCCGGCAGAGGTCCCGGGGGACACGGTCCTGGGCGGTGGTCCTGCGGAGCCGGCCGACGACTCGGCGGGCGACGCATTGCCCTTTACGGGAACCGAGGTCTCTCTGTTCCTGGCGCTGGCGTGTGCGCTCATTTCGGCCGGCGCGTGGCTGCTGGCACTTCAGCGTCGGCCAGGGATGCAGCTCCAGCAATGAACGCTGCAAGCGCAGTGGAACGCGTCTGCCTCGAGATCGGTGAGCGCAATCGCGTCCAGGTGATCGTGGCGGTCGTGGCCTTCCTGCTGGCCTTTGGGTTTCTGGGGGTCGCGGTGCTTCACGACGACGGAGCGGAACCTGAGGCGGAGCGCGGTGCGCAATCCTTTGCGACGCGCCGCGTGGCCAGCGCCAAGGGCGGTTACGAGCTCGAGGCGCCGAGATCGTGGGAGGTCGAGAAGCGGGGGAGGGCCGTGACACTGTCCAGCCCCGCCGGTGACATCTTCGTCACGGTCGCGCCGGCCCCTAGGGGCGACCTCGCCGACGCGGCCAACGAGATCTTCCAGTCGGCCGCAGCCACCTACTCCAAGGTGACCTTCCTGGGGGCTTCCAGGCAGACCATCGGCCGGCGAGAGGCGGTCGTCTTCAGTGGCAAGGGCACCAACGACGAAAAGGTCAGACTTCGGTTCGTCGGCGCGACCTTCAACGACGGCGGTCGCAACCATTCGATGACCGCATTCACGCGTGGAGACTCCGGCTCAGAGCGAGTCCTCTCACGCATCCAGAAGATCCTCAACACCTTTACGGCGACGAGGAGCTAGCGGAGCGGAACACACAAGAGGGGGTGTCCCACGGGGCGCCCCCTCTTGCGGTGTCGCCCCGCAGCACCATCGCTTCCCTCGAAGCTCGAACCCGATGGGTGTCTGTCCGTGAAGGGGCAGAACCTGCGGTCCATGCGGTCCATGCGGTCCATGCGGTCCATGCGGTCCATGCGGTCCATGCGGTCCACGCGGTCCACTGGTGCACCGCATGTACCGGGTGATTCCCCGATTCGGGGAAGAGGACCTATAAGCTCCGGCTTCCCGACCTGGCGTATGGCAGTGAGTGACGCAAAATTCGCTAACGGGATCAGAGGGGGGCGAGCTCGAACACGCGCGTTTCGATGCCGGCAAGCGCCTTGCCCACGAGGGCGTTCAGGTCGAGTGCCGCCTCCGCTCGCTCCGCCGCAGCTTCGGTGGCGCGCGTCACGGGGGAACGGGGCTCGAACAGCACGCAGCAGTCCTGATACCTGCGGGTCGAGAGGTCGAAGGTGCCGATCGCCCGAGAGGTCTCGATGATCTCCATCTTGTCCATCCCGATGAGCGGCCGGAAGACCTGCACCCCGGGTACCGCGCCGTTGACGGTGTTCATGTTCTCGACGGTCTGCGACGCGACCTGGCCGAGGCTGTCGCCCGTTATCAGCGCTTGGGCCTCGCGCTGTTCGGCGAGGGCGGCGGCGATGCGCATCATCGTGCGCCGGTAGAGCACGACTCGCAGGTTCGCCGGCGCGTGCATGACGATCTCCCTCTGGGCGTCGCCGAGGGGGACAAGATGGAGTACGCACCGCAACTGATACCCGACCAGGACCTCCAGCAACTCCTCGACTTGACGAATCGAGCTCGGGTCCGTGTAAGGACGCCCGTGAAAGTGGAGGAACTCGATCTCGGCCCCCCTGAGTGCCATGCGCCAAGCCGCCACCGGTGAATCGATCCCACCCGAGAGCAGGGCGAGCATCCGTCCGGAAGTGCCGACCGGTAACCCTCCCCAACCGGGAACACGTCTGCGGTAGACGATGGCGGAGTTCCCGAAGATCTCGATGTGCGCCGTCGCATCCGGATTCTTCAGCCTGACCGATGCACCGGTCGCATCTCTGATCCGCTGACCGATCATCTCGTTGATCTCTGCGGACTTCATCGGGAATGTGGAGTGGCTGCGGCGCGCCCGGACCGCAAAGGACTCGAAGGGCTCGGCCTCCAAGAGCTCGAGCGCGACCGCACCGATCTCATGGATGTCCTGACGAACGCGTCGACCGACCCCGATGTTGGCGATGCCCAGTACCTGCGAGGCTCGTTCGACGGCCTCGTCGAATCTGTTCTCGGGCTTGAAGTCGATCGTGAGCCGCCCGAACCCGCGCCTGATGCGGTCGTAGCCCGTGCCTCTGAGAGCGCGCTTGAGGTTGCGAGCGAGCGTGTCCTCGAAGAAGTCGCGGTTGCGGCCCTTGAGGCTGATCTCGTGATAGTGGATGACCAGAGCGTCGGACAAGCGTCCGCCCCCTAGAGTGCTTCCTCTTCCAGACCCACCGAGAACATCGCTTCGACGTCGTGGTGCGAGTAGACCTTGAAGGCAACCAGGGTCTGCGTCCTCTCCACCCCTTGCACCCTGGCGATGCCCTCGGTCACGACGCGCGCCAGTTCCTCGTGCTCTCGGACTCGAACCATGATGACGAGGTCGTAGTCACCCGCTACCGAGTAGACCTCGCTGACCTCGGGGAGGTCGGCAATGGCTTGAGCGGTCTCGGGGACCTTATGGATGTCGCAGGTGGCGAGAACGACGGTGGTGACCATCGGTTCAGTGTAGAGGCTGGCACCGGCCCCGTCGCTTGGAGGTCGGTCATTCTGCGTACTTCAGGAGGGGCGCGGCGCGCCCGATGGTGAGAATGTGAAAGCGCAGCGCGCGGGTTACAAGCTGTGGCTGACCGCCGGCCTGGTCGTCGTCGGAGGTTACTTCCCGCTGCCCGGGGGCCCCGTCAAGGACCTGGTCTCCCCGGCTCTCGCTCTGGCGGCGGCGCTGGTGATTCTCCTCACCGCTCTTCGTTTCCGGGGACCTCTTAGGATTTCGTGGCTGCTCATCGGCGCCGGCCTTCTGCAGTCCGCGATCGGCGACGGTCTGTGGACGCTCTATGCGGTCGTCTGGGAGATGGAGCCGTTCCCCTCCTGGGCCGACTTCTTCTACCTGGCGTTCTATCCTCTGGTTGCAGCCGGCCTCGTATCCCTGGTGCGCTGGCACGGGGCCGGGGATCGAGACAGCCTGATCGACGCCTTCATCGTGGCGATCGGCGCAGGCGTGCTGACCTGGGTTTTCGTCATGTCGCCCTACGTCTTCGATGCTTCGATGACTCTGACCGAGCGTCTGGTGTCGGTTGCCTACCCGGTGGCCGACCTGCTCCTGCTCGCCGTCCTCGTTCGGTTGGTGTTTGCGCCGGGCAAGTTCTCGGCGTCGTCGATTCTGCTGACTCTGGGAATCTTCACGACGCTTCTCGCGGATGCGGGCTTCGCGGTCACGGCTCTGGAGGGCACCTACGCCACCGGGCACGTGATCGACGTGGGGTGGCTGCTCACCTACGTGCTGGTGGCTACCGCGGTCCTGCACCCTTCGACGACGGCCGCCGTCACACGTCCGAGCAGCGACGTCACCACGCTTCCGCGGCAGCGACTGATCCTCCTTGCACTGGCCTCCATGATGTCTCCGGCAGTGCTCATCGTCGAAGGGGTGAGGGACCACCAGGTGGATGATCTCGTCATCGGCGGGTGCTCGGCGACACTCTTTCTGCTGGTTCTGCTTCGCATGGCCGGGCTGGTGCGACAGGTGCAAGCCCAGACAGAAAGGCTGGTGGAGCTCAGCGACACCGACGAGCTGACCGGGGCCCCCAACCGGCGCGTCTGGTTCCGGCAGGTCCCTTACGAGATCGCGCGCACGGCGCGTTCGGGACGTCCGTTGAGTGTCGCGGTGATCGACCTCGACTACTTCAAGGCCTACAACGACACCTACGGACACCAGGAGGGGGACAGGCTTCTGCAGGAAGCAGTGAGCGCGTGGCGAGCCGAGTTGCGGGCCGGGGATCTGCTGGTCCGGTTCGGCGGCGACGAGTTCGTTGCGCTGCTGCCCGACTGCGATCTCGAAGATGGAGAACGAGCGATGGATCGCCTGAGAGCGGCCACGCCCTTCCACCAGACGTGCTCGACCGGGGTGGCCTGCCTGGCCGGCGAGGAGTCCGCCGAGGAACTGCTGGCGCGCGCCGACCGGGCGCTGTACGAGGCGAAAGCCGCTCGCCGGCAGCCGGCCGACCCGGCGCCTGTGCCCTCGACGGGGGCGGCGCGCGTCAATCCGTCGCCTGCGCCCGGTTGAGCTAGATGGTCACCATGTCGCGCAGCTTGCCCGGCGTCGAGGGGTGGCGAAGCTTCGACAACGCCTTGGCCTCGATCTGCCGGATGCGCTCGCGCGTCAGGTTGAACTCCTTACCGACCTCCTCGAGGGTCCGAGGCTCCCCGGTGATGAGTCCGAAGCGCAGGGCAAGCACCTTGCGCTCGCGCTCGGAGAGCGACCCGAGCATGTTCCACAGGTCCTCCTGGCGCAGCGCCATGGCGGCGGCCTGGAAGGGCCCCTCGACGTCCTCGTCCTCGATGAAGTCACCGAGCTCGGCGTCCTCGTCACCGACCGGCTCGTGGAGCGAGACGGGCTCGGGCAGGACTCGGAACGCCTCGCGCACCTTCTCGGGCGACAGATCGGAACCCTCCGCAATTTCCTCGATCGTCGGCTCGCGGCCGAGCTTCTCGAGCAGCTCGCTCTGGACCTTGCGAACGCGATAGAGCGTTTCGACCATGTGGACGGGGATGCGAATCGTGCGGGCCTTATCCGCGATGGCGCGGGTGATGGCCTGGCGAATCCACCAGGTTGCGTAGGTTGAGAACTTGAAGCCTCGCTCGTAGTCGAACTTCTCGACCGCTCGCATCAGGCCGAGGTTGCCCTCCTGGATGAGGTCGAGCAGTGGAAGGCCCGCGGCGCTGTACTTCTTGGCGATGGACACCACGAGGCGGAGGTTTGACTGGATGAAGCGTCGCTTTGCGGCGCGGCCGGCTCGAACCGTGGCCTCGAGCTCGCGGCGCTGCCTGGTGGTGAGTTTCTTGGACTTCTCGATTTTTTCGGCGGCGAGCTCTCCATCCTCGATCGCCTTAGCGAGCTCGACCTCCTGTACGTCCGTCAGGAGGGGGTACTGGCCGATCTCGCGCAAGTACTGCCGCACCAGATCTTCGTGTGCGGCTTCCTCCCTGGAGTCGTACGGGCGGGTTGCCTCGCTCATTCAGTCACCAACCTTTTTTCGTGTGTGCCCTGATTTAGGGGCCTCATGCGTTCTCCAGACCGGTAGCGCGGGCCTCCCGGCTGAGCGCGCACGCGAAAGGAGAAGATTCTGTTGATTCCTCACCGAGGCGCGCCGGCGCAGGCACGTAGTAATACGAGGCCGCGAGTGCGGCGGGGCCGGGCAGTGGGCGACTCCTCGGAAGATGCTATGGACTGATTCAACAATGG
>JBOGWX010000006.1:0-2873 GCA_050694055.1 Actinomycetota bacterium
CCTATCTGCAGAGTCTTCGTTCGTGAACGCGCCGATGGGGCGCTGCCGCTGGCGGATGAAGCGGAAGCCGCGCTCGGCGACGTTGTTGGTGCGGATCTTGGACCAGTCCTCCTGCGGGAAGTCGTAGAACGTCAGGGCCCGGTCGATCTTGTCGGCGAGACAGCGCACGGCGCGCTCCTCGGACACGATCCACTTGGTCGTGAACGCCTCGAAGGAGGCCATCGCGGTTGCACGATCCGGGGAGTCCCAGATCGAGTGCAGATCCTCGCCGACCTCGGCCTTGTTGCGTGCACTGACCTTGGCCATGACGTTGCGGGCGACGTGCATGATGCAGCGCTGCACCGGGACGTCGGAAAAGCGGGTGGCAAGCGCGGATTCGAGGCCGCCGGCGCCGTCGGCGACGATCAGCTCGACCGCGCGAAGCCCTCTCGCTTTGAGGTCATCCAAAAGCATGCCCCACTCTGACTCGGATTCCGATTCGGCGAGGCGGTAGCCGAGCAGGCGCTCGGTGCCGTCGGCAAGGATGGCGAACGCGGCGAGCAGCAGCTTGTTTAAGAGCCCCAGCTCGGAGGACATCTTGTGGGCCTGGCCGTCGAGGTACAGATAGCTCGGATCTCGCCCGGGACCGGTGCCTCGTTGATCGCCTTTCCCTCGTCCTCGCACGTCTCTGAGACGCGCGACACCGTCGAGCGGCCGACCTTCTTGCCCCACAGGTCCTTGGAGACACGTTCGACGTTTCGCGCCGAGCAGCCGTAAAGGGACAGCTCGTCGATGAGCCGGTCGAGCTCGTAGGTCCGTCGCTCGTAGCGGTCGAAGACCTCGAGGTGCCGCGCGTCGTCACCGTGCGTTAGATCCCTTCCGAAGGAAGGAGGTGGCAGGAGAGAACCGCCTGGGTCACCGGAGGTCATTTCCTATGAGTCTCCTGCAGCCGCGGGTGCGCCGGCTCTCTCGACGCGCACGATCGCGTTGTAGTCGGGGATGTAGGACTTGGGAGAGCGACGCCTGCGGTCGATCAACACTTCGGCTTCCGGCCAGTGGACCTGGAGGTTGGCGGGCCTGAGATCGGCAATGAGCACCCGGCCCCGGAGCTCTCCGAAGTCGTTTCGCAGCACGATCGGATCGTCATCGTTGAGCCCCAGCCTCCTGGCGTCTTGTGCGCTCATCAGCACGGCCTCTCGGACCGCTCCCGTGATCGCGTCCTTGCGCTCGTGCACCATGCTGTTGAACTGCTTGCCGCGACGCGTCGAGACGATGAACGAGCCCTCGGGAATCTCCACCTCCGACAGCGGAACCACCTGGAAGTGCGCCTTGCCGTCGGGAGTCGGGAACTTCCACTGCCACGCGAGGTGTGGGCCCCCATACTGGAACTGATCACCTTCCTTCTTCAGGAACTGGATGCCTTCGTACGACGGAATAACCCGGGCGACCTCCGCGCGCATCGCCGCGGTGTCCTCGAAGTGCAACTCGTCGGCGATGTCGGGGCGCACCCGTCTGGCGAGTTCCATGTAGACCTCCCACTCGGGCCGAGCCTCGGCGATACGTGGGCCTTTGATCTCCGGGCTGAATATCACCCGCCGCTCAGTGGATGTCTCGGTCACCCCCCCGCGCATCTCGTAACGCGTCGCTGCGGGCAGCAGTACCACGGTCTCCGCGGGGTCAAACAGCATCTGGCTGGACAGCACGATGTCGAAGTGGACCCGCAGGGGAATACGTTCGAGCCCTTCCTGGACGTAGTCGGGATCAGGAAGGACCTCGGTGAAGTTTCCTCCGGATGACAGCAGGACGTCGAGTTTGCCGTCGTGGCCGGCGTCGATCATCTCGGGCGCAGTCAGTCCTCGGCCCGACGGGACGTCGAAGCCCCACAGCTCGGACAAGTGGGCGGCATTCTCTTCGGTAGTTGGGAGGCCGCCAGGGAAGATCGTCGAGTAAGCCCCCATCTCGGCACCGCCCTGGACGCCGGAGTGACCGCGCACCGGCATGAGCCCGCAGTTCTTGCGCCCGACGAAACCCTTGGTGAGCCCGAGGTTGATGATGGCGGCGACGTTGGCCTCGCCGAACTCGTGCTGGGTGATACCCATGCTCCACACCAGCACGGCAGTCTCGGCCTCGCCGAGCATGCGAGCGAAGTCGTACATGTCGTCGCGGCTCGCGCCCGACAGTCGCTCGAGCTCATCCCACGTCTGCGTCTCGAGCTCTTTGGCGACAAGGTCGTAGCCCTCGCAATACTGCTCGATGAAGCGACGGTCGACCCAGTCGTTCTCGACCATATGCTTGAGGGTCCCGTTGAGAAAAGCGACGTCGCCGCCGGTGTTGATGACGAAGAAGTGGTCGGCGATCTTGGTGCCGAAGACCGCGCTCTCAACGTTGGAGGGAACCCAGTAACGCTCCATGCCGGGCTCGCGGTAGGCATTTACGACCGCGACCTTGGTCCCCACCTTCTTGGCGTGGTAGAGGTACTTCATACTGACCGGCTGGCTGTTGGCCACGTTCGAGCCAATGAACACCACGAGATCGCTTCCGATCCAGTCCTCGTAGGAGCAAGTGGTCGCCGCGACGCCGACCGCTTCTTTCAGTCCCGCGGTACTGGGCGCGTGGCACACGCGTGCGGCGTTGTCGATGGCGTTCGTTCCGATCGCGCGCGCCATCTTCTGGGCCGCGTAGTAGTTCTCGTTGGGCTGCCCGCGGCTCGTCATGTAGAAGCCGAGGCGATCCGGTGAGCTCGCGCGGATGCGATCCGCGATGAGACCGAGGGCCGCGTCCCAACTCACGCGGGTGAAGCCGCGCTCACCTTTGCGTCTGACCATCGGACACGGAAGCCGCCCGAGGTCCCGCAACTCTCCACTGGTTTTGCGCTTGAGGCTCCCGACATCGTC
>JBOGWX010000007.1:0-21808 GCA_050694055.1 Actinomycetota bacterium
CTTTTTTTCTGCGCGATTCTCCGGTCATCCGCGATCGTCGAAACGATCGCTTGGGCGGAACATACCGCACGAGCGCCGGTCCGCTGCCAAGCCGTCGGGACGGCCGATCCCGCCCGCTATGCTCGCCGCTCCACCAACTCGGCGAGGCGAGCGGAGAGGAAGCTATGGACTACGGCATCGGAATCGGTGGCCCGCTGAACCTGATTGCCCCTATGGCCAAGATGGTCGAAGACGCCGGCTTCGAGTCCTGCTGGGCAGCCGAGACGACCAACACCTCGTTCGTGGCGGCCTCCGTCGCGATCCAGGCGACCACCTCCATCAACGTCGGCACCGCCATCGCTCTCGCGTTTCCTCGTTCACCGACGATCACGGCCATGACGGCGTGGGACCTCGACGAGCTCAGCGGCGGGCGCTTCATTCTCGGAATGGGAAGCCAGGTCAAGGGCGTCAACGAGCGCCGGTTCTCGGTCCGCTTCGAGCACCCGGCCCCCAAGCTGCGCGAGTACGCCGAGGTCATGAGGACCGTGTGGCGCAGCAACCGGGGCGAGAAGGGCCTTACACACGAGGGCCGCTTCTACACGGTCACGATGCCGACCTTCGGCAACCCTCCGCCGCAGCCCGACCGCCGCCTGGTGCCGGTCTACTTCGCGGCGGTCGGCAAGGTGATGGCCCGAGTCTGCGGTGAGGTGGCCGACGGACTGCTCGCCCATCCGCTGGCGTCGCCCCGCTACCTGGAGGAGGTCGTCAAGCCGTCCATCGCCGAGGGGGCCGAGAGGGCGGGACGCAAGCCGAGCGAATGCAACCTGACGGCGAGCCCCATGATCTCGGTCTCGGACGACGCCGATCTGGCGCGGCGGGAGGTCAAGCTGCAGATCGCCTTCTACGCGACCACGCGCACCTACGGGGCGATCCTCGCCCTGCACGGTTACGAGGAGCTGATTCCATCGTTGCGCGCGGCATTCGACAACAAGGACAGGGACCGCATGACCGAGCTGATTCCCGACGACCTGTGCGACGCGATCGCCTGCGCCGGGACGGCCGAGGAGGTCAGGGACAAGGTCAAGGCCAACTGGGAGGGCATCTCGGATCGCGTCTCGGTGGGGGGGCCGTGGTACGGCCCCCGCCCGGAGCGCATGTTCGAGAACTACCAGGCGCTGGTGGAGACCTTCGGCCGCGCCGGATAGACGAGGTTTTCGTCACTTTGCGCACTGGGCTCAGAGCTCACCCAGCAGCTCGAAGGCGTCGGCCTTCCAGGCGTCCTGGTCCTTCACCAGCGTCAGGCGGACGGTGAAGGCCACGGTCCGCTCGGTCCCCTCGACGGTCGTCGTCTGGGCGACCTGGGCGACTGCCACCGCCTCGTCTACTGCGGAGAAGGTGATGTCGGGGCCCTCGATGATCTCGCCCGAGGCCGCCGCGCCGGCCTCCTCGAAGGCGGGACCGAGGCCCGGCAGCAGTTCCTCGTAGTCGGCGCGGAAGTTCCCCGTCGAGAGCTCGAGGACCCGCCGGCCACCCTCCTCGACGCTCTCGGCGTCGAGGTTGATCAGCAGCGTGACGACCTCCTCGGCCGTGTCGTGCGCGGCCGGCGACTCCTCCGCCAGCGCTTGGTCGATCTCGTCGGGAGCGGCGGAGCGGGACGTCAGCCAGAGACCGCCGAACAGAGCCGCGGCGACCACCGAGGCGATCAGTCCGGCAGTCAGGCTCTTGCGGCCGGGCCTGGCGTGATCGTCGGTCTCAGTCGAGGTCATCCAGCGATTCGGACCGTGTCGGTCACGCCCCACATCACCGACGAGAGCATCAGGTTGATGATGTTGACCGCCACGATCGAGGCACGAATGGCTCTGCCGACCGCAATTCCTACGCCCGCCGGACCGCCGGTTGCGTTGAAGCCGTAGTAGCAGTGGATCAGCGCGACCGTTACCGCGAAGACCATGGCCTTGATGAGCGAGTAGAGCACGTCTATCGGTGGCAAGAACAGCGAGAAGTAGTGCTCGTAGGTGCCGAGCGACAGGCCGAGAAGATTGACGACCACGACCTTGGTGGCGAAGTAACTGGCGAACAAAGAGATCAGGTAGAGGGGAATGATTGCGATGAGAGCGGCGAGGATACGCGTCGACACGAGGTAGGGGACCGGCCGTACGGCCATGACCTCGAGCGCGTCGATCTCCTCGTTGACGCGCATGGCTCCCAGCTCGGCGGTGAAGCCCGCGCCCACTTGAGCCGCCAGCGTCACGCCCGCGATCAGAGGAGTGATCTCACGCGTGTTGGCGAACGCGCCTACGAATCCGGTGAACGCCTCGGCCCCGATCAGCTGCAGTCCCTTGAAGCCCTCGAGCCCGACCTGCGTTCCGGTGAAGAAGGCCATGAAGAAGATGACCCCGGCGGTTCCGGCGCCGACGATCAGCGCACCGGCTCCGAGCGTGATCTCGCTCACGAGGCGGCCGAGTTCCTGGATATGGCGGGTGGCGGGAACCATGTCGACCAGCGACTTCGCCATGAAGGCCAGCTGCGAGCCGAGGTTGGACAGCCCGTCAACCGTGCGTCCAACGGGACGGAAGCGTCTGCTCGGAAGCTGCGCGGTGGCCATCGGCTAGCCGAACTTCTGAGGGACGATGGCGAAGTACAACGCGGTGAGGATGAAGTTCACGAAGAACACCAGCATGAAGGTCACGACGACGGCTCGGTTGACCGCGTCCCCGACGCCCTTCGGCCCGCCCTTGGCGTAGAAGCCGAAGTAGATCGCGACCATTGCTGCGATCAGGCCGAATATCCCGGACTTGACGATCGCGACGAAGAGGTCCGCCGGTTGAGCAAGCAAGCTGAACGAGGCGAGGTACGCACCGGGAGTTCCTCCCTGGATGACGACGTTGAAGAAGTAGCCGCCCGCGATTCCCGCTACCGACACGAATCCATCGAGCAGCATCGCAACGAAGATGGCCGCCCAGATGCGGGGCACCACCAGAGTCGCGATCGGACTGACGGCGAGGACCTCCATGGCAGAGATCTCGTCGCGGATCTTGCGGCTTCCGAGGTCCGCGCACATGGCCGAGCCTCCCGCGCCCGCGATGAGCAGCGCCGCGACGATGGGCGCCGCCTCACGGACGACCGCGAGAACCATGGCCGCGCCGGTCTGGCTCTCGGCCCCCAACTGCGTCGCGACGTTTCCAACCTGAAGAGCGATGGTCGCCCCGAAGGCAATGGACACCAGCATCGCGGGGAACATCGACACGCTTGCGATGAACCAGCTCTGGCGGATGAACTCCCGCCACGGATAGGGCGGCTTCCACATGACTCGGAACGCTTCGAGCGTGATGGCGAACATGTTGCCCGTCTCGGTGACGAGCGAACGGGCGGCCGCGATCACTGCGGCGGTCGCTTCATCGGCGCCGTGTTTCCTCCTGCGGAGCGCCCGCGGCCCGCTCCATCTCCTCGACCTCTGCGGCCATCATTCCCGAGCCGGACCTCGGCCTCGAGTCGCCGGATACGTCCTTGCCCATGTCCTTGGCGTCCTGCTCCTCGGACTTGGTCTGGTCTTTCTCCTCGGACATGCCGATCGGCCCCTCGGTGTCCCCGGCGAGGAACTGGCGGACGACGGGGATGTCGGACTCGAACATCTCGTGCGCCGGACCGAAGCGAACCAGGTTGCGGCGGTAGAGCATTCCGATGTAATCAGACACGCGCTTGGCGGTGGAGATGTCGTGGGTCACGACCATGAAGGTCGCCTCGAGCTGCCTGTTGAGGTCGATGATGAGCTCGTTGAGGAACGCGGTGCGGACCGGGTCGAGGCCGGAGTCGGGCTCGTCGAAGAGCACGATCTCGGGATCGAGCACGAGGCCCCGCGCCAGCCCGGCGCGCTTCTTCATTCCACCGGAGATCTCGCCGGGAAGCTTCTTCTCAGCCCCCGTCAGACCCACCATGGTCAGCTTCTCGTCGACGATGTCCTTGATCTCCGACTCTCGCTTCTTGGTGTGCTCGCGCAGCGGAAAGGCGACGTTGTCGTAGATGTTCATCGATCCGAACAGGGCGCCGTCCTGGAAGAGCACGCCGAACTTGCGACGCACCTGATAGAGCTCCTTCTCGGACAGGGCGGGAACGTTCTTGCCGTCGATCCAGATCTCGCCGCGGTCGGGTTTGAGCAGGCCGACGAGGTGCTTGAGGAAGACGGACTTGCCGGTGCCGGAGGGGCCGAGAAGGACGGTCACCTTGCCCTTGGGGACGTCGAAGGTGATGTCCTCGAGCACGGTCTGGGGGCCGAATGACTTCGTCAGTTCCTTGATGCTTATTTCGACGTCCGGCTCAGATGACATTCATCCATCCCCCAGGTCTCCCGGCGATGTTCAGGATTCTATGGTGCACTCGTGCACGAGAGCGCGGGCGGCCTCGTCGCCACCGAAGGTGCTCCCACGCAGGGTACTTGCGAACGAGGCCCGTGCCTAGTGGGTTGGGACGGCTTGCATGGTCGTCGCCAAAGCGGCAAGTCGCCCCTCGTAGGAGCTTTGCTCCGATAAGGGATGGATCGTCAATGGCTCTGGCGTAAGTAGACTGCGCTGCTGATGGACTTCAGAGATACGCCCGAAGAGGCCGCCTTTCGCAAGGAACTGAGGGCGTGGATCTCCGAGAACCTGCCCGAGGGGTGGCGCGAGCGCAGTCCCAGCAGCGGACGAATGGACGAAGCCGTCTCGCGCGCGTGGTCGAAGAGGCTCTACGATGCCGGCTATTCCGGGCTGACCTGGCCCAAGGAGTACGGGGGCCAGGGCGCGCCGTACACGCATCAGGCGATCCTGCTCGAGGAGAGCGCGCGCGCCGAGACCCCGGAGCACATCGGCGTGATCGGCCTCGGGATGGCCGGGCCCACGCTCATCGCCCACGGGACCGAGGAGCAGAAGTCGGCGCACCTCGCCAAGATCCTGAGCGGCGAGGAGGTCTGGTGCCAGGGCTTCTCCGAGCCGGGCTCGGGCTCAGATCTGGCCTCCTTGCGCACGAAGGCGGAGGATGCCGGGGACCATTACGTCGTCAACGGACAGAAGGTGTGGTCGAGCTTCGCCCACATCGCCGACTACTGCATCCTGGTGGTGCGCACGGATCCGAGCGCGGCCAAGCACCAGGGCCTCACCTACCTTCTGGTCGACATGCACGCGGACGGCGTCGAGGTGCGGCCGCTCGTGCAGATAACCGGCGATCCCGAGTTCAACGAGATCTTCTTCAACGACGTGAAGGTGCCCAAGGCAAACATCGTCGGTGAGGCCAACGCCGGCTGGGGTGTGGCGATGACCACTCTGCTGCACGAGCGCGGCACGCTCGGCTTCGCGCTGACGGCTCGCCTCGAGGTCCTGGTCGCGAAGCTGATCGCGCTCGCCGAGGAGACCGGCGCGCGCGACGACCCGCTCATCCGGGACCGCGTTGCCCAGCAGTGGATCGAGCTGCAGGCCCTGAAGTTCACGAACTACCGGGCGCTCACTACGCTCATGAAGACGGGTGTCCCGGGGCCGGAGGGCTCCATCGCCAAGCTTCACTGGAGCGAGTCGAACCAGCGCCTCGGCAAGCTCGCGCTCGAGATCCTCGGCGGGCGCGCCCAGCTCGACGGCGAGGCTGGGACCTGGTCGGGCTTCTGGCAGTACCAGCAGCTTCGTAGCAGGGGCAACACCATCGAGGCAGGCACCTCGGAGGTCCTGCGCAATATCGTCGCCGAGCGCGTCCTCGGCCTCCCGAGGAGCCGCTGACCCACGAGCTCGCAGAGGAGATAACACGGTGGACTTTTCCTTCACCGAAGAGCAACAGATGTTGCGCGCGCAGGTGCGCTCGTTTTTGGCGGCCGAGCTCCCGAGCGAGCGGGTCGCCGAGCTCGCCGAATCGGACGAGGGCTGGGACGAGGCATCGTGGACCAAGATGGCGGAGCTCGGCTGGACGGGGTTGTCCATCGCCGAGGATCACGGCGGTGCGGGGATGAGCTTTCTCGACGAGGCGGTGCTGTTCGAGGAGCTCGGCTACGGCCTCTATCCCGGCCCTTATTTCAGCACGGTTGCCCTCGCTCTTCCCGCGCTGGCCAGGACACCGGGGCTGCTCGAGGACATCGCTGCGGGGCGGGCGCGCGCGACGCTCGCGTGGGACGAGCCGGACGGCGCTCGAACCATCGAGGAGACGGAGCGGCCGACGACCTCGGCGGAACCCGACGGCGACGCGTGGACGGTCACCGGGATCAAAGAGCCGGTCGTCGATCTGGGCCCGGCGACCCACGTGGTGGTCGGCGCCGCGACGGACGAGGGGGCCGGGCTCTGGCTCGTCGAGCCGTCGCCCGCGGCGGTGAGGCCGCTCGAGACGGTCGACTCGACCCGCAGAGCGGGGCGGCTGACGCTCGAGTCGCACCCTGCGACGCTGCTGATCGAGCCGGGGAGCGCAGGTCCCGTGCTCGGCCACATCCGCAGGCGCGCGGACGCGGCCCTCGCGCTCGAGGCCGTCGGCGTCTCGCAGAAGGTGCTGGAACTCGCGCGCGATTACGCCTCGGAGCGCAAGCAGTTCGACAAGCCGATCGGTTCCTACCAGGCGGTGGCCCACCAGATCGCCGACACGTACATGAGCACCGAGCTCGCTCGTTCGCTCGCGTACTGGGCCGCCTGGTCGGTGGCCGAGTCCTCCGAGGACGCCGATCGCGCGGCAGCAGCAGCCCTTGCCATGGCGAGCGAGGCCGCGGTGGCTGCCTGTGAGCGGTCCATGCAGGTACACGGCGGGATCGGGTTCACCTGGGAACACGTCTTACACCGCTACTACAAGAGGGCGCTCGGATGCGCGCACTTCAACGGCACCGCGGCCTCGAGGCGCGCCGCGGTGGCGGCCGGCCTGCTCGACCGGTAACTACACGAGGCCAGACTTTTTGACTCGGTTATTCGATTGAACCAGAGGGTTGCGGGATATCCTGATGGTTCAAATGGGGGATAGCGCAGTTGGGCTCCTGGACCGCTTGCCCGAGCGTTTTCTGCTCGACCGTTTACACACGGACGGTCGCTGGCGGATTCGCCTGGGCCGGGCGTCACGCGACGTCGTAGTCGCCAAGGGCGAAGTGACCGTCGAAAGGCCCGGGGGCAAGGCCGATGCCGAGATCGAGACCGATCACGACACCTGGCGCGCCATGGACGCCGGCCGGCTTTCGGGCATCGAGGCGTTCGTCGATCGCAAGCTGAAAGTGCGTGGGAGCATCGAGCGGGCACTGCAGTTCGAGCCGATGTTCGAGCGACCCGACGCCGGCGGGATGCAATACACGATCGAGGACGTGTCTATTGGCAACGGCACCAGCATCTCGGCGCTCGTTGCGGGGGCGGAGGATGCCGAGCCGCTGCTGTTGATGCACGGGCTGGGGGCCACGAAGGCGTCCTGGCTGACGGTGCTTCCGCAGCTCGCCGCCCACTACCGGGTCATCGTCATCGATCTGCCCGGCTTTGGCCGCTCCTCGAAACCAATCGGTCGCTACGACGCAGCCTGGTTCTGTGGGCACATCTGTCGGTTTCTCGACAGCATGGGCATCGAACGATGCCACGTCGCGGGCAACTCGATGGGCGGGAAGATCGCCATGGAGATGGCGATGCTCGATCCCGAAAGGGTCATCGACATCATTTGCTTGTGCCCCGCTTCGGCGTTCAGCAATCGTCCGATGCTGCGTCTGGTGAAGCTGTTGCGGCCCGAGCTCGGTGTCGCCGTCGGTTTCGTGCCCCGCGCGCGCCTCAAGCGTGAGATCACCTCTCTGTTCGCGGACTCGAAGAGGCTCGACGACATCTGGATCGAGGCGGCGCTCGACGACTTCTTTCGCGTATGGCGGAACCCGAAGGCGCGCGGCGCTTTTTTTGCAGCAGCGCGATCGATCTATCTCGAGGACCCCCACGGCGACGCCGGATTCTTCACCCGGCTCGAGCTGTTGGAGATACCCTCACTGTTCATCTACGGTGAGAGAGACTCGCTCATCACGCACCACTTCGGCCGGAAGATCCAACGGGTCCTGCCTCAGGCAGAGGTGCAGGTGTGGCCCGACTGCGGACACGTGCCGCAGATCGAGTTCCCCGACAGGACGGCCGAGGCCATGCTCGCCTTCTTGAGTCGCTCGACCGACAGCCGGGCGGCGGGTTAGCCGCCCGTTTCTTTCGGCGGCCCCCGCGGAAAAGCGGAATACTCGAGGCAGTGCTCGGTTCGCGCCCGTAGGGCATCAGTCACGAGACAATCAGTCACGAGACAATCAGTCACGAGGAGCTCGATGGAACCGTACCTCTACGCCGACCGTTCACAACGAGGAAAGCTCGAGCTGACCGGCCCCCAGCGTGCCTGGTTTCTTCATCAGATCCTCACGCAATCGTTCGAGGACATCGAGCCCGGGGAGGCGCGCGACACCGCTCTCATCACCGCGCATGGCCGCATGGTGGGCTATATGGAGGCCTATGCGACGGACGACGCGCTGTGGCTTCACTACGAAGCCGACCTCATCGCGACTCTTCCCGACGCGCTCGGACGCTACGTGTTCGCGACGCAAGTCACCATCGAGGACGTCACCGATGACTTCGGGCTCGTGCTCTTGGTCCATCCCGAGTGGAGCTCGCTCGCCCAGGACCTGGCGCCGGATGCTTCGAGGCATCGGACCCTGTCGCTCGGTGTGCCGGCCGGTTATCTATGGGCGGCCAAGGAGGGGGTCGACGAGCTTCTCCTGGTGCTCAAAAAAGCAGGCTTGCAGGAAGCCACGGAGGACGAGCTCGAGGCATTGCGCGTCGAGCGCGGCATGGCTCGCTGGGGGCGCGAGATGACCACCAAGACGCTTCCCCCAGAGGCGGGCCTCGACGAGGTCGCGGTGCACTACGACAAGGGGTGCTTCGTGGGCCAGGAGGCGATGGCAAAGATTCGCTTTCGTGGGAAGGTCAATCGCAAGTTGCGCCGGCTGCACTCCGATGGGTCGCTCGAGGTCGGCAGCGACCTCCTCCTCGACGACTCCAAGGTCGGTGTCGTTACGAGTGCTTCGGGCAACCGTGCGCTGGCCATGGTGCGCTACACCGTCGAGCCTGGTACGAAGGTTTCCGTGGGCGACGCCAGCGCGACCGTCTCCGAGATGTAGGCCGAAGGGAGAGGGCTTGAGCCACCACTACGAAGGCGACGATCTGATCGTCCGCAAGATGCGGGTCGGCAACATGGAGAACAACACCTACCTTCTCGAGTGTCCGTCGACACACGAGGGGCTGCTCGTCGATGGGTGCTTCGAAGCGGAGAAGATTCTCGCCGGAAGCCGGGGGGCCAAGATCGTCGGCGTCGTCCAGACTCACGCGCATCACGACCACGTCGAGGCGCTGCCCGAACTGAAGGACCGGCTCGGAGTGCCGGTCTATGCACACCCGGGCGAGGACTATCCGGTGCCGGTCGACGTCGAGCTCTCCGACGGCGACGCAATCTCGTTCGGCAAGGACCACGAGGTCAAGGTGATGCACACACCGGGACACACCCCCGGGGGAGTGTGCCTGTTGACCGGTAAGCATCTGATCAGCGGTGACACGCTGTTTCCCGGTGGTCCCGGCAACACCTGGGGCGACGACAAGTTGTTCGACCAGATCATCGAGAGCATCGAGTCCAAGCTCTTCGCGCTGCCCGACGACACGCGCGTCTATCCCGGGCACGGCGACGACACCACGATCGGCGCCGAGAAGCCGCACCTGGCCGAGTGGAAAGAGCGGCGCTGGTAAGCGTTTCGTAATCTCCGCCCCGCAACATTGCCGGCCCAAGCCTCCACAATGGAGGAGTGACGACACCGATACCCACCACCCCGGGGGCGGTCGCGCTCGAGCGCGGACCGATTCGTCGCGCCGGCTTGGGTGCGATGGCGGTGGCCACCGCGCTCATGTGGCTCGCCTCTTCTCTGCTCGAGGGTGTCATCTTCCCACCCGCGGCACTGGGCGACCTCATCATCCGCGCCGCGCCCGGCGACGTGTCGACCTTCTTCATCGACGCGCTCGAGCACTGGTCGCTCCGACTCCTGATAACCGTGGTGCTGGCGGGCTCGCTGGTCTTTGGCGCCGAGCTGCTGTGGCGCCGGTCGCGCGACGGTCGCCTTCGCACGGTCGAGGCGGGCATCACGATCGCCGCGCTGGGACTCGTGGCGTCTTTCGCAAGCGCTTCGGGAACCGGCAACCTGCTGCTCACGGCCGTGTTTCTGGGCATCTCGGCGTTCACCTACGCAGCGCTTGCCAAATCGATCTACGAGACGTCGGTTGCCCCCAAAGACGAGTCACGCCGCAGCGTGCTGCGCGTGGGCTTCGGAGGCGCCCTGACCATCGCGTTCGCCGGCGGCGCCCTCGGCTGGCTGGGGCGAGCCTTCTCGGGACCCGATCGCAACGTCGACCTCGTGGAGCCGGCCTCGAGCGAGCGGCTGCCGTCCTCGGATGACTCGTTTCCGGATCTCTTGGGTCTGCCGGACGAAGTGACGAGCGCAGCGGACCATTACGTCGTCGACGTCAACCTCATCAAGCCCTCCGTCGATGTCGACGGCTGGGAGCTGCGCGTTTTCGGAGAGGTCGACGATGAGCTGACGCTCAGCTTCGACGAGCTGCAGCGGCGCTTCGAGGTCGTAGAGGAGTACTCGGTCATGACCTGCATCTCCAACGAGGTGGGAGGCAATCTCATAGGTACTTCGCTGTGGGGCGGCGTTCGGCTGCGCGACGTGCTCGAGGAGGCCGGCGTACAACAGGACGCGGTGGACCTCGTGCTACGCGCGGCGGACGGCTACTCCGACTCGATTCCTCTGGACGTGGCCTTGGACGAACACGTGTTGATTGCCGTGAGCCAGAACGGCGAGCCGCTCACTCAAGCTCACGGGTTCCCGTGCAGACTGCGGGTTCCCGCCATCTACGGAATGAAGAACGTGAAGTGGCTCGAGTCGATCGAGCTCGTCGACTTCGACTACCAGGGCTACTGGATGGAAAGGGGCTGGAGCGACACGGCCGTGGTGAAGACGGAGAGCAGAATCGATGTGATCGGAGAGGGTGGCGCGGTGACGGCCGGGGAGGAGACGTGGATCGCCGGGATCGCGTGGGCCGGAGCGCGCGGCATCTCGAAGGTCGAGGTCTCGACCGACGGAGGCGAGACGTGGAACGCAGCGCTGCTCAAGGACCCGATCAACGAACGGATGTGGCGCTTCTGGGCGTACCGGTGGACTCCGGGCAACGCGGGTGACGTCGAGGTCGTGTGCAGGGCGACCGACGGCGAGGGTCGGGTGCAAACCAGACGCGAGACCGATCCGCACCCGAGCGGGGCGTCCGGCTACCCGTCCAGACGCATCTCGGTCACCCCGGCCTGAAGTCGCCGAGCCGCGGCCTCGAAGGAACCGTCTCGCGTCGAGCTAGGAGGGCTCGAAGTGGATCAG
Organism: Actinomycetota bacterium; assembly: GCA_050694055.1. Taxonomy (GTDB): domain Bacteria; phylum Actinomycetota; class CADDZG01; order CADDZG01; family WHSQ01; genus WHSV01. Next base: position 11,375 of record JBOGWX010000007.1, read on the forward strand.
CACCGGACCGATGTCCGGACGCGAGGCCCGCAGCGCGTCCTCGATGCGCACCGACGCGTCGTGCATGCGGTCGAGAGGAAGATCGCCGCGGCCCCGCACGTGTGCGACGACCGAGAGCTCTTCGTCGACCGAGGTGACGAGCACCTCGTGGCAATCGATGACGTCGGCCTCTTTCTGGGCGATCTTGGTGACCAGCGCCACGACGTCGTGGCGCGCGTCCGTGACGTCGCGCCCCAGCGTGGTCGACTGCAGTGGTTCGAGGTGAGTGTCGACGCGCACGTCGGTTCCAAGCTCCTCGGCTACGGCTCGTTCGATCCGATCCGACAAGGCGTGTGCCTCGTCCAGAGGGGTTCCGGGGAGCACCTTGGCGTGCAGGGTGACGTGCAGCTTGCGGCGCCCCCTCTCGGCGAACGCGTGCACTAGCACGTTGTGGACCTCGTGCACGCCCTCCTCGCGGCTCGCCGCAGCCTGAGCCCGCTCGACCAGGCCGCTCGTCTCCGACGCCGGCTCGACGTGGACCACCACGTCGGCTCCCGGCGCCACGCGCGCTATCTCGCGCTCGACCGCCTCGGCGATGTCGTGGGCTCGTTCGAGCGTTGCGGTTCGTCCTGCGGCCACCGTGACGTCGGCGAAGAGCTGCTTGCCTCCCGAACGAAGCCGGACCCGGCGAGTTTCGGCGACCCCGGAAGCCCCCGAGGCCGCCGCTTCTATCTCCGCCCTTCGTGCATCGGGCGCGCGGTCCATCAGCACGTCAACCGAGCGCTTGCCAAGGCGGGTCGCAGCCACCGCCACGATGACGGCAACCACGATGCCGCCGATCACGTCGGCCTTGACGAGCCCCGCGCGCGCGGCGATGAGGCTGACCAGTGCAATCATCGCGGTGCCGATGTCGGCGGCGAAGTTGACGGCCCCCGCCCGCAGCGCGTCCGAGCCTTCGGTGCGCGCGGCTCCGAGCAGGTAGCGCACCCGGATGACGTCGACGCCGGCGGAGGCCACGAACAGGGCAAGGGCGTAGAGGGGAACCTCGAGCGCGGCGGCATCCTCGAAGAGACGCGTTAGCGCCTCGACCAGAACGCCGATCACGATGAGGCCGAGGATCAGCGTCTGCACGAACGCAGCCAGGTTCTCGGCCTTGCCGTGACCGTAGTGGTGCGATTCGTCGGCCGGCTTGCCTGCCAGGCGCACCCCGAGGAACAGCAGCAGCAGCGCCACGATGTCGAGGGCCGAGTCGAGCATCTGCGAGAAGACCGCCAGGCTGTCCGTGGCCGCCCAGACGGTCAGCTTCGTGATGGTGAGCAGGGCCGTCAGAGCTAGGGCCACTAGTGCCGCCCGTTCGGCCCGGCCGTGCCTGGTTGTGCTCATCTCCGGTTGAGCGTAGGGCCTCCTCCGGGCACGGCGCAGCACTCGCAGCAAGTTGGTTTGAACTTATTTGTTAGTTGCAGCTAACTTACGACCATGCCACCGCCGACCTCACCCGCGATCCAGGACTACCTCAAGGGCATCTACAAGCTCTCGATCGAGGCGCGCACGATCGGAGAGGCGGAGGCCGCGGTCTCGACGACGGCCGTCGCGGCTCAGCTCGGCGTCTCGGCGGCCTCGGCGACCAACATGTTGAAACGTCTGGACAGTCTGGGGCTGGCGTCCTACACGCGCTACCGCGGAGTGGAGCTCACCGATGCGGGACGCAAGGTCGCGCTCGAGGTGCTGCGCCATCACCGGCTGCTCGAGACCTACCTCGCGGAGGCGCTCGGGGTTCCGTGGGAACGAGTTCACGACGAGGCCGAGGTGCTCGAGCACGTCCTGTCCGAGGACCTCGAGGAGCGCATGTCGGTGCTCCTCGGCGACCCCACTACGGATCCTCACGGTCATCCCATCCCGACCAGGGACCTCGAGATGCCTCACGCGCCGGCGCGCCGGATGTGGGACCTGAGCGACGGCGAATCGGCTGCGATCGAGCGGGTCTCGGATGAGACCACCGAGGTGCTGAGCTATCTGGGTGATCTCGGCATTCGGCCGGGAACGGAGGTCGAGATCGTCGGGCGCGGCCCGGTCTCGGGGCCTCTATTTCTCAAGGTTTCGGGGGGGCCGGACGAGGTGCAGGCCCTCAGCAAGGAGCTCGCGGAGTCGGTGTGGGTCGAATAGCGCGCCTCTGGCCGGCCCTCTGCCTGCTGGCGGGGCCGGCCGCGTGTGGGCCCGTGCAGGCGGGTGGCGCCCCCGATCCTCAGGAGATAGCGGCCCGAAAGATCAACGTGGTGACCACCATCGGTCAGGTGGCCGATGTCGTGGACAACCTCGCCGGTGAGCGAGCCGAGCTCGTGCGACTCATGGGTCCGGGGATCGATCCACACCTCTATCGCGCCAGCGAGGGCGATGTGGTCACCCTGGCCGAGGCCGACATCGTCTTTTACAACGGGCTTCATCTCGAAGCGAAGATGGCGGATGTCTTCGAGAAGATGCGCGGCTCGGTGACGACCGTTGCGGTTACGAGCGAGCTGGACACGAACGAGTTGCTCAGCCCGCCGGAGTTCCAGGGTGCCTACGACCCACATGTGTGGTTCGACGTGACGAAGTGGATGTCCGTCACCGAGGTGATCAGGGACACTCTGGTCGACATCGATCCCGAGCACCGCGAGACGTACGAGGAGAACGCAGAGACTTACCTCGAAGAGCTCGAAGCTCTCGACGAATACGTAGCGACGCAAGCCGAGCGAGTGCCCGAGGAACAAAGAGTCGTGATCACCGCGCACGATGCCTTCAATTACTTCGGTGACGCGTACGACTTCGAGGTGAGAGGGCTTCAGGGCATCAGCACCGCGACCGAAACCGGTACTGCGGACCTCTCCAAGCTCGCCGATTTCATCGTCGAGCGCGACATCCCCGCCATCTTCGTGGAAACCTCCGTCCCTCAGCGCTTCATCGAGGCCCTACGAGAGGCTGTCTCCGCGCGCGGCTTCGACGTCACCATCGGTGGGTCGCTGTTCAGCGATGCGATGGGCGACGAAGGCACACCGGGAGGCACCTACGTCGGCATGGTGCGACACAACGTCGACACGATCGTGGCCGGGCTGCTGGATGATTGACAGGAGGTGAGTCTTAGATGGCACGAGCCACCCCGCGCGGGTCTGTTTCGATCGACACTCGCGCCGCGATAGAGGTCATGGACCTCACAGTCGCGTACCGCGACAAGCCGGTCCTGTGGGACGTAGACATGAGCGTGCCACGGGGCGTCCTCATGGCGATCGTCGGTCCGAACGGCGCGGGAAAGACGACACTCATCAAGGCCATTCTGGACCTCGTCCCCCTTTCGGCCGGCCGCGTCTTGATCGCAGGGCGTCCCTACGACGAGCAGCGGCGGCGGGTCGCGTACGTCCCGCAGCGCGGCAGTGTCGACTGGGACTTTCCGACCACCGCGCTCGACGTGGTGATGATGGGCCGCTACGGCGAACTGGGTTGGATAAAGCGGCCCGGCGCACGCGAGAAGCAAGCGGCGACCGAAGCTCTCGAGAAGGTCGGAATGGCCGACTACGCGCATCGTCAAATCAGCCAGCTTTCGGGCGGGCAACAGCAGCGCGTGTTCCTCGCTCGCTCGCTCGTGCAGGACGCGGATGTTTACTTGATGGACGAGCCCTTTCAGGGCGTCGACGCAACCACCGAGCGCGCGATCGTGTTGCTACTACAGGAGTTGCGAGACTCGGGCGCGCCGGTCGTGTGTGTTCATCACGATCTCCAGACTGTGACCGAGTACTTTGATTGGGTCACGCTCCTCAACGTCCGGCGCATCGCAAGCGGACCGACGGATGAGGTCTTTACCGAAACCAACCTGCGAGCCACCTACGGAGGTCGCATGGCCTGGCTCAAGGGCGCCGCCGAGCGCGAGCCTGCGAGGCCACTCGACTGATGTTCGAGCTCTGGTCCGATTACACGTTGCGCATCGTCGCGCTCGGTGCCGGGGTGCTCGGCATCGTGAGCGGTGTGCTCGGATCTTTCGCGGTGCTGCGTCAGCAGAGCCTTCTCGGTGACGCGATCTCGCACGCCGCATTACCCGGAATCGTCCTGGCCTTCCTGGTGACCGGAAGCAGCGATCCCCTGCCCTTGGTCCTGGGTGCCGGTATAGCTGGTTGGATCGGGACACTCTTCGTGCGCGCGATCGTCAGGAACACTCGAATCAAGAACGACGGCGCGCTCGGGCTCGTGTTGTCCGTGTTCTTCGGTGTCGGACTGATGCTTCTCACCTACTCACAGGCGAGGCCGGATGCCAGCCAGGCAGGACTCGATAAGTTCCTGTTCGGGCAAGCCGCCGCGTTGTTGCGCAACGACGTCGTCACGATGGCGGTGCTGGGGGCCGTTGCGATCGTCGCCGTCGGACTCTTCTGGAAGGAGTTCAAGCTACTGAGCTTCGATCCTGAGTTCGGGCGCGTCCTCGGCTTCCGCATGGGCGCGGTCGACATCCTGCTCACGACTCTGCTCGTGATAGCGATCGTCATCGGCCTGCAGACGGTCGGCGTCGTGTTGATGAGCGCCATGGTCGTGGCGCCGGGCGCGGCGGCCCGGCAATGGACGGACAGGCTCAGCGTGATGGTCTGCCTGAGCGCGTTCTTCGGAGCGCTCTCGGGGGTGACCGGAGCGTTGCTCAGCAGCACGGGCGCGCGGCTCCCCACAGGTCCGATGGTCGTGCTATCGGCGAGTCTCATCGTCTTGCTGTCGTTGTTGTTCGCGCCGAACCGTGGACTGGTGTGGCAGGGCCTGCGTCTTAGGCGTCGAGCGACTCTGGGGGCCGAGGGGGCGAGGCCGTGAGCCAGCCACAACTCGAGATTCAAGCCATCGCCCTGGTCACCGCGGTCGCCTGCGCGCTGCCCGGTGCCTTCCTGGTGTTGCGGCGGATGGCGCTGATGAGCGATGCGATAAGTCACTCCATCCTGCTCGGCATCGTGCTTGCGTTCTTTGTCGTCGGAACCGTTGGGTCGCCGCTGCTCATCGTCGGAGCGGCGATCATGGGAGTCGTGACGGTCCTGCTGGTCGAGGCGCTCACGAGCACGAAGCTGGTCGGCAAGGACGCCGCCATCGGACTGGTCTTCCCCGCCCTGTTCTCGATCGCGGTGATCTTGATCGCACGCTTCGCGGACGACGTGCACCTCGACATCGACGCCGTTCTGCTGGGCGAACTGGCGTTCGCGCCCTTCGAGCGCTTCGTGATCAACGGCTACGATCTCGGCCCCCGCTCACTGTGGGTGATGGGCGTGATCCTGGCCGTCAACCTGGTGGGGCTCGTCTTCTTCTACAAGGAGCTGAAGCTTGCCACCTTCGACTCGGCGCTCGCGACCGCGCTCGGTTTCTCGCCCGCGCTCATCCACTACGGGCTGATGAGCTCCGTCTCGATCACCGCGGTCGGCGCCTTCGACGCAGTCGGCTCGATCCTCGTCGTCGCGCTGATGATCGCTCCGCCCGCGACCGCGTATCTCCTGTCGGACCGGCTGTCGCGCATGATCTGGCAGAGTGGGCTCATCGGCGGGATCGTCGCCGTCGCAGGCTTCTGGCTCGCGCACTGGCTGGACGCGTCGATCGCCGGTTCCATGGCCGCGGTGGCAGGTCTGGTGTTCGGACTGGCCTTCCTGTTCGCGCCCGAGCGCGGCTTGCTGGCGCTGCATCGCACGAAGAGGCGCCGGCGTTGGGAGTTCGCGCAGGTCATGTTGGTGATCCACCTGCTGCACCACGAGGGCCTGCCGGAGGCTGATGAGGAGAATCGGGTCGCTCACCTGCAGGAGGGTTTGCGGTGGGAGCATGACTTCACCGATGAGGTGGTCGACAGGGCGCGCCGTCGCGGTCTCATCTCCGAGCGAGAGGGCCTGCTGCTACTGACGGATGATGGCCGGAACTATGCGCGCCGGTCCTTCGCCGCCTGATTCAATCAGGTAAGCAGCGATCGCCTCGACGAGCGCGAAAAGGAGAACATGGATCGTCGCCCCAGAAAGAATCCTCAGCGCGACCTACAGACCGACGAGGCGCGCCTGGACGTGATCGTCGACGGGCTCAGACTGCACGGACGTGCCTACGTACCCCACGACGCGCGCGGGCTGGTTCTTCTGCTCCACGGCATCCCGTCGATCCACCCGCCCGATCCGGATGACGGGGGCTACGCAGGCCTAGCGAAGAGACTTGCGGCCGAGGGCTTCGCCGCGGCCTACGTCGACATGCGCGCGGCCCGATCGTCGCCGGGGTTCTTCTCGATCGAAGGCTGGGTTCGAGACGCGACTGCCGCGCTCTACGCGGCCACCTCGCTCGCGGGTGCACGGGGCCTTCCCGTCGCGCTCGTGGGCTCCTCGGCGGGAGGCGCGGTGGCAACCGAGGTCGCTCGTCGCGAACCGTCGGTCGCGGCTCTCGCCCTGCTGGCGGCCCCCGCCTCCTGGATCTCGTTCGCCGGAGAGCCCCGGGAGGGACTCAGGCGCATCACCGAGGAGGCGGGCATGGCGACCGCCCCCGAGGTGCAGGCCGACCCGGCCGGCTGGGCGGCCGAGTTCGAATCCGTCTGCACCGAGGACTCGGTGTCGAGGGTGGCCTGCCCCGTGCTGGTCGTTCACGGCACCGAGGACGACGTCGTCCCCGTTCACCATGCGGCGCGCATCGCCGACCGGGCCCGGCGCGCCGAGCTCAGAATTCTGCAGGGAGAGGGTCACCAACTACGGCGCGCAGAGGAGGCCATCGAGTTGCTCGTCGGCTTCTTGAGGCGTCACCTCAGATGAGCACGGCCGTCACCGTCGTGGTGGTGGTTGCCGTCGTGTTCGCGGTCGGCGTCGGGCTGGCGGCGGGCCTCGACGCTTACGCCGCGGTGATTCTCGTAGCCATCCTGTTGTTCGGCTGGCTGGCCCTTGCGACCGCGCGGCGCTCGAAATCCGGAGGGGTTGCGCCGGCTCTCTGTCCCTCGTGCGATGGGCTCGTCTCGCCCCAGGCTCCCTATTGCAAGCACTGCGGGAGGCGTCTCGGGTTCTCGTCACGGAGAGGAGGACCTGCGGACGGGGGGAGCGCCCGCAGGTCCGGATGATGACTTCCTCAGTGGCGGGGTGAGGGGAGGCGGAGGCCGGTCGCGCGCGCTCCGAGGGCCGTGCGAGCGGCCCGGGCGCGCGTTGCTCTCGGGGGTGCGAGTCGAGCCCGGCGCCGCTTCTCGGCGTCCTGCAGGCGATCCTCGAGGATCAACTTGGCCAGGTCCTGGGAGATAAGAGGGTGCATCTGTCCGTTTCCTTTCTCGAGAGGTTGCTGTAAGGTATGTTGTAACGATTGATCCTTACAATAGCGAACGAGGTGTAAGAAGTCAAGTGAATTTTAGTCGTTACAGCGAGGCGCCCATCAGATTCGCCGCCGCTCTGGTGAACACCGGGCCGCTACTCGGCGAGATCTGGGAAGACCTCGAGTCGGTCGACGACCTCCGCGCCTTTCTGCTCGAGACCGGGTGGGTGGACGAGGCGGACGACCTCGAAGCGCTGACCCCGGGCGACCTCGAGGCCTTCCGGCGGCTGCGGGCCCAGCTCGCCGGCGTGTTCCTGGCGAGCGACGAGCGCGAGGCCGCACGGGGCATCAACGTGATCCTGGAGGAGTGCCGGTCGGTTCCCTATGTGACCGGGCACGACGACTCACCGCTGCACCTGCACTTTGGGGCGCCGGGGGCGACGCCGGCGCAGAAGGCAGGCGCGTCGAGCGCCATGGGACTGGCGCTGGTCCTGTGCGAGGACGGCCTGAAGCGCTTCGGTGTCTGCGCCGACGACAACTGCATCGACGTCTTCGTCGACACCTCCAAGAACTCGTCCCGGCGCTTCTGCTCCGAGAAGTGCTCCAACCGCACCGCCGTGGCCGCCCATCGCGCCAGGGCGCGCAGCAAGAGCCGGTAGTCGCGACCGCGCCGCCGGGGCTTTATCGTCGGGGGCACACAAGCCGAGAACGAACCAGCGAGCGCGCAAAATGACCAGCGATCGTCTCGACGATCGCGCAAGAGACCAGCGATCGTCTCGACGATCGCGCAAATCGAAAGGGCGGGAGGTTGTCGTGGCTGAAGGATCGGACTCCTTCGATCTCGTAATTCTGGGTGGTGGCAACGCCGGGTACGCGTGTGCTTTCAGAGCCGTGGCGCTCGGCATGTCGGTCGCGATGATCGAGAAGGAGAAGGTCGGCGGCACCTGTCTCCACCGGGGCTGCATCCCCACCAAGGCCCTGCTTCACTCCGCCGACCTGCTCGACGAGATTCGCCATGCGGGCCAGTTCGGGATCAAGGCCGATGAGAATCCCGGATACGACTGGGACCAGGTCAAGAAGTTCAAGGACTCCGTCGTAGGCAACATGTACAAGGGCCTGACGGGACTCGCGAAGCGCAAGAAGGTCGAGGTCATCGACGGACAGGGCCGGTTGCAGGACAACAAGACCGTCGTGGTCGAGGCGTCCTCGGACGGTGGTGACCGGCGATCCGTGACGGCCACCGAGGCGGTCGTGCTGGCTACCGGCTCGGTGTCGCGCGATCTGCCCTTTATCAAGGCCGACGGAAAGCGGGTGCACAACTCGACCCACGGGCTCGAGGCCGACGACGTGCCCGGCTCGGTCGTCGTGGTCGGCGGCAACTACATCGGGCTCGAGTTCGCCAGCGTCTTTCGGAGCTTCGGCGCCGAGGTGACGGTGGTCGAGATGCTGCCGAAGATCGCTCCGGGCGAGGACTCCGACATCTCGGAGGCGCTTCTAAAGCTGCTCCAAAAGCGCGGCATCAAGTTCGAGCTCGGAGTCAAGGTGACCGGAGCAAAGACGGCCGACAAGGGCGTCGAGGTGGAGGTCGAAAAGGATGGAGAGAGCAAGAAGGTCGAGGCCGACCGCATGTTCGTCGCCATCGGCCGGGCTCCCAACACGGAGGACATGGGGTTCGAGGAGGCCGGCCTGAAGCTCGACAAGGGCTTCATCGTGGTCGATCAGATGTTCTCGACCGGCGTCGACGGCGTCTACGCGATCGGCGACGCCATCCACGTGCCCGACGCCAACTGGATGCACCCGCAACTCGCTCACGTTGCGTTCATCGAGGGCATCAAGCTGGCCGAGCACCTCGCCGGAGAGAATCCGGTGCCCGTCGACTACAAGAACATTCCGCACGTCATCTACTGCCAACCCGAGGTCGCGTCCGTCGGACTCACCGAGGACAAGGCCAAGGAGCTCGGTCTCGAGGTCACGACCGCTCGCTATCCGTTCGCCGCCAACGCGCGCTCGTTGATGCTCGGTGGAGGCCAGGGCTTCGTGAAGACGGTGGCGGAGAAGAACGGCGCGGTCGTGGGGGTGCATGCGGTCGGCGCGCGGGTCTCCGACCTCATCACCGAGGCACAGCTGGCGACCTCGTGGGAGGCGTTCCCCGACGAGCTTGCCGAGCTGATCCACCCGCACCCGACGCTGTCGGAGGCCATCGGAGAGACCTTCATGGACCTCGCGGGCAAGCCACTGCATCACTGACGACTATCGGGGTAGGCAACCCGAGAGCCCCGGCCGGCCCGGGGCTTAACTTTGGAGCTCTCAGATTCGGGCATGGAGGTGCGACCGTTGAAGCGCTACGCGAGCTTGGTTTCTTTGGTGGTGGTGCTGCTGACACCGGCCGCCTGCGACGACGGTGGAGCCGGGGGCGGTGATCGGCCGGCCGGCGAGGTGCTCGCTGCGGCGGCTTCGGCGACTCAGGAAGCCGGCACCGCTCGCATCGCGAGCGATCAGGTCGCCGAGGTGCAGGGTCAAAGACTGACCACGACCGTCGAGGGAGTTACCGATCTCAACAGCGGTGACTCCGAATCCACCATCGAGCTCGCCGTTCCCGGGCAGCCACCGCAGGCCGCGCAGTTCATCACCGCCGGGTCGGTCGCGTACATCGAGACCGCCGCCTTCCCCGGCGCCCCGACCGACGTCGAGTGGATCAGCATCGATTTCGCGCAGCTCGGGGATGAGATCGGTGTCAACATCGAGGCCTTCCGGCAGAACGGCGCCGGGCAGCTCGGATATCTCGGCGAGGTGGGCGACGTCGAGGAGGTAGGAACCGAAACCGTTAGAGATGCCGAGACCACGCACTACAGGTTCACGACGGATCTCGAGGCACTGGCGGACGGCGGTCCCGAGGAGCTTCGCTCCTCGTATCGCCAGCTCATCGAGCTCACCGGTGCTCGGGAGATTCCCACGGAGGTGTGGATCGATGAAGACGATCGCGTCCGCCGGATCTCCACCGATCTCGAGATCGAACAGCAGGGCCGGCAGCTCTCTCAGCGGAGCACGATCGAGTACTACGAGTTCGGCGTCGAGGTGGATGCTCAAGCGCCTCCGGCCGAGGACACGGTCAGCATCACCGAGCTCGGCGCGGGCCGGGCCCCCTAACGAGCCCCGCGCTTCTGCGGTCCGGCCGAGCCCGCCCCGCGCGGTTCTGCGGTCCGGCCGAGCCCGCCC
>JBOGWX010000008.1:0-24539 GCA_050694055.1 Actinomycetota bacterium
TTGTCGGCGGGCAGCCCGGGGGTGAAGTGATGTGCCATGAAGAGATCGAAGGTGCGCTCGAGCGAGCGGATCATGTTGACCTTCCCGATGCCTTTGAAGCGGGCGCGGTCGCGCAGCAGCGCCTGCAGCAACGCCACCGCGTGGTCGTAGCTGCCGGCGTACAGCACCGCCCGGATCCGCTCTTTGAGCTCCGCGTACAGAGGTGCCTTGGCAGACCACAGTGACTTGGGAATCTCCTGGTCAAGGCGCCTATCGAAGTGGACCCGGCAGGCCTGGAAGGGAATCGACCCGAAGTGATCCCGGTGGCTCTGGGCGAAGCCCGGGCCGAGGTCTGAGACCACTCCGGTGAGCGGATGGCCGGCGTCGAGGCGAGCTTCGGTGGCAAGGCGGGCGAAGCCGTCCGCGGTCTCGGCATCGAGCACGAGCGCATGCACCATGTCCTGGGTGGGATGATCGATACCGATGAGCAGACAGCGCTTGTCACCCTTGACGCGGATGACCTTGCCGTCGATGCCGAGGAACCCTCCCCACTTCGGTTGCAGCTCGATGGAGACCTCGAGCGGCGTCTTAGCGTGCTCTCCGAGCTCTTGCACCCAACCGTTGAGCGTGAAGCGCGACAGCGAGCGACCGAACCGTTGCTCGAGCATCACCGCGAGCACGCGATACGAGGAGAGGCCTTGGATGTAGAAACGGACGGCTTCTTCGATGACGTCGTCGGTGAACCGCGCGCGCGGTCGCGCGGTCTTGCGCTCGAACGTGAAACTGGTGCCGCAGGCAATGCACAAGAAGCGCTGGAGAGGTTTGATCGGCCCCGCGCGTCCGGCGGGAGCGCTGGGGGACTTGCCGTTGCGTTTGGTCTCAAGGCTGCCGCAGTGGGTGCAGCGGACGCGCCGTTTTTTCCACGATCACCGCCCCTTATCCGGTCGTTTACCGGATAAGTAGCAGGAAAAGCGGCGCTGACCTGGGATTTCCCCCCGTTGCCAGCAACATTCAACTGGACGCTGTCGGGTATCGCTACCACAAGAAGGTTACGAAAGCCGACGACGGCCGCCGACCTCCGGTCTTCTACGTCTTTCCCGTTGAGGTTGTTAAGGCGTCGCAGTATGAGAAGAGCAAGTGGGGAAAGGTCTTCCTTCGGAGCATTGAAGAAGTGGATCAGTACCTGGATTCGTGGAATCTGATTCGAGAGTTTCTTGCCACGTGATCCGCAAGCTCTGTCGCGCCAGGGACGCCTATCTTCTCGCCAACCCAAGGCGCAACACCGCACTCCTTCAAAATGCTCCTTCTTCCTGTTGGCTGTGCTGAGCAACCAATGCGCGCACCTTGTCTGGAAGGTCGAAGGCCTCGCGCACTTGGCGATTCTCATCGATCGACTTCTCCAACGCTCGAAGGCGCTCGGGTGTCCAGCTCTTTACGTAGCGCTGGAGCCTCTTCCAGTTATCTTGAGCATCAACGTAGGAGCCAGAGTTGACGAAGTTGGCGACCAGAGCGTCCGCCATCCGGTCTGCCGTCAGTTCATGCTCGGAGAGGATCGCGACGATTGTGACGGCTACTTCGGTGGGCTCGAGGTCCAAAGCGTCTAATCCTTGGTAGCGCGAAATGAAGCCATACGGAGTCACGCCCATGATTACGGGAATGATCAGGATCCAACGTGCCATGCAGTACCCGACCTCTTGATCCGTCCAATCGCTCTTCTTGAAACCTGGCGTTAGGAAGGCCGCGAGCGCGTCACAGGTTGCGAGAGCGAGGTCTATCTCGTTGACCCATTCCTTCGTCGGCTCTATGTCCTTATGGGCGACGAAGCCGTCGACGCCAAACTTGAATAGCTCCTCCTTGACATCGCCCACGAATTTCTTCTTGGGACTCACATGGGTAAGGAATAGATGGAAGCGACCTTCGACCCAGAATTTTGCCTCGGCGAGCGAGGCCGGTTTGGCGACGCCCTCTTCGCCCAATAGATAGTCGCGGAGTTGCTCCAGGGATTCGTCGCTTCCCGTCTCCAAGAAGTTCAGCGCGTAGTCAAACTTTGTGCCTTCCCACTGATCCGTCCAGGAGAAGCCGAACTGTCGCAGTGTCATATCTAGTTCGCCACACTCCATGTCCCCCAGGATGGGTGCGAGCTTCTTGATCAGACGAAGGCGGCTAGCAGGTTTCATGACGGACACAGTAGATGCCACAACGATCGGGAGGCGCTTTTCGACAACCACGACGATTCTGTCGGGATGCTCGTCCGCGCGTTGGATTCTGGTTGGATGGGGCACTCGGATGACTGTGTGTTCGATGCCCGTCTCGCGGATAAGCGGGCGCTGACCAGGACATCTGTTCAGCGCGCCCGGAGGGATTCGAACCCCCGACCCTCGGATTAGAAGTCTCGTCGAGTGAGTGGCAAGGGGTGCATGGAGAGGCATGAAGTGTGCTGTGACCTGCGGTTCTAGGTGTCGCGCGAGAGCCTTCTAAGCACCGAGAGGAACCCAGTGGCAGGGAGTGCGTCTGTAAAGCGTCTGTACTCGGTGTCCCCCGCAGAGGACAATCGCGGCATGGGTGCAACAACGTTGCAGATCGAGTCAAAGCCGAGGGTCCGCAAGACTCCCCCTTTGTCCCGGAGGATCACCCCAATGACTTGGAGATCTCTCGTTGGGCAACGTCCATCATCTTGGGTAGCGAGGCGAATCCAAAAACCGTCTTCACGTACAAGGGTCCATGGTCGCCCCCTCCCTCTCCGATGGGTTTGACGCGACTTCGTATCCGCTCCAGGTCCGTCCTGCTGAGCGAGGACTCAAGGGAAGATAGCCAGCGCGTCAACTTGTCGTCTGCGTCCTTCAGAGCCAACTCCTGAGCGACATCCAAATCGCTGATCGGGGGGAAGTCGAACTTCTTGCACAGTCCCTTGCCGACGATCCATCCGTCATCCCATCCGTCATCTACCTTCAGAACAACGCAGGCCGCTGCGCGGTCACCCACGGTGCCGCGAATGAGTTCCCCCCGGCCCCGAATGATCCCCGCGTTCTGTACCGATCCGAGGTACCAACGAGTCGACCCGAACAACGCGAAAGGCCGATGCGTGAAGGACTCCCTATCGGGCTCGTCATCAAGATCATCGGGCTCGTCATCAAGATCATCGGGCTGTCTTTGTTTGCGCTCATGGTCCCAAAGCCACCGGTAGCCATGGGCCGGTCGGTAGAACATGTAGTCATACCGGAAGATCGCATCAAGGGGTACGTCCCCTCTTCGCTGTGCTTGCTCGAACTCAAGGTGCTCGAACCAGAGATCCGAAAGCCAGGTGAGCAACGAATGGCGGTTGGTTCTCGCCGTCAGGAAGTCCGCATCAATCCGAAGGAGAGGGAAGGAGAAACGATTGCAGATCGAGTCCTTGAGAGCATCTCGACGCTGAGCCTTCGGCTCCAAGTGACTGGCTCCGTCAAACTCCACGGCAAAGAGAGGCTGAGGGGAGGAGGGCCTTATGTCGTACACGACATGATCGAAGTGAGCCATCAGGGCATAACGGAACTCGTCGGCGGAGAGTCCGCTTCGTTTAATCCGAAGCACGTCGGCTATCCTGATCTTGACGCCCAGGCGGGCTGGTCTTGAAGTCTCCAGGCGGCGAAGCTGCTGATCGGTCATGGACTCGTTGGAGTTCACGAACAACGGCTTCCGTGGGAGGGGCATGGGAAATATCCTCGCGCCTAACCATGACAAGAACGTGTACTGTCAACGGGACAACTAGATAGGAGCCCCATTCAGAGCGGCGACTGCGAGTCGCCCGGCAACCCTCGATAGCTGACCACGTCGAGTAGGTGCCAACCCGAGAGATCGGGGATGGGAGAGGTCGTTTCGTCGTGCGCTGATTTGGGCTCCCCGAGCACGCGGAGGTCCGCATGACGAACATCGGCACGGTAATCGAGGTCGTCGAGGTCGAGCCCGTGGTGAACCCGGTTCCCGCACCCGAGCCAGCACCTGTTCCCGCACCCGTTCCATCCAAGTGACCGATCAACTTCGCTTCGATCTCGGACGCGCGCCCGACTTCGCCGAGCCGCTGGTCGGCTGGCGCATCTGGTACGCGCGCCCCAACGTCATCGGCGTCGAGTCGGGAGCAGGGCGTTGGATGCTGCACTCGCCTTTCGACCAGACTCCGTGGCCCTCGCGCGAGGCGATGACTGCTCGCTGCAATCGTCGTTCCGGTTTCGTGGCCGTCACCGATCAGACACGCCTTCGCATTCATTCGTCTCCCGGACGCGACTGCGGCTGCGGTGTGTATGCGCTCAACGACATGATGACCGCCGTTCAACTCGCAGAAAGTCATGCAACTCATGGAGGTCGCTTCATGGCCGTCGTCCTCGGTGAGGTTTCGCTGTGGGGGCGCGTCGTCGTCGCACAGCGTGGCTACCGCGCGGCGTTCGCCTATCCGGGGAGGTTGTGGGTCGTGCCGGACGGCTTCAAGAAGTCCCGTCAGAGCGACGAGGGAGTCATCGAGGGCCTGGAGCACTATGGGGTCGAGTTTCCCGACCGGGAGACGACTCCGCATCCCATCTGGTCGCTCCTGATCGGCCTCAGCAACGACCGAGACGGTTTCGACCTCAACAGGCCGGATGCGATGATCACGGCCGTCCAGGAGCCGGGCCGGTACTTCGTCAGCTTCGCGGGTGCTCGCGCACGCGTCCTCGATCTGCGCGCGGGCACCCTCCACGGCGAGCAGTCAGCGAACGACATTCTGTCGGTCGGCACTTGGAGTCCCTCGGGATACATCTCGCGCGCCGAAATGCGACACATGGTCTACCGCGTGCGGGCGAGCCGTGATCCGTGGCCGCCTTCGATCAGCCGATGAAAGCGGCTTGCGCTCGCCAGTCCTCGGCCTGGTCTTCGTGGCCGAGCAGATCGAGACGCTTCGCCATCGCCTGCGCGTACTCACTACTGCCCTCGCCATGAGACTTTGCGATTGCGACGATGTCGGCCTCGGTCTTCTGGATCTCGGTCGGCTCCGGCTCCTTCGGAGACTCGATGCTGAAGTCGGGCTCAGAGTTGCGGTACTCGTCGACGAGGTCGGGTCGGACGTCCATGACCTTGCTGATCGCCTGTTCCCGCGTGAGCGAGTCGTCGCTTGAGCGAAGCTCGCTGGCCGCCTTCTCGATCCTCTCCATCACTTGCGTCTGTGTCATTGCGCTACGTCCTTTCTCGGTTGGCACTGGATTCTGGGGGTCGGTGTCTGCCGACTTCACCATCGCGATGTTCGCGAGTTGGTTCGCGCCGCGCTCGACGAATGCCACCCGTCGAATGTTCTTGATGGTGAGCAGTCCGGTCTTGCGCTCTTCGGTCATGTCGTCGTCATCTCACTGGCTCGGATGCCGAACGTGACCGCCAGGTGATCGGTGACCTCTTGCAAGATCGCGTGCTCTGCTGGGGTTGGCTCGCGTCCTTCGAGCACAACCGAGCGCAGCACCGGGCCGACTCGGTTGCGGTAGTCAGATGCGGCTCTCTCCCTTGCTGCGAGGCGGGCTCGCTGTACTTGGTTAAGGCGCTCCGCGAAGACCCTTCCCATAGAGCCACCGCGCTGCCGACCTGCAAGCTCAGTCTTCAGTTTGTGTTCGATGTCCCCGAGCGCGACATCGCTTAGGTCACGAATGAGCATGTCGAAGTCTCGGTTGCTCATCCGCCAATCGAGGTTGGCGAGGTCAATGATGGTTGTTGCTGCCATTTGTTGCTCCTTTCTTGCAGAATTCCGAGTTCTCGTAGCGTCTCCAGTATTGCTTCATCGACGCGTCGATGAAGAAGCCGTTCTCTCGAAGATGTAGTTCGTAGATTCGCTCGCGTGTCTCTTTCAACCTGGTCTGTGCATCGGCGTCCTCTGGGTTCGCGAGTTCGAGCGAGGCTTCGGTGCGATACAACTCCACCAACTGTTTATGAATCCGCTCAAGCGTTTCAGTCATCCGCGCTCCTTTCGATGGATGGAATGGGGTGAGCGCGGGGCCCCGAGGACAACCCGCAGGGAGGACGAGGCCCGCACACGCTCATCCCAAAATGGTGCGAGGTCGACGCCGGGCCGGGTGAGCCGTCGATGGCGTCGAACCTCGCAAGCTTTGTCACCATTGGTCGACCCCCAAAACATCAGGTCCTCCACCCGGCGAGTAGTCGTAGCCGCTGCCGACATCGGCAGCGTAAGGCTCCTTCAACAGCGTCGCGTTGAGTGCTCCCCAACGCGTGCTGTCGAAGCTTGGCACCTTCCACTCGTACTGAGCCCATAGGGCTCCGAGCGACGCCATCGCCAGCGCCACGACCACGTCGATAGTGTGCGCGGCTTTGTCCTTGGTGATCTTCCAGCCGCTAGGTGTGTCCTTAGCGACGGCGCGACTCACGGCGAGCCGGACTTCGGCATCGGGATAGGTGACGAGGTTGTTGCCCTTGACGCAGTCGTAGAGGTTGTTCGCCATCAAGCTGTTGTTGCTCGACGCCTTCGAGCCACCGGGAGGCACCGTTGAGCCCGCTGGATGAAACTCGACCATGTTGAGCCTGTGTCGACGAAGCCGTTGCGCGGTAGCCACAAGCTGAGTGGGGTCGTAGCGGACCTCTCTGACGTCGAAGCGCTTGTCGAGGTCGAGCAGGGTGCTTTCAATGGTCGCCTCGAAGTTCAACTCGTCGACCTGCGACGGATAGAAGATGCGATGAAAGACGACTCGGACCTTCCCCGCGTCGCTGTCGTAAGCGCAGGCGACGATGGCCGTGCTGTCCCGCTTCCATCCCGCATCCGCGCCGACGTAGACCGGTAGAGCCCGATCATGAAGAACGGGTGAAATTGAATCGTCGACGCACCGGTCCCACCAGTCCATGTCGACAAAGGTCGACTCGCTGGATGCGAAGCGGACCTCGATCTGGCGGACATAGGCAGTCGGGCGAAGCGTCACGCGCATCATTGCGAGCCAGTCGTCGGTCTGCCAAGGCGCGACCGGCTTGTGCGACCAGAACATCAGCATCCCCGGTGACTCATGCGTCGCCTCTTCGATCTCGGTCCCCTTGAGCCCGCGCGCGTAGAGCTCTTCGAGCAGTTCGCTCTCGCCCTCGAAGCCGCCGTAGGTGACCGTCAACCGGACCGAGACGGCGCGTGTCGGCACCGGCACCATCTCGTCCCACAAACGCCGGGCCCGTTCATGGACGTAGGCCCACAACTCGTCGAAGACGACGATGGTGGGATTCGCACCGGCAGCCGATGCGTAGTCGCTTGAGAGAGCTTGAATGAACGAGCCCGTCGAGGGGAACTCGATGCGGTTCGTCATGAGCCGCGCGGCGGGACGAAGGAGAGGCGACGCCTCGATGATCCGCGAGATCGCGGTGAAGACGCGGGACCGCGCCTGTTCTTCATCGTTCGCCAGCACGTAACCCTCGGCGAAGGGACCACCGAGCACCACCGTAACGAAGAGCACGATCATGGCGGCCGTCGCAGTCTTGCCCGACTTCTTCGGACAGGCGTAGACCAACTCGGAGTAGCGGAGGCGTCCGTTCTTGAGCTTCAACGCCCGGCGCATGAACCGTTTCTGGGCCCGGTAAAGGACGAACGGCTCACCCGTCTCGGGGTCGACGAGGACGTCTTGGATGAAGCCGACCGGATCGTCGGCGTAGCTGGCGATGTCGAGAGCGAGAGCGTTAGCGGCCATGATGACTAGTCGCTTTCGTTTTCGGGGTTCGGATGGTCATCGGTTGCGCTGTTCGCGTCGCCTGGAAGCTGTCGTGAGCGCTCCCGAGCCGCCTGGGCGAAAGCGGTGACGACGTTGGCTTGATCTGCGGCCGCAGACGACAGCGCAGAACGAACCTTGGCGGCGGAGCCA
Source organism: Actinomycetota bacterium (assembly GCA_050694055.1). Classification (GTDB taxonomy): domain Bacteria; phylum Actinomycetota; class CADDZG01; order CADDZG01; family WHSQ01; genus WHSV01. Next base: position 7,812 of record JBOGWX010000008.1, read on the forward strand.
CCCGTAAGGCCCATCTGGGCGAGCCACCACTTCACGCTGCCCTCCGCCTTGTCCCGACGAGCCATCGAAGTCTCGTCGGCGGGATGATCGCTCAGATACGTTTCCTCGTTCTCCAACCGGGCGATTGCAACCGCGGTTCGACGAAGCGCGTAGCGGAAGACCGGGTTCAGAAGGTACGTCGCACCGGCTTCACGGATCGCCGCAAGCAGGGAATCCAGGACCTCGTCTGCCAGCGGACCGATGCGGCGGTCGGACCAGTAACCCGACTTCTGAGACAGCGTGTGGCCCTGCTGAAACGGCTCCCACGCATAGCCCCTTGCCGGCGACGGTGACCACTCTTGTTGTTGCTCGATGGCCTGCTCGCTCACGCGTCACTGCCCCCGTCCGTCGAAGCCCAATGGCGAAGACAGCGACCGCAGATCGGCCAGTCACCGCGACCCCACCAAGTGATCTTGTCGAGCGGGATGGGGTCGTGACCACCAACACCGCCCACGGAGCCGCACACCGCGCACTCGCTCAGGTAATGGAAGATCGCGGCGCGCTGCTCATCTGTAGCACGGCTCACGCATTCGTCGGCGAGCTTCAGGGCGAAGTAGATCAGTTCTTCGGAGGGGGAAGCCCTGACCCACTCCCAGACCTCCAGCAGCCACGTCCGCATGACCTTGGCGCGCTGCTCGGGCGGAAGCTCGTACAAGAACTCATCCGTGATCGCCACCAGGCCGTCGACAAGCTCGGTCCGGCTGAGCGTCGCGCGTAGCTGGTGTCCGAGGGTGGACCTTGGCGTCGCTTCCCAGCGCGCGTGCAGCATCGCTGCGACCACGCCGCGCGGTGTCAGAGATTCAACGTCCGGAGCGTTCACGACGACCTCCCTCTAACCGAGCGCAGCGAGGGCACAACACGGCTCCGTCACTCTTGCGGGTGGCGAACGTAGGAGCCGGGCACCGTTCGCAGGTCCTCAGCGGGCCGAAGGTGAACTGGTCCCACTCACGGCGACGGGCCTCGATGTCGGGGAGGACTATGCGAGCCGTCATACCCGCCTCCTGCGTCGGACGATCAATCCGAGGATGGCCCCGAAGGTGCAGGTCAGGGACTCGCTACAGACGCCGTACAGACGGCCTCCGCTCGGCCGGAGGGTCACGCGCATCATTGCGCGAGCCCCTTGGGTGCGAACGCGGGGGAACGTGCTGCCTGTGTCTAGCGCCATCACGCCCTCACTCGGTCCCGCTCTCGCCTCTTCCTCAATGTCGCGGCGACCTGTGCCGGATGCTTGGCTCGCCTCGGGAACCGGCCGACTGCTTCGATTACGTCGACGACATCTTCGACGCTGTGACCGTGCTTCCCGAGAGCTTCGGACACGACGACCTCTGCGGCGGCTCGATCCTTCGTCGTCACGACATTCAGGAGATCGTCGACGAGCCTCGGTCGCGCGGTAGCTTGGTTTTCGGCGGTTTGGAGAATCGACGCACAGCGACTGCACTGAAGTGAACCTCGGTCCGGGTCGGGCGCGCAGTTTTCGAGATGCGCGCGCTGGTCTGGAGTTAGCTCCGCGACGAGCGCGGTGAGGTAGTCCATCGACGCACCGCACGCGTGGAGGTCAATCAGGTACTCATGCCAGGGCACCGAGGGATCGAGGGTTAGTAGTTCGCTCTTCTCGCTCTTCGGTGCTGACTGTGGCTGCACTCTAGGTTGTTCTCTCTTCAGAAGCTCTACGGTGGTCGGTTCGTGAGGCACCTTGTCCGCTGCATCACCGTGAGGCACCTTGTCGCGGCCGGGAGACAAGGTGGTCGGTTGGTGAGGCACCTTGTCGTCCTCACCCAAGAGTCGCGGATCGAAGCGGTACGTCGACGATCCCTGCATTCCATCGGGGCGAAGGTAAGGAGCTCTCGTCAGCAACCCCGTCGCTACTGCTGACGAGGTCGCGCGCACGGCTGTCTCACGGCCGACACCGGCTCTCCGCGCGAGCGTCTTCATTTTGCACCAGAAACGACCCTCGACGTCCGCGTAATGAGTCGCTGCGACTAGAAGGACGAGCCGACGACCGATATCTAGCGGCTTAAAACGAACGTCGTCAACAAGTGATCGAACGAGTCGCGCAGTCTGGTAGCTGCTGGCGGGGTTTGCGACGCGTGGTGCTCGGGAGAAGTCAGTCACGGAGCCAGCTCTCTTGCGATCAGACCGGGCTCTGCGATCAGAGTCGGTCGCAGCGAAATGCAGGTCCTCCGCCGTCCGCCACCAGGTCTGTAGTCGATGAGGCCGAGCGCCCTCAACTTCCGCAAAATCCGGCCGACCTTCGCAGGCGTGAAAGATCGTTCGCCGAAGAAGGGATGTGCCGCCCAGTAGGGCAAGTTCTCCCGGTCTAGATCGAGCGTCCTGAAGTGGAGTGCTTCACCCACCACAACGGCTAGGACGCGCCAGTCGTCCTCCGTCATGTGCTCGTTCTGAGCGCCAACAAGCAACGCGCCCAACGCGCCTGTAACGGTTCCCTCAAACATGAGATCGTGGTCGAGATCGTGAATCGGAGTGCTCATTCGCTCTCGTCTTCTACGATGCCGAGCGCAACCAAGAAGGGACGAGTCGGAACTAGAACTCGACGCCCGATCTTGGTGCTCGGGAGGTCGCCACGGCGGAGTTGTTCGTACATCGCGCGCTCGGAGACGCGCGCGATCTCGCGGGCCTCAGCGACCGTGAGCAGCGGAGGGAGGGACTTGAGGTCGCCGAGCGTCACGATCTGGCTCCGGCTCCAGCTTTGGCGCGGCTCTCAACTGTGCTGAGTGCTTTGAGATCGAGCAGGAGCGAGAGATAGCGCAACGCGGCGTCACCCGTCGGCAGATGCTCGGCGTGTTCCCACCGAAAAACAGTCACTGCGCTCACCCCAACCGCAGCCGCGACGCGGGCCAGCGAGAGCGTCGAAGCCATGCGGATCGCGCGTGCCTCGCCGGACTCCACCATCGTTCTGACCTGAGCGAGGGCAACAACTTCGTTGGCATTCATTCGTCCGAACGTACGGGCGGGGAAACGTTTCCGCTAGAAGCTCTTTCCGCTGAAACTCGGGAAACCAGGAATGTCCGCGAACCTTCCGGTATTACGGTATTGTTACCCCATGAGCCGTGTAGCCCGCCTCCCGAGCGGAGGCATCCGCCCCCTCGACCAGGTCGTGCACTTCAGCGTGTCGCCACGGAGGGGCGGGAAGAGCGAGGTCAAGCTGCACGGGACCAGCGCACCTTTGAAGCCGCCCCGAGGTCATGTCCGGGTGTCTCTGACCTTGGCTCTTGTCGATGATCGACCGGAGGTTGTGCGGACCGTGATCGGCGCGGACATTGCAAACGTCGCCGAGCCTGATCCGGTGCCGGTCACTTCCGACGTGGTGCGCGCGATTCCGATGGGACGGCTGATGCGGATGGCGCTGTCCTGCCTCGCCAAAGAAGCGAAAGATCGCATCGAGTCTCTGGACGAGTGGGAAGTCGATCTCGACTGGTCGACAGCGCCGGGCGAGATGCTTCGACGTCGTCTCAAGGATGCCGAGAAGCGCGCGGAGCAGACTCGCGTCGGGCCGAAGGGATACCCGCCCTCCCACTTCAAGGACGTAGCCGAGGTCTATCTCGATGCTCTGGAGGACGGAGCGCCAACGAAGACAGTTGCCGAGCATTTCGGCGTTGAGTACCACGTCGCAGCGAAGTGGGTCGCGACCGCTCGTAGTCAGAAGTACGGATTCTTGCCCCCAACAACGAAAGGCCGCGCTGCACTTTCGGTTCAGCGCAAGAGAAGGAGGAAACGATGAGCAGCAAGCGGGCGACGAAGGCAAGGCGTGCGTCGAGCGGAGCCTTCACCAACGACGACGGCAAGACCTGGGGCGTCATCCTCGAACACGGAGTCCAGGATTGCCAGCGCTGCGACGCGTGTCGCAAGAATCTCTGGCTTGATCTCGGACTCAAGGATGCCTGCCCGAAGTGTGGCGGCGAGCTTCGTTCTCACCGTGCGCGCCGCACTGATTATCTCCGGCCGGTGTACCCGACGAAGACGGCGGCAAAGGAAGCTCGCCTGAAGCTCCAGAGCCAGGTCCACGACTCCGAATATGTGAAGCCGTCGGCCGAGACGGTTGGGGAGTACCTGCGCGATTGGGTCGAGGGCATCAAAGGCGAGATCGAGCCGACGACCTGGATCAACTACAAGGGTCACGTCTATCGCCACATCATTCCGTCGCTCGGTCCGATCAAGGTCGCCAAGCTCACGCGCGAACGTGTCGCCGCTTTCTATGTCGCCCTGCTCGACAAGCCTTCAGCAAACGGTCAGCGAAACCTCAGCAAGACGACAGTCCAGCGCGTTCACGCGACGCTGCACAGAGCGCTCCAGGACCTCGTCGACGACAATCGTCTGAAGCGCAACCCGGCCGATCGCGCCAAGCCAAAGACCACGAAGACCGAAAAGTCCGCGAAGGATCACAGGCTCGCCGTTTGGGACTTCGACGAACTCGATGCCTTCCTCGATCTCGTCGTCGACGACGAACTCTTTGCCCTGTGGCGTCTTTACGGTTGGACCGGCATTCGACGTGGTGAGGGTGCCGCGGTCCAGCTTGGCGACGTCGACCTCGACGCGAAGACACTTACCGTTCGGCGCGCGCTCTCGGTGGTTTCCTACGAGGTTCACGTCACCGCGCCGAAGTCAGGTCAGGGACGCGTCATCGACCTCGACGACGAGACTGTCGATGCTCTGCGCGCTCACGTCACGCGGATGAAGACGGACCGCATGGCACTGGGACTCGGGAAGCCGAACAGGAACGACTGGCTCTTCGGACACATCGACGGAACGTTCACGCACCCGGACTCGATCTCGAAGAGGTTCACCAAGTTGATCGAGCGAAGCGGCCTCCCAAAGCTCAGGTTGCATGATCTGAGGCACACGCACGCTTCGCATTTGTTGCTCAACGGGGCGAACATCAAAGTCGTGCAGGAGAGACTTGGGCACGCGTCGGTGACCATCACACTCGATACCTACGGGCACCTGCTCCCGACGACTCAGCGGGAGGCGATCAATGCACTCGCTAAGCGAAGCAAGGTCGTGAACCTCGGCTAACGCGGGATAGCAAGCCTCGCGCGCCGCAACCAACGAGCCCCGGCCAACATGGTCGGGGCTCTCGTCTGTAATCCGTCTGTAAATGCGTCCTGTGGCCGGGACAACGAACAAAGGTTCGAGTAGCCCAAAGTGCCTCTGACCAGGGATTACGCGTCGCGCGCCCGGAGGGATTCGAACCCCCGACCCTCGGATTAGAAGTCCGATGCTCTATCCGGCTGAGCTACGGGCGCAGGAAACTCTCAGGCCTTCAGGATACAGGCGCGGATGCGCCCAATCCTATTGATCGCCAGAGTCGATGCCGGGCTCATCGGCGGCCCTCTGCCGTGTCGTCGACTCTCTCAGCCGGGACTCGGCCGCCGGCGCCAGGTAAACGACGAGGCGCGTGCCCGGAATGCGTCTCAATTGCATCGAGGTCATCCTATTCAGCACTTTGGGCACGCCCTCGACATGGCGCCAGTAGTCGTCCCACACGATCGCGCCCCGAGGCGAGAGCATCTCGATTGCGCTGCGCGTATCCCGCTCGACGTAGGGCTCGGAATGAGCGCCGTCGATGTAGACGAGATCACACCGGTCCTTCCAGGGGCTGAAGTCGAAAGAGGCCGAGTCGCCCCAGTGCTGTTCGATCTCGGCCGGATGGGGCCGCTCGTCGTAGACCTGGCCAGAGAACAGACCGCGGATCTCCCGGTCGCTGTCCTCGAGGGCTAGTGCCGGCTGCGATTCCGGCGGTAGATCGAGCGTGCGGACCACGCCGGAGCCCATGTTTCCCGCCAGCGTCCAGGTCGTGACGCCGGTGAAGGTGCCGATCTCGAACGCACTGGTCGCCTCGATGGCTCGTACCAACCCGGCAAGGAACACGAGACCCTCGAGGGTCTGGCCCCCCGCCTGCTCGAGATACTTGCGAGGCGGCAAGACGATCTCGTGCGAGTAGACGGCTTCTAGGAGTGGCGGCGAGAGCGCGGGCAGGGGTGAGTCCCTCTCGAACTGATGGTCCAGAAAGTGACGGCCGAGGACCCTGACTCGCTGCGCGATCGCCCTCGGCGTCACTAAGGATCGGTATGGCCGGAGCATCAGTCTTCGATGGCCCTCTTGGTCAGACCCCACTTCTTGACCGCCACCTCGATCGCTTCACGCGCCAGGGCGTCGTAGCCCGTTACAGTGAAGTGCACACCGTCACCGCCGCGTAGCTGAGCGACGTTCCCTTTGGCGTCGCGTCCAAACGGCGCATAGCCGCCGTCGCGCGAGAAGCGTTCGTAGGTGTCGAAGAACGCCGCCGCCTGGTAGTTCTCCACACCGTCCTCATAGCTCTCGTTGAAGGTGCGGGCCAGCGAGTTGTCCTTTCGGTCGGCCAGCGGAGGGAGACCGACCCACACGACGCGGCCCCCCGTCTCGGTGGCGGCACCGAGAAATTGGTCGATCCGTTCGCTGTAGACCTCCGCCCACTCCTCACCTCCGCCGGGGATGATCCTTCCTCCCGGATAGATGATCGACTGGTCGTCGTTGACGCCGATCAAGACCACGACGACGTCGGGTCTGAAGCGATCGCTGATCTGCTGCATCCCTTTGACCCAGTCGAAGTAGTCGGCGCGCGCCAATCCCGTCGAGAGCCGGCCTTGGTCGACGAACTGGACGAGAGCCGGGTCGAACACGCGCCCAACGGCGGTGCTCAATCCCATCGCAAGTGAATCACCCACCACGACGACGCGCAGCTTGTTATTGCTCGTTGGCTCGCGCAGGGCGTACGCCGGGTCGAATTCGAGCTCGTCTTCGTCATCGTCCCGCAGGTTGCGGTCCGGATCGAGTGCGGGCAAGGGATCTGGCGTTGCAACGACCTCTGGGGCCACGCCGAAGTCCGTCGGAATGGGCTCCGGCTCGTCGGCATACAGCTCGCCTCCCGGCGGCGCGTTGGGGTCTCGGCCAAGAGCGCGTTGGAGAGCTTCACCGACCGTTGCGATCCTGAGCGTGTCGCTAACCGAGGCGATGGGAGTCAGGACCGTCAGGGAAGCCGTGCGTCGAGCCCCGTCGGGTGAAGCTTCGGCGGAGCGCTTCAGCGATGGGGCCGCCAGCAGCAACCAGAGCAGCAAGGAGAACAGCATCACCACGAGGATCCTTCCGGCAGGAGCGGCCCTGCGCCCCCGGCGACGGCGTCTGCGTTTGAGCGGTCGGTCGTCCTCGACCCGCTCCGTCACGGTGGTCTCTGGCCTGTCGAGTGTTTTCATGCTTAGGACCAATCTAGAACTGGAAGTAGATAAAAGGGGCGACCCCCTGGGGGCCGAGTGTGGTGATGACGAAAAGAGCGAGCGCGAGAACCACTCCCTGTATCGCCGGCGCCATCCGGGAGAAGGCTATCTGCACTCGTCCGGCCGTCCGTCCGGGTAGCCACTGCAACCCGATCATTCCGGCGATGACGACGATCAGCAGAAGCGACACGAGCGCCGCGGGTTGAGCCCAACCGGTGGCCAGCCGAGCGAGCATGTCGAAGGCGCTCGCGAGCGAATCGGCGCGAAAGAAGACCCATCCGAGACAGACGAGGTGAAAGGTGACGATGCGCTGACGAGCGATCGATCCCGGATCGTTGGGTTGAGGAGAAAGTCCTTTGGCGATTCGCCGCGTCCTTCGGAGATGTCCGACTGCTTGACCCATTCCGTGCATCGTTGCCCACACCACGAAGGTCCACGCCGCCCCGTGCCACAGTCCCCCTAACACCATGGTGAGGACGATGTTGACGTGGGTGCGAACCTCTCCTCCCCTTGATCCTCCCAGTGGGATGTAGAGATAGTCGCGCAGCCAGCGAGACAACGTCATGTGCCAGCGTCGCCAGAAATCCTGTAGCGACCGGGCACTGTAAGGACGGTTGAAGTTCTCCGGAAAGCGATAACCGAGTAACAGCGCGACGCCGATGGCGATGTCGGTGTAGCCGCTGAAGTCGGCGTAGATGACGACCGCATAGCCGTAGATGGCGATGAGGACTTCGAGCGACGCGTGGCGGCCCGGATCCGCGAACACGGGGTCCACGATGGTGGTCGCGACATAGCTGGAAACGACGATCTTCTTGAAGAGTCCGCCGAGGACGAGCCACGCGCCGCGCGAGAAGTCCACGCGGCGAGGATCTCTACCGCGCTGCAACTGGGGGATTAGCTCCTCACCTCGGACGATCGGTCCTGCGACCAGGTGGGGAAAGAACGAGAGGTAGAGAAAGAAGTCGAGCCATCCGACGGGCTCGAGCTCCCGCCGGTAGATGTCGATGATGTAGCTGATCGCCATGAACGTGAAAAACGAGATGCCGACCGGCAGAACGATCTGCAGCAGAGGGACCGCCGACCCGATGCCGAAGCCGTCCAGTGCATTCGCCAGATTGAGGGTGAAGAACGAGTAGTACTTGAAGTACGCGAGCGGCAGCAGCGTCACGGTCACCGAGATCACCAGCACGAGCCGACGCCGGCGCTCACTCTCGGTCCGCCACAGGACGATTCCGCCCAATTCGGCCAGTGCGCTGACCCCCGCGAGGAGCCAGACGAAACGGGGATCCCACCACGCGTAGAAGAGATAGCTGGCGAGGATCATGAAGACCTTCCACTGCTTGGTGGCCGGCTTCAGCAACCAGTGCGCCAGAAAGACGATGGCAAAGAAGACCGCGAAATCCGTGGTTGGAAAAAGCATCTCTTGTCGTCGGCTGCTCCGCTCGCAACGCCCTCGGTCCCGAGCGGGCAGTCGCTCCCTTATGTAGATGAACCATACGTGTCAACGATCTCCGGGCCACATCTTGTCAGCGCCCCAGTCGGTGCGATAATCGGTCTCCTGGGGTGGTGTTGTGCGTTGCCGGGATTGTCGGGCTTGAGAGGGAGGTAGGCACGCGCCATGTTTCCCAGCCGCTTCGAGTACTCCGCTCCTCATTCACTCGACGAGGCGCTTGCCACCCTCGGACAGAATCCCGAAGAGACGAAGGTCCTGGCTGGGGGCCAGAGCCTGATACCCCTGCTCAAGCTTCGCTTCGCCTCACCCAGGGTGGTCGTTGACATCAACCGTATTCCGGGACTCTCGACCGTCGAGGAGTCGAACGGGCACCTGAGCATCGGATCCCTCGCATGTCACAACCAGCTTGCGGCGAACCCCCTCGTCTCCGAGCGCTATCCCACGGCTGCGGCGGCCGCGCCGCAGATCGCGGACCCGCTCGTGCGCAATCTGGGCACCCTGGGAGGATCTCTCGCCCACGGTGATCCCGCGGGCGACTGGGGTTCCGTGATGCTTGCACTCAATGCCGAGGTCGTGGTGCGGGGGCCGACCGGCGAGCGCGGCATTCCGATCGATGACTTTCTCGTCGACATCTTCACCACTTCGCTCCAGGTCGACGAGATCGTCACGGGTGTCCGTATCCCAAAGCCCGAGGGGTCCTTTGGCGGTACTTACTTGAAGCTCGAGCGCAAAGTCGGTGACTTCGCCACGGTCGGGGTCGCCGTCCACCTCGAGCTCGACGGCGACACGATCCAGCGGGCCGGCCTGGGACTCACTGCCGTGGGCACGCGCAACATCAAGGCATCGGAGGCAGAGAGCGCGCTCACCGGCAATCGGTGCAGCGAGGAGCTGTTCACCGAGGCCGGACGCCTCGCAGCCCAAGAGGCCGATCCGACCTCGGACGTGCGGGGGCCGGCGGAGTACAAGCGAGCGGTCGTTGAGACCTTCGTGACACGCGGGCTGGCGCAGGCTCGCGACCAAGCGCTCGCCGGATAGGGAGGCAACATGGAGATCAATCTCATCGTCAATTCTGAGAAAGTCACTGCGGACGTCGAACCGCGCCGACTTCTCGTTCACTTCCTGCGTGACGACCTGCGACTCACCGCCGCTCATGTCGGCTGCGATACGACGAGTTGCGGCGCGTGCACGGTGCTGCGGAATGGAACGCCGATCAAGTCCTGCACGATGTTTGCTGTGCAGGCGGACGGGGACGAGGTGACCACCGTCGAGGGCCTCGGCCGCAATGGACAGCTTCATCCGATTCAGGCGGGCTTCAAGGAGGAGCATGGCCTGCAGTGTGGCTTCTGCACGCCCGGCATGATGCTCGTCGCGGCCGCACTCCTAGAGAACAACGAGGATCCCAGCGAAGAGGACATTCGCTGGGCGATATCCGGCAACATCTGCCGCTGCACCGGTTACCAGAACATCGTCAAGTCCGTGCAGTGGGCCGCAGGACAGATGAAGTCCGAGCGCGCCGATTCCCCCACAAGCTAGGAGAACGAGATGGCGGTCAGCGAAACGCAGGTTCACGGCATCGGCCACAGCATCAAGCGTAAGGAGGACGATCGGTTCATCCGAGGCAAGGGGACATACGTCGACGACATCGCCCTGCCCGGCATGCTGCACATGGCGATCCTTCGTAGCCCTTTGGCTCACGCCAAGCTGGTTTCGATCGACACGAGTGCGGCGGCGGCATTGCCCGGGGTCGTCGCGGTGATCACCGGCGAGGATCTCGCGGCGCACAACCTCGCATGGATGCCGACGCTGTCGGGAGACACTCAAGCGGTGTTCGTCACCGACAAGGTGCGCTTCCAGGGTCAGGAGGTAGCGGCGGTTGTCGCAGAGAGTGCGTACGTTGCTTACGATGCCCTCGAGCTCATCGAGGTCGAGTACGACCCTCTGGATGTGGTCGTCGATCCCAAGAAAGCGCTCGAGCCCGGCGCACCGATGATTCGTGACGAGAAGGAGGGTCAGACCGACAACCGGTGCTACCACTGGGAGTCGGGCGACAAAGAGGCCACCGACGCGGCCTTCGCGAAGGCGCACAAGATTGTCTCCCTCGATACGCACTACCCTCGCTGCCACCCCGCGCCTCTGGAGACCTGCGGGATCGTGGCCGACGTCAACCCCGCGACCGGCAAGGCGACGCTGCACCTGACCTCACAGGCCCCCCACGCGCACCGCACCTTGTTTGCGATCGTGGCGGGCCTTCCCGAGCAGAACATTCAGATCAAGACGCCGGACATCGGTGGTGGTTTTGGCAACAAGGTGCCCATCTATCCGGGCTACGTGGCCGCAACTGCGGCCTCGCTGCTCATCGGAAAACCAGTGAAGTGGATCGAGTCCCGCAGCGAGAATTTGATCTCGACTGGTTTCGCGCGCGACTACCACATGAGCGGCGAGCTGGCTCTGGACGCCGACGGCAAGATGCTCGCGCTGCGCGTCAAACTAGTGTCCGACAACGGGGCTTTCTTCGCCGACGCTCAGCCCTCCAAGTTCCGTGCAGGGCTCTTCCACATCGTCACCGGTTCCTACGATCTGCCCGCTGCCCACATAGAGGCCGACGGCGCGTACACCAACAAGGCCCCCGGTGGCGTGGCGTACCGTTGTTCTTTCCGCGTCACCGAGGCCTCATACCTCATCGAGCGTCTCGTGCAGAACGCCGCCTACGAGCTCGATACGGATCCGGCCGAGCTCAGAATGAAGAACTTCATTCAGCCCGAGCAGTTCCCCTATGCCTCGGCGACCGGCTTCGAGTACGACTCGGGTGACTACCCGCGCGCGCTGAACCTGGCACTCGAACAAATCGGCTACGAGCAGCTACGGGAGGAACAGAAGCAAGCCCGCGCACAGGGAAAGCTGCTCGGAATCGGAATCGCGAGCTTCACCGAGGTAGTGGGGGCCGGAAAGGCGAAGGACTTCGACATCGCCGGGCTCAAGATGTTCGACTCGGCCGAGCTGAGGGTTCACCCGACCGGCAAGGCCATCCTCAAGATCGGAGTGCAGACCCAAGGTCAGGGACACGAGACGACCTTCGCTCAGATCGTCGCCAGCGAACTGGGCATTCCCCCCGAGGACATCCTGGTTCAGTACGGCGATACCGACAACACGCCCTACGGGCTCGGCACCTACGCGTCTCGGAGCACCCCGGTTGCGGGCGCGGCGACCGCGGTGATCGCGCGCAAGCTGCGCGACAAGGGCCGCAAGATCGCCGCTCACCTGCTCGAGGTGTCCGAAGAGGACCTCGACTGGGACACCGACCACTTCGCGGTCAAGGGTGCCCCCGACAAGCAGGTCACGATCCAGGACGTCGCGTTTGCCGCCTACACCAACATGCCCGACGGCATGGAGGCCGGCCTCGAGGGCGTGCACTATTACGACCCACCCAACATGACCTATCCGTTCGGCAGCTACCTCGTCGCGGTAGAGGTCGACGAGGGCACGGGTGAATGGAAGGTGCGCCGCATGGTTGCGGTCGACGACTGCGGGGTGCGGATCAATCCGATGATCGTCGAGGGCCAGATTCACGGCGGTCTCACCGAGGGTTACGCCATTGCGGCGATGGAACTGATCACCTTCGACGAGGAAGGTAACTGCATCGGCGGCAACATGACCGACTACCTGATTCCCACCGCGTGGGAGACGCCGCACTTCGAGGTGCACCAGACCGTGACGCCCTCGCCGCATCACCCGATCGGAGCCAAAGGAGTAGGCGAGTCCGCCACCGTGGGCTCGCCCGCGGCTTACGTCAACGCCGTGATCGACGCGCTCCGTCATCTCGGCGTGACCAACATCGACATGCCCGTCACCTCCGCCAAAGTGTGGCAGGCGATTCAGGAGGCCGGTAGGACGTGAACGACAGCCTGCGACTGGCCGCGGAGCTCGAGTCGCGGAACGAGCCTTTCGCGCTGGCCACCGTGGTCAAGGTCGAGCGCCCGGTGTCCGCCAAGCCCGGCGATCGCGCACTCATCACGGCCGGCGGACGGTTGTCGGGATGGATCGGAGGCTCATGCTCCGAGCCGATCGTCGTGCGCGAGGCGCTGGCGGCATTGGGGGACGGCGCGCCGCGCCTGGTGCGCATCCGTCCCCCTGAGAGTCCCTTCGAGCCGCCGCAGCCCGGGGTGGTGATCGAGATCACGACCTGCGCGTCGGAGGGGGGCGTGGACGTCTTCGTGGAGCCTCGTTTAGCAAGGCCACATCTCGTCGTGGTGGGCTCGTCACCCGTGGCTCGCGTGCTCGCGGAGCTCGCGAGCAGGATCGATTACCGGGTGAGCGCCGCTCTCGACGCGCCCTCCGAGCGCGTCCCCGCGGCCGGCGACGCAATGGGCATGGCGGAGTTGGCCCAATCCAAATTGCGCCGCGAGGACGCGGTGGTGATCGCGACGATGAACCGCTACGACGACGCGGGCATCGAGGCGGCAGTTTCCACGGATGCCGGTTACGTGGGGCTCGTTGCCAGCCGCCAGCGTGCCGACCAGCTCATCGGGCTCGTTCGATCGAGGGGGGTCTCGTCCGAGGCGCTCGAGCGCGTGCGTTCCCCGGCCGGACTCGACCTCGGACCCTCGTCCCAGCATGAGATCGCGCTGGCGATTCTCGCCGAAGTGGTAGCCGAGCGGCACCGAGTGGAGGGCGCTCGGCCTGAGGCGTTCTGTGAGCCCGAACGAGAGCAGGCCCAAGCGATCGACCCGATCTGTGGCATGTCGGTTCCGATCGTGGCCGACGCCATCACCGTCACGCACGAGGGCGTGACCTACTACTTCTGCGCGCCGGGATGTCGCAGGGCCTTTCTTGCCGACCCCGACGGAGCCTCGGAGCGCATCTCGGCGAGCTGAGCTGCCTTCCGCCACGATCCAGCCGCACGGTTGGCGGGACCACGAGGTGGAGCGGGTGAAGGGAATCGAACCCTCATCACCAGCTTGGAAGGCTGGAGCTCTACCATTGAGCTACACCCGCACGGCCCGGCAGGAAGGAAGCGTACCCGCTGCCGGTGACCGAAGTAGTAGTGAGGTCTTCACGTTTGGGCGTGACCTGGCACTTTGGAATCTGTCAGAAGAACCACCCACGGCATAAGGCGCCGCTACCCACACTGCCGACAGGCGCGCGGCTTTTGCCGTGAGCCGGGCGGTTGCAATTACTTGCGGGTGCGGGAAGCCTCGTCGGCCTCCGTCTCCAGGATCAGCGCGGTGGCTTCGGCTGCCAGCGCGCGCATCTCGGCGAGCAGGGAGCGCACGCGCCGGTCGTTGCCGATCCAGTCGCGGTAGAGCTCGGCCTGGCGCTCGCTGAGACGGCGGTTGACGGTTTTGCCGTTCACCTTGGCGGTGAAATGCCAATAGGGGCCGTGCAGGCGGGGCGGGTCCCCGTGACACGCGCAGTTGTCCTTGCCGCAGCGGTTGAAGCGGGGGGCGAGACTGCCCGAGGCGATGAAGCCAATGTCGGCCAGCTGCCGGGCGAGCTTGCGGTAGCGGCGTTCGTAGGCGTTGAGCCGCGCTTGAGTTCGCTTTGTTGCCATGATCCTCCCGAGACGATTATCCCAAATCCGCACTGTCTATTCCGGGAGTAACTATACTCTCGGGCATGTCCGAGCCCGGCGGGGGGCCAGAGCGCGTGGCGAACAAGATCGCCAACTACCGGCCCACGGCGGTTCCCGACGACATCGCTCGCTTTGCCCGCGCCGTGGTCTCTCGCGTCGCACCCGCAAACCCCGAGCGGGCCAAGGCGCTCCTGTGGGCGGTTACCCGCCTCGGCGCCTTCGCGGTCTCGGTCGGCTTGGAGCTCGATTGCGAGGTCCTGTTCCATCCCGCGGTCATCGAGCGCTTCATCCAAGTGGACGGACAAACGATGTCGTCTGCGGTGAGGCGGACGCTGAGGACCAACCTGCGCCACGTCGCAGCCCGGGTCGCGCCCGCGCTGCAGAGACAACCGGTGCCGCTCGGACGCGAGCGCTCGAAGGCGCCGTATTCACCGGCCGAGGTGGCGGGTTATCTGGCCCTCGCCGACGCCCAGCCGACCGAGGCCCGGGCGCTGCGGTTGTCCGGGCTCGTCTGTCTCGGGGCCGGAGCGGGTCTCATGGGAAAGGACCTCCGCCACGTGCGCGGCCACGACGTCTACTCCCGCTCGGGCGGGGTCGTGGTCGAGGTCACAGGGGCCCGCTCCCGGACGGTGCCGGTGCTCGCCGCCCATCACGAGCGCGTCGTGGCCGCGGCCGCTTTTGCCGGATCCGGCTACGTCATCGGGGGACGCAACCCCGAGCGCAGAAACATCACCAACCGGCTCGTCGCGTCCGTCGCCGGAGGCGCCGACCTCCCCCAACTCGACACCGGTCGATTGCGCGCGACGTGGCTTGCGACCATCGCCGATCAACTCGGGCTTCAGACCTTCATGGCCGCGGCCGGGATCACCTGCTCCCAGCGCCTCGGCGACGTCATCGCGATGCTCGCGGTCGCAGACGAGCCGGGCGCGGTCGCGCTTCTGGGAGCCGCGCGCTGAGCGCGCCGGGCGAGCTCGACCGCCTCGAACAGGTCGTCGACGCCTCCGGAGTGACCGGCAAGATCGAGGCCCTGCTCCCGGTCGGGGTGCGCCCCCGCCAGCTCTTGGTGCGCACCTTGTTGTTGGGGATGCTTCTGTGTCTACGGCGCGGCCGTCCCGCTCATCTCACCCGGGTGCACGAGGCCCTGGTGTCGCTTTCCGATCACGAGCGGTTGCGTCTCGGGATAGTCGCTGAATGGAAACACGGCTCCCACCAGCTCACCTACCGCCAGATAGAGCGCACCTACTCTCTCGTGCGCGACGCGCTCGCAAGAGAAGAGCCAAACGGAACGCCGTCTGCGATCCTGTCGGAGGTCTCGGACGCGCTTTTGGAGGCAAGCGTGCCCGAGGACTCAAAGCACGACTCGACCGCGCTGGCGATCGACTGGACCGACGTCGAGTCCTACTCCCGCCCGCCGTCCAAAGACGACTCCGACTGCGCGGACAAAGAGGCATCGTGGGGACACCGATCAGGCGACGCGCCGGGGCAGAGAGACGACCTCTTCTTCGGCTACTTCTTGTCGGTCGCCACCATTGTCAAAGAAGAGGACGGCGAGGCGGTCCCCGAGCTCGCCCGGCGGATGTCGTTCACCACCTGTGCTCGGGATCCCGTGCCGGAGTTCATCCCGGTTATGCAGCGGCTGCATGCGTCGGGGGTCGTGATCGGCGACGTGCTCGCAGACTCCGGCTACGCCCATCGCGTCGCCGAGAACTTCGCGCTGCCGCTGCGGGCGCTGGGAGCGCGTCTGGTCTTGGACCTCCATCCCCATGACCGCGGCCCCAAGGGGACCTTCGCCGGAGCAATCGCAGCAAACGGCAACCTCTACTGCCCCAAGACCCCCGACACACTGCTGCAGCTCTCACCCATAGCGCGCGACGCCTCACCCGACAAGATCGCCGCTCACGATCGCATGATGGCCGAGCTTGCCCGCCACAAGCTCGGGCGGATCACCATCGACGACGACGACGGATACCACCGGGTCATGTGCCCCGCCGCCATGGGAAAACTCCGCTGCCCGCTTAGACCCGACTCGATGACTTCCTCTCACGAGCAGCCAGAGGTCCTGGTCCCGCCGGAACACCCGCCCGCGTGTTGCACGCAGGTGACGGTCACCGTCCCTGCAGAGGTCAACGCCAAGACGCGCCAGAAGCACGACTACCCGTCCAAGGCACACCGCGTCTCCTACGCCCGCCGCACCGGCTCCGAGCGCACCTTCTCCACGGTCAAGGACTCGGCCACCAACGACATCGCGCGCGGCTGGTGCCGGCTCATGGGCGTCGCCGCGATCACGCTGTTTCTCGCGTGCCTGTTCGTCGTGCGAAACCAAAGGATCCTCGATGCCTTCGAGGCGCGGCGCGCCGACGATGAGAGACGGCTGGCTGCAGGGCTGCCGCCGCGGACCC
>JBOGWX010000009.1:0-27324 GCA_050694055.1 Actinomycetota bacterium
CCGGCTCGTCGATCCAGACGTAGGTCTCGAGCCCGGTGAGGCCGATCTCGCCGGGAGCGAGCTTGAGCTCGGGCGCCGCCACCAGTTCGATGACCCGATCGAGGATGCGCCCCGGCCCCGGGGGCCGCGCCGCGCGGGCGCCCCGGCCCCGAGGTTCGGCCGCTTCCCCGGGTCGGAAGCCGAGCAAGCAGCCGGAGATCTCGCCGTCGAAGATGGGATCCCGCCCGGCGATGTTGCCGGGGGCCATGCGGCAGATGTTGTCGATGAACGAGTACCGAGGCTCCGGCGGCAACTGGTGAGCGCCAGTGCGAGTAGCTGGAGGATTACTTGCGTGGATCAGTCGAGGGCCGCCATCGGGGCTTTCATAACCAGCGGTTGCGGATGCATAGATTCCTTTGTCGCTTCCTTCTTTCATCAGCCCGGACAAACCAGGACCTGCGGGTACGTTGGCACTCGCAGAATGTGCCAAAAGGGTAACTAGAAAGACAGCGGTGAAAGCGGACCAGGCGCTAGCAGCCTTCATCCTGTCCTCTCAGGACTCGGTCCTCTCTAAGAATCCCTTGGTGGATCTGCCAGCGAGAGTCTTCGACAATGAGAGTCCATTGGGAATCTTGTTCGAGAGCCCTGGGACCCTTCGTTACGTCCTTGCCTTGTTCATTGAGGAAGCACGTAAGAAGGTGGAACGTGACGTCGAGCCGAATCTCGTCCGATTCATTGGTATCAATCACAGAGTCGACTATCTGGAACTCGCTTGCATCTTCAATGCCATCCTTCTTGAGTCCCGCAATCTGGGATTGTGCACGCTGATAAACAGGTCCGCCGTCAGTCAAGACAGTCGACAACAACGAAGGGTCTTGTTCTCGAATGGCGCTGGCTGAGGTTGCGTAGAGGCGCTCGAAGGTTGCAATCGCCTCTTCGTCGGTTAGGGAGAAGTCTGGCTCTGAGGCTCCGGCCCCCGGTTCACCATTTCTCTCCGACTCGCGTCCGCTGGTCGCTAGCGTTTGCCAGGTCGCGTAGAGGGCGCCTCCGAGCATCGCCAGGGCCACGGCGATGGCTACGATTCGGATCCAGGATGGGCGCGGGGCGGGAGGCTCTTCGTCGGCTGGAGCCCGGGTTTTCGTCTCCTGCATTGCGGCCCTCTCGCTGGAAATCCTGCGCAAGCCTAACCCTCACAATTCGGGCGCCTCAACCGTGCCCCAGCGCGCCCCCTCAGACTGTGACGCACGTCACAGCGGCCGACCAAGATCGTGCTAACGCGATTCGGCACCGCTCTCCGACTCAGCGCACCAGCTCCACTGCGGTCCAGAAGCCGGGCAAGGGGTCGCGGTGGTTGCCTGTAGCGTACGAGAGAAGCCGCTCTTGGCCTTCGCCGGCCAGCATCTCGATCGCATCGAAGAATCCCTGGGGACTCACTGAATGCGACGGCTAAGGGGGCAGTTGCTTCGACAGTTCCTCGAGCTCGCTCGCGAGGGCGCGCGTCTCGTCTTCGTTCAGGCCTCCATCCTGTGAGCGGCGCAGCCTGACCACGACCTCCTGGATGCGCGCCGCCATCTGCGCCTGCGCCTTCAGCTTTTGGGTCTTGTTATGGAGCTCGGTGAAGACGCCGACTTTGGTTCGCAGCGCCCATGGATCGAAGGGCTTGAACAAGTAGTCGACGGCGCCGGCCGAGTATCCCCTCAGCGCGTGGTGAGGCTCCTGGCTGATGGCGGTGATGAAGATGATCGGGATGTCCTTCGTCTTCGGACGCTCTCTAATCTGGAGTGCCGTCTCGAAGCCATCCATTCCCGGCATCTGAACGTCGAGCAGGATGAGGGCGAACTCTTGGTCGAGCAACCGCTTGAGAGCCTCTTCGCCCGATTCTGCGGTCACGAGGTTCTGGTTGAGGGGCGCCAGCACCGCTTCTAGAGCCAGGAGATTCTCGGGTCTGTCGTCTACCAGGAGGATGTTGCATTTCGGCTCCGAGTTCACGTCGGCCTTCGTCCCCTTCTATGAGAGCTCATCACCTACATACCTCCACGAGAAACGACGCAATCTTGCGTAGCGGCAGTACCTTGGCGCCTTTCACGGCGGCGATGGCCGCCTCGGGCATCTCTCGTCGCTCGGCCGTGGCGGGATCCTGCACCACCGTCACGCCTCCCGCATCCCTGATCCGCTTCAACCCTGCCGACCCGTCGTCGTTCGCGCCCGTAAGTATTACCCCGACGAGACGGTCGGCGTACGCGTCGGCGGCCGACTCGAAGACGACGTCGATGGACGGACGGCTGTGGTGGACCTCTTCCTCGATCGAGAGGGCGAGACTCCCGGGCTCGACCAGCAGGTGGTAGTCGGGAGGGGCGATGTAGACGTTGCCCGGCTCTATGACGTCCTTGTCGGAGGCTTCGATCACGCTCATGCGAGAGTGGTTCTGAAGCAAGCGGACCATCACATCGGACGAGTCGGTGGCGCGATGCTGAGCGACCACGAGCGCGGCGGGAAAGTTATCGGGCAGTCCTGCGAGCACACATTTAAGGGCGCGCAGTCCGCCCCAGGAAGCCCCTACGACCACGAGTTCGAAGGACGACGCGCGCTTCTCGTCGTCCTCTCGCATCAGCGCACCCGCTTGTAGAGCTTCTCGATCGAGTCGATCTCCTCGTACGCGCCGGCGAGGGGCGTGAACTTGATCGACTCTTTGCGTCCCAGGGCGAGAACGCCGAACATCCCCAGGCTCGAATGGAAGAGGCTGTGAACCCGCTCCTGCAGCGAACGATCGAAGTAGATCATCACGTTGCGGCACATGATCATGTTGAACTCGTTAAAGGAGCGGTCCGACGCGAGATTGTGCTGAGCGAAGACCATGTTCTCCGTAAGAGACTCGTGAAAGTGGGCACCTTGCCCGTCGGCTACGTAGTACTCACTGAACGCGGTCGTGCCGCCGGATGCTATGTAGTTCTCGGTGTAGTCCTGCATCCTGTCTAGCGGAAATACTCCCCGTTTAGCGAGGTCGAGGACGGTCTCATTGATGTCGGTGGCATAAATCTTCGTCTTGTCGTATAGCCCCTCCTCTCGCAGGAGGATCGCCAGTGAGTAAGTCTCTTCACCGGTCGAGCACCCCGCGTTCCAGATGCGAATGAAGGGATACGTGCGGAGTAGCGGAACGACTTTCTTGCGGACGGTCAGATAGAAGTTCGGATCTCGGAACATCGACGTTACGTTGATGGACAGGTCTTCCAAGAGACGAGTCATGGTCTCCGGATCATGGAGCACGCGCTCTTGCAAACCCGAGACCGATTCGAGGCCCTCTGCATAGATCCGCCGCCACAGCCGTCGCTTGATCGAGCCGCGCGCATACTCGCGGAAGTCGAAGCCGTACTGCCGGTGTATGCCCTCCAGCAAGAGATCGATCTCGAGGTTTTCGAGATCGTCTCGCCTGGGGTGCTCAAAACTGCCGGGACCTAGCAGAGACGACCTCTATTCGTAGAGCCACACGCGCATCAGGGACAGCAACTGATCCATGTCGACCGGCTTCTTGATGTAGTCGCTGGCGCCGGCCGTGATCGACTTCTCGCGGTCTCCCTTCATGGCTTTTGCGGTGAGGGCGATGATGGGCAAGGACTCGTGCTCGGCCATTAGGCGTATGGCGCGCATCGTCTCGTAGCCGTCCATCTCCGGCATCATGATGTCCATCAAGATGAGGTCGACGTCCGAGTTCTTCTTGAGCGTAACGAGCCCCTCTTTGCCGTTCTCGGCAAACACCACCGCCATTCCCCGGCTTTCCAAAGCACTCGTGAGAGCGAAGACGTTGCGCACGTCGTCATCGACTACGAGGACCTTCTTGTCCTGAAAGACGACGTCGGCGCTATGCAGTTGCTCGATCATGCGGCGCTGTTCGGCGGGCATGCGGGCCTCGACGCGATGCAGGAACAACGACGTCTCGTCGAGGAGACGTTCGGGCGAGCTGACATCCTTGACGATGATCGTCTGTGCGTATTTACGCAGCCTGGTCTCCTCGCGACGGCTGAGATCCTTGCCGGTGTAGATGATTACCGGAAGGTCCTGGAAGCGATCGTCCTTCTTGATCTTCTCGAGGAGATCGAAGCCCGTAGTGTCGGGAAGCTTGAGGTCGAGGACCATGCAATCGACCCGTCCCGTCTCGAGTTCTTCCAACGCCTTCTCGCTGGAGCCGACGGCGATTACCTCGACGTCCGTCTCCTCGGCTCCGATGAGCTCGACCATGCTCTTCCGCTCGGTCGCGTCGTCTTCGACGATCAGCAGCGTGCGAGCGGATTGTTCGATGAACTCGGTCATGCCCACTATGCACTGTGCGAGTTCGTTTTTCTTCACCGGCTTACGGAGGTAGGCGTAGGCCCCCGACTTCAGAGCGTGCCGGCGCTGGTCCTCGTCCGAGATCATCAGCACCGGGATGTGACGGGTGTTGGAGTCCCGCTTGAGGTGCTGGAGCACCGTCAGGCCACCCGTTACCGGCAGGACCGTGTCGAGAAGTATCGCATCGGGTCTGATCTCACGAGCCAGAGCAGCACCGGTCTCGCCGCGAGTGGACAGAATCACCCGAAAGCCGGTGGTGCGCCCTGCTTCGAGCACCTGCTTGGCGAACTTCGTGTCGCTCTGAATAACGAGCATGGTGCGATCACCGGGTGCGATCCTCGTTCGGTCGTCCTCGATCCCCGCAGCGGTCATCTCAGGATCGGGCTCGGCGAGCACTTCGGGCACCAGGTCGTCCAGCCGTGCCACGGCGGGCTCGGGAGCGACCGGGACCGGCGCCGCCACCGCGCCGCGCGGAGTGTCCACCACCACGACGTCGGTGGTCGTTCTGGCCTCCGGCGCGATCGTCTCGTAGCGCTGAGGCAGGAACAGCGTGAAGGTGCTGCCCTGGCCCTCGACCGACTCGGCCCGGATTTCGCCACCGAGGAGCACGGCGATCTCACGGCTGATCGAGAGACCGAGTCCCGTGCCTCCGTATTTGCGGCTCGTCGTTCCGTCCGCCTGCTGGAACGCCTCGAAGATCAGTCTCAGCTGATCGGGCGGCACCCCAATGCCGGTGTCCTTGACCGACAGGGCTATCACCTGCTCGGCGCGGTTCAGCGCCTCGTTGACAAAGGGCTGGTGCGTCGGCGCAGCGTGAATGGACAACTTCACTTCACCTTCGTCGGTGAACTTGATCGCGTTGGACAGCAGGTTCTTGATGACCTGCTGCAGACGCTGCTGGTCGGTGAAGATGGTGGGCGGAACGTCGTCCCCGACCTCGACGACCAAGTCGAGGCCCTTTTCCTGGGCCAAGGGATCGAAGGCCAGCTCGACGTATTCCTTGACCTCGCCGAAATCGATCTCGATGGGGTGAACATCCATCTTGCCCGCCTCGATCTTCGAGAGGTCGAGGATGTCGCTGATGAGCGCCAGCAGGTCGGAGCCCGCCGTGTGAATGGTTCGTGCGAACTCCACCTGCTTCTCGGAGAGGTTGTCTTCTGAGTTGTCCGCAAGCAACTTGGCGAGAATCAGCAAGCTGTTTAGCGGAGTTCTCAGCTCGTGGCTCATGTTGGCAAGGAACTCGCTCTTGTACTTGCTGGATAGCGCAAGCTGTTGCGCCTTCTCTTCGAGTGATGAACGCGCCTGCTCGATCTCGCGGTTCTTTATCTCGATGTTTCGGTTTTGGTCGGCGAGCTGCCGGGCCTTTTCCTGAAGCTCTTCGTTGGTCTGCTGCAGTTCTTCCTGCTGGGTCTGCAGCAGTTCCTCGGACGCTTTCAGCGACTGCGCCTGGGCCTCGAGCTCGGCGTTCGAGCGCTTGAGCTCTTCCTGCTGAGTCTGCAGCTCCTCCGACTGGCTCTGCAGTTCCTCGGTAAGCCGCTGCGACTGCTGCAGCAGTTCCTCGGTTCGCATGTTTGCGATGATCGAGTTGATGACCACTCCGATGACCTCGATGAGCTGCTCGAGGAATTGCTGGTCGATCTCGCTGAAGGGCTTGATCGATCCGAGCTCGATGACGCCGAGGGCGGCGTCCTCGAAGAGAACGGGGATAACGATGATGTTCACGGGTGCCGTCTCGCCCAGACCGGAAGTCACCTTGATGTAGTCGTTGGGAGCCTCGGTGATTACGATGGGCTTCTTCTCGAGCGCGCACTGGCCGACAAGCCCCTCACCGAACTTGAAGCGGTTGCTCACCGACTTTCTTGCCTTGTAGCCGTAGCTGGCGATGAGCTTGAGCAGTGGTTTCCCGTCGGTGCTGTCGGTCAAGAAGAAAGCGCCGTGTTGCGCGCTGACCGTGGGGGTCAGCTCGGACATGATGAGCTGCGACACCAACTGAAGGCTGCGCTGGCCCTGCATCAGGCGTTGAATGTTGGCGAGGTTCGTCTTGAGCCAGTCCTGCTCCTGGTTGACCCTGGTCGTCTCGCGCAGCGTGTCGGTCATCTTGTTGATGGTGTCTGCAAGGGCGTTGACTTCGCCCTTGGCTTCGACGTCGATGCGACGGGTGAGGTCGCCCTCCGTCACGGCTTTGGACACCTCTGCGATTGCTCGCACCTGCGTCGTGAGGTTTCCGGCGAGCTGGTTGACGTTCTCGGTGAGGTCCTTCCAAGTCCCCGAGACGCCCTCGACTCGGGCCTGCCCGCCCAGGCGGCCCTCGGTCCCCACCTCGCGCGCCACGCGCGTGACTTCGTCGGCGAAGGAACTGAGCTGATCGACCATCGTGTTGATGGTCCTCTTCAGTTCGAGCATCTCGCCCTTGACGTCGACGGTGATCTTCTGGCTGAGGTCACCGTTGGCCACTGCGGTCGTGACCTGCGCGATGTCGCGCACCTGTGCGGTCAGGTTGGATCCCATGCCGTTCACCGAATCCGTGAGGTCCTTCCACGTTCCGGCGACGCCCTTGACCTGCGCCTGGCCTCCGAGCTTGCCCTCGGTTCCCACCTCGCGTGCCACGCGCGTGACCTCGTCGGCGAACGAGCTGAGCTGGTCGACCATGACGTTCAGAGTTTGCTTGAGCTCGAGGATCTCGCCTTTGGCGTCGACCATGATCTTCTGGCTGAGGTCGCCCCGCGCCACTGCGGTTGCCACCTGTGCGATGTTGCGCACCTGGCTCGTGAGGTTCGAAGCCATGAAGTTGACGTTCTGCGTCAGGTCCTTCCAGGTGCCGGATACTCCCCGCACCTGCGCCTGGCCCCCGAGCTTGCCCTCGGTCCCCACCTCGCGCGCTACTCGGGTGACCTCGTCGGCGAAGCTCGAGAGCTGGTCGACCATGACGTTGATGGTGTTCTTCAGCTCGAGCATCTCGCCCTTGACGTCGACCGTGATCTTCTGGCTGAGATCGCCGTTGGCGACGGCGGTGGTGACCTGCGCGACGTTTCGCACCTGGTCGGTCAGGTTCGAGGCCATGAAGTTGACCGAGTCGGTCAGGCCCTTCCAGGTGCCCGATACCCCCTCGACCCTCGCCTGGCCGCCGAGTTTGCCATCGGTTCCGACCTCCCGGGCGACGCGCGTCACCTCGTCCGCGAAGGCGCGGAGCGTATTGGTCATGGTGTTGATGGTGTCGGCGAGAGCCGCGATCTCACCTCTCGCCTCGACGGTGATCTTCTGGCTGAGGTCGCCCTCGGCGACGGCCGTCGCAACCTGACTGATGCTGCGCACCTGGCTGGTGAGGTTCCCTGCCATGAAGTTGACCGAGTCGGTGAGGTCCTTCCAGGTGCCGGCCACTCCCTCGACCTGCGCCTGGCCCCCGAGGATGCCGTCGGTTCCGACCTCCCGGGCAACCCGGATGACCTCGTCGGCGAAGAGCCGCAGGGTGTCGGTCATCGAGTTCATCGTCTCTGCGAGCGTCGCAACTTCGCCCTTCGCCTCCACCGTGATGCGCTGGCTGAGGTCGCCGCGCGCCACCGCGGTCGCCACCTGGCTGATGTTGCGGACCTGGCCGGTGAGGTTCGAGGCCATCAAGTTCACGTTCTGGGTCAGGTCTCGCCACGTCCCCGAGACACCCTTGACTTCGGCCTGGCCCCCGAGCCGGCCCTCGGTTCCCACCTCGCGCGCCACTCTGGTGACCTCGTCGGCGAAGCTCGAGAGCTGGTCGACCATGACGTTGATGGTGTTCTTCAGCTCGAGCATCTCGCCCTTGACGTCGACGGTGATCTTCTGGCTGAGATCGCCGTTGGCGACCGCGGTAGTGATCCCGGCGATGTCGCGCACCTGAGCAGTCAGGTTGCCCGCCATCATGTTGACGTTCTCGGTGAGGTCCTTCCAGGTGCCGGAGACTCCCTTGACCTCGGCCTGTCCGCCGAGTTTGCCCTCGGTTCCGACCTCGCGCGCCACTCTGGTGACCTCGTCGGCGAAGCTCGAGAGCTGGTCGACCATGGTGTTGATCGTGTCCGCGAGTGCGGCAACCTCGCCCTTGGCCTCGACGGTGATTTGCTGCGTCAGATCCCCCTGGGCAACGGCGGTGGCGACGGAGGCGATGCTGCGCACCTGGTTAGTGAGGTTCGAAGCCATGAAGTTCACGTTCTCGGTGAGCGCTCGCCACGTCCCCGAGACACCCTTGACCTCGGCCTGCCCGCCGAGCTTGCCCTCGGTTCCGACCTCGCGCGCCACGCGCGTGACCTCGTCGGCGAAGGCGCTGAGCTGATCGGTCATGGTGTTGATCGTCTCGGCCAGCGCAGCGACCTCGCCCTTGGCCTCGACGGTGATCTTCTGCGAGAGGTCGCCCTCGGCCACCGCGGTGGCCACGTACGAGATGTTGCGGACCTGGCTCGTCAGGTTGCTGGCCATGAAGTTCACCGAATCGGTGAGGTCTTTCCACGTTCCGGAGACGCCCTTCACCTTGGCCTGGCCCCCGAGAATCCCTTCGGTGCCAACCTCTCGCGCGACGCGGGTTACCTCGTCGGCAAAGGAGCTGAGCTGGTCGACCATCGAGTTCACTGCGGTGCCGATGCGGAGGAACTCCCCCTTGACCGGCTGCCCCTCGATCTCGAGGGCCATCTTCTGCGAGAGATCGCCCTCGGACACGGCGGTGATGACGCGGGCCACTTCGGTCGTCGGTCTGCGCAGGTCGTCGATCAGCGAGTTGATCGAATCGACCCTGTTCGCCCACGCGCCCTGAGCCGCAGGGAGCTTGAAGCGCTCGGTCATGCGGCCCTCGCGTCCGATGACCTTGCTCACGCGCGCGAGCTCCTTGGTCATCTGATTGTTGTGGTCGACGACCGAATTGAGCGCGGCGGAGATCTGCCCGACCAGCCCCCGGCGGCGGGCGTTCAGCCGGACGGAGAAGTCACCGTCTCTGACCGCCTGCAGCGCGAACAACAGCTCCTCGAGCTGCTCGTTGCTCGCGCCTAGCCCGTCTCCGGGCGATCCGGCCATGCGCTGTTTCGGCGATCCGGCCGTCGTCTTCTTCGTCCGTGTGGTCTTAGCTCTCGAAGCCCGAGTGCTCCTCGTGGCCATAGCCCATCCCTTTCATCAACCCAGCAGTCACGGCGACTCTCTCCAGTGATCGGTGAAACGGCTCCAAACCTACTGTTTGAGGCCGCCTGCGGGAAAGGCATGAGTCCGACCAACGGCTGAAAATGAGACGCATCGGACCGAAAAAGGGTTCGGGGCAGGCTAAGAGGTTTCTCCCGCGCTGCTGGCGGCCGCGCAATCCTCGAGGTCCATGGCCTCGGCCGCTCCGCTCGCCTCGTCGAGGTTGGCGGTCAGGCTCTCGGTGATCTCCTGGACCTCGGCAATGCTCTCCTCGGCCGCCGCTTCGTCCTGCGGCTCGGCCTCGAGGGACTCCTCGACCGCCTGCGACAACGAGTCGATGTCTCCGATCGCGCCTTCGAGTCCCTGGATCATGGTGGCGAAGTCGTCCGAGAACTCGTCCGGTGGTTCGAGCTCCTCGAGCCGGTCGCGCAGGTTGCCGAGCTCCTCCGCCGCAACGTCGGTAATCTCAGTGGGGTCCTGCTGGTTCACCGCTTCGCCGCCGAGGTCTTGCAGGGACGCCTCGGTCTCCTCGCAGATGGCGTTGGCCTCGGACACGAACTCCTCGCGCGACATCCCGCCGTCACAGGCGGTTAGCGCCATCGCACAGAGGAGGGCCGGGCCCCACAGTTTCATTCGTCCGCTCATCGCACCGAACCCTACCTTGCGGCTGCGGGGTCAGCTCCGGCGCGCCGTCATGGTCGCGGTCGCTTGGGCCAGGGGTCGAACCACGATCTCGTCGATGTCTACGTGTGGGGGCCGCGTGACGGCCCACGCGATGCAGTCCGCGATGTCCTCTGCCGTGAGCGGTTTCAGGCCCGCGTAGACCTTGTCCGCCTTGGCTTCGTCGCCGTCGAAGCGCACGACCGAGAACTCGGTCTCGACCAGCCCGGGAGAGACCTCGGTTATGCGAATCGGACGGCCGAGGAGATCCTTGCGCATCGTCTGGGTGATCGCTCTGACCGCGTGCTTGGAGGCTGTGTAGCCGCCGCCGCCGGGGTAGGTCTCGAACCCCGCGATCGAACCCACGTTCACGATGTGCCCTCCGTCACCGGCCTCGAGCTTGGCCAGCATGGCTTGCGTGACCCGCAGGAGCCCCATGACGTTGGTCTCCCACATGAGCTGCATACGTCCCTCCTCGAGCTCGTGGATGGGTTGCAGTCCCGATGCGAGGCCCGCGTTGTTGACGAGCACGTCGACGCGTTCGATCTGCGCATCGAACGCCCGGACCGAGGCCTTGTCGGTGACGTCCAGGGCGAGGGCCCGGCCCCCGCACTCCTTCGCCACGGCTGCGAGCTTGTCCCTGCGGCGCGCTCCGAGAACGACATCGAAGCCCTCGCGCGCGAGCCTCAACGCCGTGGCCGCGCCGATACCGCTCGATGCCCCGGTTACTACGGCAAGTTTTCCCCTCGTGTTTGTCATGCCACCATTGAAAACCATGAACGCAGAGCTCAGCCACATCCGGGTCGGGATCATCGGCGCGCCGCTCGACCTCGGCCAGCAGCGTCGCGGCGTGGACATGGGTCCGAGCGCCATTCGCTACTCGGGACTTTCGGAGCGGCTCGAGGGTATGGGCATGACGGTCCACGACCACGGTGACGCCCGCGCCGAGATACCCGAGCTCGCCAGCGAGCGGGATGAACGCGCCCGCTATCTCCCGGCCATACTCGGGTCCTGCGCGCAGATCGCGAAGGATGTGTCGACCACGGTGCAGGCGGGGGCGATGCCGCTCGTGCTCGGCGGCGATCACTCGATCGCGATGGGGACGCTGGCCGGACTTCACTCGGCGCACGGGCCCGGCGGCGTCCTGTGGATCGATGCCCACGGTGACCTCAACACACCCGAGACCTCGCCGTCGGGAAACGTGCACGGCATGCCACTGGCATCGGCGGTGGGAGCGTGCGATTTCCTGGTGGACGGGTTCGAGCCGGCCCCGTGGGTCGATCCGGGGCGCGTGGCGCTGGTCGGCGTGCGCCAGCTCGACGAGGGCGAGAAGCGCCTGGTTCGAGACAAGGGGCTGGCCGTGCTGACCATGGCCGACATCGACCGAAGGGGGCTCGCGTCGGTGATGCACGAGGCGCTCGTCGTGGTGGGGGGGCCGGGTTTCGTTCATCTTTCGCTCGACCTCGACGTCTGCGATCCGGAGATCGCGCCGGGAGTCGGCACCCCCGTGCGCGGAGGACTCAGCTACCGGGAGGCGCACCTCGCCATGGAGCTTCTCGCCGAAGCGGGCGTCATCACCTCGATGGAGGTCGTCGAGGTCAACCCGATCCTCGACAACGCCAATCAGACGGGCGACCTGGCCGTAGAGCTGGTGGCGAGCGCCCTGGGGGCCGCGATCCTCTGACCCGTCGCCTTCAATGCGGCCTTCAATGCGGCCCTCAACGCGCGGTCTGAGGATCCTCGACACCTTTGTGGGCTGAGTGCCGCAGAGCGGTTGCCATACCGAAAACGTGTGTTGCGTATCGAATTCGAGGCTTCGCGCCGGCTCGGCTGAAACCGCCTGCCCAAACCGGTGTCCGGCCCCTGCCTACTCGTGCAGGACTCGCCCCTCCATGCCTCCCGCCACGGTTATCACCTCGCCGCTCACGTGACCGGAGATCTCATCCGACGCCAGGATCACGACGGTGCGGGCAACGTCGTGAGCCAGACCGAGTTTCTCCAACGCCATGGTGCGGGTGATCTTGGCGACGAAGGCGCGGTCATCGACGAGGGCGCGCGTCATGTCGGTGGCGGTCCAGCCGGGCGCAACGGCATTCACGCGCCCGCGCGGCGCTATCCGCACGATCTCGTTCTTCAAGCTCTTCACGAAGCCGGTGGCGAGCGCTCCCTTGGCCGCCGCGTAGTCGCTGTGTCCCGCCTCGCCGAAGATCCCCGCCGTCGATGCGACGATGACGATGTTTCCCTCACCGCTCTGGGCTACGTGCCGAAGGAAGGCCCGGCACGACAGGAAGACACTGTCGAGGTTGGCGGCGAGGTAGCGGCGCCACCGTTCGTAGGACATGTCCCATACGGCAGTGTCCTCACTCGGCCAGTCTCCGGCGTTCGCCACCAGCACGTCCAGCCGGCCGAGCGCGCCGACCGCGGAAGGCACGAGTGCGTCGGCCTCCGACTCGACGGTTAGATCCGCATGCAGGGCGACTCCGTCGATGTCTCGTGCTATGGCCTCGGCCCTTTCTTTGCTCGAGCGAAAGTGGACACCGACGCGCGCACCCTCCGCAGCAAAGGCACGCGCAACGGCCGAACCGATGCCCCCGCCGGCCCCCGTGACCAACACTCCCTTGCCGCTCAGTCCCGTATCCACGAGTCAGGACGCTACCCTGACCGTCCATGAAAGACGTAGGCATCGTGGGTATCCCATATTCGGGCAAGTCGACTCTGTTCACCGCCTTGACCAGCACGGGTTCGGCAGGTGGGCGTTCCAACCAAGCCGTGGTCGATGTGCCGGACGCGCGCGTCGAGAAGCTGACCGCTCTCGAGGGCTCCAAGAAAACCGTGCACGCCAAGGTGCGCTTCGTCGACGTTCCGGGAGGGCTCACCGCACGGGGGATCGCCGAGTTCCGTCAGACGGATGCTCTCTGCATCGTCGTGCGAGCCTACGGACCGGAGGCCGATCCCTCCGGCGAACTCGGATCGGTGCAGGCGGAGCTGCTGCTCGCCGACCTCGCAAGCATCGAGTCGGCTCTCGACAAGGGGCGTAAGAAAGCGCGCTCCTCGAAAGAGGCCCAGCGCGAGGTCGACGTGCTCGAGCGGGCTCACGCGCTCCTCGATTCGGAACGCGCCTTGCGAGAGGCACCGTGGGAGGACGACGAGCTCAAGTTCCTGCGCGGGTTCGGAGCTCTGACGCTCAAGCCCTGGATCGTCGTCGCCAACGTCGAGGAGAGCGCCGGCGCCGAGCCACACGGGCTGCTGGAAGAGACGATCGCAGTCAGCGCATCGCTCGAGACCGAGGTCGCGGGGATGGACGAGGGTGACGCCGGCGAGCTGCTCGCAGGCTTCGGCATCACCGAGCCCGGGCTGGGCCGAGTCATCCGGGCCTGCTATCGGGCGCTCGATCTCATCACCTTTCTGACCACGGGCGAGGACGAGAGCAGGGCCTGGGAGGTCGGGCGAGGCGCCAGGGCCCCCGAGGCCGCGGGAGTCATCCACTCCGACCTCGAACGAGGGTTCATTCGCGCCGAGGTTGTGCACTACGACGATCTGGTCGCGGCAGGCTCATGGAACGAGGCGAAGGGCAGGGGCCGACTGCGAGTCGAGGGCAAGGACTACGAGGTGAGAGAAGGAGACTGCCTCAACATCCGCTTCGCCGTCTGAGCCCGGGCCCTCAGGCTGGGTGCTTATCCTGCCCCGGGAACACGTCCTCTTCCGTCTCGTGCCACACCGGATGGTCGCCCGAGGTTTCGACGTTGAAGCCGTAGTCGAACACCAGCGAACCACCGTAGGTCGCACCAAAGGCGACGAGGCCCCCGGCCAGCACCGACAGGATCAGCCCGATGGGGTTGACGCCGTCGTCGGCGAGGTCGCGCGTCAGCAGGTTGAGAACCACGAGCAGGCTGACGGTGAGCATCACGGCCATGTGCCAGTTGGCCGTGCGCCACGCTTGGGTGTGCTTGGGGGTGGACTTCAGCCAGTCCCAGAACCCCGTGAGGCTCGTCGGGATCGAGACGATGAGGCCACCGATGAGCGTGTAGGTAGCGGCGTTGTACATGTTCTCGGCGAGCTCACCGCTCGAAAGAAACGAGATCACATCGAAGACGAGGGCGAAGGTGTAGGCGGCGACGGGAATGTCCGTGAGCGGGGGATGCAGCGGTTTTCCCGAAAGGCCTCGCAGTCCCTTAAAGGTCCGGCCCCTCAGCGTGATCCCCGGTTTGATCGAGAAAAGCCTTGCCATGTGCTCCTCCTCGCTCGGCCGTTCGAAGTAAGCCTATGCCCACCGGGAGGTTGATCCCAGGAACACTGTGATCGTGTTGTTAGCGGGTCGCAGCTCGGATCTGGGCCTAGATGAGGACGTGACCACCCGAGCGGCGAGGGTCGTGGACCGCGTTGACCGTGCCGTCCTCCGTCACCGAGGCAGCCTGTACCGCGCCGAAGAACATGTGGATGTCGTCGTAGGGCCTCGGGGTGAAGCCGAGCTGATCACCCGGGAGGCCGGGTTCGAAGCACAGCGTTTCGCCCTCCGGCCGCGGGTCGAGGTGCGCCCGCGGCGCGGCGACCGCGTCCTCGAGCGAATCCCCGTCCACCGCCATGCGCATGAGCGTCTGAGCGATGGCGCCGACGATGCGATCCGCCCCGGGTGAACCGAGCCCGACCACGATTCCAGGGCCCGATGCGATGGTCGGCGCCATGTTCGAATGACAACGCATGCCGGGGGCCAGCCCGTGAACGCCCAGGGGGTTGAGCTCTTCCTCACCGAGTGAGTTGTTGAGCAACATGCCGTGCACCACCAGGCCCGCCCCGTAGCCGTTGGATTCGGTGATCGAGCACACGTAGCCGTCCGAGTCCGCCGCCGAACCGTGGGTCGTGTCCTGCGAGCGCCGGCTCCGGCCCGTGAGCCGTTCGATGCCTTCAGCGTCCGAGAGCCCGCCGCCGTTCAGAGCATCGATCGCCTCCTGGAAGGCGGACGCGATGCCCGTCGGATCTCCGTAACGCTCTCGCCGGTAGCCCGTTGCCATCCGCTGTGCCTCGATCAGAGAGCGGAGACGCTCGGTGGGCTCCTTGAGGTCGGCCGAATGCAGCAACGCCAGCATGTGCACCAGCACCGCCCCTCCGACCGCGGGGGGAGGGTTGGTGTCGACGCGCCAGCCCCACACCTCGCTGATGAGCGCGTGGCGAACCGTGGGCTCGTAGCGGCTGAGGTCCTCGACCGTCATGAAGCCCCCGTCTTTGCGAATCTCGCTCTCGAGCTCGCGCGCGAGCTCTCCCGAGTAGAAGGCCTCCGGGCCCCGCTCAGCGACCAGTTCGAGTGCCTCCGCCAGCTCGGCCTGAATCAGCATGTCGCCCTCCACCAGAGGCTCGCCGGTGGGAGCGAAGATCGAGGACGCGCTCGGGTACTTGCACCACACCGCATCCCAGGTCACGGAGAGGTAGTACGAGGCGGTCTTGGACAGCGGTAGTCCATCGCGGGCGGCGACGACGGCGTCTGCGAACAGCGCCTCCCACTCGATTCGTCCGTGCAACTCCCACGCCCGGCGCGCGGCCGCGAGGATCCCGGGGACGCCGATCGATCCGCCGCCGATGCCGGTGTACATCCCGTCGGCGTAGTCGGGAAAGTAGACGCGCTTCAAACCCTGGCCCGGCTCCGCCGGATGGGTGTGTGGCATGGCCGTGTTGCCGTCGAAGATCTCGATCTCCCACGAGGGAGTGCGCACGAGCACGAACCCGGAGCCGCCGATCGAACCGAAGAAGGGCTCGGCCACCCATGCCATGATCGAGGCGGCGAGACACGCGTCGACGGCATTACCTCCCGCCCTTGCGACGTTGGCGGCCGCCTGGGCGCCGGGGACGCTTCCGGCGGCCGCGGCGAGTCGGGGCTTCATGTTCCGACCCTACCTTCCGGTAAGCGCGTGCATCCCTCGTAGGATTCCGCGGTGTCCGAGCGCAAGAGCTTCGAGGTCGGAGCCGAGCGCGTCGCGCGCTGCGAGCCGGAGGTCGTGCTCCGGCACCTGCTCGACGCGTCGCGCTGGCCCCGGTGGCAGCCCGAGATCGTGGCCACCACAGGGCCCGCGCGCGTCAAAGCCGGGGACGTGGTGCGTGGTCATGCCGACCTCCTGGGGTTCGGGGTGGCGGGGCAGGCCGTCATCGACGAGGTTCCGCCGCACGGGTTGGTCGAGGACGTGCTCGTCGGTGTTCGAATGCGCGTGAGCTACG
The DNA here is from genome assembly GCA_050694055.1 of Actinomycetota bacterium. Taxonomy (GTDB): domain Bacteria; phylum Actinomycetota; class CADDZG01; order CADDZG01; family WHSQ01; genus WHSV01. The sequence continues at coordinate 16,294 of JBOGWX010000009.1, forward strand.
AAATCGAGCCGCGCGCGGATGGCTGTCTGATGCGGGCGCGCGTCGTCACGGAAGCGCCCACCGGTCTCTCCGGACGAATCCTCGGACTTCTCCTGAGACGCCGCCTGCGCACGATGCAGCGGACGGCTCTCGATCGACTGGCACGCCTCGCAGAGGGTGAGCGACGAGAGCAGGGATAATCGGACGCATGATCATTGGAGCACACGTTCCCGACGAGGATCCGATCGAGCACGCCGAGGCCATCGGTGCGGAGGCTATTCAGATGTTCGTGGGCCCGCCGCAGTCGTGGAAGAAGCCGCCCCCTAGAGCCGACGCCGAGGTGCTGAAGGCGTCCGACGTCCCGATCTACGTGCACGCGCCTTATCTCATCAACGTCGCCTCTCCCAACAACCGAGTGCGCATTCCATCGCGCAAGATCTTGGCCGGCACGCTCGAGCGCTCGGCCGAGATCGGGGCCACCGGCGTGATCGTCCACGCGGGGCATGCCGAGGACGGCATCGAAAGGGGCTTCATGAGATGGCGCAAGGTCTTCGAGGAGCTGAACGACAGTGGGCCTCCGATAATCATCGAGAACACCGCGGGCGGGGACAATGCCATGGGCCGTCACGCCGAGGTCATCGCGCGCCTGTGGGAGCACATCGATGACTTCGAGCCACGCTTCTGCTTCGACACGTGCCACGCCCATGCCGGAGGAGAGGACCTCGAAGACGTCGTCGAACGCCTGCTGGCGATCATCGGGAAGATCGACCTGGTGCACGCCAACAACTCACGCGACGCGGCGGGAAGTGGTCGCGACCGCCATGCCAACTTCGAGGACGGCAAGATCGACCTCGACACCCTCGTGGACATGGTGAAGGCGTCGAAGTCTCGCGTCGTCATCTGCGAGACGCCGTGGCCCGGCATCGCCGACGACGTTGAGATCCTGCGCGGCCGAATCTAGCCGTCGCTCTCGCAAAAGGGACGATCAACCCTTTCGCCGCCAACCCTCAGCTACTAAGCTTCGCCCATTCGAATGACGATCTGCGCAGACGGTGGGGCGAGTAGCGGTCTGGCGTCGCGCGGTTTAGGAGGACGGCCATGACGAACGGATATCCGCCGCAGGCTGGGCAGAGTGGAGACCAACCTCCCCCCGGCCGCGACCATCCTCAGGGGTCTCCAGGGTATCCGCCTCAGGGCCCACCACCGCCCTCCCAGCAGGGCGGCGCGCCGCCTCAGTACCCGCAGCATCCCCAGCAGCAGGGCGGCTACGGGCAGTATCCGCAGGGACCCACCCCCTACGCGACCGGACCCAGCGGACCGAGGGCGAACTTCGGTCAGCGTTTAGGCGCCTACATCCTGGACGCGCTCATCATCTTCGTGCCCCTGCTCATCCTCTTCGGGGCCCTTCTGGCCGGCTCGGTGGAGAGCTTCGATGCCGAATCGGGCCAGTTCAGGAGCGGACCTCTGTCGGGCGGCAACGTCCTGTTCACGCTCTTCGGGCTGGCGGTCTCGATCGCCTACTTCACCCTTCTCGAGGGGAGCACCTCGGGCCAGACGGTGGGCAAGAAGGCGCTCAGCATCAGGGTCATACATGCGAATACCGGAGGAACGATCGGCTATGGCCGAGCCCTCGGTCGCAATGCGGTTCGGAGCCTTCCCGGCCTCATACCGCTACTCAGCCTGATCTGGGTGCTGCTCGACAACCTCTGGATGCTGTGGGACAAGGAGAAGCAGACGCTGCACGACAAGGCCGCGAGCACGCTGGTGGTGCCGGTCGCCGCCTATCCGATCCGCCGCCAGGGAGACCAGGGTCAAGGCGGCTACGGGCAGAGTTACGGCCCACAGCAGGGCGGCTACCAGCAGCAATCGGGAGGCTACGGCCGGCAGGGTTACGGCCAGGCGCCTGGTGGCCCGCCACCGGGCCGGCCACCCGGACCGCCGCCCGGTGGATACGACCCCAACCGTTAGCGGAGAATCATGGTGCGGAGTTGAAGGGGAAGCCATGACTGCGGATTACGAAGCTCAACGGCAACCACGGGAACAACCGGAGGGCCAGGGTGCCGGAGGGGGGCCCGGCGCGCCCGCTGGACCACCCCAGCAGGGGATTCAGCCCCATAACCAGCCGCCCCCCGAGCCCTACTTTCAGCAGCGGCCGCCCGGCTACCCGCAGAACCGGCCCGACGGATACGGCCCGCCCATGGTGCAACAGACGAACGGCCTGGCGGTGGCATCGTTGGTGCTCGGCATCTTGTGGCTCGGATGGCTCGGCTCGTTACTCGCGCTGATCTTCGGTTACGCCGCCAAGGGTCAGATCGATCGATCGAACGGAGCGCAGGGTGGGCGGGGGCTGGCGATCGCCGGCATCGTGCTCGGATGGATCGGCGTCGCCTTCTTCCTGCTGCTCTTCGTGCTTCCGCTGTTCTTTCTCGCCGCGGTCTAGCCGCGCTCCGTGTCCGGTTCTCGGAGCCGGGACTGGCTCAGAACTACACCGGTCAACCGAGCGACGCCTGCAGGTCGGCGACGTGGGAGCGCGCCTTTACTCCGTAGAGGGCCTGGCTGATCTTGCCGTTCTCGTCGATGACGAAGGTCGAGCGCTTGACCAGAAGCGGGATGTTCTCAAAGGCCCCGAAGATGCCCGCCGCGCCGTAGGCCTTCGCAAGGCTCATGTCCTTGTCGACGAGGAGCGGGAAGTTGAGGCCGTACTTCGACGAGAAGGCGCTGTGCGACTTGGCCCCCTGCGGACTCGCTCCCAGCACCACGTAACCGGCGTCGTTGAGTTCCGCGTGTGCGTCGCGAAAGTCGCAGGCCTCCTTGGTGCATCCGGGTGTGTCGTCCGCGGGATAGAAGAACAGGATCACCTTCTGGCCGCGCAGCTCGCTCAGCCGCCACGTCTTTCCCTCGGCGTCCTGCGCTTCGAAATCGGGGGCATCGTCTCCTGCTGCGAGTTGGGCCATCGCGCTGGTTCTCCTGGTCGTCGTCCAAGAAGCGTCTATCTCTAGGGAACCATCTGCTCGAGAATTCGTTCCTGCAACCAGCCGAGCCAGTGAAGGATCTGCAGGGGAGCAAAGCGCGGGTCGTCGGGCTCCGGCACGATGTCCATGGTCTCTTGAGTAACTTCGAGACGCGTGCCCAGCGCCAGCCGCATGTCGGTGAGGCCTCGCACCCATGCCTCGGCGCCCTCCTCGTCAAGCCTGGGTTTGGCTCCGCCGCGGCCCCCGAGTGTCTCCGACATCCGATCGAGCACTTCGAGCTTCATGGCGCTCAGGTCACCACCGGTCAGCTCTCGGTAGGCGGCCGCCTCCTCCTGGTCGTCATAGGCGTTCGGAAAGAGTCGTGCGCGCACGGCATCGCTCGAGTCGGATTCCTTCAGGAGCTCGCGCATCTGTTCGATGAGGTCGCGCAGGATCGCCGCCTCCTGCGCGTTGAGCTTGATTGTGATGTCAGTCACTCTTGGTCAACGTCGCCCAGAGTCCGTGGCCGTGAAGCCTGAAGCAGTCCATCTCCGCCTTCTCGCGCGGCCCGCTCGACACGACCGCCTTGCCCTTGTAGTGGACGTCCAGCATGAGCTTGTGGGCCTTCTCGTACGAGTAGCCAAAGAGCTTCTGAAAGACGAAGGTTACGTACGTCATTAGGTTGATGGGATCGTTCCACACGATCACCAGCCAGGGCCGGTCGGCTTCGACCACCTCATCGACATCGGACTCGCGCTCGATATCGGGCGCGATCGTGGGCTGCTGCATACGGACAATCGTCGCACTTTCCCGGCCGGCGATGAGCCTCGGAGGGCGATTTCGCCAAGGAGAGCAAGCGCGCAAGCTCTTGACCACGTGTTCGGAGACCTGGGACGACTCTTGACCGCTCGTTCGGAGAACTCGGCCGGCAGTTGACCGAGTGGTCGGAGACTTCTCAATTTCCTCGAGATTATTTGCCGAAACTACGGATTGCCCGGTAACGGAGTTGCGCGAATCGAGTCTTGTGTGGGTGAGGGTCGCAACATCCACCGCACGCACACGGGCAGGGAGGTTCGTGCACGTAATGGAGATGCGCGCCGTCGACGACGTGATGCTTCACGATGTCGACGACGAAGAACTAGCCGCGCACGCCGCAGAGGACTTCGAGGCGTTCGCCGAACTGTACCGACGCTACTCATGCGTCGTCTTTCGCGTTGTGCGCGCGCGGACTCCGAGCGACGACGTCGCGGAGGACATCACTGCGCACGTCTTCTTCAAGGCCCTGATAAATGCGGACGAGTGGCGCGGAGACGGCAACTACCGCTCGTGGCTCTACCGCATCGCTCGCAACTCGATGGCGACGTGGTTCAGCCGGAACGGACGCGGCGCAGTCGTGCTCGAGGTGGTCCCCGATGTCGAGGACCCTGTCCCGTCTCCTCCGCATCAAGTGGTGATCGGTGAGGAGCGAGATCTCATTTGGAAGCGGGTGGCAGAGCTTCCAGACGCACAACGAGAGGCCGTGGTGCTCCGCTATCTGAAAGAGCATTCGATCGACGAGATCGCAAGCATCACTAAGAGAACCAAGGGCGCGGTTCGCATTCTTCTGCATCGTGCTCGCTCCAGATTACGCAGACAAATGGAATCCACCGAGGAGGAAACGAACAAGTGAGAGCCGGACTCTTTCCGGGGCAGGGCATCCCCGCAGGCACAGTGCTCGACTGGTTGCCGGAGGGCGACCCGCTGGTTACCGAAGCGCAGATGACGCTTGGTTATCCGCTGCGACGACGCGTCAAGATCACGGCGCGTCGTGACGGTGCGCTTCTTGCAACCGAGCTCGCGCAGCCTGCGATCTTCGTCGCAAGCGTTCGCTCGTGGCGCGAGACCGATGCTCATTTCGACTTCTACGCCGGCCACAGCTTGGGCGAGTACTCCGCGTTGGTTGCGGCCGGTGCTTTGAGTTTCGGGGATGCGCTCGAGGTCGTGCGCGCCCGGGCCGAGGCGATGAACCGGGCCAGCAAGTCGACTCCCGGCTCGATGGTCGCGGTGCTCGGCATGGGAATCGACGAGGCGGACGCCATCGCCAGACGGGCGGGAGTGCAGGTCGCCAACGACAACGCTCCGGACCAGGTCGTTCTCGCCGGGCCGGAGGCGGCCCTCGAGCGGGCGGCCACGCTCGTGAGCGACGCGGGCGCCCGCTCCGTGCTCCTCGAGGTCTCGGGTCCCTTCCACACCGAAGGTGTCGCGACGGCCGCGGACGATCTACGGCGCGCCCTGGCATCGGTAGACATGCGCGAGCCGAAGGTTCCCGTCCTCTCCAACGTCACCGCAAGGCCGTATGGCTCCGCGGACGAGATCAGGGACCTGCTGGTAACGCAACTTACCCATCCGGTGAGGTGGCGCGAGAGCGTCGAGCACCTGTGGTCGCAGGGTGCGCGCGATTTCGTGGACTTCGGGCCCGGCAAGGTCGTGGCCGGACTCGCAGCTCGTGTCACCCGCAATCTCAAGCGCAAGGAGGTGCCCGTTGGTGCCTGAAGCCGCAACACTCGAAGAGTTTGCGCCGGCCCCCGAGGTCACGCACATCGACGAGAAGGTCATCGTGTCCCCGTGCGCGGGCCGTTTCTACCCGCTGCCGCCCGAGGTCTTCACCACCGAGGGGGAGTGGGTCGACGCGGGCCAGCCGGTCGGCGAGGTCGTGGTGAACGACGAACGAGTCCCGGTTACCTCGCCACATCGCGGCTGGATGATGGGCATGCTCGCCGTCATGGGCCAGCCCGTTCGCTCGGGCGAAGCCCTCTTCTGGGTGCGAGGTCGATGAGGGGCTCGACCATTACCGGCATCGGCGTGCAGGTCCCCACCGGTGAGTTGCCCAACTCCGAGCTCGCCGCGCGCCTGAGCGTGAGCGAGGAATGGATCTTCGGCCGTACCGGCATCAGCAGCCGTCACGTCGTGGGCGACTCGGAGTCGAGCTCGTCTCTCGGGATCGCCGCGTCGCAGCGGGCCCTGGAGCACGCGGGCCTGGTTCCGAGCGACCTCGACACGATCATCGTCGCCACCATCTCGCCCGACATGCAGTTTCCCGCGACGGCCAGCTTGGTGCAGCACGCACTCGGCGCGACCAACGCAGCCGCCTTCGATCTGGGTGCCGGATGCTCCGGATTCCTGTTCGGACTGGCTCAGGCCAAGGCTCTCGTGGAGTCTGGTTCCGCCCGGCGCGTGCTGGTGGTCGGAGCCGACATACTGAGTCGCTTTGCCGATCGTAACGACGCTCGCTCGATCATCTTGTTCGGAGACGGGGCCGGCGCAACGGTCGTCGAGGGCATCGATGCTCCGACCGAGATAGGACACTTCGTGCTGCGCAGCGACGGCGCGAACCCTGAGCTGTTGTGCCTGACTCATGAGCGTCCTTACATTCAGATGAACGGGCGAGAGGTCTACCGGGCTGCCGTCGCGGGGATGACAAGTGCCGTCCTCGACGCACTGGATGCCGAAGGGTCGAGTCCCGAGGGCACCTGGCTCGTCGCACATCAGGCGAACGCACGCATTCTCGAGGCGGTCGCGCGCCGGCTCGAGTGGCCCGAGGGCAAAGTGATCGTGAACATCGACCAGTACGGCAACACGTCATCGGCGTCGATCCCACTGGCGCTCGACGAGGCGATGCGCGACGGCAGGCTGCAGGATGGCGACGACGTGATGCTCACGGCGTTCGGCGCGGGCTTTGCTTGGGGTGCGGGTCTCATCCGGTGGCGCATCCCGTCGCCGGTTACGCGCAAAGAGGCCGAGAGAGAGGCGCTTCATGTCTGAGGTAGCACTCGTCACCGGCGGTTCGCGCGGGATAGGGCGAGCGATAGCCGAGGCACTGGCGGCCGACGGTTTCACGGTGGCCGTGAACTTCCTCGGGAACGAGGGCGCCGCCAAAGACACGGTCGAGGCGATCGAGTCTGCCGGCGGCGAAGCCATCACCCTGCAGGCCGACGTGGCCGATTCCGAGCAGGTCGACGCCATGTTCACGGAGGTCGAGGAACGGCTCGGACCGGTGGTCGCGCTCGTCAACAACGCGGGAGTGCGCGCCGACGGCCTGGCGCTCGGCATGAAGGACGACGCCTGGCACAAGGTCATCCAAACGAACCTCTTCGGCACTTTCGCCTGCACGCGCCGGGCCCTGCGGCCGATGCTGCGCGCACGCAAGGGGCGCATCGTCAACATCACCTCTATCTCCGGTATGCACGCCAGTCCGGGGCAGGCCAACTATTCCGCGGCGAAGGCGGGAGTCATCGGACTGACCAAGACGGTCGCCGCAGAGGTCGCCGGTAAGGGCATCGCCGTCAACGCGGTAGCACCCGGGCTCATCGCCACGGATCTGACCGCCAATCTGAACGACAAGCAGGTCGAGGCGATTCAAGGACGGGTGCCGGCGAAGCGCATCGGTACTCCCGAGGACGTGGCATCGCTCGTGTCGTGGCTCTGCTCGGAGCGAGCCTCGTACATCACGGGATCGCTACTGACGGTGGACGGCGGGCTGACCGCCTAGCAGGACCCAATTTCGGAAGCAAGGAAGGCAGCACTCAACCAGAAGGAGGCAGCAATGTCGGAGAAGCAACAGGAGATCTTCTCAATCATCAAGGAGCACCTCGAGGGTCGTGGCATCGAGAGCAGTGACATCACCATGGAGGCGGATCTCGCAGGAGACTTGGGCCTCGACTCGCTCGACACCGTCGAGTTGACCCTGTCACTCGAGCAGCACTACGACATCGAGATTCCCGACGAGGAGTTGCAGGACCTCGCGACGGTGAAGGACGCGGTGCAGCTCATCGAGAAGAAGGTGTCCGTAGGCACATGAGTCAACGAGTAACTTCGAATGGCCGCCGAGATGTAGTCATCACCGGCATCGGCGTCGTCACCCCCATCGGCATCGGCGTCGATGCGATGTGGGATTCACTGATGGCCGGTAGGTCCGGCGTTGGTCCGCTTACGCACTTCGATGCATCCAACTTGCCGGTAACCATCGCCGCCGAGGCGAGCGACTTCGACGCCGCCGATTACATGGACCGGCGTGAGGTCGGACGAAACGACCGTTTCACGCACATGGCCGTCGCCGCGGCCCGCATGGCAATCGAGGATGCCGGCACGGATTCGCTGGGCGAGTCTCCGGACCGAGTTGGCGTCATCGTCGGCTCGGGCATCGGAGGCATCGGAACCATCGAGCGCGAGAAGGAGTTGTTCCTCGAGCGGGGGCCGCGCGCCGTAAGCCCGTTCACCGTTCCGAAGCTGATGCCCAACGCGGCGGCCGCAGCCATAGCCATGAAGCACGGGCTCAAGGGCATCAACTACGCGCCGTCGTCGGCGTGCGCCACCGGCGCGCACGCGATCGGTGAGGCGTATCGCGCAATCAAAGACGGGATCGCCGACGTGATGCTGGCCGGCGGAACCGAAGCGGCGATCACACCGCTCTCGGTCGCAGCCTTCTGCCGGATGCAAGCCCTCTCGACCCGCAACGATGATCCCGAGCATGCGAGCAGACCATTCGACGCCAAGCGCAACGGTTTCGTGTTCGGCGAGGGTGCGGGCGTGCTGGTGCTGGAGACGCGTGAGTCGGCGGAGAACCGCGGCGCGCAGATCCTGTGCACCCTAGCCGGTTACGGGGCCTCGGCCGACGCTCATCACGTCACCCAGCCCGACCCCGAGGGGGCCGGGGCGTCGAGCGCCATTCGCCGAGCCCTCGAGGATGCCGGAGTGGCGCCTGACGAGGTCGACTACATCAACGCGCACGGAACCTCGACGCCCTACAACGATCGTGTCGAGACGCTCGCCCTCAAGTCCTCCTTCGGCAACGAGGCGAAGAGGATAGCGGTGTCCTCGACGAAGTCTCAGATGGGCCATCTCCTCGGAGCGGCCGGCGCGGTCGAGGCCGCCATCTGTGCGCTTGTGATCGACCGCGGCATCGCGCCGGGCACGGTCAACTACGAGGAGGCCGATCCGGATTGCGACCTCGACTACGTAACTGAGGGTCCGCGCGACCTCGACATCAACGTGGCCGTGTCGAACTCGTTCGGCTTCGGCGGCCAGAACGCGGTGCTTGCATTTACCAACCCCGGGTGGACTCGTCGATGATCACGGGACAGACCATCGTGGTTGACGATGGTTACTCCTTGCTTGCCCCGTGATCGGCATCGACGTCGTGGATGTGGCGCGCCTCGCGGCGGCTCTCGAGCGAACGCCGTCGCTCGAGGCGCGCCTGTTCACGGACGCCGAGCGCGATTACTGACGCGCCGTGCGCGCTAGCGCTCGCGCGCTTGGACGGCGTGCCCTCCGAACTCGTGTCTGAGCGCCGCGATCATGCGGTTGGTGAATGTATCGTCACGGCGAGACGCAAAGCGACTGAACAGCGCGAGCGCAATGGTGGGGGCCGGGGTTCGCTGGTCGATCGCGGCTTCAACCGTCCAGCGACCCTCGCCGGAATCCTCCACGAAGCCGGAGATCTGCTCTAGGCCGGGATCTTTGCGGAGCGCGCTGGCGGCGAGGTCGAGCAGCCACGACCGCACGACGCTTCCGTGGCGCCACACCTCGGCGATCTGCTCGACCTTGAGATCGAGGTCACTGTTCGCCAGGATGTCGAAACCCTCTCCATAAGCCTGCATCAGCGCGTACTCGATGCCGTTGTGCACCATCTTCGTGAAGTGACCGGCTCCCGGCTCGCCGACGCGCGCGTAACCATTCTCGGGAGCAAGCGTGGCGAAGATCGGCTCGAGTCGTTCGAAGACGGCCTGGTCGGCGCCCACCATGAGGCAGTAGCCCTCGTCCAGACCCCAAACACCGCCTGAGGTCCCGACGTCCACGAAGTCGATGCCTTTCTCCTTCAGCGCGGCGGCGTGCCCGAGCGAATCGGTGTAGCGGGAGTTCCCGCCGTCTATGAGCGCGTCGCCGGCCTCGAGAAGCTTCGACAGCTCTGCGATCGTCGAGTCGGTGATCTCGCCGGCGGGGACCATGATCCAGACGGTCCGAGGTGTCGTGAGCTTGCTCACGAGGTCTCCCAGAGAGCTTGCGCCCGACGAGTTTTCGGCCCGCTGGGTCACGCTCGAGATTGCGCCGGCATCGACGTCGAAGGCCACGACCTCGTGACCGCCACGACTCAGGCGCACGGTCATGTTGGCACCCATTCTTCCGAGACCTACCATTCCGAGCTGCACCCGGTCTCCTCTCGCGAGTCTTCGATTGCGCGTTAGCCTTGCGGAAACACAACCTACTTCCGGACGACTACCAGGAGACAATCAATGGAAGAGACCTTCAAGGTTCCCGACGTGTCGTGTGAACACTGCAAGAGCGCCATCGAGGGGGCATTGGGCCCGGTCCAGGGTGTGAAGCGTGCGACCGTGGACGTCGGAGACAAGACTGCCACTGTCGACTACGACGAGAGCATCATCGACCGCGGCGGAGTGGTCGCGGTCATCGAGGAAGAGGGCTATCCGGTCTCAAGTTCCTAGTCGGCGAGCTCGACGTGGAACTTTCTGGGGGCCGCGAGTCGCCACGAGTCGGTCAGTATCTCCCGAAGCTCATCGCGGTCGACCGCGTCCAGGCGAACGAGCACGAAGCCGTAGTTCTCGTAGTGAGGAGTGAAGAAGTAGACGTCGGGCTCCGACTCGATCAGAGCCGCTCGCTCGTCGCGTTCGACCTTGACCACGAGCACGTCGCCCTCCTCGCGGAGGCGGGCGAACAGCTTCTTGCGGACCTTGAACGCGGGCGTGCCGTAAGAGGTTGTCTCCTCGGTCTCGGGTAGTTCGAGTGCCAGCTCTCGGACGACATCGAAGGGCACCATGAGGAGGATCGTCGCCGATTTCGTCCAGCGGGTCGAGTCTCCGAGGAGCGCCGAAGACCTGGAGCGTCCAACTAGAATCGGGCCGTGGCCCTCGTAGCTCAGGGGATAGAGCATCGGTTTCCTAAACCGTGTGTCGCAGGTTCGAATCCTGCCGGGGGCACGAAAACGTCTTCACGTTTGAAGGCGCAGGATGTTCACGTTTGGGTGCGACGCGGGCCACCGGACCCGTGATCAGATGTGGCTAAGTTTGTGGGGATGGTCTTTGCATCGGTTGAGGCGGCATCGAGGCGC
>JBOGWX010000010.1:0-13107 GCA_050694055.1 Actinomycetota bacterium
CCAGCCCAGATGACGGTCACCCGGGGGACCCACTGGGAGGCGATCTCGGTGACGCTCTCGGCGACCGGGGCGAGGGCGGGCCGCAACCCGCGGGACTTGAGCGCCTGCACGACGGGAGCGAGCTCGACCGAGGGCCCGGCGACGAGCAGCGTGAGGCCGGTTCGGGGCCGCAGTCGACCGGAGAGCGCAAGATCGCCCTCTGACTCGCCCTGGGTTGGAAAAGGGTCAAGCTGGGCCAAAAGTGTACCTTTCGGTGCCCCACTCCCCTATTACCTCCACGCCCGTACTGCCAAACCGACCAAAGGGGAGAAAAGCATCCCCGCGGCCCCCAGGCGCCGGCCCCCCGGCAGGCGAAGAGCGCTGGGTGGTTCGGTGTCGCAGGGCGCGAGAGTTGAGCAGCTCAACTTTCCCGCAAAGCAGCAGGTCCCGGGGTCCCGAAAGGGGCCAGCGAAGCGACCTGTCACACCCTGTGAGAAGACTGCTGAGGCGGCGAGTTCTCGAATTCGGAAAAACGGCCAAAGGCGGTGACGACATAATCAAATGGCACCACCAACCAACAAAGGGAGCGATTTGCAGCAGTACGAGGGACGGCTGGAACTGACCTGGACGAACAAGTCCCAGAGCCTCCTGGCTCACGAGGATGGGACCTATGAGTGGATTCCCCCCTCCGATTACCGCGTGGCCGAAGTCCGACTCCTCCATGACGTCGGGACAGTTGGTGAAGTCCGGGAAGAACGTATGCGGGCCGCCGACAATCTCCTTATCCGGGGTGACGCACTCCACGGCTTGGCGTCTCTCATCGAGCTCCCTGAATTCGCCTCCGAGTACGTCGGTCAGGTGAAGCTCGCCTATATCGATCCACCGTTCAATACCCAACAAGCTTTCCACCAGTACGACGATGCGCTTGAACACTCTGTGTGGCTCACGATGATGCGCGATCGCTTGGTTCAGATTCGCAAGCTCCTCCACGATCACGGATCCATTTGGGTGCACTGCGACGATTCCGAGCACGCATACCTGAAGGTCATGATGGATGAGCTCTTCGGACGTGAGAACTTCGTCGCAAACGTGATTTGGCAGAAGTTGTCGACGAGGGAGAACAGAACAGACGTCTCCACCATTCATGACTACATCGTGGTTTATGCGAAGGATCGGAGAGCGTGGGGTTCGGCCCGGAATCTGCTGCCCTATGGGGAAGAGCAGAGAGAGCGTTTTCAAAATCCCGATGACGATCCTCGCGGCCCGTGGGCCTCCCTCCCCGCTCATGGCAAGGCCGGGAAGGGACGTAGAGCCTCGCAGTTCTACACAATCACGCTTCCATCCGGCCGGGATGTTGACCCACCCCCCGGGCGGTGCTGGATCTACACGCGTGACCGCTTCGACGAGATGCTCCAAGACAACCGGATTTGGTTCGGGCGTGATGGGAATGGCGTCCCCCGGATCAAGGTCTTTCTCTCCGAGGTAGAGCAAGGCCTCGTTCCGACGACTCTCTGGCTAAAGGATGAAGTCGGCACGACCGCGGAGGCGAAGCAGGAGATCGTGACGCTCTTTCCCGATGAGACACCTTTTGCGACACCAAAGCCCGAACGTCTACTCGAACGCATCATTCAGGTTGCTTCCAACGAAGGTGACGTCGTCCTCGACTGCTTCTTGGGCTCGGGCACGACCGCGGCCGTCGCTCACAAGATGAACCGGCGATGGATAGGGATCGAATCGAGCGCCGACACCCTTGCCCGCTTTGCGCAACCTCGACTGGAAAACGTCGCTTCCGATCGCGATCCAGGCGGAATTAGCGCTGCAGTTGGCTGGAGTGGTGGGGGTGGTTTTCGCATTCTTGATGTTGCGCCCTCTATGTTCGCTGCCTCGGACGGAATGGTGTTCTTGGCTGAATGGGCCACCAATTCCGCGCTAGGAGAGGCGACGGCAGCGCAGCTTGGCTTCTCGTATGAGCCTGACGCTCCGTTCTGCGGTCGCAAAGGGCGCACGCGCCTCGCCGTGATCGACGGTTTGGTCAACGCAGACGTCGCTCAGCTTCTTGTTGATCGGCTTGATGAAAGGGAGCGGCTTCTTGTTTGCGGGACAGCGGTCGATGATGACGCGATCTCGTTCATGCGGGACTCCCGACTCGGGACGATTAGAAAGATTCCAGCTGCAATCCTGCGACACTACGAACGTCCTTCAAGACTGAAGGCTCTGTTGCTCGATGCCCGAACTGCGGCCGAAACCGGAGAAAGACAACCGGAGCCTGCTGCGTGACGGCAACTCTGGACGTCGATTACGCGCTGCTCGAACAGATCGCGGCCCAACTCGACCTCCGAGATCCCAATTGCAACGCACTACGCACAATCGCCGAGCTGTTCAGCGACCACTTCGAGGTCCGGGGGAGGACCGATACGTTCGAGGGCATCTTGGATGTTGCCACCGGCGTGGGCAAGACCTACGTCCTTGCTTCGGCAATCGATTACCTGGCTCAGGCTCGTGGCACACGGAATTTTGCCGTCATCACTCCTGGCAAGACGATCCTCATCAAGACTGCGGCCAATTTCACGCCAGGCAATTCCAAGAGCCTCGTAGGCGGGATGACGACGAAGCTAACGGTAATCACGTCGGAGAACTTCAATACACCGGCGATGCGGGCGGCGATGGAGGACGAAGATGCCGTCAAACTTTTCATCTTCACTGTTCAGGCGCTCGTGGCTCCCACTAGCAATGTCTCCAAGCGCACCCACAAGTTCCAGGAAGGGCTTGGCGAGGCCTTCTACGATCATCTGGAAGCCTGCGAAGACCTGGTCATCTTCGCCGACGAGCACCACTGCTACTACGGTCCGAAGTTCTCCGATGCTGTTCGTGACTTGACGCCAGCAGCCATCATCGGCTTGACCGCGACTCCCCACTCCAAGACGCCGGAGGACCAGATCATCTATCGCTACCCGCTGGGCGGTGCTATCGCGGACGAACTCGTCAAGACGCCGGTGATCGTCGGGCGCAAGGATGATCGCAGCGACATGGGCACAAAGCTTCGCGATGCCGTCACCTTGCTGCAGCTCAAAGAGGCCGCCATCAACGAATACTGCGCAAGAACCGGCGCTGCGATGGTGAATCCCGTGGGGCTTGTCATCGCCAAGGACATCGCGGACGCAGAGGCAGTTGGCGACATTCTTAGAGACGACAGCTTCTTCGGTGGCGCCTATCGCGAAGCAGTACTGGTCGTGCACTCCAAGCAGCCTGACGAGGCGTTGGAACAGCTTGAGAAGGTGGAAGACATCGAGAGCCCGGTGCGAATCATCGTCTCAGTCGGGATGCTCAAGGAGGGCTGGGACGTCAAGAACGTGTACGTGATTGTGTCACTCCGTTCGCTCGTGTCGGAGATTCTCACAGAGCAGACACTTGGCCGGGGCCTGCGCCTCCCATTCGGGGCCTATACCGGCATCGAGTTCCTAGACACCCTTGAAGTGCTCGCGCACGAGCGCTACGACCAACTGCTCAAGAAAGTCAACGTCATCAACGAGGCATTCGTGGACTATAGGACCCACGCAGTTCTTCGCAAGAACGCAGCGGGTCAAACCGTGGCCGTAGTCGAGACGGTTCAGGGCGATGGCACCACGGCCCAGGCCATCGACCAGGAGGACGAAGCTCCTGAGGCAGGTTCCCCCGCGGTGGCTCCGACGGACGTCCGTGTTGAGCAGGGTCAGCTCGAAATGAATGCCCTCAAGCAGGAGATTGCCCCGAGGGAAGACTTCCCGTTACTCAAGATCCCGATTCTCAGAACGACGACCGTCGAAAGTCCCTTCTCGCTCTCAGACATCGTGGATCGTGAGCCATTCACGAAGCTTGGCCGCCGCCTGGCAGCCAATCCCGAGGACACGCTTCGACGAACGGTTGTGAGCGCGGAGATCGTGACAGGGAGAGATGGCATACCCGAAACGAGGCTCAAGACATCCAGTGCGGTTGATGAGGTGAGGTCGCAGGGCTCGCTCATGCCGAAGGAGGCGGCCCGCGCTGAGCTGGTGAGGGGGATTCTTGCCGCTGAGATCGCGCCAGCCCGCCCGCAAGAACGTGCTGCTGCGCAGGAGCTCGTCGACTCGTTCATGACTGGGCTGGGCGGTGACGCCGAGGAACTCCTTGGTGCTTACTTCAACCGCGCGCTGGCTCACCTCATCGAACTCATGAAGAAAGAGCAGAAGAAGTATGCATCGAAGCCGAAGTTCGAGGAAGTGGTCGAGTTCCGTGAATACCGACCGACGCGGGTCGCACGTGGGGAGACCAGCCGTGACCTCGCCGGAAGCTTCAAGAGGCAGGTCGGCTACGAGGGTTGGAAGAAGTCGATGTTCGCCCAGGAGTGGTTCGACTCACGGCCCGAGAGGGACGTCGCGAACATCCTGGAGAACGCCAAGGATGTCTCGCACTGGATCCGCCTCCAGGTGAAAGAGCTTCCGATCCGGTGGGAAGGCAGCAGGGATTACAACCCCGACTTGATTGCTATCGAGACAGACGGAACCCGATGGGTGATCGAGGTGAAGTCGGATGCCGAGCTGGCGAGCGAGAACGTGCAGGGGAAACGCGAGGCCGCACTCCGCTGGGCCAACCATGTGAATCACTCTCGGCTCGACCCCAATGAATGGCGCTACGTGCTCGTGGGTGAGAGTGACATCGGAACCGCGAGAGGATCGTGGAGGGCCCTCCGTGAGTTAGGGAGGTAGACCCGCCGGTCATCCGGAGGAGCCTTCTTCTTGCGATGAGATGGCGTTCGGGAGACCCCATCTCGGGCGTGGGGGAAGCCCTCGGAACATTGTCTGGTGACGTGCTCCCCTCTCTCGATCAGAGCCAAGGGACCCACAGAGCCATCCCTTGAGACGCCCGCATCCCGCCCGAAATCACTCTCGGCCCGCGGAGATCTTGAATTTCCAGATATCTCCATGCACCGGACCCCCAATGCTTGCCTCGGATGGAACACAACGATATAGTTGTGTCGTGATCCCGGATTTCGACGAGGAGGGCAACCTGCCCCCGGGCGTGCACTGGGCCAGCTTCAAAGAGCTGACCGAGCGATTCGCGAGCAACGAGGTCCGGAGAGAGCAGATGGAGGGACTCATGCGAGCTGCCCGAGAACTGAAGCAAGCAGGTTGCAAGACGCTCTACGTGGACGAGAGCTTCATCACCGCCAAGGAGACCCCGGCGGACTTCGACGCCTGTTGGGATGCGGACGGAGTCGATGGCGACCTCCTCGACCCCATCCTCCTGATTTTCGACGACGGCCGCGCGGCGCAGAAGGCCAAGTACGCCGGAGAGCTCTTCCCCGACTTCGAAGAGTTGAACTCAGGCCAGCTCTTCTCGGAGTTTTTCCAAACCGACAAGGATACGGGAGGGCGAAAAGGGATCATCGCCATTGATCTCGAGGACTGGGACCAATGATCAAGAACGATCGCCAATACCGAATCACCAGGGCCCAGGTGGCCAGATTTGAGCGTGCCCTGCTCCAGCTCGATCGCACCGACGGCGAAATCCATCCGCGCATTCGCCAGGCGCAACGAGCGGCAACGAAGAGCCAACTCCAGGAATTGCGACGCGACCTAAGCGAGTACGAAGCGCTCAAAGCGGGCGAGGTCACCGACTTCAGCATTGAATCGCTGACTGACCTCCCACGCGTGCTGATCCAGGCGCGTATTGCTCGCGGGCTTACGCAGAAGGATCTCGCGGACCGACTCAGACTCAAGGCACAGCAGATCCAACGCTATGAGGCGACTGATTACGCATCGGCCAATCTGGCTCGCCTGCAGCAGATCGCCGAAGTATTGGGCGTCACGCTTTCGCAAGAACTAGGCCTCAACGATGGTGTCGCGGCGGCTCCCAAGGAGCTGTTTTCGGGACTCAAGAGCGCCGGTCTCGATCAACGGTTCGTTGTGAGAAGACTGCTCCCACGTTCGCTTGCAGCTCAGCTTGACCAGCGGCTGGAGGGGGAACCTCATGAGAGTGTGCTCGCCCAGACGGCGACAGTTCTAAGTCGCATCTTCGGTTGGTCACCTCCAGATTTGCTGAGGGGTCGGGTGCTGCCGCTGAGCCCAGCGATCGCAGGGCAGGCCCGGTTCAAGCTGGCCGCACGAGCGCAGCAGGGAAGGATGGTGGCCTACGTCACCTATGCCCACTACCTTGCGACCCTGGTCGCACATGCCGCGCATGATCTTCCCCGCCATCCGATTCCAGATGAGTGGAAGGAGGTCCGGAACGCCATCGTGCACGGCTATGGCGAAGTCTCTTTCCGTACTGCCCTCCTTTATGCGTGGGATCTTGGCATCGCGGTTCTTCCATTGCGCGATCCAGGAGTGTTTGACGCGGCGTGCTGGAGGATTGAGGGTCGGAACGTGATCGTGCTCAAGCAACGCGTCACTTCACAGTCTCGATGGCTCTTCGATCTCCTCCACGAACTGCGGCACGCGGCTGCCGATCCGGTTGATCCCGAACTCGCGGTTATCGACTTTGAGGAGTCACTTATCGAGCGCCGCGATCTTCCAGAAGAGCACGAAGCACATACCTTTGCTGGCGACGTCATTCTTGATGGGCGCGCCGAGGAGTTGACGCAACTCTGTGTCACACAAGCAGCTGGAAGTGTGGAGCGCCTGAAGGCCGCAGCTCAAGAAGTAGCGGCGAATGAGGACGTCCCGGTCGATGGTCTCGCCAACTATCTCGCCTTTCGCCTGTCGCTGCAGGGGATTAACTGGTGGGGGGCGGCAATGAACTTGCAGACACGAGGATCCAGCCCCATCACGGTGGCGACCGACGAGTTCTTGAAGCGCACGAATCTGGCCGAGCTTGATGGAATAGAGCGTGAGCTCGTAGCCCAGGCGCTGCGGGACGGGGAGGATGCTGATGGATAACGACGCCGGGAAAGCCACGCTCAAACCGCTTGACATCAAGTGCACGAGTTCTGACTGCGAAAAGGGCCTTCATTGTTTTCGCGCGACCCGCAAGATGAAGATGGCCAACGAGCAGGGGCGGTGCCGGGCCTGTGGCATGGAACTCGTTGATTGGCCTCGTGTCCATTCCCAAAGTCTCAAAGACCTGGACTATACGTTCGACGCACTTCGCTTGGAAATGATCCGCCACTACTTCTGGCACCTGGAAATCGATGTCAAAGCAGTCAACCACGCGCGGCGAAAGGGGCGAGTGCGGATGCGAGCCGCGGCTGAGAAGCGCCTGCGGACAAAGGTGGCGCCCGCTGAACCAGCCTTCGACGGCCGCCAGACCCCGCGCGCCGGCAACGCGATCTTCTATGCCCAGCACGCCACGGCGAGCTGCTGCCGCACATGCGTCGAGTCGTGGCACGGAATACCCAAAGGGCGCGCCCTGACCGAGGAAGAGATCTCATACTTAACCGAGCTGGTTGTGCGCTACCTCGATGAGCGCTTGCCCGAGTTGACGGAGAACGGAGAGAAGGTGCCGCCACTGCGCGGCATGAGGGCGAGTGCGGCGTCATGAGCACAACTATCGACACTGAGCGCTTCTCTCGACAACTGCGCGCCCGCGCTGTCGATCGGGAACGGCGCGCCTTGCTGGTGTCACGGCTGACGGGAAGCGCGCAGGAGGAGGACATCAGTGAGCCGGTGAACTGCGATGGCTTCGGAAGGGTCCGTCACTTCCGACGTGAGGGCGCGTCAGCATGGCCACAGAACCCCCTCCCGATCGATCCTGCGACGAATGCCCTGGGCCTAGCCTCAACAGAAATGGTTCGCGCGCAGGTGTTCCAGAACGCCGTCTGCAACTGGAGGTGCTGGTACTGCTATGTGCCCTTCGATTTGTTGTCTGGCAATCCCAAGAACTCCGCCATGCTCACGACAAGGGAGCTTGTGGACCTCTACCTTGCCGAGAAGGATCGCCCGCAGGTTCTAGATCTCAGCGGTGGGCAGCCAGATCTAGTCCCCGAGTGGATTCCATGGATGATGGAGGAGTTGATGGCGCGCGGTCTTCACGACAATACCTATCTGTGGTCCGACGACAACTTGAGCAACGACTATTTCTGGCGCTACCTCACGACCGACGATATCGACCTCGTGGCGAGGTATTCCAACTATGGACGCGTCTGCTGCTTCAAGGGCTTCGACTCCGCCTCGTTCACTTTCAACACGCTTGCCGACGACTCTCTCTTCGAACAGCAATTTCGGCTCATGGCACGCTTCATCGAGCTCGGCATCGATCTCTACGCCTACGTCACGTTCACGACGCCCTCCGCCGCAGGAATCGCGGAAGCGATGGCGCGCTTTGTCGATCGACTTCAGGCGGTGCATCCGAATCTTCCGCTTCGAACGATTCCCCTCAAGATCGAGATGTTCTCGCCAGTCGAACCCCGTATGGACGACGTCAAGAAGGCTGCACTCGTCCACCAGCTCGCCGCGGTGGATGCGTGGCTGGACCAACTTCAGGAGCGCTTCACGGCGGGCGAACTCGCCGCGCCGATCACGGCTGTCTCCCTCGGTCATCAGGTCGGGACCCTATGAGTCAGAAGCATCGAACCGGGCAGGGGGCCTTCAACCGCCGCGTAGACGGATGGATTCTCGAAGCCTTGGATGATGGGGCGCGCTCATTCGAGGAGATTCTGCTCGCGCTGCCCGGCGTCTTCCCCCTGGACCTCGCTCGAGCCTTACAGCGGCTCAAACGAGGGCGACGACTCTCGCTTTCGGCCAAGGGGGAGGCAGGCGCGGAGGTCAATCCAGCGGATACTTCGATCCCTTCAACGCCGCTGCCGGTGCCACATCCATTGGACTACGATTGGCGCTTCGCCGAAAAAGCCGTGCGGCGCACCCTCGATGCCTGTCTGCAGTTGTCCGCGACCGACGACGCAATCCTGTTCCTCGGCACTCCGACGACAGCGCTGGCGGCGTCGGGGCAGAACGCCCGCCGCAAGCTGCGGTTTGTGGAATGGAATGTCTCGGTGATCGATGTGCTCGCGGGCTCGGCTGGCATCGCGGTTGACCACATTGATGTTCTCAACCATGGGTCGTTCGATCACGAGTCCGCCGTGGTTCTGATCGATCCGCCCTGGTATCGGGATCACATGCGGGCGTTCATGTGGGCCGCGACTCAGTGGTGCGTCCCGGGGGGCCACATTGTGGTGAGCATGCCTCCTGTCGGGACGCGTCCGGAGATGGAGCACGAGCATGACGAGTTTCGTGGCTATTGCGCCGAGCTCGGCCTGCACGTCTTGGAGATCGAGGAGCAGGCCCTGCCGTACCTGACCCCGCCTTTCGAAATAAACGCGCTGCGAGCGAGCGGTATCGATTCCGTGCCAATACAGTGGCGCCGGGGGGATCTGTGGATCCTGCGCAGGGAGCACAAAGGGAATGTCCCGGCACCCCCTAGTCCGGCCGAGTATCTGTGGCACGACCACGCGCTGGGGGCGATGCGCTTCAAGACCAGAGCCATTTCCTCGCTCGCTGACGTCGTGGATCCGCGGCTTACAAGCTTGGTCGATGGGGACATCTGCTCTGCCGTGAGTCGTCATCATCCCCTGCGCAACAACGCACGCGTGTGGACATCGGGCAATCGCGTGTACGGATGCGCCTCTCCAAGCCTGTGGGCGCACATCGCGACCGCGTTGAGAAGAGGACAAGCGCCGGTCGATGCGGTCGCGGGAGCTGTTGGACGCTCCTTGCCTCCCGACAAGGCGCGCCACGTTCGTGTGGCAGCCGAACAGATGCTCCGGATATCCGAGCTCGAACGCAAAGAACTCATATCTTTGGGACATGACTACGGGAGCCCGCAAGTGGTCCGTAGCGCTTCATGAGGAGCTCGGGCGTCAAGGACTATCTCCCTCAAGTGGTCGTCACCCTCATCCGGGATTCACATCCCAGCGACTGCACCTCGCTATCTTCGTCGAGCCGTATCTCAGCCTGATCCTCGACGGACTCAAAACGATCGAGTCGCGCTTCTCCATGTACCGCCTCGCTCCCTTCGACAAAGTCGCCCGCGGCGACTGGATCTTGCTGAAGCATTCAGGTGGTCCCATTGTTGGCATGTGTGATGTAAGCACCGTGCGCTATCTGGACGGGGCCGCCATCGACGCCGCCGCGATCAGCAGGCGATACGCGAGAGCGACCTGTATGGAAGAGCGAGAACTGCGAGCGCGGCTCAGGAGCGCCCGCTACGTCACGTTTCTTGGAATTAAGCGGGTCCGGGAGTTGGAACCCTTTGAGTGCGGCAAGAGAGACAGACGCGGATGGGTCGTCGTCGAGCCCATATCGGCGACTGCCCATCGGTGATAGGGGCGGTCGTGAGTGAAGTTGTCGGATTTGCCGGGAGAATCGGCACGGGGAAGACTGCCGTTGCGCGTCAAGTGGCATCACGCATCTCGTGTCGATGGACGAGCTTCTCCGCCTTTCTTCGGGGCGAGGCGCGCACGCGGGGTCTTGACGCCAGCCGTCAGGTTCTGCAGGAACTCGGGGTTGAGTGGATAGACCAGGGTTGGAACCGATTTTGCCGGGCGATCCTTGACGACGTTTCTTGGCACCAGGGTGAGTCCTTGGTCGTCGACGGCGTGAGGCATGTGAAGGTTGTTCATGCGCTTCGCGAGATCCTGGCACCCGATCCCTTCGTGCTCGTCTTCCTCGATCCGCCGGAACCCGACGAATGGGAGCGACGCCTGCGCGCCAAGGGCATCGCTTCCCTGCATGAGTTGAACCAGCTTGAGATACACCCTGCCGAGCTGGAAGTCATGCAGGTGCGGGACCTGGCAGACCTAATCCTTAAGACTACCCAGTCGGTGGAACTCATCGCGGATGAGGTCGTGGCGGTAGTGAGAGGCACGCGCGGCCTGCATTAGCTTTTTGGAAGAGGAAATTAGCTCGCCTTTATCAAGGACTCTGTCAGTTCCTAGAGTCTTCCAAAGACTTCGCTAACCTTCGCCGAAACCATCGCCGGGAAGACTGGTCATGCGCAGGGCGCGCACTCCATGCTCCGACGAGGCAGAAGAGAGCCGCCGGGCAACCTTGATTCGTTGCCCGGCGGCGGAGACTCTACGGTCTGGAGTCGGGCTAGCTCGTCAGAAGATCCAGGACCAGCCTTATGGCTGCAGCACAACCGTCGTGATAGGCGTCTCGGTCTTCGATTCTGGAGGCACGGTCGTGGAGTTGCTGTGCGACTCCTTCCGATGGGACTGGCATCAAAGTGAAGGTCTCGGCAGCAACGTCGAGCCCACGGATCCAGCCGCAAGCGTAGGACTTGTCTCTGTTTGTCATGATCGCCGCTGCACGAAGGTGCTCAAGAGTTGAAAGAAGCGCGGGCACTACTACTTGAGAAGACATCACGGACTCACCTCCTCGCAACACGTTTGGAGAGATCGAATAGGTAACGCTCCTGAATTGCCGATTCAATCGCCCAGTCGCAATACGATTCCCACGTACTCATGGTCGAACTCTCGACATCGAGACCGGCCAGGATCATGAGCGCTGCAAGTGCCATGCCCGTTCGGCCGTGACCCGCATGACATCCGACTTCGACGAAGCGTCCCGCGCGCGCGGCATCGAGCGCGTAAGCGAGGACACGCTCCGTTTCTCTTTCGTACAGCGGCGATCCCCCATCCGGGCACGGGAGGATGGCGATCTGCGTGGACGGTCCCAGCACGGGTCCTGCCCAATGGAAAGATGCGAGAGGGACTTCCTCGGCCCACCTCTCGGATAGGTAGACGCCGACATCGGGCCACTCCCACTCGCCGCTCCTGGGGCGGTCCATGTAGGCAGACGCGTGGACCGTGACGCCCGGGGACGATCTCGACCGGTTGCCGCCAATGGTGGCATGTCGGGTGCGGGATGCGGTATCCGAGGTCGAGGGATGCGTCTGATTCCAACTCGGGATCGAACACATCGCAGCCTCCGAACGCAGCCCACCGGCGTTCTCGCGGCCAGGAGTCGATGCGGTTCTTCTTGTGCTTTCCCTTCGTCATTCCTTTTCCTCCTCGTCAATGTGATTCAGCCGCGCATGCCGCCGCCGGAATGAGCTCGCGGAGTCGGGTCCAGAGGACGAGCGAGGCGCACGCCTCACCGAAGCTCTTCGTGTCGAACGCCTTGTCCCACAGGAGCTTCGTGGTCTCGGATGAGTACGACAGCAGCGTTTCGTAGTCGTCCTTGCCGTGCGCTTCGAGCACTGCGGGGAGTTCTTCTGTCGCGTAGACCTTGTTGTTGGGTAGGCCGCCGCCGAGTTGCTGACCAATGAACGGTCAGTACTTTTGCGACGGCCCCCCACCGAACCGGACGTGAACCTTTCGATTCATCCGGCTCTCCAGTGCCTTGATCCGGTGACTTTGAATGGGCCTCCGACACCTGGTTTGAATGGCGGGTTGAATCCGCTCAATACTGTCCTGATATCGGAGCGACTGAGTCCAAGGAGTTTCTCATATGCCGTTCGAAGGGTCCTACCTGTGGCGAATCCGACAGAAGATTGGCAATGAGTTGGTCCTCATGCCTGGTGCTTCCGTCGTCGTGGAGAACGACGAGCGAGAGGTACTCCTCCTCAGGCGAAGCGATACAGGCGAATGGTGTGTACCGGCTGGGGCGGCGGAAGAGGGAGACAGCTTCGCTCGGACCGCCATCAACGAACTGAGGGAGGAAGCGGGCCTCATCGTTGACGAGAGCGATCTGGTCCCTTTCGGTTGCCTTTCGGATCCCGATATCCACGTCATCGAGTACCCCAGTGGCGACATCACTCACTGCTTCGCCATGTGCTTCGCCGTGCGCAGTTGGACCGGCGATCCAGCACATGATCGTGAGGAAATGTCCGGGCTGGCGTTCTGCAATCCATCACACTTTCCGACGCCGATGCACAGGCCAGCCGCCAGGGTTTGCGAGCTGTACCTGCGCTTCAAGAACACTGGAAGGTTTCAGGTTTGCTAGCCGGTTCCTCACGAGCCCGTGGCGTGTCGCGAGCGACGCCCAGCATGGATGTCGTCGTGACAACTTTCGCAGACGACCAAGGTCTTGCGACGGCGGGCTGCCATCACTTTGACCCAGCGGGGTTTCTCGCCCCGTCCCTTGCGGTGCAGGTCTTTGAGCCCTCGAACGTGGTGAACCTGGACGTTCTCCTGTGAGCCGCAGAGCTCGCAGGTGTTGGCCAGGAGTCGTTCGA
>JBOGWX010000011.1:0-19228 GCA_050694055.1 Actinomycetota bacterium
TCTAGACGGAAGTTACGACGCTAAGAGTGTCTGATCCGCTCTTGACCAGGAGCAACGGCTCATGAGAGCCGATGGTTTCTGACTACAGGACCCGTAGCGGCACCGAGGTGTCGATGAGCTCGAAGGCCTTGCGCTGGATGGGTGTGGGCTCCGAGAGCTGCTGGAAGGGAGGTTGTTCCTCCACGCCATCAACCCTCACGTCGCTGCGGATGAGCGTGCCGAGGTGATCCAGCAGCGAGGCGAAGCTGTGTGCTGGCTCGTTGTCGGTGGTGCGCCGGCGCGACGCCTTCTCCGCGGCCGCATCTGAGCGCTCGGCGGGAGCCACCGGGTCGGCTTTGGTGGGCGGCTCTTCGTCGGTGAAGGTGAGTGGTGCCCACGCCTTGCGCAGGTGCCACACGAGATATTCAGCCAACATGCAGATGAACGCGTGGGCCCTGACGCGCTCCTCACGGCGGTGGCGGATGGGGCGCAGCTCGAGGTCGACCGACTTGAGGCTGCGGAAGTCGCGTTCGACCACGGACAGGTTCTTGTAGGCCGCGACCACCTGAGGGGCGCTGAGGTTGTCGCGCGCGACGCTGGTGCGCACGACGTAGACGCCGTCCAAGAGAGCTTCCTTGTCGATGCGGTCCTGCTTGCGCGCGTAGTCGAAGCGGTCGTCTGCGATGTCGAGAGCGAAGTGCTTGCCGACCTTGTATCTGTTCAGCACCCGGCCGACGCGCAGTCCGATCTGGTCCTTTCCTCTAAGCGGTCGCGCGTCTCTAAGCGTCGCCTGGTGGATCTTTGCCAGCTCCTTGTCGGTTGCCTGCAACAGGTCATCGCGCTTGCGGGCGCGTTCGCGCGCCAACGCCGGGTTGCGGCAACAGATGAGGCGCTCTGAGGGATAGTCGGGATGGCTGATCTCGGCAAGCCCGGTCTCGTCGAACAGCGACATCTGCACCGCTCCGGCCTCGGCCAGGGCCTGGATCTGGGGAGCCCTCAAGGCGCTGATCCAGCCCATGCCGCCGAGCTCTTTCAGCGCCTCGATGCGCGCCGAGGTGATCATGCCGCGGTCGCCGACCATCACCATCTCGGTGAGCCCGAAGCGCTGCCTCAGCTGGTCGACCGCGGAAACGAAGGCGCTGGGGTCTGCGGTGTTGCCGGCGAAGACCTCGATCGACACCGGCCGGCCCTCGGCATCGGTCATGAGCCCGTAGTTGATCTGGGCCTTGCCGCGCTTCTGGTCGCGCGAGTAGCCGCGTTCGGCAAGCGGGCAGCAGCTGCCCTCGACGTAGGACGACGACAGGTCGTAGAGCGCGAGCCCGCCGGGCGACAGGTGGGCTTTGGCGAGCGCGGACTCGATCGAGTCCTGCCGGGACACGAGCCAGTCCATCGCGCCGTAGACGTCGTCGGTGGTGGCGTCTGCGACGCTGAGGTCTGACGCCAGGGTCGTGTCCTGCCACCACCTCGTGGTGGCGAGCTTGGATGAGGGGCGCACCACGCGCGCGACGATCAATGCCAGCGCGAGGTCGCGCTCGCGACCTGCGGGACCGAGCAGCCTGGGCAGGTCGAGCCTCTTGGCGATCGCCGTGACCGCGGCGACGTGGCCGTGGGGCAAGGAGCGCTCGATCCGAAAGGCGTCCGCGGCCGCCGCGAAGCTCTCGCCTTTGAGGGCCCGGCGGATGAGATCGATGACCTCTGCGGGCAGGTGCGAGAGGTTGCCGACGGTCTCGCTCTTGACCTTGCCGCCCTCGCGGTAGGAGCGTCGCAACAGGTGCGTCTCATAGGTCTTGTCTTTGTAGTGCCGACGCGTGGTAGCGACATGTACAGACCCTCCCCTTGATGCCATAGCGTTATGCTACGACACCCGAGGCTAACCGTCACGGTTTTCGTGCCTACATTATCAGAGCGATCTGCACCCAAAGCGCAGGTCAAAGCCGCTTTCAGCCCTCAGATGCCTCGTAACTTCCGTCTAGTCGGGGACCACGTAGGGACCGCAATAACACCAGTAGAAGTAGTCCGGATCCATGCCGAGCCCGCGCGTGGGGGCGACACCGAGATCCTCGACCTTCTTCGGATCGGCCGGCGTGTCCCGCCGGTGACGCAGGATGTGACATCCCTCGGCGCAGTCCACCGCCTTGCAGAAGATCCTCTCTTGGTTCGGCAGCTGTTGGATGACGGTCCGGCAGTCGCCGCGTTTGTCGGCGATCGTCTCGAAAGCCAGGGCGGCCACATCGCGGTCCACCGCCGCAAAGTCGGCCAGCAGTGGAGAGTCCGGGGTCTCAAGAGCAACGATGTCCATACCGAATTCCCCGGCCGCGGTGGCGACGATTCCGTCGATCAGGATGCCCTTGCGCCGGTCTCCCTTCAAGGCCTCTCGGCTAAGCTTCTTCAGGAGGTCGAGGATCTCGATGAGGATCCTCCCGAGTAACACGACGTCGATCTGGACCCGCTTCGGCGACTTGTACTCGTACGCCCCGCGGGTGAGCAGCAGCTGCAGCTTTGCGGCCAGACGATCCAGCTCGAGCGACAGGGAGTCGTCGCCCGGTCGAGCTTCGAGATCCCTGAGCTCTCGAATCTCAGCACGGACGCGCTCGAAGCCGTGCTCGGCGTAAGCCTCGCGGACATCGGTGAGAACCTCCGGCAGCTGACCCCACCTCGCTGAGATCTGCTCGATGTCGACGAGCAGACCATCGAGGCGGTCCGCTCCCCGCAGGGGGGTGAGCCCGTAGCGTTCCTCGAGACGAGCGCCGACAAGGTCGGTAACGAGATCCGACAAAGCACGCACTTCACCCGAATCCACGGTTCCCTCCTGCCCGCAACGCCGGCAGCGCGACTTGGTCCTGCCGCCAGCATCAATCTAGGCGCCCCGACCCCCTCGAATCAATTCGCCATTTGGCGTACTGAAGGTCGAAGTCGTCAGATCTTTGCGGCTGTGACTTCTCCGCGCGAGATCAATCGCGTGGTCGAGAGAAATGCGTGCAGCGTTCGAGAGTCACCGGCGACGGCGGGCGACTCGCTTCTCCTGGGACTTGTAGCGCTTGAGCTCTTCCTCGAGAAGCGCGGTTTGCGCCCTGACGCGATGTACCTCTGCGTCGAATACCCGCCTCTCGAGTTGCGCCGTCTCGAGCTGGGCGGCCAGCAGGTTTCGGTCGTCCTCGATCTGAGACAAGCGCTCCATCTCAATCCTTAGCGGCGATATCTCCCCCTCGAGCGTCTCCCTCTCTTCGAGGACCGAGTCCAGTTTGGCGAGTAAGTCGACGCGTTCGATCTCGGCAGCCTCAATCCGCTCCGCCATGACTTGAACTTCGGCCAGCTTCGTGCGCGCCACTTCTCTCTCATCGTTGACCTCATCGAGCTCCAGCCTGAGCCGGTCGCGCTCTGCCTCTGCGTCGAACAAGCCATCGAGGCGCGCGCGCAGGCGCGAGACCTCCGCCTCGAGCGTCGCGTTCTCGCGCATCTTGTGCTCCAAGCGGCCAAGGGCAGTGTCGCGACCTCTCTCGACCTCGGCGAAGTGCTTGACGCGCAGGCGAAGACGAAGCAGTTCCGACTCGATCTTCTCTTTCTCGCGCAGCGCCGCTCCCAGCTCTTCTCTCACGGCGTCGTGGTTGCGCGTTGCAGACTCGTCTCTGTTCTCGACGACCATCTCCAAGACCCTGACGCGCTCTTCGAGAGCAGCTTTCTCGCGCAGCATCCTTCCCACCAAATCCGACGACTGGGACCGCTCCGCCTCGACCTGTCCTGCGAGGGCGGCGAGCTCCTCCTCCCCTTTTCGGAAGCGCTCCTGCGCAGCCTCCTTCGCCTCCGTGGCCTCCCGGAGTCTTGCCGCCAACTCTTCGTCGGGCTCTGCCGGCGCGGGGGCCTCGGTGCGTGCGCGTGCGATCTCACTGCTCAATTCGTCGTTGTCTCGCTGAGCTTGACGCAGAGTCTCCGCGAGCTCATCGCGCTCGCTCTCGAGCGCGGCGATGGATTCCCTGAGCGCGGCGATCTCGCGCTGTGACTCTTCGAGGACCACCTCACTGTCGGGGACCTCGAGTCGTGCGCGCGCGATCTCGTTGCGCAACTCGTCGTTGCCCTGGTGAGCTTGACGTAGAGCCTCAGCGAGCTCGTCGCGCTCGCTCTCAAGCACGGCGATCGAGGCCTTGAGCGCGGCGATCTCGCGCTGTGACTCCTCGAAGGTCTGAGAGACTGCGGCCAGCCTCGTCTCGAGATCGGCCACGTTCCTGTAAGCCTCCGTGGCGGCGCGGCCCTTGGTTTCGAGTAGTTCCCGAAGGCGCGACACCTCCTCGGGGACATCCACGCCGCTGGTGCCGGCTGCACTCACCCTGGGGGTTTCTCTCGTACCGTGGCGAACCGTCGGGGTGCGCCCTGCCATCGCCTCGATCTGTTCCAACTCGACGTAGACGAGATTCGACATCGGCACGGAGTAGCTATCCAGCAATCCTTGCTCGATATAGGTCTCGAGCATTCTCGGACTGACCTTGAGCTCTCTGGCGCCCTGCCACGCAAGAATGAGGCGCTTGGCGTTGGTGGGGAAGTGGTTCTGGCCGGACCCTCCGCTCACGGTCGACCTCCCGCGTTGCGCAGCTCCATCACAGCGCCCCGAAGAGGTCGCCGGCTATTCGGATCATGGCCGGGCCGAGGATCACCACGAGCAGCGCCGGCAGCACGCAGAAGATAGTGGGAAAAAGCACCTTGACCGGCACCTGCATCGCCTTGCGCTCCGCGCGCTGCCGCCGTCTGGTTCGGAGCTCGCCCGCTTGCGCCCGGAGAACCTTGGAAACGCTGACTCCGAAGACGTCGGCCTGGATCATCGCAAGCACGAAGCTGTCGAGTTCCTCGACCTTGGTCCTGCCGGCCAGGCTCTTGAACGCCTCGACTCGTGACTCTCCCAGTTGAATCTCCTGCAGCATCCGCGCGATCTCCGCCGAAAGCTCTCCGGGAACCTTCTGAACAACTTGTGCAAGCGCCCCATCGAACCCGATTCCCGCCTCGACGCTGATCGTGAGCAGATCCATCGTGTCCGGCAGCGCCTTTCTGATGGCCTCCCGGCGGCGCGTGGCCATGCCCGCCAGTACCACATCCGGCGCCACAAAGGCCAGCACCGCGAAGAATATCGAGAGGACCGCCGTTCTCACCGGCGACGCGTCCGAGCCGAGCCACACGAATGCGGCGAGCACCACCGCGGCTACGGCTCCCAGGAGCTTGAAGGCAACAACTCGTTCGACATCCCACCGTGCCGGACTCCCCGCCAGGGCAAGCTTTTGCTCGATGCGGTCGTTCATTCCGAGTGGGGTTACGCGCCTCATCACGCGCCCCAACCCCTCCATCACCGGCGTAATCACGCGTTCCACGAACGAGCGCGCCAGCTCCCGCTCCCGAGTGTTGGAGCTGATGTGCTCGACTTGCGCCTCGAGCAACTCAACGGGACGCCTGCGCTGAGCAACGATCAGATCCACGATCAGCCCTACGATCATGAACATCGAGAAGGTCGCCACCAGCGCCAGCGGCAGATAGAGACTAGACATCGATCTTCACGATCCTTCTCATCCAGAAATAGCCGGTGACGAGCAAAACGGACGCTGCACCCAGGAGCAATACACCAACTCCAGTGTTGAACAGCAGACCTATGTAATCGGGATTGACCTGCGACATATAGAGGGTGACGATGATCGGCAGGACGGTCAGAATGCCGATCGAGATCCGGCCTTCGGACGACAGCACGTCGACCTGTCTCCTGAGGGTCTCCCTGTCCCTCAGGGTCTCGGCCACCCCGTCGAGGAGCTCGGCGAGGTTGCCCCCGACCTCGCGCTGGATGTTGACCGCCAGGACCGCCCACCTGAAGTCGTCGCTGCCAATGCGATCCGACATCACCGACATCGCCTCATTCATGGGACGACCGAGACGGATCTCGGCCACCAGCCGTGCGAACTCGGTTCCCCCCGGTTCGCCGGTTTCCTTCGAGACCATGTCGAGCGCCTGCAGGAAGCTGTGCCCCGACCGAATCGAGCTGGCCAGGATCATGAGGATGTCGGGAAGCTGGCCGTGTAGGCGGTTGAAGCGTCGTCGTGCGAGCAGCGCGAGCACGAAGTTGGGTACCAGAGCCGCCGCGCAGGCGATGGCCAGGGCCCCCAGAACATTCCCCAGCAGCACGAAGCCGACGACGGTACCCGTGACTGATGCGACGATCGTCATGGCCAAGAACTCCTCGGGACTGAGCGGCAGCCCGGCCCGCTCGATCCTGAGGTCCAGAGCCACACCGAGGCCTCTTCTATCGGTGAATCGCTGCGCCAGGCGGACGAGCAACGATGGGATCCATCTGAACGTCTGGCGAGGTCGGAGTCGCGCCTCACCCGACCTCTCGCGCCCACCGATAGCCATCAGACGCGCGAGCTCGTGGTCACGCTCGTCGCGATAGCGAGACCCGAGCACCATCGATACGATCCAAAGACAGGCGAGGAAGAACATCCCAAGCACCAGCGCGAGGCCCCAGACATCGCGAATGAGTGGCTGCGACGGCGCCTCGGGCTCAGGTCGTGCGCGCGCCGCGCCGGCATCGCTCGGGAGCGGCGGCAGCAACGTGAGAATGCTGTCGGTAAGCCCGAAGGCGTCCACCGAGATGGTCGCTTCTCCTCCCGCGACCTCGTTGGACTCATAGGTCAGCACGTATTGGTTGGAAAGCTCGGTAGCCAGTCCCTCGTAGAGCCTGCCGAGGTTCGCGCTTGCGACCGGAGAGTACTGGCCGTCGGTGGAACGGGCTAGGTACTTCAGGGCTCGCTCGTCGAACTCACCCGATTTCAGACCGACCGCGAACACCGACGCGTTGGTCGAGGCGGCGGACCTGAGCGAGGTCCGGCTGGCCGTGTCTCCTCCGTCGGAAAGCAGGACGATGTTTCGCTGGCCCGACCCGCTGAACAACCCGGAAGCCTCGCTGACGGCGTCGTAGAGAGCCGTCTCGCCCGACGCCTCCAAAGAGCCGAGCTCGGCCAGCAGGCTCGACCGTTCATTAGAGATCCGTTTAAGAATCCGAGGTTGGTCCGAGAAGGATACGAGTCCGACGCGAATGTCCGGGGGGAGTTCGTTAACGAACGCCTCCGCGGCGGCGATGGCAGCCGACATCGGCTCGCCCACCATGCTTCCCGAGGTGTCCATGACGAGCACGATGTCGACGCTCACCACTTCCTCGTCGAGCGGGCGAATCTCGAGGCGGTCCACGACTTCCCCGTCCTCCATCACCGTGACGTCCTTGTCCGACAATGGCTCGGAGCTGTCCATCGACATCAGAACCGAGATCTCCGGAAAACTGTCGACCTCGACGCGGCGAACGTTAATGCTCTCGGGCGCGGCAACTGCTACTTGCGCCTGCATCATGGCGACCGCGACGATGGTGAGTGCCAGCCAGGCCCGGGAGCGCGTCACACGGGTCCTCCGAAGTCCGGCATGAACACCGACGCGGGGACGATGATGCCGTGCTCCTCGAGCTTGTCGAGGAACCTGGGACGCAGGCCCGTCGGCTTGAGCTGTCCCAGGTACCTGCCGTATGGGTCGGTGCCGAGGCTGTAGTCGAACAGATAGATGTCCTGAAGGGTCACAACATCTCCCTCCATCCCGACCACCTCGGTCACCGCAGTGACGCGCCGCGTTCCGTCCTTCATGCGCGCCTGGTGGATGATCAGATCAACTGCCGATGCGATCTGCTCTTTGACCGCCCTCACCGTGAGATCCATGCCCGCCATCAACGTCATGGTCTCGAGACGGGAGACGACGTCGCGTGGAGTGTTGGCGTGCACCGTGGAGATCGACCCGTCGTGACCGGTGTTCATCGCCTGAAGCATGTCCAGGGCCTCGGGTCCGCGCGCCTCGCCGATTATGATCCGATCGGGGCGCATCCTCAGCGCGTTGCGCACCAAGTCCCGTACCGCTATCTCGCCCTTGCCTTCGATGTTCGGAGGCCGGTACTCGAGCCTCACGACGTGGGGTTGTTGGAGGCGCAGCTCCGCTGCGTCCTCGATTGTGATGATGCGCTCGTCGTGCGGAAGAAAGGACGAGAGCACGTTGAGCGTCGTAGTCTTCCCCGAGCCGGTGCCGCCCGACACGATGATATTGATGCGTCCTCTGACACAACCCTCGAGAAACTCGACGACGCTCGAGGTCAGGGTTCCTTTCCCGACGAGATCCTGTGCTTCGAAAGGATCGGTGGCGAACTTGCGGATCGTGAGCGCCGGTCCGTCGAGTGCAAGTGGGGGGATGATGGCGTTCACGCGCGAGCCGTCGGGAAGCCTGGCGTCCACATACGGGGACGCCTCATCGATGCGCCGGCCCATCTTCGCAACGATCTTGTCGATCGTGCGATAGAGCTGGTCGCTGCTGTGGAACTTGGCCCCCGTCCAGTACAGCTTGCCGGCCCGCTCCACGTAGATGGATTCGGGCCCGTTCACCATGACCTCGGTCACTTGAGGATCGGACATGAATTCCTCCAGCGGACCAAGTCCCAGGACGATGTCGCCGATCTGCTTGATGATGAGCGCCTTCTCGCGGCTGGAGAGAGGGATCTCCTCGGCGTCGAGCAATTCGCCCAGGCGCTGTTGGACGAGATTGGCCAGCTCATCCTCCGAGACCGCGGAGTCGTACAACCGGGGACCCAGGACCTCCACCAGTCGCGACTGGAGTCGAGTCCTGACCTCGGCGAGGCGGTCGGGGAGTTGCGCTTTTGAGAGTCTCTCTGCGAGGGACATGTCGGGTCGCCCTTCTTCCTAGTTCCCGGTGAAGAGCCGCCGCTTGGTGGCCTTCGGTGTCGCTTCCTCGGCGCCTCGAGTCGCGCCGACGATCGACGCTGCGAGTTGGTCGATGCTCTTCGAAACGTCCGAGCGAGGTGAGTCCAGATACACGGGGCGGCCCTTGTTCAGCGACGCAGGAACCTGGCGGCTGGAGGGGATGAGGGAATCGACGCTGACTCTCATCACCCGTTCAACGTCCGCGGTAGAGAGCCCCACCTTGCTGTCGGCACGGTTGATCACGATGCGAAAGCGGTCGCGCGGCAGGCCGATCGACATCAGGGTCTCGAGCGCCTTCGACAGGTGCTTGATCCCGACGACGTCGAGCCCGCTTATCAGGCAGATGAGGTCGGAGGAATCGAACGCGGCAAGGGCCTGATCCGAGTAATCCGCCGAGGCATCGACGACCGTGTACGCGAACGAGTTCCGAATCGTCCGGAGCGTCCTTCCTATGACCCCTCCGGCGACGGGTTCCGCGGCGGGGTCGGGAAGGGTCCCATAGCACCACAGGTGATCGGTCAGCTCGGTACCCATGGCCTTCACCGAACCTGGGTCCATCGTATCGCGCAGAGTCATGAGGTCCTGAACCGTGTGAGTCGCCTCCTGACCCCAGTAGGAGAAGCAATCCCCCATGTCCAGGTCGAGGTCGACTAGAGCGGTCTCGCTCTCGGTTCGCTTGGCCAGCGCGGCGGCCAGATTGCAG
The DNA here is from genome assembly GCA_050694055.1 of Actinomycetota bacterium. Classification (GTDB taxonomy): domain Bacteria; phylum Actinomycetota; class CADDZG01; order CADDZG01; family WHSQ01; genus WHSV01. Next base: position 9,454 of record JBOGWX010000011.1, read on the forward strand.
GAGAGAAATGTCTTACCCGTGCCACCCTTGGAGGAAAACACCGAGATCAGAGTGCCGCGGCTGCTCGCTGCCGCCCCATTTAGATCAGGTCGCACGCTGCGCAGGCTGGCGGACCACGCCAGCCCCCTTCCGATGGCTTCGCGGAGCTCGTCGGTGCCGCGCGACAGATCGACGACGTCGCGGATCCCCGCCCTCATCGCCGAAGGAAGCAGCCCGTTGAGCTGTTGGTCGCGCAGCAGAATCACGATGGTGGCGGGCGACGACCGGGCGCAAACCTCGGCCATGCCCAGCGCGTCGACGTCTTTGACCTCGGTGGAGAGAACGAGCAGATCGGGTCCCCGGTGGCCGTTGCTAAGGGTCTCTTCTGCGGCCGTGACCGTCGGGACCCATTGGACATCCTCGGGGTCGGTCTCGAGTGCCTGTGCGATCTGCACTTTGAACGTCTGCGGAGGGCCGACTGCGACCACGCGCGGTTGAGTCATTTCTGTTTCCCTTCCGCTACGCCACTCGAAGAGTGGCTGCGCTTCTCGCCGCCGCGTAGCGGTGGCGCCGGGTAATGCACGCGATCCTCGAGAAGATCGCTCATTCGATCACCTCCGAAAATGACACCGGAGGCTGCGGTGAGCCTGACTGCTCGGGGGCCAGCAGCGACAGCCAGATCGATCCCTGTTCGAGTGCGAACACGACCTTCTGGCCGTCCCGTGGCTCGAGAGCCAGCGTGATCAGCAGCAGGTCGTTGCGGCCCTCCCCGACACCGTTCCCCTCACCGGGCTCCTCGACCTCCAGCACCTTCGCATCGGGAACCAGCGCAACGGTCGCCGCATTCTGCGCCTGTCCCGACCCACTGAAGGTCGCGAACAGCGTCACGTGGTCTCCGGACTGGACCGCTCCGCCCGCAACCCGCGCGGGCTCGAGGGGAATGGTCAGCGCCTGGTGACCCTCGGGTATGCCCAGCGAGCCGCCCGGGAGCTGCCCGGAGCTGCCGCGCAAGCGAGCCGAGCTGATCTGCTCTCCCGCCAAGATCCCCGCACTCGTCTCTCTGCCGTCGAGTCTCGTAAGAGAGGTCACCGCTCCCGGGACCACGAGGTCTTGGGGGACGGACATCTTGGTGAAGAGACCTTCGGAGATGAGGTCGTTAAGGGTCGCGCCGGCCGGTACGTCCTCGGTCGCGACGATGACCGAAACGCGCTCGCCTCCGGACTCCGCCGCCGCCTGGATTCCCTGGATATACAGATACACCGCCAGCGTCGCAGTTGCCGCCAAGACCATGGCAAGTGCGACGATCGTTCCTCTCGATCTCATCGTGCCTCCGCTCTCCTCTTAGTCACTCAGCCGTACCGCTCGCACGCCGTAGTCGTCGACCCCGTCCTCCACCGGCTCGAAGCCACCCACCCTCGGTCCCCACCACGACAGCAGGAGGCAGACCGCGTTGTGATCTAGATTCCGACTTCCGCAAGCTCCTGGTCTCGCATCTCGCTCCCACTCCATCTCTACCGTCACCTCGGCGGGTTCTTCGCGTTTCCATATGACCTTGAAGGGGTCGTCGGCGTCGGGCACCCACTCGTAATCCTCGGGCTCGGAACAACACCTTCGTCCCATCGAGACATCGACATCGATGATCCGATCGGCGGGCTCGTTAAGCAGGCAGACATCTGCCTCAAAGGCGGGAATTGAGTTCTCGCCTGGAACGAAGTTCGCCTGGAACGGTTCACATTGCCCAGTCCCGTAAGTGACGCCCGCCGCTTCCTCCGAATCCCCGGGGAGCGCGTCCTCGATGCGCAAGGGGGTGAACCCCGGAACCGAGAACCGTCCCCCGCGGCCGTCGAAGCCATCGGCTACCGGAAACACCTTGTCCTGGCCGACCTGTCCCACCAAGGCGTCCAACAGGCCGTTGCTGTCGGCCTGAGTCAGAGCGCACGGTGTCGCGGGAAGCGAGACCATCTCTTTGGTCGCGCCGGAGATCCAGCTCTCGAGCTGGGAGCTGGATACGCTTCGTCTACAGCGGGATCCGTCCCACCGGATCAGGTCCACCAGCCCTGCGTCCCCAGCGGAGAAATCGTCATCCGATACAGAGGGATCGAGCCAGAAGGCACAAGGGTCGGAGCAGTTCCGGGGCTCGTCGAGGTTGAGCGTCACCGGGATGGGCTCGGCCTTGTGCGCCGGCCCCCACAGCGCGGTCGCCGACGCCTCCACCGGAAGGCGGTCCCGAAATCCAAGAATTGGCGCGAAATAGAGCTCCTGAGGGGCGCGGTAGGTGACCGCCACAGTTCCCGTCGACGCGGGCACGTCACAACCGATGGGTTGAAACGAGCTAAGACTTGCTTCGCCTGCGTTGCCCGTCGCGTAGCTGTTCGCCACCGACTCCACGTCTCCCTCCTCTCTGGCGCAGGACTGAGCGGCCGCAAGTGACGCCGAGTCCGCCGCGGCAACCACCCGGCGTTGCATCACGAGCAACGCACCGACGTCGACGACGAGCGCCACCATCCCGAAGATCGCCACGAGCAGCAGCGCGACGATGGCCAGGATGGCCCCGCGTTCGTCCGGCACGCTGAGCATCACTCGCACCGGAAAATCGCCGCAATGTCCGGCGTCGCCGTGATCGGCCAAAGCAACACGAGGTCGACCTCGATCGTCTGTGTCCAGCTCACCGTCACGGGATCACCCTGGGTCGCCTCGTCACACACCGTGCTCACCGAGATGCTTCCGTTCACCGTGTAGGGGTCGGCCGCATCGAGGACGCGCTCCTCGACCTCATCTGGCTCTCGGACCGCAGCGACCCTGGCTCCCTCGCGAGCCGCACCCGTGAGGACGACGACCTCGCTGTAGTAAAGTCCGAACTGCACGATCGCGAACAGGACGGTGAGGAGAAGGCCGAGGATCAGGGCGAACTCAACTGCAGCGGCACCACTCTCGTCGCGCAGCTTGGGACGGCAGCGTGTGCGAGGCCGCACGTGGTCCTCCCCAGAGTCCTTGTCGGCGACAGACACTTCCGAATGCCGCGGATGGATGACTGAAGCTCAGTCGTTGATGCCGGTCGTGATATCTGTAATCGCGCCGAGGACAGCGTCGCCAAGCAATCCCACGGCCGTAACAACGGCAACCGCGATCAGCGCGATGAGGAGCGCGTACTCCGCCGCGGTGACCCCACGCTGGTCCAACGTCTCTGTGGCCCGAGACGTAGCCCAGACATACACTGCCAGCAACATGGCAACCTCCTCCAACCCCGCCTTAGCGAGCACGCACGAATGATGACCTCACAAGCTAGTCATCCGAGACTGCGTAATGACATTGCAGTACGCATCAGATTCCTTACGCCGTTCGACGTAGAGGGGTGAGGCCTCAGGAAGTAGTGGCGCCCGAGCTCCAGGCTCGCGAGGGGAGCCGGCTTGCGCCCGTGCGCGCCGGGTGGTGGAGGGTCAAGTCCCGGTGCCGTCCGACCAGTCCTGAGTATTTGCCTCGATTATCGAGGTGAGAGTCCGGTATGGCACCTTTTGCGTACTTAACTCGGGCCGCTTGGAGGTCGACTAACTCAGAAGACCCCCAGGAAGCCGAGGAGAGCGAATCCGGTGACGATGAGCGTCACGAGATCGAACGTGTGGGCCCTCGTGGGCCTGCTAGGGGCGCTGGTAACCGGCCTCTACTTCGTCGTTCCCTCGTCCCTTCTGAAGGGAACAGTCTTCGTCTGCATCGTGGCCATGACCGGCCTCTGCGTCCTTGCGGGCATCCGTTTGCACCGACCCGAGATCCCCCGTCCGTGGCTGTGGCTGGCTTACGGCCTGGGCTTCAAGGTGATAGGTGACGTCGTCTGGTACGCCGAGAACCTGTTCGGCGGCGGAGACATTCTGGTCGTTCCGGCGCAGCTCTGCTATCTCGTCTCCTACGGCTGCTTCATCGCATCGTTCTTCGTCTTCGTGCGGCTGAGGGATGTCCGTAACTACCGAGCGATCCTGCTCGACACGGCCATGCTTCTCGTCAACGCCATTGCGGCTTGCTGGATCTTCTTGATTCACCCCCTGCTGGCTCAGAGCCCGCTACCACTCCTCGAGCGGATCGTCTTCACCTCCTTTCCCGTGGTGAACCTGGTGGTCTTCGGAGCGCTGGTAGCCCTGCTGCTGTCCAACGGAGCCCGGCCCCCCGCGCTCTATTTCCTGACGGCGGGCTTCTTTCTCCACCTCCTCGGCGACACCGTCTATTACGCCGGGGTCTTGTGGCACGACTCCTACACGATCGGAGGCGCCCAGGACGCACTCTGGCTGCTGGCTTACGTGCTAATCGCGGTTGCGGCCTTACGTCCGTCGATGGAGCAACTCACCCGCCCTTCGGCCGCGACGGTCGCTCCGCTGACACGCGCCAGAACTCTGTGGTTCGGTCTCTCCGCGATGTTGGGTCCGGCGGTCATCGTGATACATCACTCGTCGGGCATCACCATGCAGGAAGTGACGATCATTGCAGCCGGTCTCGTGCTGTTCGCGCTCATCCTCATCCGCATGGCGGGGCTCGTGCATGCCGTCCAGTCACGCGTCGTCGAGCTGCAACTCAGCCAGCACAAGTACCGCGCGCTCGCTCACAACTTCCCAAGTGGCGCGGTCTTTCTCTTTGATCACGATCTACGCTTCCTTGTCGCCGATGGAGCCGGTCTGCACCAGGCAGGATTCTCGCCGGGCCGGCTCGAGGGACGCACCCTGCACGAGGTTCTTCCGCAGTCAACCGCCGCACTGCTCGAGACCCACTATCGAAGTGCGCTGGCCGGGAAACAAACCGCCGGGGAGATCGAGTTTCACGGCGCGGCCTACGAGATTCATGGGACGCCGGTCCAGGACGAGCGAGGGGAGGTCTTCGCCGGGCTGGTCCTCGCTCAGGACGTCACCAAGCGTAAATGGGCGGAAACCCTGCTCGAACAGCAGGCAACGACTCTGGAGATGATTCTCGATGGTGGGCACCTCAAGGACGTGCTCGAGCACATCGCGACCACCGTCGAGGCCCACGCCCCCGGAGCACAGTGCTCGATCCAGTTGCTGAGCAACGACGGGACCTCACTCGGACACGGGGCCGCACCCAGCCTTCCCGCCACCTACAACCACGCCATCGACGGAGTCGCCATCGGTCCGACGGTCGGATCCTGGGGCGCGGCCGCATTCAGGGGTGAGACGGTGATCGTAAGCGACATCGCCACGGACCCCCTGTGGAGGGACTTCAAGGATCTCGCGCTGATTCACGACCTGCGAGCCTGCTGGTCGGTTCCGATGTCGGACGCCGAGGGCAAGACGCTGGGCACGTTCGGCGTCTATTACGACCGCCCGATGGAACCCCCACTCGACCACACCGAGATCGTTCGGCTGTTCAGCCGGCTGGCGGGCATTGCCGTGGAGCGTCACCGGGCAGCGGAGAAGGGCAAGGAGCTGGAGAACCAACTCCGCCAGTCCCAAAAGATGGAGGCGATCGGACAGCTCGCGGGGGGTATCGCGCACGACTTCAACAACATTCTGTCGGTGATTCGCAACTACGCGGGCTTTGTACGAGATGAGTTCGGTCCCGACGACCCGGCGCGCGACGACGTCGCGGAGATCGTGCATGCGAGCGACCGGGCGAGCGAGCTCGTGCGGCAGCTTCTCGCCTTTTCACGCAAGGACGTGTTGGACCCGCAGATGCTGGATCTCAACGACGTCGTGGCAGACACCCATAAGCTATTGCGACGCACGATGAGCGAGAATCTCAGCCTCGCGGTGGAGCTAACTCCCGGCAATCTGAAGACGAGGCTGGATTCGGGCCAGCTCGAGCAGGTTCTCTTGAATCTCGTAGTCAACGCGCGCGACGCAATGCCCGACGGCGGCGCACTCACGATCGAGACCGGATACGAGATCGTCGACCACAGAAACAGTCGGCAGCATTCCAAGCTGAAGGAGGGCCACTACGTTCGTCTCTCGGTTCGGGACACGGGTTGTGGCATGACCGACGAGGTCAAGGTCCGTATCTTCGAGCCTTTCTTCACCACCAAACGGCCCGGGGAGGGTACGGGACTCGGTCTCGCGATGGTCTACGGAATCGTCGAAGGCGCAGGTGGCCACATAGCGGTCGACTCCACCCCGGGGAAGGGATCGAGCTTCACTCTGTACTTCCCGGCGTCGGATGCCGAGAAGTCCGAGACCGTCGAGGAGCCCGCTCTGAATGCACTTCCGGTCGCGGATGGTGCTCGCATCCTCGTCGTAGAGGACGAAGAGGCGGTCCGCAAGCTGATCGGTCGCATCCTCTCGGGACGCGGCTACCGGGTGGTCGAAGCCCGGTCTGGAGATCACGCTCTAGCGAGGCTTGCCGAGGTAGACGGCGACGTCGAGCTGATGCTGACGGATGTGCGCATGCCGGGGATGTCCGGACGCGAGCTCGCACTAAACGTCCAGATGCTCTACCCAAGGATCAAGACGCTCTACATGTCCGGCTACGCCGAACAGTCGCTTGCCGAGGAATCGTTACGAGGACTCGACTCCTGGATCGAGAAGCCCTTCTCGGCCGAGGCTTTGGTGGCGCTGATCCACAAGACGCTCGACGCCCCCTCACTCGTGGGCACCGGGAGAGCCGTCACTCCCTAGAGTTCACCACTACTCGGCATAGGACCGCGGGCACACTTATCATGCGGCGATGGCCACCGCCGTCTTCTTTCATGCTCATCCGGACGACGAAGCCATTGCCACGGCGGGGACCATGACCAAAGCGGTGCGGGATGGTCATCGCGTCGTGCTGGTATGCGCCACCCGCGGTGAACAAGGCACTCCCCTGCCGGGAGTTCTCAAGGAGGGCGAAGAGCTATGGCGCCGAAGGGAGCTGGAACTCGAAGATGCCTGCAGGATCCTAGGTGCACCGCGACTCGAATTCTTGGGCTACGCGGACTCGGGAATGATGGGTGAACAGGCCAACCACTCACTTGAGAGCTTCTGGAGCGCCGACATCGAAGAGGCTGCCCGGCGACTCGCAAACATCCTCGAAGAGGAGGAAGCTCAGGTGCTCACGATCTATGACGAGCACGGCGGGTACGGTCACCCCGATCACATTCAAGTGCACCGGGTGGGGCTGCGCGCCGCCGAGCTTGCAGGAACACCCAACATCTTCATGAGCACGATGAATAGGTCCCAGACGAAGGAGCTCATCGAGGGTGCGGGAGAATTCGGTTTCGAGGTTTCCGAGGACATACGAGAATCGGTCGACACGTTGGGAGTTCCCGCCGACCAGATCACGACCGCGGTCGACGTCACGGACTTTCTCGACGAGAAACGACGAGCCATGGCCGCGCACGCGTCACAGATCGCCGACAACTCGCCCTTTCTGGGAATGCCCCCAGATGTCTTCGCCGTTGCCTGGGGTACCGAGTGGTACGTCAAGGTCGGGGTGGAGCCAAGCGGGGAGCTCCAGACCTCGCTGTTTGACTATTAGGAGGCGTTCATTCACGAGCCGGCTACTCGGGACGTGGAACACCTATGGGATTGGGATAGCGCAACGCCCCTGCCTCGAGCACGGGACGAAGGACCTCGATCATCAAACCATGAAGCTCCGAGCATCTCTCGTCTCCCAGGTGCAGCCACGGAGCATTCGCCAGCTCGTCGGTGCGTTGCTCGAGCAAGGCGTGGGCGGTGCCGCCTTCCTTCGTGAGCCGGCCATCTTCATCGAGCCACCCGCGCTCCTGCAAGCGCCGAGCTGCGGAATTCCACTCCTCAGACGACCAACCGCGGAAGGGCTCGAGCGTCGAACGAGACACCGCTCCGCTGGCCGACAGCGCCACGTGCGCTTCACAGCCGTCCAAGTTCGCCAGCATCAGTGCGGTTACATGGCCGTCGCCTCGGAACTCGCGCAGCAGCGTGCAGGCGTGCCACAGTTCGAGATGAGGAACGCCCGGCCAGGGTAGGTCGGCGTGAGCCGCGTAGACGGGGCGGCCGGGCGACGTGCATGCTTCGCAGGCGCGTCTCGCAAGACGAGCCGCCCCGCGTACCGCATCCCCCTCGGCGGCGGACCCCAGTATTCGACGCAGAGCCGCGTCGACACCCTTCAGTCGTGCTTCCAGCACCGATGCCGGCGTCGCGAACGACCACGCATCCGGAATGGCTCTGCGCACCATTTCGGGATGAAAGTTGTAGAAGGCTGCGGCCACGACACTGGCCGCGACAGGACCCATCGCCGCCGAACGCGACGCGAAGTACCCCATCCATCCTCCCTTGAGTCCCGCCTCGTCGTAGGCGGCTCTGGTTTCAGGAGCGAAGTAGACCAGCGCGTGGAACGGCTCTGTCACCCTCCACATGCGACGAGCCGGGTGCTCTCTCACAACTCAAGTGTGCACCTTGTGGCGGGCTTGTACGCAAACACCCGGCTGTTCTAATGGGCCTACATCACCTCATGAGAAGGTGACTTCTCAGCCAACCGAAGGGTGAGCACCGACCTGTGCAGGGCTTCGAGTTCTACGCCTAGATCGTGCCCCCTTCGGTCGGCGAGGAGAGTTGAGGGCTCGTGGGATGTCGTGCCAGCAAGAGCACTGATCCATTAGGACGCCACCTATCTCCTCGAGGCTGATGCCTTTGTCCGTCAGATGGAAGGGGGAGTGTTGGTCTTCGTCGGGATCGACTGGTCAGAGAAACACCACGACATCTGCATCGTGGATGAAGCAGGCGAGATGCTCGCCAAGGGCCGGGTCTCTGAAGGAATCGAAGGGATCGCCCGGCTGCACGCAATGGTCGCCCAGCACGCCGAGGAACCTGAGGACGCCGTCGTCGGCATCGAGACCGACCGCGGCTTGTTGGTTGGGGCGCTTGTCGCCGCGGCCTACCAGGTGTTCGCGATCAACCCCTTGTCGGTCGACCGCTACCGCGATCGCCATTCGACCTCGGGTGCGAAATCGGACCCCGGTGACGCCAAGGTCCTGGCCGACATCGTGCGCACCGACCGCCACAACCACCGCCCGGTCGCCGGCGACTCAGAGCTCGCCGACGCCATCAAGTTGCTTACCCGGGCGCACCAGAGCTTTGTGTGGGAGCGTCAGCGTCACGTCAACCGCCTGCGCAACGCCCTGCGGGAGTTCTACCCCCAGGCCCTCGAGGCGTTCGGCACCGAGCTCGCCCACCGCGATGCGGTCGCGGTTCTTTCGATCGCGCCGACCCCGGACCTCGGCCGGCGCCTGTCACGCTCCAAGATCGCGAGCGCTCTCACACGAGCGGGCCGCCAGCGCAACGCCGAGACCCGAGCGGACAAGATCCAGGCGGCGCTGCGCTCCGAGCAGCTGCAGGCGGCGCACACGGTGACGCGCGCCTACGGCTCGATCGTGTCCTCGCTGGTGACGCTGATCGCCGGCCTCAGCGACCAGATCGCCGGCCTCGAGCAGGAGCTCGAAGAGGCTTTTGAGGATCACCCGGACGCCAAGATCCTGCGCAGTCTTCCCGGACTCGGCACGGTCCTCGGCGCCCGGGTGCTCGCGGAGTTCGGCGACGACCGAACCCGCTATGCCGATGCTAGAGCGAGGAAGAACTACGCGGGGACGTCCCCCATCACCAAGGCGTCGGGACGCAGTCGAGTGGTCCTCGCTCGCTTCGCCCGCAACGAGCATCTCTATGACGCCTGCCACCTGTGGGCGTTCTCGTCCCTCACGAAATCCCCCGGTGCGCGCGCCTACTACGACCTCCAGCGAGGGCGGGGCAAGACGAACAACCAGGCCTTACGGGCTCTCGCCAACCGTCTCGTGGGGATCCTTCACGGTTGCCTGCGTCACCGGCAGCTCTATGACGATTCGATTGCATGGCCGTCC
>JBOGWX010000012.1:0-42901 GCA_050694055.1 Actinomycetota bacterium
TCCGCGGTGTCGGCCAGAACGATCTGGCCGGTTTGCAACACATAGCCGCGGTCCGCGATCGACAGCGCCATGTTGGCGTTCTGCTCGACCACGAACACGGTCGTGCCTTGTTCGTTGATCTGCTTGATGATCTCGAAGTTCTGCGCCACCAACACCGGCGCCAATCCCATTGAGGGCTCGTCCATGAGCAGCACCTTGGGACGGGCCATGAGCGCGCGGGCCATCGCCACCATCTGCTGCTCGCCACCGGAGAGGGTCCCGGCCCGCTGGGTCAATCGCTCTCTGACCCGGGGAAAGAGGTCGAAGACGCGCTCGAGATCTTCCACGACAGCCTTGTCCTTCCTGAGATACGACCCCAACTCGAGGTTCTCTCGGACGGTCATCCGCTGAAACAACCGCCGATTCTCGGGAACCATCGAGATGCCCTTCTCGACCAGGGTCTGGGTCGGCAGCCCACTGACGGTCTCGCCGTCGAGCACGACCCTGCCCGTGGTCGGCTTGACGTAGCCCAGGATCGTCTTGAGCGTGGTGGTCTTGCCGCTTGCGTTCCCGCCGAGCAGGCACGCGATCTCACCTTGTTTGATCTCGATGTTGATATCGCGCAGCACCTGTACGGGACCATAGTGGGAGTTCACCCCCTTCAGCTCGAGGATCACCCGGCCGTCGGCCCTGGGAGATGACCCAGCGTGCTCGGGGCTCACGCTTCCGGCACCACCTTCGTGCCGAGGTATGCCTCGATCACGCGCTCGTCGTGGGCGACATCGTCGTAGGAACCCTCTGCGATCTTCTTTCCGTAGTCGAGCACCGCGACGCGGTCTGACACGCCCTTGACCACCTGCATGTCGTGCTCGATAAGCACGATGGTAAATCCCTTCTCGTCGCGAAGCTTGCCGATGAGCTTCGTGAGCTCCTTCGTCTCGCGCGGATTCATCCCTGCGGTCGGCTCGTCGAGCAGGATCACGTTGGGATCCGAAGCCATCGCTCGCGCGATCTCAAGCCGGCGGCGGTTCGCGTACGACAGCGACATCGCCGGCTGGTCGAAGCGGTAACCGACTAACCGTGTCCCGAAGAAAGACAGGCTCTCCTCGGCTCGCTTCTTTGTCTCCTCCTCCTCCGCCCGGAAACGGGGAGTCCGCAGGATCGCGCCAAGCAGACCGGACTTGGTCCGGCAGTGGCGGGCAACCATGACGTTCTCGCGCACGCTCATCTCCGCGAACAGGCGCACGGTCTGGAAGGTACGGGCAATGCCGCGTTCGAGGATCTGACTGGGCACCAGGCCCAGGATGTCCACGCCGCTGAAGAAGATCTGGCCCGAGTCCGCGCCAATCATTCCGGTGACGAGGTTGAAGAAGGTGGTCTTGCCTGCGCCGTTCGGTCCGATGACGCTAACGACCTCGCCTTCGTCGACGTGGAGATCGAGCGAGTCGATAGCGTTGACACCACCGAATGACCTGTGCAGCGCCTTTATCTCGAGCAGCGCCATCGTTATGCCTCGGCCGGCGCGGCGTCGGACTTCTCTTGCCTTTCTTGCTCCGCCTTGAGCCACTCATCCTGGGCGAATTCCTCCTCGTGCAGCTCCGCCGCGCGCCGCCTGCTTGGGAGGAGACCCTCTGGCTTCTTCAACATCATGAAGATCAGTAGCGCGCCGTAGGCGAGAAATCTGAACTCATCGAACTCCCGTGCAAGCTCCGGGAGCCCCACCAGCACGAAAGCGCCCACAATCACACCGGGGACGCTGCCGAGACCGCCGATGATGATGATGATCAGGATGTTGATCGACACGACGACCGAGAAACTGCTGGGGAAGATGGCACCGATCTTCGTGGCGAACAGCGCTCCCCCCAATCCGCCGAGAATGGCACCGATGATGAACGCGTAGAGCTTGGCCGCGACGATATTGACGCCCATCGCCTCCGCAACCGACTCGTCCTCCCGCATCGCCATCCATGCTCGGCCCATGCGAGAGTCCTCGAGCGCGTAGGTCACATAGGCAGCGATCACTGCGAGGCCGAAGATCGCGTAGAAAAACGCTTGCGAGCCTTCAATGAGGATGGGGCCGATGGCGATCTCCGGGATGTTGATGATCCCCTGCGCGCCGCCGAACGTTCCGCTGAACGCGTCGGAAAAGAACAGGATCCGGGCGATCTCGCCGAACCCAAGGGTGACGATGGCTAGATAGTCGCCGCGCATCCGGATCACCGGCACCCCGACTACGATGCCGGAGAAGGCGGCGGCCATAGCCACGAACGGAAGCGCAAGGAGGAAGGTGAGCTCGGGCGAGAAGGCAGGCGCCGACGGCGAGGTGAGCACTCCAGTCGTATACGCGCCGACCGCGAAGAAGGCGACATAGCCGAGATCCAGGAGCCCGGCGAAGCCGACCACGATGTTGAGCCCCAGGGCCATCAACAGGAAAATCCCGGCGAGATCGGCGACTTCGCTCAAGTAGACGCCGAGGATCCGAGGAAGAACGGCGATCAACAGGAGAAGCACAGCCATGCCGATGATCGCTCTCTTGCGCCGCTCACTCTCGGGCAGAGAGTAGAAGCGCTCCCGTATCGAAGTCTCCCGGCGCGCAGACGCCAAGTAGATCGCGAAGAACACTGCGAGCACGATCACTGCGCCGGCTATGGAGAGCCCGCTGAACTCGAACAGGAAACTGGCCACTCCCGACAGGCCGGCGCCTCTGAAGAGCTGCTTCACGAGCGCTTCGAGCAGACCGATGACCAGCGTCCACGTGAGCGCCATGAATAACGGCCGGCGCCACCGCTCGCCGAGAAGGTGGGCCGCGCCGCCGATGGCACCCAGCGCGGTCCCGCCGAGCAAGTAGGCGACGACGGAGGCGCCGACCCCTCCGTTCAGGGTGAGCGTATCCACCAGTTCGGGAGAGAGATGGCGAAAGATATCGCGCACCTCGAAGGCATTGATGAATGCGACGAAGAGCCCCAGAGTCAGCCCCGCGATCGCCCCTGCGATCGCCCCCGCCACGACGTTACGCGGACCGGGGCGCGACGCTTCGAAACCCTCGCGCTGCTCCGGCGGAGTTCCCGCCATGTAGCCGAACATGAAGGGAACGGTCAGGAGCAGGAGATTAGTGAAAGACAGCCCGATGATCACCTCACGCGTCTGAAAGGCCGTAATCATCCCCACGGCGGCGACGAAGACGAGCGTGATCCCGGCGATCGCGCCCATGCGAGCAGCCCGCCTAAGGTTGATCTCGGGTGCCGGAAGCAGCTCCTGTGGCTCGGCCGCCTGCCCGATCCTAGTTTCCGTCTCCGTCATCGTCTTAAGCCCTCTCCCGTGCCAGTCGCTCGCCGAGGATGCCGGAAGGGCGGAAGATCAATACCAAAATCAACGCGCTGAACGCGACGACGTCTTTGAGCTGGTGTGCTGCGGTAACCCCAAGCCCCGTGAGCACGAGGCTCGGCCCGAGTGATTCGACGCCTCCCAGGACGAGGCCTCCTATCATGGCGCCGATGATGTTGCCGATGCCCCCCAGCACCGCCGAGGTGAACGCCTTGATCCCGGGGAAGAACCCCGTGAAGAAGTCGACGCTGCCGAACTCGAGCCCGAACAGCAAGCCGGCGACCCCCGCCATCGCACCCCCGACCGCAAATACGAGCACAATTGTTCGGTCGACGTTGATGCCCATGAGCCGGGCGATTTCCTGGTCCTCCGACACCGCCCTCATCGCTTTGCCCGCCTTGGTCTTCTCGACGAACAGGTAGAGTCCGACCATCATCGCAAAAGCGGCGAGGATAATGAGAAGCTGCACCTTGAGGAAGGGTATTCCCAGGACCTCGATCTTGCCCTGCAGCGATTCCATCGTCGGGTAGGCCTTCTTGTCGGTCCCGAACATCCCCGCGACCGCGTATTGGATGAAGAACGACGCGCCGATAGAGGTAATCAGGGGGATGAGACGCGGCTTGCCACGCAACGGGCGATATGCGACCCGTTCGAGCACCACCGACACCAGCGTAGATACCGCCATGCAGCAGATCAGTGTGAACACCAGCGAGAAAACGGGCTGACTGTTCCACAAGCCCGCGTCCGCCAGCGCGTTGGAGACGAAAAACCCGGTCATTGCACCGGTCATGAACACCTCGCCGTGCGCGAAGTTGATGAACCGAAGGACCCCGTAGACCATCGTGTAGCCGAGCGCGATCAGCGCGTACACCGACCCCTGGGCGACTCCAAATATGACCAGGTCGCGCCACTGTGCACCGGACAGCCGTCCGCTCGAGATGCTGTTGAACGCCCCCCAAACAATGGCGACGAGTGCAGCAATGCGGACCAGCCAGAGGAAGCCGTCGATCAGCGGTAGCTGCACCTTACGGCGCGCGCCCACGCGCCCTTGCGCTACGTCCTGTGCCATCTCAGCTCGGGCCGCCTGGCGAATATCTGACTGCTACGCGTGTTGTCATACGCGAGCGGGGCACCCGGTACCCGGTCGGATACGGCGTCCAAATGCTCGCGAGTTTCTATAGCCCGGCTGCCTCTTCGTCGAATGTGTAGAGCGGGTCGCCCCGGACGTCGTCGATCGACTCCTTCTCCTCGGTGTTCTGGAAGACCTGGATGTTCGGGTCGGCGCAGTCCCCGAACTCGTCGCAGCTAAGTACGCCGGTCAGACCTTCGAATCCCTCGGTTTCTCCGACCGCGTCCCGCAGTCCCTGGCGATCGATGTGAAGGGTGCCGTCATCGTCCTCGACGACGATCTCGTCGAGCCCCTGGAACAGGATGTTGGCCGCATCGTACGCGTGAGCGTGGAACGACTGGATCGGCCTCTCGCCGTACTCCGCCTCGTATTTGGAGACGAACTCGCTGTACGCGTTCCCCTCGGGCGTGCCCGGACCCGAGAAGTACATCCCTTCGGTCGCCGGGATCGATACGAAAGTGTCAGACAGCAGACCGTCCGCCCCCATCAGGATCTCCTCACCGAAGCCGACGTCGCCCGCCTGCCTGGCGATGAAGTCGCCGGCCGGCTGGAAGATGGGGAAGAACAAGAGCTCTGCTCCCGATGCCTCGACCTCGGTGAGGACCGGACGCATATCCGTTTGATCCGGACTGACCGCCGAGCTCAGGCTGATAGTGCCGCCGAACTCCTCGAAGGAGTTATCGAAGACGCTCACAAGGCCCTGGGTGTAGGGATCGCCGTCGTGGATCGATGCGGCCTCCGTTATGTCGAGCTCCTCGTACACGAATGTCGCCGCGGCCGCGCCCTGGATTTCGTCGTTGTGCGCGGTGCGGAAGTAGCCCGGATTGTATGCGTCACCCTCCTCGCCCTGTAGCGAGGTCAGCGCGGGCGAGGTGTTGGAGCCGGAGATCATCGTCAGGTCGGCCTCGGACATGATCTCAGACACAGGAACTCCGGCGCCCGAGCAGCTCGTCCCGATGATGCCGACGATCTGGGGATTGGATACCAGTGCCTGCGCCGCGGTCGTTCCGCCCTCCGCCGCGCATTGACCGTCCTCGACCGAGAGCTCGATGGGATGACCTCTGAACTCGCCGTCGAGATCGTCGATCGCGATCTCGATGGCGCGTACCTGGTCCTCGCCAAGGCTGGCAACGTCGCCCGAGACTGCCTGGATAGCACCTATCTCGAGCGGCTCGTCCGAACCGATCGTGACCGCGCCCAGCGCGCCGGGCTCGAACGTGCGCCCGTCGTCGTCGGCGTCTCCCCCGCACGCCGACGCCATAAGTGACAACGCAAGCAGTATGGCGAGGAGCGCGAACCATCTCTTCTTCATGTGGCCCCCTTTGCTGACGTGGACGAACCTCCTCCTGCCGGAGGATCGGCAAGATCGATGAACCGGAGGAGGCGCCCTCTCTTGAGCACGGGGAGCGTCCGGGGCGGCGCGGGCAGAGATGTCCGACCTATCCGCTCGTGAAGCCACGTGGACTGGAGTCCCCGGAGGCAGTAGGTCGGCGCCTCGCTTAGGTCTTTCCACTCCCTCTGGCGGACCTCGGCCAGCGACCGACTCACCACCTCGTCGACGTACCATGGGATGGAGATCGCCGCTGCTACTTCCATGGTTCCAACTGTGGACAGATGGGGGTAACCGGGACGTCACCCGCCGGTAACGAGTCCGTCACATCCCTCATGGCGTTGCTGGATGGGCCGCGGGTCCAAATCCCTCCTTCCCGACCACTCGGCTCTCCGATTCGTCCCACTTATGTACGGAATTAGGTCACGTATCGTTCACCGGGGCACACGATCCTTGCCTCGGCCTGCGTGAAGGGGAGGACGCCATCGCAGGGTTACCGCGGGTGCGACGCCATCCGCCGATAGCGACCGGCTCGGCGAACATCGCCCACCGCGGCGCGTCCGGATACGCACCCGAGCACACCGCCGCCGCCTTCGACCTGGCGCTCCAACTGGGGGCCGAGTACCTCGAGTTCGATGTGCAGCTTACGGCCGACGGAGTTCCCGTCGTCTTTCACGATCTGATCTCGTCGCGCACGCTGCGTTCCATCCCCGAACACGGAGTCATCTCCGAGATGGTCTACGGGCAGCTCGCAGACGCCGACGCGGGAAGCTGGTTCAACGAGATGCATCCGGAGGCAATGACGAGCTTCGTGGGTCGGCCCCTCATGACGCTCGGCGAGGTGCTCGAGCGATATCGCCACCTCGCGAAGTTCGCCATAGAGATCAAGAGTCGGGACGACGTGAGGTCTGGAATCGAATGGAAAGTGTTGCGGACCCTGGCCGAGTACGACCTCTTGCGCGACGGCGACCGGGTCGTGGTGATGTCACTTTCGGTAGTCACTCCTCAGAGGCTGCACTCGCTTGCGCCGGCCATCGAGCTCGTCCAACTGTTCTACGAGCACGAGCCTCCACACGAGATTCTCGGTCGCCTGCAGCAGGCGCGCCGCTACGCCGCGCGCATCGGGCCTCACCACACCCAGATCACTGATGAGCTGGTCGAGGCCGCCCATGAAGAGGGGTTGGGCGTGTGGACCTGGGCGGTGAACGAAACCCGAGACATGGAGCGGTTACTCGATGCCGGTGTCGACGGCATCGTCACCGACTATCCGGATCGTTTGAGCGCTCTGCTCGAAGCGCGCCGGCGATCCTTGCGCGAGGGCTAACGAAGTAGCTCTGCTATCTGGACGGCGTTCAGAGCCGCACCCTTACGCAGGTTGTCGCCGACCGAGTAGAACTCCAGCGCGCGGTCGTCGAATAGATCCTTACGAATACGCCCGACGTAGCACGAATCTTCCTGGGCGGCGACCAGTGGTGTGGGATAGACGTGGTTATCGAGGTCGTCGGCCAGCTCGACACCGGGCGAAGCAGCCAGTAGCGCGCGCGCTCGCTCCACGGACACCTCGGTATCGAACTCGGCATGGACCGCGACGCCATGACCCGTCATGACAGGTACGCGCACGCAGGTAGCCGTCGCCCTCAAGTCACCGATGCCCATGATCTTTCGCGTTTCGTTGCACAGTTTGATCTCCTCCGACGTGTAGCCGTCGTGCTTGACCGAACCGCACTTCGGTAGCACGTTGAGCGCGATCGGATGAACGAAGGTGTCGCCGCCCTTGATGACGTCGGCAGCACGACCAGCGCGCACGGCGTCGGGCTCTTTGGCCGCGAGCTGCGTCTGCTCCCACAGCTCTTCGACTCCCTGCTGTCCCGACCCCGAGGCGGCTTGATAGGTCGCCAGCACGAGACGGTTGACGGTCCATTCACGGTGCAGGGGGGCCAGCGGCATGACCATCGCGGTCGTCGTGCAGTTGGGCGTGGCGATGATGTTCTTGGGAAGGTTGCGCACCTGGTCGCCGTTGATCTCGGGTATCACCAGCGGCACCTCGTCGTCCATGCGGAACGCCGCGGACTTGTCGATGACGATCGCTCCTCGCGCAGCCGCTATCGGAGCCCACTCCAGGCTGAGCTCGTCGGCCACATCGAATATCGCGATGTCTGCGCCGTCGAAGACGTCGGGCGTGAGACCGACCACCTCGACCTCACCGTTGCGGAACTCCAGCTTGCGGCCGACCGAGCGCGACGACGCCACCGGGACCAACTCGTCGACCGGAAAGTTCCGCTGCTCGAGGATCCTGAGCACCTCCGTACCCACCGCACCGGTCGCGCCGACCAAGACGACTCTCATCTACGTCTCCCTCGCGTTGATGGCGCGCAGCTGACCGGTCGCGGTGGCCGGGTGTTCCTCACGGATGATGGCCTCCTCGGTCAACTCGAACTTGTCGTGAATGGCTTTGACCGCGCGCTCGACCTCGAAGGCGCGAATCACACACGACACCCGAATCGACGACGTCGAGATGATCTCGATGTTGATACCGGCATCACTGAGTGCGTCGAACATGTCGGCCGCCACGCCGGGATGTGTCTTCATGCCGGCACCCACGAGCGACACCTTGGCGATGTCCGGATCCGTGAGGACACCTTCGGCCCCCACGGATGCCGACACGTCCTCGAGCACTTGCCCGGCTCGCCGGAGATCCTCTGTCGGCATCGTGAAAGAGATGTCGGTACGACCGTCATCGGCAACGTTCTGAACGATCATGTCGATATTGACGCCCTCGTCGGCCAGCGGACGAAAGACGCGCGCGGCGATGCCCGGCGTATCGGGAACCTTCTGAATGACGACTTTCGCCTCGGAGATGTCATGCGCGACTCCCGAGATGATCGCTCGCTCCATGCGCTCGTCCTCCTCCATGATCCACGTTCCGTCCTCGTATCCGAACGAGGAGCGCACGTGGAGCACAACTCCATGGTTCCTCGCGTATTCCACCGACCGCAGCATCAACACCCCTGCGCCTGCGGCCGCCATCTCCAGCATCTCCTCGTAGGACACGGCGTGGAGCTTGCGGGCGCTCGGCACGATGCGAGGATCGGCCGTGTACACGCCGTCGACGTCCGTGTAGATCTCGCACCGGTCGGCCCCCAGAGCTGCCGCCAGAGCAACGGCGGTGGTGTCGGACCCTCCTCGTCCGAGGGTCGTGACGTCGTAGGTCGTGGAAACGCCCTGGAAGCCGGCCACGATTGCGATCTTGTTCTCCGCCAGCGCCTGGCGAACGCGGTCTCCTTTGACCTCGAGAATGCGTGCCTTCCCATGCGTCGTGTCGGTGACGATCCCGGCCTGCGATCCAGTGAGGCTGATGGCCTCGTAGCCGAGGTCGGAGATGACCATGGACAGCAGCGCCATGGAGATGCGCTCTCCGGCAGTGAGAAGCATGTCGAGCTCGCGGGGGTTCGGCTCGGGGGAGACCTGCGCGGCCAGGCCGACGAGCTCGTCGGTGCTGTGACCCATGGCCGAGACGACGACGCACACCTGATTGCCGTCGCGCGCCGCCGAGACGATGCGCTCGGCCACCCTCTTGATCCGTTCGGCGTCCCCGACCGAGGTTCCGCCGTACTTCTGGACGATCAAAGCCATGGTTACAAGGTAGCAAGCAATCTGAGCCGAGCGCCCGCACCTAGCGATACCTGAGGGAACGAGAGTGCCGACTGGGTTACGGGATCGGAACGCGCCCGGTCGGAGAACGATCGACCATTAGGACGCTGAGCGTCGTCAACGGTCGAAAGAGTGCCGGCGGCCGTGGGTGAGCCCCACCCTGCGACCGATTGGGTCGCTCGGCGTCACGCCACCGCATCTCTAGGGGCTCATGCGGCGGCGTCCCCCCAGGGCGCGGCCCAGGGTTACCTCGTCGGCGTACTCGAGGTCACCCCCGACTGGGAGACCACTCGCGAGGCGGGTCACGCCGACTCCCAGCGGGGACAGCAGCCGGTCCAGGTACATCGCCGTGGCGTCGCCTTCGGTGTTGGGGTTGGTGGCCACGATGACCTCGGTGACCTGCTCGTGACCCTCCGCCGGACGATTGATACGGGCCAGAAGCTCCTTGATGCGAAGTTCCTCGGGCCCGATTCCCTCGATCGGACTGATCGCGCCCTGGAGGACGTGGTAGAGGCCGCGGTACTCGCGCGTGCGCTCGATGGCGATGATGTCCGGTGGTTCCTGCACGACGCAGATCACAGACGACTCCCGGCGCGCGTCACGACAGAACTCACACAACTCCGTGTCGGCGACGTTGAAACAACGCGCGCAGAGACGGACTTTGTCCTTGACCTCGACGATCGCTTCGGCTAATCCGCGCGCTTCGCCCTGGGGGACCTTGAGGATGTAGAAGGCCACGCGCTGCGCGCTCTTGGGCCCGATGCCCGGGAGTCTGGAGAGTTCGTCTATGAGCCGTTGAAGGGGGCCGGCGAACAAGCCCTACATGCCCGGGAGGCCGAGCCCCCCGAGTCCTCCGGCAAGCGGACCCATCGCCTGCGCTTGAGCCTCACGCGCTTTGTCGAGAGCATCGTTGACGGCCGCGGTCACCGTGTCGCCGAGCATCTCGAGATCGTCGGCATCGGGTTCGCCGTCGAAGATGTCGGCGTTGACGGTGACGGAGACGATCTGCTGGTCACCGGTCGCAACGACCTTCACCGCGCCGCCTCCGGCGCTGCCCTCGACCTCGACTTCCGCCAGAGCATCCTGCGCCTTCTGCATATCGGCCGCCATCTTTTGAGCCTGCTTCATCATCTTCTGCATGTCTTTGCTCATCTATTGGTTTCCTCCCCCATGTGCTGGGCTATTGCTCCTCGACCTCTCGGACGACCTCGGCGTCGAGGCCCTTCTTGAGCAGTTCAACCGGATCGTGGTGAACCTCGACGGCATCCGCCGCGTCGGCGTAGGAATCCGCACCGTCGGAGTCGGCGCCCGAGCTCGAGGTGTCGGCAGCGGCCTGAGTGCCGCCGGGTTCCGACGCCACGGGCTCTGCCCCGCGCGCGGAAAACCGGAGAAACGGCTTGAGGCCCAGCGCGGCGTACAACGCGTCCGAGAGGATCGCCGAATTTGCTTCCTCGGCCATCTGCCCGGCGTGGAACGACGATTGCACCTCGACGGTGAGCCCCTCGGAGTCGTAGGTCACGGGATGCGATGGCTTGAGGAAGGCGGCCACCCGTTTGCTGCGTTGCGTGACTTCCTTCAGCGCGGCGGGCCATGCGTCCTTGATATGGCCTAGCCCGAGGTGCTCGGCGGCCGAAACCGCCGGCTCGGTGGTCGGCTGGGGCTGGGAGGTCACCGGTTCGGGTGTGGCGCGGGTGGAGGGCGAGGGGCCGCTCCGTTCCTCGACCTGCGTCGACCGCTCGGGCGCGGACGGCTCCGAGCTAGCGGTGGGCTCCGGCGCGGTCGCCGGCGATTGCGAAGGGGGCCTCTCCGGCGCTCCGGCGAGGCCGATCCGGCGTTCCAGTCGCTCGATGCGCCCCAAGATGCCCTCGGGGGTGGAGTCGGTTTCGGGCGAGGCGGCGCGAGTGAGCGCCACCTCGAGGAAGAGCCGGTGATTGGGGGCGTTTCTCATCTCGGTGATCGA
This sequence comes from Actinomycetota bacterium, assembly GCA_050694055.1. GTDB lineage: Bacteria > Actinomycetota > CADDZG01 > CADDZG01 > WHSQ01 > WHSV01. The sequence continues at coordinate 11,374 of JBOGWX010000012.1, forward strand.
CTTGCCCACCAGCTCGAGTAACCGGACGAGTCCTCCGATACGGAAGCGCTCCGCTTGGTCGGCCAGCCGCTGCCGGTCTTCGGCGTGCACGTCCAGGAGCTCCTGCGCCTGGGGCGCGGTCTTGAGCAACATCAATGCTCGGGCGTGGTTCAAGGTGCCCAGCGCGAGCTGCCGCACGTCGGCACCCTGCGTGATCATCGAGTCGAGCGTCGCGAATACCGAGCCAATATCGGCCTCGGCCATGGCATCGAAGAGCTGCAGGAACGCGTCCTCGCCGCGCTCTCCGAGAAGCCGCTCGGCGTCGTCGACGGTGATGTGTCCCTCGAGGCTTCGAAGCTGATCCAGCGCCGACAGCGCGTCCCGTCCGCCCCCCTCCGCGTGGCGCGCAACGACCTCGATCGCATCGGGTTCGATGTCTATGCTCTCGCGCTTCGCGACGTCCGAAAGCAGCTCGACCAGCGACGCCAGGGGCATCCGCCGGAAGTCGAAACGCTGGGTGCGCGAGATGATGGTCGGAAGCACCTTGTGCGCCTCGGTGGTCGCAAGCACGAACACGACGTGGTCGGGGGGCTCCTCGAGCGTCTTGAGCAGCGCGTTGAACGACTGCGTCGTCAGCATGTGGACCTCGTCGATTACATAGACCTTCTTGCGTCCGCCGGCCGTCGCCAGCGGCACTCCGGAGAGGATCTCGCGCGTCTCGTCGACGCCGGAGTGACTGGCCGCGTCCATCTCGAAGACATCCATGGACGAGCCCTGTGCGATCGCGACGCACGAAGCGCACTTCCCGCACGGGGTGGGCGTCGGTCCCTGCTCGCAGTTCAGCGCCTTGGCGAGGATGCGCGCGGTCGAGGTCTTACCGGTTCCCCGAGGGCCGGTGAAGAGGTAGGCGTGGGCGACCCGATCCTCCGTGATCGCGTTTGCGAGCGTGGTCGAGACGTGTTCCTGACCCAGTATCTCCGAGAAGGTCTGCGGTCGGTACTTGCGGTAGAGGGAGACGTACGCCATCCGAGCCATAGTAGCCGTGACATGTGATGAGTCGGGCGGCGTATCCGTTCCCGGGTGGATGCTGCGGACGGGAACGCCTCGCTCCGTCGCACCCACTCCCCGGCGCGTTGCGCCGTTCCGTTCCTTCCGGCCTCGCGGCGCCTTCGGCGGCGCATCGGCCTCCAGAGTGCCCCTCCGGGGGCCTCCCCTCCTCGCTACCGACGCTTCCGGTTGGTGCACCAACCACTACCTATCGGATGAGGGAAAGAAAGGGGCCGTGCGGTTCGTCTTGGACCCCTGAGTGGCCGTCGCTTTCCCGGCAGCCGGCTCCGGGCGGGCAATCCAGACGGCACACTCGGGACACCGCTTAAGGCTGCTCCCTTCCGGGCCTGACCTGGTTCGCGGCTCCGAGTCGCGTAGGACCCGTCCATCAACACTGCTCACCGGGGGCTGCCCGGTCCTTCAGAGGCCGCAGACGAACCTTCAACCCGGCGTATCGAGGGTTTCCGGTGCAGGGGACCCCGAACCCCCCGTCTAGCACGGCCGCGCGTAGCTTACGGCCCCCCGACCGAAGGTGTGACCGAGAAGGCCGCTCAGCCGGCCCCGCTGCCCTCGAGAATCTCGAGGTACTCGTCGAGCCGGTCCATGGTCTCGGCGGCACCGGACTCCATCCCGGACTCGAGCATCCCATTGCGGTCCTCGACCGAGTCGAAGACGGTCGTGCTCGTGAAGGTGGTCTTGCCGTCCTGCTCTTCGAGCGTCATGGTCTCGACCGAGACCTGGCCGGGCATGCCCTCGAACTCGAACGTCCACACGATGCGCTCCGGCCGGACGATCTCGCGGTACTCGCCCCGGAACGCGTACTCATCACCCTCGGGCCCGCGGTGCACGATCCGCCACGCACCGCCCGGACGGAAGTCCACCTCGCAGCCGATGATCTCGTAGCCCCTCGGCCCCCACCAGCGCGACAGGTGCTCGCACGAGGTGTGTGCCTCGAACACGAGGTCGCGCGGTGCGTCGAAGACCCGGGTCATGACGATCTCTCGGTCCGACGGCGTCGTCACCGTGAGTCCGTTGCTACCGCTCTTGCTCATCGTCCTGCTCCTTCCCTCCGCCCTGGAGTTCGTCCAGGTATTCCTCCAGCCGCTCGTAGCTCTGCTCCCAGAAAGTCCGGTATCGCTCGGTCCACTCGGCGACCTCCTTGAGCGGACCCGCCTCCAGCCGGGCGGGGCGCCACTGTCGCTCCCGGCCGCGCGCGATGAGCTCCGCCCGCTCCAGCACCTTGAGGTGCTTGGAGACCGCCGGCAAGCTCATCTCGAACGGCTCCGCCAGCTCGGTGACCGAGGCCTCCCCCCACGCCAGCCGAGCGAGGATCGCCCGGCGCGTGGGATCTGCGAGCGCCGCAAAGGTGCGGTCCAGCCGTTCGGCGGTGGTAGTCACTAAACCCTCCAGTTAAATAACTGAAGGGTAAAGTACCCTTCGATTGGGGCCTCGTCAAGGGAGCTCTCTAACGAAGCGCCTTCCGAGATCAGGCGAGGATCTCTCGAACGCGCTCGAGACAGCCGCGCAACGCCTCCGCTGATCCGCCCCCGGGCGCGCAAGCATCCCCGATGTCCTCCAAACCGGCTCTTGCGGCGATGTCCTTCTCGTTGAGAGCCCATTCACCGCTCTCGGCAAGGCGAGCCTGAGCCTCGGCGATCACCGCCGTCGAGCACAATCCCCCGAACGACACCAGGTCGCCTGACAGGGCTCTGTTTTCCGCCACCGCAAGCGAATGCTCCGCCAGCGAGCGCCAGCGCGACGGCGCCGAGCGCCGCAGCGCATCTGGGAAGGACGGAATCGTCGGATCTCCATGCAGCACTCGACACTGCGCCAGTTCCCCCGCCAGGACGTAGGTGGCCATGCCCGCCACATAGCCGTAGACGGGATCGATGTCGAAGCGGCCGGCTTCGGCTTCTGCGATCCAGTGGGATACGAAGTCGAGGTCCCGATAGAGGATGTCGACCCGTTCACCCTCGATGGTGAACCACGCTCCGCCGTTGACGAGCCGTCCCCAGTCCCCGGGATCCACGACGGTTCCCTCGAACCCCAGGGCGCGCACGTGGTTCGCGTCGAGGCTTTCCCGGTAGTAGAGGCCGAGATCCCAGTCGCTGTCCGGTCGGTGGCGGCCGGCGGCGCGCGAGCCACCCAGAACGACTGCGACGACGCCTGGAAGCTCGGTGAGCCTGTCGACTACCGCTTCCAGATCCATGCCTTAACGGTATCCGCCGGAGGAGCCGGTCAGAGAACTGGGGCAACCTGCAGGCTCGCGTCAAGCGCAGCCACACGCAGGTCTGCATCCCAGGTCGCTACGACCAGGCTCTCGTCCTGTACCTCGATGGCGGTGACCAGATGCACGGCGTCGAACCCACTCAAAGCAAAGGTCTCTGCTAGCTCTCCCGCCGAGATCGCCACGGGGGCGTCGAGCTCGACGATTTGAACCTGAGTCCACAGTTGGTTGAGTCTGCCTTTCGCATCTTCGAGTTCTGGCCCCGTGATCCGTCCAGCTCTATGCGCTGAGGCGAACGCTGCTCTCGCCTCGGGGTACGCGATCCGAGCCACGGTCGCAAAGTCCGCCTCGTCCCACAGATCGCGTGAGGTGTCGGCGCCTGATTCATCAAGGAACAGTTTGACCAGGGCCGAGGTCTCGAAATAGACGTTCACCTACGCTGGTCTTTGACCAGCTCAGAGACGCTCCCCCGTGGCTTGATCAGATCCTTACGATCGATCTTCGTCTTTCGCTTGGTGGGTAGCTGCACCCGACCTTGCTCGATAAGCCGTTGGAGGGCAGGGCTCTCCCCGTACCTCGTCAACCGGGCAACCGGCTTCCCGCGGTCGGTGATGACCACGTCTTGCCCCCTTCGGGCGCGACTTATCCACTTGCTGAGGTTGTCGCGCAGCTCTCGGACACCGACTTCCACGATCGCTCCTCCAATGTGGCGCTTTCTGTAACCCTCACGGTACACATATGGTGGAGCACGTCGACCCACGGCAACGCGGAGGCGGAGGGATTTGAACCCTCGGATGCTTGCACATCACACGATTTCCAGTCGTGCCGATTCGGCCGCTCTCGCACGCCTCCGAGCGGGAGTCTAGCCGGGACGTCCAGACGCCCGTCTCCCGACGACGAGCGCGGTGATGGCGCTCAGCGCTGCTACTTGCGCACCACTCCGCAGGCATAGCGAGCTCCTGCGTCGCCGGTCGCCCGCGTGGTCGCGTCGGGCCCCGGTTGACCAGACTCGCTCGAGACGTAGCGGTCGGGAATGTTGGCGAAGTTATCGGCGCCGGCGTGGACCATGACGGCGCTGCCGTCGGCGTCGAACAGATCTCTTAGCCTGAACGCGTCGGTGGCAAAGCTGAGGCGCGCCGTGCCATCGTCCATCACCAGCAGGGACGGCAGGTCTCCGGCGTGCTCACCGTGCGTGGCGTCGCCGCCGGTGTAGTGGCCACCAGCCGTCGTGAACGGCCCATCGGGCGCCTCGGCGTCGCACTCCCCGGTCTCGTGGATATGGAAACCGTGAAAACCAGGTGTCGCATCGACGATGCGCGCGCTCACAAGAACGGCGCCGCGCCGCTGCTGTAAGCGGACGGCGCCCACGCGATCCCCATCGGCGTTTACGAGCACCGCGCGCGCGGCGCGCGCTCTGCTGCTCGACTTGCCCTCCGCCTCTTCCGTGGGGGTCAACAGCGCCACACCCACGGAAGCGATCAGTGCTACTCCCGCGCCCAGCGCCGCAAGGCGTTTGGTGGTCCTGGACATGAGTCTCACTCCTCCCTGCTCGCGGTCGTTCCCTAGCCCCCTACCCACTATCTTCCTGATCATCCGGCGCAGGCTCAGATCTGCCCCGGGCCGCGCTCACAAAGGCGGTGGGGGTGGGATTTGAACCCACGGTGGGCGTGAACCCACAATCGCTTTCGAGGCGATCCCGTTATGGCCGCTTCGGTACCCCACCAAACGACTGGACCGACGATTATAGGTTGCGGCGGCCCTCGAAGAAGTCGGTGAGAAGGGCAGCTCCCTCTGGTTCGAGCACGCCATAAGTGACCTCGAGCTGGTGGTTCAACCGAGGATCCTGGACCACGTTGTAGAGGGACAGAGCCGCTCCGGCCCTCGAGTCCTGAGGACCGTAGACGAGACGATGCACGCGCGCCAGAACGAGCGCTCCGGCGCACATCGCGCAGGGCTCGAGGGTCACGTACATGGTCGTTCCCTCCAGTCTCCATCCGCCCTCCTCCGCAGCGATCCTCAGGGCCAGAACCTCGGCGTGAGCGGTGGGGTCTCCTCGAAGTTCCCTCTCGTTGTGAGCCGCTGCCAGGACCTCGCCGTCGCGCGTCAGTACCGCGCCGATCGGGACATCATCGTGTTCGGTCGCGCGCGCGGCCTCCGCGAGAGCGAGTCGCATGAACTCATCGTCTGAGCGCGCGTTCGGTCGGCTACTCATTCGGTTACCGCAACGCGTCGTCAGCGATCAGGTTGCGACCTAGCGGCGCGGCGCCTCTGAATCTCCGCTTTCGCCCTCGCGTACTGCTTCATGGTCCACATACGCCCATCCTTGGCCCAGTCGTACTCGCTCGCCAGGATCGCCAACCCCAACAGGTTGACGGGGAACGACCAGGGTCCGGGAAGAGGAATGATGATGATTCCGATGACGAAGATCGTCACGCCGACAAAGGTTACGAGAATCCTGCGCGTCATCTCCAGGGGCGTGCGCGGCACCTTTGCCACCTCGACATCGCCGTCGCTACGCCAGTCCGTTCGGGTGGTTTCACCTGCGTTGGTGGGATGCCTCTCAGACTTGGGAGCATGGCGCGCGAACCTTCTGAGGAAGTCCGCGACGCGCTCCGCAGTCGCATGCGTGTCGGTGGGCAGCTTGATGTTCACTTCAAAATCCGCGCCCTGGACGGCAAGTTCTGGGCCTTGACTTCCCTGCACGTTCACCGCCCATGATGTGACGTTCTCCCAGCGGAAGTTGGTGATGTCCGCCCGGCGACCGTTCCAATGAATGATGACCTGTCGGGAGGTAACGAAGGCGAAGCCCTCGCGCCTGGAAGTGGCATCGCCGATTCGTACCCATTGCACGACGTCCTCGTCCGGCTCGAGGAGATGGTAGGCGTTGCCGAGAATGAGCTTCTCGCGCTGTTCGTGTATCCAGTGAAGCAGTCCCATCGGGGCCAGTAAACCTTGCCTCGGCGACAATGACGAGTCGGGCAGTGCGAATTGTCTACGAAACCGCCGGAAAGCCACTCGATTGAGATCGTTCGATTCGGCAGTTCTGCAGCGGCGATGAAGTACGCCCGGAGGGATTCGAACCCCCGACCTTCCGGTCCGTAGCCGGACGCTCTAATCCACTGAGCTACGGGCGCCTGTGATGCCGTCAAACTCTACCCGACCCGGTTGGGCAGCCTGAGAGCGGAGGCGCGGGGATTTGAACCCCGGAACCGGGTTACCCCGGTTAACGCATTAGCAGTGCGCTCCCTTCGGCCGCTCGGGCACGCCTCCGCCGGGAATCATAGCGGTTAGGGGGCTTGCGACTCCTCGAGGAGCGATTCGTCCACGTCCAAGAGCTCACGCTGAATGTCGAACTCGCTGCCGAGGCTCCGAAAGCTTACGTAGTCAACTGCCGAAGGCAATCCATCGCGGAAATAGACGACCTGCGCCTCGTAGGGGAGATCGGCCTCGATGGTGAACGAGCCGAGCCCCGTCGCTCCCGTGGAACCGACGACCAACTGAACGGTCCCGTCCTCGATACGCAGATCGCGCTCGTGCGTGTGCCCCGACAAGACGAGTGGCACCCCTCCATAAGACTCCAGGGCGAGGCGCTGGTCGTGCACGGCCAGGACATCCGGGGTGAGCTCCTCGACCGCGTCGGCGACCAACCCGGCCTCCTCTTCACGTACCTCGTTGCCCTCCTCGGTGGTTATCTCGTTGGACGCAGTGAAGGTTGGGTCGGCCCAGCCGAGCACATCCACTCCACCCACCGTCGTCGTCTCGCCGTCGAGCAAGACCACCTCGTCGAGCCTCGCCAGGTCCGCCCGGTTCGCAATCGAGTCATGGTTGCCCGGGATGAACACGTAGGGGACGGGGAAACCCTCGATCAGATCTCCGATGCGCGCCTCGACCGGGTTGCCGAAAGAGGTGAGGTCACCGGTGTCGATCACCGCCGAAACGCCGAACTGCCGGGCCAGTTGACGAGTGACCTCGACGCCCAACGGGTTCGAGTGCACGTCACTGACGTGCAGGATCGCAACCGTACCGCCGGCGGGATCATCAAGCGGTTGGGCGAGCAGCGCTACCAGGTCGGAGATGCGCTGGGATGCGATCTCGACCCGATCTCGCAGATTGTCCAACGAGCCGAGGTTTCGGTTGACCGCCTCCAGCATGTCCGGGGCGCGGGCGAGAGTACCCGTGAACTTGGGCTCCTCCCACCCATCCGGGTCGAAGGTCACGAGCGCGAGGCCGAAGAGAGACGAGACGGCCACGAGGCCACCGGCGGCCGCCGCGCCGATGTACTTCCACTTCCGGTACGGCATCAGAGCACCCATCAGCGCTCCGATGATCGTGCCCGCGACGACCAGTAGAACCCCCGTGCGTTGCAGTGTTCCCGTGAGGTCGTCTCGTATCTGGGAGGTCAGCTCGTGGCGGCCGTCGTCGGTCGAGATTGCCGCTCCGAGTGCAGGGATGTCGAGCCGGACCAGCTCGATCCCGAACGAAACGGGGGTGTCGTGGGTGCGCGCGGTGATCCGTCCGAGCGGCGGAATCACAACCGCCGTGTTCCCGCCCCCCAGTCGAGCGGTCGTGCGAACCCTCGCCGGGCCGAGCTCCTGAGCGGGCAGTGGGATGAACCTGAGCAGCAGCAGTGCCGCCACGGCCCCCATGGTGAAGACAGTCAGGTATCGAAGAGCCCGTCGAGTGCCGCTACGCATAGGGATTGCTTGCAGGGGTTTCCTGCGTCGAAAAGACCGATTCCTCATAGACTGACGACCCTAAGTGGTCGGCACCGTATGCGGGCCACATGGCGCACTCATGCTAGGAGGGTTCTCCGTGAAGGTTAGAGCCACGGTGCTCGTCGTCGCCGCCTCGCTCATCCCATTCGCGCCCCCGGCGTCGGCGCTGCCCCCCAACACCAAGGTGCAGACTTACAAGTCGGGGCTGAACTTCCCGGTCGACATGGACTGGGTGCCCAAGAGCAAGAAGATCTTCTTTACCGAGAAGAACACCGGCAAGATCCGGATCTTGAAAGGGCGCAGGCTACAGAAACGGGCGTGCGCGACCCTGAACGTCAACTCGACCGGCGAACGAGGTTTGCTCGGTATCGCGCTGCACCCGGATTACAAGGACAACCGCTACCTCTACGTCTACTTCACCAAAGCGTCACCGCTGCAACATCAGGTGAAGCGCTTTACGGTCCGCAAGGGGAAGTGTCGCAACCCCAAGGTCATCGTGGGCGGGCTGAGCGCAGACTCCGGCGGTTACCACAACGGGGGTCAGGTGGAGTTCGCAGGGGGCAAGCTGTATGTCTCGACGGGCGAGCAGCACGAACCGGCACTGGCCCAGGACACCGGCAACCGGCTCGGCAAGATACTTCGCTTGAACCCCAACGGCTCGGTGCCCGACGGCAACCCCTTCGGTAACGCGGTATGGAGCTACGGGCATCGCAACCCCTTCGGCCTCGCACACAAGCCGGGAACGACGAAGATCTACTCGACCGAGAACGGCCCCCAGTGCGACGACGAGTTCAACGTGATCAAGAAGGGTCGCAACTACGGATGGGGCAGTGGTTATCAGTGCGGCACGCGCGGCGTCGGCCCCAACCCAAAGCCGCCCGAGGTGCGCTGGAGCAACATCATCGTACCTACCGACCCCACCTTCTACAGGGGCGCGATGAAGAAGCTCAACGGCGATGTCTACACCGGCGACTTCACGGGGCACATTCGCAGACTGGTGATGAACTCGAAGGGCACGCGCGTACGCCGGCAGCGCGTCATCCTCAGCGGGCAGGGCGGTGTCACCGACGTCACCAAAGGGCCCGGTGGCTGGCTCTACTTCGCCACCACCAGCGCGATCAAGCGCATCGTTCCCGAGTAACCGGTCGCGGCGCTCTCCCGGAAGAACCCGAGCGGCTCGTCTACGCTCGAAGCCATGGATCGAGCGATGATCTCGCCGGCCGCCGAGCGCTACCGGCGCACGCTGTCGCGCGGCGCGCTGGTCTTCAGATGGGTGTCGCTGGCATGGATGACCGTCCTCGCGTTGACGGACATGAACAGCCTGCCGCGACCGATCCTGGCCTGGATCTCGATAGCCGCGACCGCAGGGTGGACGCTCTGGTTGTCGAAGGATGCGGCCCCGACGCGCCTCGTGCTCGCCCTCGACCTCGCCCTGTGCGCCTATCTCTTGCTCGTCTCCGGCGTCGCGGTCCCGGAGGGCGCGATCGTGACCAGCCGGCCCTTCTTTTCCGCCGCCTATCCCGTCAACGCGGTGCTTCTTTGGGCCATCGTGCACGGCCCCCGAGCCGGAATCGCGTCGGGGGCCGTGCTGGGCCTCGCCCTCGCCTTGACGCGGCCCTTGAACGGAATTTCGTTCGCCGAGCTCTCACGAGCAGAGTGGCAGAACATCGGCGGAGCCACCGTGCTCTATCTCGTGGGCGGTGCTGCCCTGGGGCTGGTGGCGCGCGTGCTCGTCGCCTCGGGTGACGCCCTCGAGAGAGCGACCAACGACCTCTTGATCGAGCGCGAGCGCGCCGGTCGACTTGCGGAGCGAGAGTCCCTCGCGCGTGAGATCCACGACTCCGTCTTGCAGTCTCTCGCTCTCGTGCACAAGAAAGGGCGTGAGCTGGCGACGTCGCCCACCGTCCCCGCTGCCGAGGTCGCCAGGCTGGCCGAGATCGCGGGGCAACAGGAAGTCGAGCTCCGAGGTCTGATCCTTCGTCAGCCTCAGGAGGGGGTAACGGGGCGAACGTCGTTGCGCGACGCTCTCGAATCGCAGGGGCGCGTCGTCGAAAGTGTGCCCGTCACCGTCAGCGCGGTCGGCGCCCTGATGCTCGACACCCACGTCGCCACGGAGCTGACGGCCGCGGTGCGCCAGGCGCTGGAGAACGTGGCGAGGCACGCCGACGCGACGCGCGCGTCGGTCTTCGCGGAAGAGGACGGCGAGGTCGTCGTGGTGTCCGTGACCGACGACGGTGGCGGCTTCCACTACGACGAAGCCGCCTTCGTGGCGGCCGGCAAAGTCGGCATGTTGAAGAGCATGAAGGGTCGAGTCGAAGACCTTGGTGGAAGTATGAGCGTAGACAGCGCTCTGGGAAGGGGAACCGAGATCGAGTTCCGCGTTCCGTTGCGTGAGAGGGCCGAGCGATGAGCGAAGAGATAATCAAGGTGTTCGTAGTGGACGATCATCCGGTTTGGCGCGACGGGATCAAGGCGGATCTCGAGGGCTCAGGGCTTGCCGAGGTCGTCGGCGAGGCATCGGATGGGGGTGAGGCCGTAGAACGCACGCTCGAGCTGATGCCGGATGTGGTGCTGATGGATCTGCAGCTACCGAGCCTCTCGGGGGCCGAGGCCACGCGGCTCATCGTGGAGGAGGCACCCCACGTGAAAGTGCTGGTGCTGTCGGCCTCGGCCGAGGAGGCCGACGTGCTGGAAGCCGTGAAGTCGGGTGCCTCCGGTTACCTGTTGAAGAGCTCGACCTCGCAGGAGGTGCGCGACGCGATCGTACGAGTCACTGCGGGCGACGCCGTGTTCACTCCGTCGCTGGCGGGGCTCGTGCTGGGTGAGTTCAGACGCATCGCGCGCGACGACCTCGGCGAGCCCGGCCTCAGCGGGCGCGAGAACGAGGTGCTCAAGCTCGTTGCGAAGGGCTACAGCTACAAGGAGATCGGCGAGAGGTTGTTCATCTCGACCAAGACGGTCCAGAATCACGTCCAGAACATACTGACGAAGCTGCAGCTCAAGCGGCGCTACGAACTGATGCGCTATGCGATTCAGAAGGGTCTCGACCGGCTCCCCGAGTAGCTTACGCTTCTAACCGGTCCGATCCGGGTGGTCGCCCACCGCACCCCGGCCAGAGTGAGTCCTAGAGGTAGGTTCCCCCACCCGCCTCGGGCTGCCCTTCTCCGGGCGAACGACCGGGGGGAAGGCCGGGGCGGCGCATCTCGTCGAGCCGGGCCCTGGTCTCCATCTGCTGCGCGAACAGCATGGCCTGTATGCCGTGAAACAGACCCTCGAGCCACCCGACGAGCTGGGCGTGTGCGATGCGCAACTCCGCATCACTCGGCACATCGTCGGAGTCGAAAGGGAGGCTCAGGCGCTCGAGCTCCTCTCGCAACTCGGGCGACAGCACATCGGAGAGCTCCCGGACGGAGGTCTCGTAGATCTCGCGGAGACGGCTGCGGCTAGCGTCGTCCAGGGGGGCCTGGCGAACCTCGTCGAGCAACTGGCGCACCATCGAGCCGATACGCATCACCTTCGCCGGCGACTCGATGGTCTCCCGTTGCTCGTCATCCTCGGCCCCCTCCGGTGCCTCGGGAGCCGGCTGGCCGGGCACGACCACTACGGGCCGGCGGCTTGGATCGAATTGTTGGGACATATCACTCCTCTTCTAACAAGAGTGCCTGGTCCAGATTGGTCCGGAGGACGGTGCACCGCCATGGTAGTCGCCGGTGCGGATTGTGCTCCGCGCCACTTTCTTGGGCCTCTACCCGATCGAAAACCAGTGAAATCCCCGCGAATCATGACAACGCTCTGGTGGCACCGAACTTTCGCTTTCTTGTCTAACTAGTTAAGCGTAAGTTCGGAAGCGTCCAAATCGCTCGAAAACTCGAACGCGGAGGTCAATGAACGCAAGGGCTTCAGAGCCGCACGTAGCAACCGCCAAGATAATCCCGCCGGTGCGCGGCGCGACCGTTCTCGATCGACCCAGGCTCGATGATCTGCTCCACGAGGTGACGACTCGTCGGCTCACGACCGTGATAGCCGATGCCGGCTTCGGTAAATCGACTCTCCTCAGTGCCTGGTCCAGCACGGTAACGCCCGCCTGGTACACGGTCACGCGCGAGGACCGCAGCCTGCCCAGTTTTGCGCTTGGTCTGCTGGCCGCGCTGCGCCTACGCGTGCCCGATCTTCCGGGCGAGATCGCGGCCGGCATGGTCGGTTCCAGCGGACCCGACTCGGGCACTGATGACGGGGGGCGCGCTCAAGCGTTTGCCGCGGTCCTGTCGGAGATGCTCTACCACCAGCTCAAGCGGGATCTCGTCCTGATTCTGGACGACTTTCACGAGCTCGATTCGGACGGCCCTTCGGTGAGGGTCATCGACGAGCTGTGCCGCCAGGCCCCCTCGACGCTGCACCTGGTGCTCGCGGGTCGGAACGAGCTCCCGTTTCCGATCGAGCGTCTGCGAGGGCAGGGGCAGGTGCTCGAGGTCACCGGCGCGGAGCTCAGCTTCTCGAGCGAGGAAACGGGCGCGCTGTTGCGAAGCGCGCTCGAGGAGCCGGCCGAAGGGCTCGGTCCCGAGCTCCAGCGAATGACGGGCGGATGGCCGGCGGCGGTGCGATTGACACTCGAGTCCCTGAAGACCAGTCCCGTAGAGGAGCGATCAAGTCGACTCGCGCGTGTTGCGGCACGAGGCGGTCCTCTCTACACCTATCTGGCGCGCGAAATCTTCGAGGGCGAATCGCCCGAGGTTCGCAAGCTCGTGCGGGAGATGGCCGCGCTCGATCGGTTCACAGCGGGGGTCTGCGAGGAGCTCGGCATTCGCAATGCCGCCGAGTTGCTCACCGTCCTCGCGCGCCGTGGGCTCTTCGTCGAACCCTCGGGACACGAGGAGTGGTTCAGGCTCAACGCTCCACTGGGTCAGTTCGCGCGCGAGGAACTGCCCATGGGCACCGACGAACGCCGGTGGGTACACCGCACCGCGGCGCGCTGGTTCGAAGCCCACGGCTATATCGAGGAAGCGGTTAAGTCGCTCGAGGCCATGGACGACCGCGACGGGCTTGCACGAGTCCTCGAACAGCACGGGCCGGCGCTCTTGGCCCACGGTGCCGTCGACACTCTGATCACGGCGATCGAAAACGTGCCACCTGAGCTGAGAGGCCGGCGAATTCTCCAGCTCGAAGGCGAGGCGCTGCAGGTACGCGGAGACTGGGTCGGGGCGCTGGCTTGCTTCGAGCGCGTCGCGCGCGATGAGGACCACTTGGAACCCGAGATCGCCTGGCGCATGGTGCTGATCCACTACCTCAGCTCCGAGCCCGACGACGCTCTTGAAACCTTCGATCGCGCGCGCATCGATGGCTCGGATCCTCGCAACGAAGCGCTGCTCCTTGCCTGGACCGCGACCGTGCACTGGATGCGCGGCGAGGCCAAGATGTGCCGTGAGCATGCCGAACAAGCAATGTCGAAAGCCCGCAGCGTCGGAGATTCGGAGGCTCTGGCGGTGACGCACACGGTCATGGCCCTGCTCGCCGCGCTCGAGGCGGACCGGCGCGCGAACGACGCCCACTACATACAAGCGCTCGAGCACGCGGAACGAACGCGCGACGTCTTGCTCATTGCGCGCGTGCGAACGAATCGTGCTTCCCACCACATGGAGGAAAGTTCATACTCCGAGGCGCTGGGTGAGCTCGATATCGCCATCCGGCTGGCCGATCTCGCGGGCTTCGTAATCATCCAAGCGTTGGCGCTGGCGAACCGCGGAGAAGTGAAGTTCTATCTCGGCAAGCTGGATGAGGCGATTGCGGACAACGAGGCCGCCAAGTCCCTATACCAGAGAGCCAACTCCCGGCGCGTGTCCTACCCGCTCTGCACGCTCGCCGACATCCATCGCGAGCGGGGAGAGAACGCGCTGGCGCGCGCCGCATACGAGGAAGCGATCGATCAATCGGACGAACCGAAGGACCTTCAGGCACTCGTCCCCGCGCTGTCGGGACTGGCTCGTCTCCTTGCCACCGAGGATCCCGAGCGCGCGTCCCAGCTCGCCTCGAGGGCGCTCGAGCTCGGCGTCGGGCTCGAAAGAGTGCCGGCGATCTTGGCCGCGGGATGGGTGGCCGCGGCGCAGAAGAACACCGACACGGCGCTGCGACACGCCGACGACGCAGCTCGGGAGGCGCGCGCTCGACGCGACCGCGCGGGCCTGGCCGAGGCGCTGGAGTTGCGCGCGCTCACCTGCGGAGATGCCTCTGAAGGAGCGGAGCTCGTGGATCAGGCCAGAACCATATGGCGCGAGATCGGCAACCCTTTGGGTGAAGCGCGCGCAGAGTTGGCGGCGGCTCATCTCCGAGGCGAACCGGCGACGAGTCCCAGAGCGGAACGAGCCGAACGGTTCCTGCGCGAGCACGGCGTGCGGAAGGGATCGATGAGTGCCGCCGGGCTGCTGTTCTCGCTGCAGGATCAGGCCGTCGGAACGGTCGATATCCACACGCTCGGCGGCTTCAGAGTGGTGCGCGACGGAAGCTCCATCCCGCGCACCGCGTGGCAATCAAAAAAGGCGCGCGACCTGCTGAAGATCCTCGTCGCTCGCCGGGGCCGGCCGACGACGCGCGAGTACCTCATGGAGGCCCTGTGGCCCGACGAGGAACTGCGCAAGGTCGCCAACCGTTTCTCCGTAGCCCTCGCCACGCTTCGGGGTGTTCTCGATCCCGACAAGCGTTTCGATCCCGGACATTTCGTGGTCGCAGATCAGTACAACGCTCGTATCGACCTCGACCATCTCGGCGTGGATGTCGAAACCTTCCTCGGTCACGTACGTCTCGGCTTCGAGGCGCAGCGGAACGGAGAAGAGGGCGAAGCCGTCGATCATCTGACGCGCGCCGAATCCCTCTACTCGGGCGACTTCCTCGAGGAAGACCCCTACGAGGACTGGTCGGTCGGGGTGAGGGAAGAAGCCCGCGACTCGTACCTCAAGGTGGCCCGAGCACTGGCCGAGCGCGCGACCGGAAGAGTAGATGACGAAGCCGCGGTCCGCTACCTCTTGCGGATCCTGGAACGCGACGCGTTCGACGAGCAGGCCTACCTCGAGCTCATCGGCACGCTCTCGGCGGCCGGCAGACACGGTGAGGCGCGCCGGTGGTACGGGGTTTATTCACGACAAATGGAAGAAATCGGCGTTGAAGCCGAGTCGTTTCCCGCTCCTCTAGAGAAAACCTCGTGACTTTAATCGCGCCCTAAGACCACCGAAAGAGCGGTCGGCATGATGGGGCCATGAACTTCGCCCAGACCAACCGACCGCACACCGACGAACCTGTCGGCGCTGCGGTGGTTCCACTGGTCACCCCAGCGCAGATGAACTCCCCCCGCGATTCTGCGCTCACAGGCGCTCTCGAAGTCGATGCATTTCTCCTGGCGGATCCTCGAGAGTACGGACGAGTGGAAGCGAAGCGGAGGCGGCGCGAAGGCAATCACCTCACGCTGTGGGAGTGAGGTGGGGTGCGTTCCGGCCATGGGCGATGGCAGGACACCTTGCGAGCCCCGGGACCCGCGAACCGGGGCTCGCTTCCCACAGCTTCGCAGCGACCGAATGACCACCATTCCGTATCCGCCCGGCACCTCGGCGAGCTGACCCCAGGTCACCGTCTCTAGGCATCCACCGGAGCGACCGCAAACCCCACCGCGAAGCGTTCGCACCAGATGACCACGCTCCGGTACTCGCTCACATCGACGTCGGTGGGAATCTCGTAGTTCTGATTGCCGACGTTTCCCTTGAGTTGTCCCAGATTGACGAAGTCCTGCGCGTAGGCGGCTTCATCCGTGACACGCGGCGGGGCGCTCGAGAGATACACCTTGAGATCGGGGCCGTTGCTTACCGAGAAGTTCTCGAAACGGACGATGCGGTCGCGCTCGGACACCGCCAGCACGCGGGCTGTCCCCTCCACCTCGTAGCCGCCGAGCTTCCCGAAGTTCCCTCGACTCAACGTTTGCGGGCGTGCGGGGGCCGCGCGCTCGACGCCATCTCCCTCATCGGATGCGGCGCCGGTGTCGGTTGCTTCTTCCTGCACGACCTCCGGGATCGCCTCGTTTACCTCTTCGTCTATGAACAGCGCTTGAGGCTCGAACCAGTAGAGAGCGAAGGCCCCCAGTGCGGCCAGCAGAATCCCTACGCCCACCCAGATCCGAGGATGCCTCCTTATCGATGAGGGCAGTGCGGCCATGCCGATCTCCTCCATGTCGTGACTGTCTCTTACGACGAGTAAACGACCGCCGGGCCCCGGTCCTTGCCGCTTCGAGCATTACTTAAGCGATCCGTAAGGATCCCCAGAGGCTCAGTCCGCGTCGGGCTCGTGGGCCGAGCTGGGTTCGCTCCTGACCGTGCTGCGCAGCAAGAAGATAGCCACTGCCAGGAACACGACGCTGCCGGTCAGCACTCCTATCTCGAGGATCGCGTCGCCGAAATCATCGGTGCCCACGAGATCTTTTGCCTCGGCACTGACGACGACGAGACGGCGGATGGCGGCCACGATGCCCACTATCAAGAAGGGCTCGGCCACGAGGACCTTCTGGTCGATCACGGCGCGGACGGTGTGGATGAGCTCGGTGATGATGAAGACGAGCAGGAGACCGTCGAGAAGGTTGAGGATCTTAGCCGTGAGGTCGCCCTCGCCGATCTTGCTCGCGAAGTCGTAGACGACGAATCCGAAGAGAACGAAACCCGCGAGCGACAGAGCCACCGCTACCGCCACGTAGAAGCCGTCCTCGATATAGCCGAAGAAGCTCTCGGTCTTCTCTCGCAGCCAGTCGTCCTGATGCTCTTTCATGCGTGGCAACCTATAGGTTTCTGTGGTCGTCTCGCGTGAAGGGGAGCAACTGCACCTCGGCGGTAACAACCCGCTACACCGCCTCGATCGGACCATCGGAGACGGGCTCGAGCAGATACTGCGCGTCCACCACCGCCGGCGCCTGAGCAAGATCGGTTGGGGGGCGGTCTTCGATCCGGGTCCCGGACGTTGGGCCATGAACGATCCGCCGCCCCGCAGGGGCAACGAGCTACGGATCTGCATCGACGGTCGCGAATCGTTCGACGCCATCATCGAGGGCGTGCGCAACGCTCGCACCTTCGTTCACCTGGCGGGCTGGCACATGGAGCACGATTTCATTCTCAGTAAGGATCCGGTGATCACTCTCGAGGACTTAATCGCAGAGGCGGGTCGCGCAGTAGCCGTCAGAGTGCTGGTCTGGGGAGGTGCACCCCTTCCGCCGCCGTTCAGACCTCGTCGCGGAGAGGCGCACAAGCTGGGGAAGGAGCTTGCTCGTCATGACGGCGTGCACTTCGCCATCGATTCCAAGGAGCGCCTCCTGCACTGCCACCACGAGAAGCTCGTGATCATCGACGGCGATCTCGCCTTCGTAGGAGGCCTCGACTTCTCGACGCTCGGCGCCAACCGCCTCGACACCAACGACCATCCACCTCGAGAGCCAATGGGGTGGCACGACGCAGTCGCCAGAATCAAAGGCCCCCTCGTTGCCGACGTAGCCCAACACTTCAACCTGCGATGGAGCGAGGTCACGGGGGAAGCGCTCGAGGAGAACCCCATTCCGGAGCCGGTTGGAGAGGTAGAGGCCCAGCTTGTGCGAACGGTCCCCGAAAAGATCTACGACGCACTGCCGCGCGGCGACTTTCGCCTTCTGGCCTCCTACGTAGGAGCGCTACGAGAGGCGGAGAAGTTCATCTACCTCGAGAACCAGTTCCTATGGTCGTCGGAGATCGTAAAGATTCTCGCCGACAAGCTGAAGCATCCACCGTCGGATGATTTCCGAATAGTCGTGCTCCTGCCGTCGAAGCCCTCGACCGGCAAGGACGACACTCTGGGTCAGCTGGCCGTGCTCGCCGAAGCCGACGACAACGGCGAGAACTTCCTCGCCTGCACGCTCTACGGTCGCGACGGCGACCGGACCTGCCCGGTCTATGTACACGCGAAGATCGGGATAGTCGACACGAATGGTTCACGATCGGTTCCGGCAACCTCAACAACCACTCGCTGTTCAACGATTCAGAGGTCAATGTCGTTATCCGCGACCCCGGACTCACGCGCGCTACGCGCCTGCGTCTGTGGTCGGAGCACCTCGAGGTGCCAAGAAAGCGCCTCGAGGCCGATCCCACCGAGGTCATCGATGAACTGTGGAAACCGATCGCGCTCGAGCAGCTCGAACTCAAAGAAGCCGGCGTGGCGATCACGCGCCGAGTGGTACGCCTGCAGCACGTGTCCAAGCGCTCGAAGAGGCTGCTCGGCCCCCTCCAGACCTTTCTCGTCGACGGTTGATCAACGGGCGGCGGTGACGCGAGCGTGACGGAGCGGTGACGTAACTCTGCGTTGCTGTGCGGTGGCACGCGCCGGCACCTAGGCGGAAACCGATCACGAGGGAGGCAACGCGATGGCCGATGCGCCACCGACCAGACGAACCTGTGGTGCGATGCCCGAGCATCGCAGGCTGCTCGATGAGGAACCCCAGTACGCCGCCGAACGTGCGCGCGTCGAGAGCCTGGCTCGCGCCTACGACGCGGCCGAGCGCATGCCCGAACGGGTGGGGGTCACTCGCATACCAGTGGTGGTGCACGTCGTGTGGAACACCCAGCAGCAGAACATCTCGGAGCAGCAGATACAGAGCCAGATCGACGTGCTCAACCAGGACTTTCGCAGGACGAATCCGGATGTCGCTCAGGTGCCGGGCGTGTGGCAGGGACTCGTCGGTGACGCGCGCATCACCTTCGCCCTGGCGACCACCGATCCCAATGGGAACCCGACCAACGGCATCAACCGCAGGCAAACTCAGACGGCGTCCTTCGCCCGCCCCGGAAACCCGGTCAAGTTCGCCGCCAGCGGCGGGGCCGATTCCTGGCCGTCGGATCGCTATTTGAACATCTGGGTCTGCCAGCTCGCGGGGAGCTTGCTGGGCTACGCCCAGTTCCCCGGGGGCCCGGCCAACACCGACGGAGTCGTGGTCCGTCACTCGGCGTTCGGCACGAGCGGGACGGCGCAAGCACCGTTCGACCGGGGACGGACCACCACCCATGAGATCGGGCACTGGCTGAACCTCTTTCACATCTGGGGTGACGACGGCACCGGCTGTAACGGCAGCGATCAGGTGGCAGACACGCCGAACCAGGCGGACGAGAACACCGGCCTTCCGACCTTCCCGACCATCAGCTGCAACAACGGCCCCAACGGGGACATGTTCGTCAACTACATGGACTACACCGACGATGCCGGGATGTTCATGTTCACCGCCGGTCAGGTGACCCGCATGCAGGCCTGTCTGGACGGGGTGCGCTCCAGTATCGGCACGCAGGTGGGCGGCTGGCAGGGCAACTGGGCCGGTCTCGGCGGCGTGTTGTTCAGCGATCCGGTCGCGACGGCGAACGCCGACGGACGCCTCGAGGTCTTCGTGCGAGGCACCGACAACGCGCTGCATATCAAATGGCAGGTGGCGCCGAGTAGCGGCTGGGTGGGGAGCTGGATGTCACTGGGAGGAGTCTTCACGGGCAACCCGTCGGTGGGGATCAACGCGGACGGCCGGCTCGAAGCCTTCGTCAGGGGCACGGACAACGGACTACATCACAAGTGGCAGACCGTCCCGAGTGCCGGGCCGTGGAGTAACTGGGCGGGGCTCGGCGGAACCATCTTCAGTGATCCGACCGTGGCCTCGAACTCCGACGGACGCCTCGAGGTCTTCGTGCGAGGCACCGATAATCGCGTCTTCGCCAAGTGGCAGGTCGCGCCCAACAGCACCTGGGTCGCCGGCTGGCTGTCCATGGGGGGAACGATCGACGGCAACATCGCGGCGGCCAACAACCAGGACGGCAGGCTCGAGATCTTCGCGCGCGGTACCAACAACGCCCTGTTCCACAAGTGGCAGATGGCTCCCAGCAGCGGACCCTGGAGCAACTGGGCGAGCCTCGGTGGCGTCGTCGTCGGCAACCCGGTGGTCGCCCGCAACGCGGACGGACGGCTCGAGGTGTTCGTGCGCGGCACCGACAATCGTCTGTATCACAAGTGGCAGGTCGCGCCCAACGGCACCTGGACACCGGGCTGGGCCTCGCTGAGAGGAATCATCTTCAGCGATCCCACCGTGAGGGCGAACGCGGACGGGCGGCTCGAGGTCTTCGTACGCGGCACGGACAACGGACTGCATCACAAGTGGCAGGTCGCGCCGAACGGCACCTGGACCCCGGGCTGGGCCTCACTGGGCGGAGTGTTCGACGGCAACGGCGGCGCCGCGCGCAATGCCGATGGCCGGCTCGAGGTCTTCGTGCGCGGCACCAACAACGCGCTGTACCACAAGTGGCAGCTCTAGACTTCCGTACATGCCCGAGCTTCCGGAGGCGGTCTTCGGCGACTGGATGCACTCCCACGAGGAGGACACCTCCGATGTCGCCGTTTACCGCCGGCCGGGCTACGACTTCCCGCCCGCTCGGGGGCGACGCGGCTTCGAGATAAAGAGGAACGGCGAGTTCATCTGGCACCGCATCGCGGCCGCCGACGGCAACATCGACTCCAAGGGACGCTGGCGGGCTGAAGGAGCCAAGCGCGTCGTCGTCGCGTTCGACGACGAACGGCTCGAGCCGTTGCGGCTCGACATCATCTCGTGCGATGACCGGGCGCTGAAGGTCAAACGCCGGCCGTAATCCTCTGATGGGTACTCATGTCCTGGTGTCGATCACGCAGAAGAGGTTGCCCTCGGGGTCCGCGAGCACGACGAAATCCTCATCCGCCTCTGGAGTTCGGTCGTGACGGGTCGCTCCCAGCCGCACCAACCTCTCGACCTCACCCTCTTGGTCTTCCGTGTAGAGGTCAAAGTGCAACCGATTCTTTCCCGACCGCTTCTCCGGGACCTGCTGCAAGGACACGTTTACGTTTCTTCCCTGAGGATCTTTGAGAACCACCCAGTCGTCATCGGGTGCCTCTCGGGGCTCATAGTGAAGCGCCTCCCGCCAGAACGCGAACATCCTGGCGAAGTCGTTGCAATCGACGACCACGGAACCGATCTTCACGGCGTGCAGCTTCTCCTCGTCCATGCCGCCCATCATCCCGGGTTGAAGCTATGGAACAACGCGACGTCCTCGGCCGCCGGACTTCGTCGTCACTGCATTTTACGTTGTGGCCTGCGGGGGAGACACTTGTCACATGGCGCCTTCACACGACCAGGCCCGGCTGGCCGAGCTGTTGGGGGCCGTTTCTCTGGCGACCGATCTCGGCACCGGCCAGCCGATGGAGCACGCGTTGCGCACCTGCTACCTGGCGATGGGGCTCGGGCGCGAAGTCGGGCTGCCGGTCCAGGACCTGCTCGAAACTTATTACGTTTCGTTGCTGCGGTTCCTCGGGTGCACCGCCGAGGCCTCGGCAGATGCCGCGTTCAACCGGGGCAATGACATCGCGCTGTTCGAAGGTTTGGCCCCCTCCTTCATGGGTGGATCCTCTGAGACGATCGGTTGGATGCTGCGCCACCTCGCCGAGGGCCGGCCGCCCCTGACGCGCGTCCGCGCCCTCGCGGGCGCGTTCACCGACCCCAAGGGAGCCGAACGCAGCATTCGAGCCCACTGCGAGGTGGGCCAGATGCTCGGGCGTCGCATCGGGCTCGGCGACTCGGTACTGCACGCTCTGGGATACACCTTCGAGCGGTGGGACGGTAAGGGCTTGCCCAATGGGATCGCGGGCGAAGAGATTCCAGCGTCGTGCCGTGTAGCGATCGTGGCGCGCGACTTCGAGCTTCTGAACCGGGTGTGGGGGCCGGACGCGGCGACGGAGATCCTGCGGAAACGAAAGGGTAAGGCGTACGAGCCGCGGGTGCTGGAAGCCGCGCTCGAGCACGGCCCGCCGCTCATGGCGAAAATCGAGGATGGATCTCTCTGGGACGCGGTGCTAGAAGCCGAACCTGGCCCCCCGATCACCATCGAAGAGGCTCGCATCGACGACGCCCTCACCGCTCTTGCATACTTCACCGATCTCAAGTCCCCGTTCCTGCACGGCCACTCCACCGGCGTGGCGGAACTTGCAGAGCGGGCGGCGGGCGCGAGCGGTGCGGCAGACCCGAAGCTGCTCAGACGCGCCGGCCTGTTGCACGATCTCGGACGGGTGGCGGTGCCGAGTGGCATCTGGAACAAGGAGGGCCCGCTGTCCGATGAGGAATGGGAGCGGGTGCGGCTTCACCCCTACTACACCGAGCGGATCCTGGTCCGGTGCAATCCCCTTGCGGGTTTGGCCGAGGTGGCGAGCTCGCACCACGAGCGCATGGACGGCTCGGGCTATCACCGGGGGGCTAGGGCACCGTCTCTGTCCGCCGCTGCCCGGCTACTGGCGACGGCCGACGCGTTTCGCGCCATGACCGAGCCGCGGTCGTACCGGAGTGCTCTGTCGCGGAGCGCCGCCGCCGATGAGCTGAAGCGCGCCTGCGCCGAGGGCCGGCTGGAAGTCTCTTGCACGCGCGCCGTTCTAGAAGCCGCGGGCGAAGCGCGCAAACCTGGACGATCCTTTTGGCCCGCCGGCCTAACCGATCGCGAGGTAGAGGTGCTGCGACTGGTAGCGGGCGGCTTTTCTAACAAGGAGATCGCCCGCAAACTCACGCTCTCGCCCAAAACGGTCGGTCACCACGTCGAGCACATCTACGCCAAGCTCGAGGTCTCCACCCGGGCCGGGGCCACGCTCTTCGCCATGAAGCAGGGGTTGCTGGGCGAATAGGTTTCCAAGATGGGGCGTTCACCCGATGCGGGTCGAGCCTTGCCTCCAGCATGCTGTTCGTGCGGACATCGGCGAAAGGAGATGTGTGGCGATGATCCAGTTCGAGGTGGAATCCCGCTTGGAACCCGACGCGGTGCTCGAGGCGCTGACCGACTTCTCCGAGCGGCGGGCGGAGCTGTGGCCGGCGATCGACCCGAAGGTCTACCGGGTACACGAACAGACGGACTCTTCGGCTCTGGTCACCGAGGGCACCGACGTCTTGGGTGGCATCTGGGCGACAGAGCTGTACCAATGGAACGGATCGGGAACTGTGCGGGCGACCGTCCAGGAGTCCAACTTCTGGCATCCCGGCGGCACCTGGGAGCTCACCGCCGCGCCGCGCAACGGCGGAGGCTCGATCCTCACAGTCACGCGGGACCGGCGCGCCAAGAACGCCAAGGCGCGCCTGTTCGAGCTGATGATGCGCATCGTCGGCGCGCGCGTCCTGGCAAAAGAGCTGCTCAAGGCTCCTGCCGTCTCCGGCCGTCCGGTGCCGGAGTGAAAGGAGCACAACATGCCCGAGATCCAGGCAAACGGCATCACCCTCTATTACGAACAACATGGTGAAGGTGCTCCGGTTCTGTGCATCCACGGAACGTCCAGCTCCGCGCTCGTCTGGAAAGACGCCGTCACAGAGCTCGCCGGCCGGGGGCGACTCATCGTCTACGACCGCAGGGGCTGCTTCCGCAGCGAGCGTCCCCAGCCGTATGTAACCACCGCCGTAGGCGATCATGCCGACGACGCGGCCGCGCTCCTCGAGGTCTTGTCCGCGGCGCCGGCCGTGGTCATCGGCCGGAGCTACGGTGGCGAAATCGCGCTCGACCTCGCGCGCCGGTACCCCGCCAGGGTGACCGCGCTGGCACTGCTGGAACCGGCGATGCTCTCGCTCGACCCGGACGCGATCCTGTGGTCT
Source organism: Actinomycetota bacterium (assembly GCA_050694055.1). GTDB lineage: Bacteria > Actinomycetota > CADDZG01 > CADDZG01 > WHSQ01 > WHSV01. The sequence goes on from JBOGWX010000012.1 coordinate 35,003, forward strand.
CGGCGATTGACCGAGAAGGTGTTGGACGCCGGGGCGCGCGACAGCTCGTCGGTGGCGGAGGTCTTCTTGCGAGAGGTCGCCGGCGACGAGGCCTGGGAGTCATTTCCGACAGAGCTCAAGCAGATGTTCATCGGCAACGGCCCCGCCATACTGGCCGAACTAAGAGGCGGGCCACTCGACCTCACAGTCCGGGAACTGGCCGGGATCGCTCATCCCACACTGATCGTCTCGGCGAAGGAGTCTCCGGAAGCCTTCCGGCGTGTCGACGAGACCCTGGCCGAAGCCCTTCCGAACTGCGAGACGGTCCTGGTCGAAGGCGGCCACCTCATCAGCCCGGCGAACCCAGCGGTCTTGGAGTTCGTGGATCGCATCGTCACCGCGACTCCTACTCCCGAGCTCAGACGAGCCCGAGCTCGCGCAGCTAGCCGGTCTCACCGTGATCCTGGGGGTGATGCTCATCTCTGAGGCGCGACGTCGCTCCTAAACCAACGTTCGATCCAGCATGCTCGGCCTAAAGGTTGGGGTTAGCGGCAGACTCTCGACCGATACCGACGCTCAGCGTCGGCACAGGTCGAAACATCAATGGAAAGGGCATCCCGGGCCAGTGGCGGCTGTTCCGGGTAGCGGAATTGCCCTAGTCACGTCTGGGAGTTGATCGAAGGTCGTGGCGCCGACGTGCGACTCGTCGATATCGCGGGCCGGGCAGAGGTCTCTCGTCAGGCCCTCTACCTTCACTTCGGCGACCGAGCGGGATTGCTGTGTGCTCTCGTCGAGTTCATGGACCAGGTCTTGGGGGTTGAGGAGAGGGCCGCCCACGTCTTCGCGGCCGGCACAGGCGTCGAGATGCTAGAGCGCACCGTCGAGCTCTACACCAAGTTGGCGCCGGGCATCGAGCAAGTGGCGCAGGTCCTGGAGGCAGCTCAGTACGAGGACGAAGCGCTCGCAGCGGCATGGCGTAACCGAATGGACAACCGCCGCGTCGTCCACCGCCAGATCATTCAACGGATCGCGAACGAAGGCAGGCTGGCTGATAGCTGGACGGTCGATGCGGCAGCCGACCTCTTCTATACGATCACGATGCCCGGGGCGTGGCGAGAGCTGACGAAGGAACTGGGCTGGACGTCGGATGACTACCGGGAGCACATTACCCGGCTTCTCCGTCGTGCACTCCTCCTCGACAGACCCGACAGCCGCCAATAGGCTCGGAACGCTCTCGGTAGCGATTGGGCTCTTGGGTGACCGAATTCGAATTCGGCATGTCAAGCCCTCAAACGCTTCAAGTCTTGCGGTCTTCTTCTGTTCGCGAAAGGGGTTCAGCGCGGCCAGAGATCCCCGTCGGCAATCTCGAGCACGTTACCGGCGGGATCATGGAAGTAGAAAGACCTCACCCCGTTCGGCCACTCGATCTCTCGGACGATGTCCACACCCCTGTCGTCGAGGTGGGCCTTCCAGTCCTCGTAGCGATCGACCGGGACAACGAAGCACGCGTGGCCCCGCCCGCGCGCGCCGTGCGCGGGCGGGACTTCCTGGAGGGATGAGTGCTCCACGTTGAAGACGAGTAGGACTTGCGCCTCGGACACGCGGAAGGCCATCTCCGCCTTCTGTGGAAGTCGCAAGTCGTTTCGGTAGAACGCGACGGTTTCCTTCTCATTGGAGGAATCGCAGTACAGGACCGTCTCGAGGATGCCGTCGAACGGAGGTGGATGAGCTCCCATGTCAAGGATGCTAACGACAAAAACAATGGGCGTTCGGTTAAAAGCCTCCTTGACCGGACGATCCGAAGCCCTTCCCGGCGGTCACGATGCCTTAATGTTCTGGTTCATGTGGAAGAGGTTCTCCGGCTCGTATTTGCGCTTGATCTCGACGAGCCTCTCGTTGGTCGCGCCGCAGTTGGCCGGCGCACCGTTTGTGCCGCCACCTAACACGTCGCGGTGGTAAAAGGCTAAGTCTCTTTGCACAAATAGAGTCATGTAGGGCTCATACGAAAGATGCGGTTCCGTCGGCGCCCGGTCATCTCCCGAACAACTCGAGTCTCTCAAGTTCATCGACAAGCGCGTTCGCGCGAGTATAAGAGGTCGGACATCTGCGCGCCGTATTCAGGACCGTCGGTCGTTGATTCTAGGCTCGCAGGCGTTGTCGAACGAGGCTCGGCTCGGGGCGCGAGGGCGTGATGTTGTGGTTAAGCCGGAAGACGTTGCCGGGGTCGTACACGCCTTTGATCGCCGCCAACCGCCGGTACGCGTCCTCTCCATACGCCGAGCGCACGCGTTCGTGGTCGTCGCGATCGAGGAAGTTCACGTACGCGCCCGTCTGATGTGGTTCCACGTCGGCGAAGAACGCTCGGGTCCACTCGATCTCCTGTTCACCGATCTCCTCATGTGGAAGCCAGACCCCATTGATGTTGATGTTGTGGGTGGAGCCTCGATCTGAGTAGGCGGTGGCATTATCGTCGACGTCGGCGATCGCGCCGCCGAGCTGCGGGATCAACACGTAGCTCCATGGAGACAGTATCCGCGAGGAATGATCGACAATCGTGTCGATGACCGAGTCTTCGAGGGGCGGGAGGTTGACAGACTTCCAGTAGTAGTGCCAGCCGGCAGGGGTGACCGCGTCGAAGCTGGACTGCAAGCCGAGGTAGGGGCGGGGGCCGACAAGATCGAGCAGTGGCCGCCCGAAACCTCGCATCGGCGCGAGGGCGCGCTCTGCCGCGTCGGAATCTCCCACGTAGGTCAGCGCAACCATGCAGACGGGGCGACGGTGGAGTTCGACCGGCAAGAACGGGGCCGGCGGCGCCTTGCGCAGGACGAGCGCCGTGCCGACCTCGCGAGGGGCGCGCGCGGCGAACTCGCGATAGAAGCGCAGGACCTCGGGCGCGTCCTCGAGCGCCCAGATCACCTGACCGGCGAACACGTCGGGTCCGACCGCGTGTAGTCGGTAGGTGAAGGACGTGACGATCCCGAAATTGCCGCCTCCGCCGCGAAGGGCCCAGAACAGATCCGCGTTCTCGTTCTCGTCTGCTGTGACGGTCCGGCCGTCGGAGAGGACGACATCGGCCGACAGCAGGTTGTCGATGGTCAGGCCGTAGAGGCGCATCAGGTGGCCGATGCCCCCACCCAGAGTGAGTCCCGCGATACCCGTCTGGGACTGCACCCCGCCGGTCGTCGCTAAACCGAATGCCTGGGTTGCGGCGTCGAGTTCGCCCCACACCAGGCCGGCCCCTGCCCGTGCCCTGCGCTCACTCGGATCGACTTCAATCGCCTTCATCCGCGCCAGGTCGATCACCAAGCCGTCGTCGCAGACGCCGGTGCCGGCGACGTTGTGTCCGCCCCCGCGCACCGAAAAAGGGATGTCTCGCTCGCGCGCGAAGCGGAGCGCCGCCGTTACGTCGGCAGCTCCGGTGCAGCGCGCGATATACGCGGGGTGCCTGTCGATCACGCCGTTCCACACCGCCCGAGCTTGGTTGTAATCCGCGTCGGCCGCCGTGATCACGCGCCCGTCGAAGCCGGGGATCGGCTCCGCGAATGAACGTGGGGAACGTTCGCCCCGGCTCGACGGAGTCGGGTGAGAAACCTGCGGGACCACCTGGATGTCGAGAGGGACCCGCGGCGGCTCCTGCGGCCGCGCGTGTAGTTCGCGCTGGGCGACGTGGATAAGTGGGCCGGCGTTCCAGGTGGGAAGCGCGCGCGTAATGTACCGCTTGCCTTGTACGCGGATCCCACCTGAGCGAAGCGCCGACCGCCACTCGAGGAGCCCCAGGTGCCAGCGCGCGAACATCAGGTCATCCTCGATCGTGACGACCGCGTCTTCTTCGAATCCAGGATCGAACGAGCACAGCTCGCCATCCTTGCTTTCGATCAACAGCCATACCCGGATGGCATGCTTTCGGACCTTGAACTCGAACCGGATGTTCACGCGACCTTCGGGAAGAAGGTCCCGCCGCATGAAGCCGTGACACCACGACCACAGCACCATGTCCGGGTCGGCGTGCTCCGGTGAGACCTGCTTCCACTTCTCGGCCCACGCGCCCATCGCGACCAGCACCCCCCACAGCTCGCGCCCGGCCGGGGTGACCTGATACAGCGAGCCGTGTCCGTCCGGCTTGGGCGTGATCTCGATCACCTTGGCGAGTTGGAGCTCGCGCAATCGCTTCGTGAGCAGGGCCCGAGACAAGCCGGGCGCCCCCGACGCGATCTCATTGAAGGTCTTGCAGCCGAGCAGGAGGTTCCGAAGGATGATCGGAGTCCAGCGCTCGGCGAGGAGCTCTGAGGCACGCGCGATGGGACAGAACTGACCGTAGCCTCGCATGGCTTCCAGAGCCTCCCTCATGGCAGCGACCTCGACTAGTACTGATTCTGTACCTTCCGGCGCTCGGGAAGCCAGTGGGAAGTTCATTTCTTGTCCTTGTGAGGCCGCCCGCCGCCGCGGACGATGGCGCTACAGCTGACCGACGGCCGGAGAGGTCGGCCTGTGCAAGGAGGAAACAATGTCACCAAGTCGCAGCACGCATAACACGACCGATCCGGATCGGCTCGCGACTCAACTGATCGAGGGTCTGCCCGTAACGACGCGCCGGCTCGACCTTGCCGGAGTGTCCACCTCGCTGGTCGAGGGCGGCGAGGGCCCGCCGATGGTGCTCCTGCACGGGCAGGGCGGCTTCGCAGAGATCCTAAGCGGGCTCATCGGGAACCTCATCGACAGATACGACGTCGTCGCGCCAGATCTGCCCGGGCTCGGACGATCCGAGGTCCGGGGCGGGACGCTGGATGGTCCCGGCATGGTGAAGTGGCTCGGCGAGCTCATTGGGAAGACCTGCGACCAGCCGCCGATCGTGCTCGGGCTTTCGCTGGGCGGCAGCATCGGGGCGCGCTTCGCGGTCGAGCGAGGACAGGAGATCAGCAAGCTCATCCTGGTGGACTCCGGATCGCTCGGCCGGTTCCGACCGCCGCCGTCGGTCCTGTTTGCCCTCATCCGTTTCGCGAGGAAACCCAACGAGGCGGGGGCGGAACGACTCCACCGGCAGGTCTTCCACGACAGCGACCGCGTGCGGGCGCAGATAGGCGACCGCCTCACGGCGATCCGCGACTACCAGGTCGACCGGGCTCAGCAGCCGAGTGTGAACGCCGCCAACCGCACGCTGCTGCGCAAGGTCGGCACCAAGCGGATCCCCGACGATGAACTTCGGAAGATCGAGGTGCCGGTAGCGGTGATCTGGGGACGCAAGGATCGGGTCATGTCGATCAAGCAGGCGGAGCGGGTGAGTGCGCGCTTCGGATGGCCGCTGTACCCAATCGAAGACGCGGGTCACGTTCCGATGGTCGAGCAGCCCGCTGCGTTCGGGGCGGCCCTGCGGGCGATCCTGGAGACGTGAGCTCGAGGCTCTGCAATCCCTAACGGAGTCAGCCACGCTGCGGAAACATCAACGCCTTGATGCTCTAGGTTCACACCTCCTTGGGGTGCGACCTCGGGAACCAAGTGCGCTCCACGGGCGTCAAAGCGAAAGCTAGCTCAACAGGAACCAACGACCCCATCGGAGGAGGGATAGGCGACAGATGAGAAGGTTGCTGATCATCCTGTTCGCCGCCACGATTGCGGCTGCCGGATGCGCCAACGAGTCAGAGCAGCCACTTACAGCTCCATCTCCTTCTACCGAGACGCCAACGCCCACGGATGACGTTGCAACCGAGGTCGAGATCTATTCCGCTGTGATCCGTCGCCTCGTGACCAAGGAGCACACCTTCGGCCGAGGGAAATCACCTTTCGAGCACGTCTACGTCGTCAATGGCCCCGTCCCAGACGCCGGGGATCCCCGAGAGGTGTCCTTGCGAAAGGCTGGAACCTTCCAACCGCAGCACACCTAATGTGGGCGGTCACCTCGATGCACTCCTGGGAGGAGCTCGTCGTGGAACGAGGGTGGTCGACACGGTCCTGGGTCCGCCACACAACCCGCCTCCTGGAGTGTGCGTTCGTGGAGAAGGTGCCCTGAGCCGACACATCCAGACCTATGTCGCCCAGGACAGCGGTTCACCATCCGACTCCCTGTTGCGGCGAGACCGTCGTGGGGCCAACAACTGAGTTGTTCGGCGGACGATGATGACTAGCGCTGATCTGGCCAAATGTCCTACACGATCCTCATGGACGACCCAGCTAAGCTCTGAGACGGGCGGCATCTGCGCCGACTGGGTCGCGCGAGCCCGGTGAAGGCCGGACGAGTGGCCGAAGAGGCTGGGGGCCACTGGCCCCCGCGCCTCGATGGGTATCGTGGGGAAAGCGCCGTCGCACCATCCAATCGCATCCCAAGGGACAGCCGGTGGTTTGGCACGACCCGGCCCGTTAAGCCTCGCCCTGGGAGGTTGGCAAAAGGTTGGCAAGTCCGCCGTCCCTCGCGGCCTTTCTGCTCCTCTGCCAGGTGAACGCGGACGAGATGCGATGAGTTAGGACAGGCCAGGACCTGCGGCAACGGTTTCCTGACAGTTGCTTCGCTGGAAGAGAGTGCCACCTCGGAATCGCGAGAGTCCAGGTCAGAGGCCCCTTTCGCGGAGGGCGTGGGGCTCGAACCCACAAGTCCGTTAGGACAACGGTTTTCAAGGCCGCGTAGAACTCTCCCGCTCGATTACGAACCGACGCACTCCCGCCTGAAGCCTCCGCTAAGGAGCGGATCGGATCACGTCTGAACCTGATCTGTCCTAATCGATCTCACAAAAACAATGTCAACTTAGAAGGTCTCCAAAGCCTTCGAGCTTGCCGGGTCTAAGGAGGCTTACCCGGCTGCCACCACAGGGGCCGGGGTCATGCCCTCTCTTGTCACTTCACGACTTCGAACCGAAGGTGCGTAGCACCCGGCGTCTCGATCGAACTTGTCTTCCGCAGTTCGATTCCCTCAGGGTCGAAATCCTCGAAGAGCCGGATACTGCCGCCGAGTAGTACGGGGATCAGGTGGATCTGCATCTCGTCCAGCAACCCGGCCTTCAGGCACTGCCTGATGATGTTCGCTCCGCCCCAGATGCCGACGTTCTTGTCGCCGGCCGCGGCACGGGCCCGCTCGAGTGCGGCCTCGATCCCATCCGTCACGAAGGTGTAGGTCGTACCACCCTGCATAGGCAGGGGCTCTCGCGCTTCGTGAGTCACTACAAACACCGGCATCCCGAACGGCGGAGGATCGCCCCACGGCTCGAATCCGACGTCGAACATCCTCTTCCCGATCATGACCGCGCCGGTCGACTCGAAGATCTCGTCCACGATCGCGGCGTCGGTCTCCGTCTTCGCGTCGAACCTCCAGTCGTGAAGCCGACCGGGGTCGTTTCCCTCCAACGGGCTTCCGACGCTTGCATTGGGATCGGTGATGAAACCATCGAGCGACATCGAGATTTCGGAAGTCACCTTTTGCATCGTCGTCCCCTTTCCTGAGTCCGTTGATCTCTATGGACCTGGTCTGCCCCAGAAACTCATCGGTGGATGGACCGACGAAGTGGGGCTCGGATCAGTCCCGTATGTCGCGGCGGACCGATGAGTTTCCACTCATGATCCAGTCCAATTAATGAGATCGAGGAGGTAATGGTGAGCTACAACGACACGGCGATCGCAACGGATTGGAGGTCAGAGCAGTGAGTGAGCTTGTGGGTATCGCTCGATTCAAGTTTCACCATGGCAATGTCGACGAGTTCAAGCGCTTGTCCGCTCAAGCGATGGAGATCGTGCGGACCAAGGACACCGGCACGCTGCAATACGACATCTACTTCAACGACGATCAGTCCGAGTGCATCGTCCTCGAGCGATACAGGGACTCCGAGGCGCTCATCGAGCACGCGGAGCACCTTGGCGGTCTAATGGAAGCGATCCCTGCGACGGGATCGGTCTCCGGCGAACTCCTCGGTGAGCCGAGCGCAGAGCTCAGAGCGAACA
>JBOGWX010000013.1:0-2526 GCA_050694055.1 Actinomycetota bacterium
CGGCGCGATCAGTGCCATCTGTACTTCGACCCGAACGAGGAGCCGCGCATCCGCGTCCCTTCCGGCGCCCGCCTCGTTGTGGAGACCGAGGACGCTCACATGGGGAGCATCCGCACCGAGCGGGACGGCTACCAGTCTCTCGCGGAGGTGTTCGAGAAGCTCGGCGGTGCCAACCCGGTCACAGGCCCGATCTACGTTGAAGGCGTCGAGCCGGGCGACTGCGTTGCGTTGACGATCGAGGACATCGTCCCGGGAGCGGTGCAGGGACAAGGCTACACGGTTCTCACGCCCGGCCTCGGCGGTCTCGTCTCGAACTATACGCTGCAGGCGCCGCTCGAGCCCCGCACCGTGATCTGCGAGATCCGGGACGGGAAAGTGCTGTTCCCGGCCTCGAAGGGGACGATCGAGATCCCGGTCGCGCCCTTCCTCGGCACTATCGGCGTGGCGCCCGCGGGCGAGCGGCGTCTCTCCTACCTTCAGGGGGCCGAGTTTCTCGGCAACACCGACCTGCCTGTGAACGGCATCGGCGCCACGGTTGTTATGCGCGCGAACGTTCCCGGCGCCCTGATCTCCTTCGGGGACGCCCATGCCGTCCAGGGGGACGGCGAGATCTCGGGGGCCGCCATCGAGTGTCAGGCCGACGCGACTGTCAAGGTGGAGCGCATCCCGAAGGGGGAGGCGCAGTACGTCGCGCTTCCCCAGGTGAACACGTCCGATTTCATCGGCTCGATCGCCGGCTTCACCGGAGTCCACCTCGGCGACGTGATTCGCGCCGCGTACGTCGACATCGTCAACCGCCTCGTCCGGTTCTACGGCTTCGAGATGGGTGAGGCGTACCTGCTCGCCTGCCAAACGGCACGGGTGACGATCGGCCAGGTCGTCGACCCGCTCTACTGCGCTGCCGTCACTATCGAGCGCCGCTACATCTCGTCATAGGAGAAGTGAGTTGATGCAGGCTGCGACGAAGCAAGAGTTCGTTCCCCTCGCCATCCAGCCCGGTTTAGATACGCGGGTCATTCTCTTCGCCGGCGGAACGAGCGCCTTGCTCCTCGTTGATGGTGCCGGCAGGGACCGAGCCCGCTGGTCTGTCGTCGCCCATCAAGCCGAGGCGAAGGGCTTCAGCTCTCTGCTCTTTGGTCTACCGCTGCCTGAAGAGGCACGCGCGGCCGGGATCGCCGCTGGCGCGGATCTGCTGCGAAGCCTCGGGATCGAACGGATCGCTCTCATCGCCGCAGGGATCGACGCCTCGCTCGCCATTCGTGCCGCCGCCGCGGGAAAGTATGAGGTGCTCGTGCTCGTCGGTCCCGACGAGGTTGCAGATCCGGCGACGATCGAGGTGTGGCGGGCAGTGCGTGCCCCGAAGCTCCTCCTGGTCGGATCGGCCCATGCGGCCGGACAGGAGGCCGGCAAAGCGCTCTCCCGCCGCGCGATCGGTCCGATCATGGTGCGCCATTTTCCGGTCGGCGACCCGGGTGCCGCGATGATCTCCGGCGAGTGCGGCGAGCTCGTCGTTGAGTCGATTATCGCCTTCGCGGCAAGGACTTGCGGGATTCGCTCGGTCGACAAGAGGTTCGACGTGGCAGGAGGTGGTCGATTCCAAGCCGGCGGTTCTAACGGGTCGAACGGCAGGCAAGTGCTCTGATAGGGACGCACACGTCGAGAGGAGAACGCTGTGGTTGACAAGAAGAGAACAGAGCTTGAAGACATGGTGGATGCGCTCCAGCGGCACCAGGTCACGCGCCGACAGTTCATCGCGCGAGCGTCGATGCTCGGGCTGTCCCTGCCGACGATCGCAGCGCTTGTGGCCGCTTGTGGCGGTGACGACGAGGAAGGCGCGCCAGCAGGGGAGGCCGGAGCGCCCAGCGCCGGAGGCACGCTGAGAGAGGGATACGACCTCGACTTCTCGCGCATGGACCCCATCAACACGACCTGGTATGACCCGGCCTTCTTCGCGCTCTACGAGGCGCTCATCACCCTCGACGAGGACCAGAATGTCGTGCCCCAGCTGGCCGAGTCGTGGGAGACGAGCCCTGACGGCACGACGTGGACATTCAAGATCAGAGAGGGGGCGACCTTCCACTCCGGCGAGCCGCTGACGGCTCAGTCGATCGCGGAGGTCTTCAACACAATCATTGACCCTGACGCTGGCAGCCCCCAGCTCGCCCAGTGGACGCCGGTCGTCAAGAGCGAGGCGCGGGACGATCAGACCTTGGTGATCACCACAAGGCACCCCTTTGCCAACCTGCCGAACCCTGTTTCCACCGGCTACTCGCGGATTGTCAACATGAAGACGCGCCAGCGGCTCGGGGACGACTACGGCAAGAACGAGATCGATGGCTCAGGGCCGTTCACCTTTGTCGAGTGGGTGCCCGGCGATCGCGTTACGGTCAAGCGGCGTGAGGACTATGTGGGATCGATCACGCCCTTCTTCGAGAACAAGGGGAAGGCTCACCTCGACGGGATCACCTGGAGGTTCATCCAGGAAGCGGCGAACCGCGCGCTCTCGATCGAAGGCGGCGAACTCGA
>JBOGWX010000014.1:0-25200 GCA_050694055.1 Actinomycetota bacterium
CGCCCGGACGGCGTCGCCGCTCCCCGGCGTTCCCCGCGCGGCTCGGCCCCCCGCCGGAGCGGGACGCTGGAGCCTCGTGGCCGAGCGCTCCACCGACGCCACCCGCAGGGCGCACGCGCTCGCCGAGCAGCTTCTCGAGCGGCACGGGATCCTCACCCGGGGCGCGCTCGCAGCCGAGCGCGTGCCCGGCGGCTTCGCCGGCGTGTACCCGGTGCTGAAGGCGATGGAGGAGTCGGGCCGCTGCCGGCGGGGTTACTTCGTCGACGGACTGGGCGGGGCCCAGTTCGCGCTCGCCGGGGCGGTCGATCGCATGCGCTCGCTGAGCCACGACGACATCGGGACCTCGACCGCGGTGCTGGCCGCCACCGACCCGGCGAACCCCTACGGCGCCGCGCTGGTGTGGCCCGAGCGAGAGCGAGCGGGCCACGGAGCGCGCCGGGGCGGGGCGCGCGCCGGACGCAAGGCCGGTGCGGTGGTGGTCCTGGTCGATGGCCGTCTCGCGCTGTACGTCGAGAGGGGCGGACGCACGCTGCTCTCCTATACCGACGACGACGAGGTGCTCCGTCCCGCCATCGACGCTCTGGTCCTGGCGGCGCGCGAGGGGCTGCTCGGCAGGCTCGCGGTCGAGAAGGCCGACGGCGAAGCCGTGCTGGACACTCCGCTGGCCGAGGCGCTGGTGGACGCCGGTCTGCGACTCACCTCGCGGGGGCTGCGCCTGCGTGCCTGAGGGCGGGGTCGTCGGCCCCTCGGCCGCTGCGGCCCGCCCATACGACGGGCGGACCAGCCTTCCTACGGCTCCGAGCGGGTTGTCTACTGGTGCCAGACGTGGCAGCCTTCACAAAGGTGCCAAGACGCCGGAGAAGCTTCACGAAGTCTCTAAATGCCGGTGTGCTTCTAGCCATGGCTTATGGGTAGGTTGGTGATCACTGTGCCCCCGATGCAACGTCCCACCAAGAAGGTCAGCGAGGTCATCGCCTCGCAGCCGTGGTCCGACCCCGCCTCCCACACGCTCGAGTGGCTCGCCGACCTGCTGCAGGCCGAGGGCGTCGACCTGATGTGCGCCACCTTCACGGAGCTGCAGCGCGGCACCCCGGTCTACGTCGACGGCGAGGCCGACATCGCCGAGGTCCAGCGCCTCATGGCCCGCAACCACATCCGGAGCCTCCCCGTAGTGAAGGGCGACAGCGTCGTCGGCATCATCGACCTGCTCGAGCTGGCGATGATGGACCAGGACCTCCTCGGCATCGACCTGACCGCGCCCGCCGTGGCCGAGTAGCAAGCCGCCGACGCCGCGTTCAGAAGGAACATCGCTCGGATTGTCTCGTTATGCGAGACAAAGTGAGCGAAGTCGCGCTAGGTGGCGCAGGCGTTCTAGTGTGGGGGGCAACGTTTACGAACAGGGGTGAAGTTCATGTACGACGCGTTCCGCAACCAGTTGCCCGACAGCGACTCAGCCGAAACCCTGGAGTGGCTCGAGGCCCTCGACCAGGTCATCGACGAGGCCTCGCCCGCGCGCGCCCGCTATCTGATGAACCGGCTGCTGTTCCACGCCCGCATGCGGCGCATCGGCCTTCCCGCACAGGTCTCGACCGACTACCTCAACACCATCTCGCCCGAGGAGGAGCCCTACTTCCCGGGCAATGAAGAGGTCGAGCACAAGGTCCGGCGCATCACCCGCTGGAACGCCGCGGTCATGGTGAGCCGGGCGAACAAGGCGCTCGACGGGATTGGCGGGCACCTCTCGACCTACGCGAGCGCGGCCAGCCTCTACGAGGTCGGCTTCAACCACTTCTTCCGCGGCAAGGAGCACGACGGAGGCGGCGACCACATCTTCTTCCAGGGCCACGCGGCCCCCGGCATCTACGCCCGCAGCTACCTCGAGGGCCGCTTCGACCAGGACAAGCTCGACTGCTTCCGGCGTGAGGCGTTGCTTCCCGGTCTGTCGAGCTACCCGCACCCTCGCCTGATGCCCGAGTACTGGGAGTTCCCGACGGTGTCGATGGGACTCAGCCCCCTCAACGCGATCTATCAGGCCCGCTTCAACCGTTACCTCTCGCACCGCGGCATCAAGGACACGAGCCAGCAGCGGGTGTGGACCTTCCTCGGTGACGGCGAGATGGACGAGCCCGAGTCGATGGCCGCGCTCAGCTTGGCGGCGCGCGAGGGACTCGACAACCTCATCTTCGTCGTCAACTGCAACCTGCAACGACTCGACGGCCCGGTGCGAGGCAACGGCAAGGTCATCCAGGAGCTCGAGCGCATCTTCCGCGGCGCCGGATGGCACGTCATCAAGGTGGTGTGGGGACGCGAGTGGGACCCACTCATCGCCAATGACTCGGACGGCGTGCTCGTGCACAAGATGAACACCACGGTGGACGGAGAGTTCCAGAAGTACGTCGTCGAGTCCGGCGACTATATTCGCCAGCAGTTCTTCGGGCCCGACCCGCGCCTCCGGCAACTCGTCGAGCATCTCGACGACGACGAGCTCAAGAGGCTCCGGCGCGGGGGCCACGACTACCGCAAGCTCTACGCGGCCTACGCGAGCGCGGTCGAGCTCAAGGACGCGCCGGTCGTCATCCTCGCCAAGACGGTCAAGGGCTGGACGCTCGGCGGCGCGATCGAGGGACGCAACGTCACCCACCAAGCCAAGAAGCTCTCCGAGGAGGAGCTCCAGAAGTTCCGCGACACGCTCGAGCTCCCGATCAAGGACAAGGACCTGCGCGAGGGCGCCGCGCCCTATTACCACCCGGGCGAGGACTCCGAAGAGGTCGAGTACCTCAAGGAGCAGCGCCACAAGCTCGGCGGCTACCTCCCGTCGCGCAAGGTCAGCGTGCCGGAACTCGAGCTACCCAAGCCCGCGCTCTACGACGAGTTCAAGGCCGGCTCGAAGGGACAGCCGGTGGCCACGACGATGGCGTTCGTTCGGCTCTTGCGCAAGTTGATGCGCGACAAGAAGATCGGCCGGCGCGTGGTGCCCATCATTCCGGACGAGGCCCGCACCTTCGGCATGGAGTCGCTGTTCCCCGAGTTCAAGATCTATGCGCCGTTCGGCCAGACCTATGAACCGGTGGACGCCGAGCACCTGCTCGCGTACCGCGAGGCCATCGAGGGCCAGATACTCGAGGAGGGCATCAGCGAGGCCGGCTCGATGGGCAGCTTCATCGCCGCGGGAACCTCGTACGCGAGCCACGGTGAGCCCATGATTCCGTTCTTCATCTTCTATTCGATGTTCGGCTTCCAGCGCATCGGCGACCAGATCTGGGGTTTCGGCGACCAGCGAGGCCGGGGTTTCCTGCTGGGTGCCACGGCGGGTCGTACGACCTTGAACGGCGAAGGTCTGCAGCATCAGGACGGACACTCGCTGTTGCTCGCGTCGACGAACCCCGTGTGCGTCAGCTACGACCCCGCGTTCGCGTTCGAGCTCGCAGTCATCATCAAACGCGGTCTCGAGCGCATGGTCGAGCACAGCGAGGACGTCTTCTATTACCTCACCGTCTACAACGAGCCGGTTCCCATGCCGCCGATGCCGGAAGGCGTCGAAGAGGGAATCCTGCGCGGGCTATACGCGTTCAGCAAACCGCAGGAGGAGCGCAAGCATCACGCGCAGATACTCTCGAGCGGATCGATGATGACCCAAGCACTGAAAGCGCAAGAGACCCTCGCCGCGAACCACGATGTCGCCGCAACCGTATGGAGCGCGCCGAGCTTCCAGCAGTTGCGCATCGACGCGCTCGAGACCGAGCGATGGAACCGATTCCACCCCGAGCAACCGAAGAAGACACCGTACGTGACGCGCAGCCTCGAGCACAGCGAGGGTCCCGTGGTCGCGGTGACGGACTACATGAAGGCGGTGCCGGACCAGATCGCGCGCTGGATTCCCCAGAGCTACGTCTCGCTCGGTACCGACGGATTCGGTCGCTCCGACGGGCGCGAGGCCCTGAGGCGTCACTTCGAGGTCGACCACGAGCACGTCGTGGTTGCGGTGCTGTCCGCGCTGGCCGAGACGGGTGAGGTCAAGCCGGAGGAGGTCAGCGAGGCGGTCAAGCGCTACGGGATCGACCCCGAGAGGGGGTCGCCCCAGTTCGCCTGAGAATGCCAACGGGCCCGGAGCCGAAGCTCGCGGGCCCGTTTCCCCGTTGTGGATTCAGTGCTGCGGCGGCATCAAGTCCTGCGCAGGAAATAGATGATGCCGAGAATCAGAAACACGACCAACAAGATCGTGACGATGTCCAAGACCCACCTCCGTGGTTTCTCTTGCGGCCACCCTGGGCCCCCGCACTCCGGGGCCCCTCTGGGCGCTCGTTCCGCCCATCGCCTGTTTACCCCCGGGTGCGGGGAGGAAACCGGACGCCCACGCCACCTGCGGCCGAGCCCGCTCGTCCGCTCACGGCTGGTCGGCCGGTGATCCCGTGATGCGGCGCACCGCGCGGCGCACGCCCTTGCGACCTTTCTGCCGTCCGAGCTCACGCGCCATGTCCTCCATGCTGACGTAGCCGCGATCGGGGAACAGCGCCAACCTCCGCTGATGGACGAGCAGGTACAGATCCGCTTCGGTCGTGTGCGGAAAAGCCTCGTGCAGCTTCTCGGTTCGGATTGCCTCGACCGCCGGTTGGTACACGTTGAGGTACCAGTGCTGCGCGGCCTGGGGAGGCGGCACGACCTCGTTGCGCTCGAGCACCAGGCGGTAGGAGTACGTCTGGATGAGCTCGAGCAACTCGGGATAGCCGTCGGGCTTGGAGAACTCGATGTGCGCGTCGGGCACGGCCTCGGCGAGGCCGCTCCGCTCCATGAAGCAGCGCTCCTGCTCGGCAAAGATGATGCGTCCGATGTCGAGGCCCTCGGGTAACGGGCGGCGAGGGTGCAGCTCGGTGACCTCAGCGTCGATGTACTCGACCTTGTGCGCCCTGGCGAGCGCGACGCGGTGATGGCCGTCGACCACGAAGTAGGAGTCGCCGAGCTTGTAGACCACGATCGGTGGAAAGCCGCCCTCGGGGAACGCGAGCTCGAGTCGTCGCCACCGCTCCTGGACGTCGTAACGGCGCGGCAGCCAGTCCTTGTCGAAGTCCGAGGTGCGCCCTGCGGTTCCGACGATCTTGCGGACCTCGATGGGATGCAGAGCGAGATAGGTCTGATCGAAGAGGCGCAGCCGGTCGCGCACCTCGTCCAGCTGGGGAAGCGTCTGAGGCTTGCCGCCCATGACGGCGCGCCCGAAGCGGTGGTACGCCTCACGGCGACGCGCGCGCTCGAACTTGGACGTCTCGGGAAGGTCGCTCCAGGGCATCTACGGCCTCCGCGCTTCGATGCTCATGATGAATGTCATACCTCGATTACCTGGTGGCCGACGACATTGATCACCCGCGTCTGGTCGATCACAAGCTCCTCGACGCGCCGGCCGTAGGGGTGAATGTGCCCGTGCACAAGAACCCGCGGTGACAGGCGCGCGACGAGTCCGTGAAACGCGGCGAAGCCCTCGTGACAGGGATCGTCGTCGTCTCCGACCCCGAGAGGAGGCGCGTGGGTCATCAGCACGTCCACGCGCCGAAAGGGATCGGGACGCCGCGAGGCGAGCGAGCCGAGCCGCGCCCGCAGTTCCAGGGCGACGGCCCGCCGGCGCATCTCGCCCTGCGTGTACTGGTTAGGACCGTCGGTGTAGCGCATCGAGCCCCCGAGCCCGGCCACCCGAAGACCGGCGACCTCGGTTACCCGTCCGTCGAGGTTGCGGCAGCCCTCGGGGCCGGCGCCATCGTTTCCGTCCCGTTGCCAGGAGAAGGGCTCGACGAGGTCCGCGGGCGAGATCTCCTGTGCCCGACGCTTCAGATCGGGGTCGTGGTTTCCGGGGACGTAGACGAGCGGGACGTTGGCGAGGGTCACCAGGGTCTCGAGGTAGCCGAAGGGAAGGTCGCCACAGGCCACCACCGCCCTCACCTCGAGCTTCTTCAGCTCGGAGCCGAGTAGTCGATCGTCGATCTCGTCCGAGACCGCAAGGATGCGAGTCATTCCCTGCGATCCTACGGCGAGGAGATCCAGGAAAATCCACCCTTGACCGCATAAGGGCCAATCTGTTTCTGTTATGGGACTAGTGGCTTGGAGGACGTTGGGACGTCCTTCGCCGGGGCTCGGAGTCCCGGCTTATACGGGGGGTGAGCAATGAGGGGTTCCCTTCGGGGAGTTCGTCGCGTCGTGCCGATCTTGGTCGCGGTGGCGGTGGCCTTGCCTATGGCGATGCAGCCCGCGGCCGGGCAGCAAGGCGGGGCGAGTTCTGGTAGCGAGAATGCCGAGCAGACGGCGCTCGACTACCTCCACGCAAATCTCGCCACGTTCGGCTTGACCGAGGCCGACGTGGCCGACGTCGTGGTCACGAATTCCTACCGTTCCGATCACAACGGAGTGAGCCACGTCTACCTCCGTCAGCGCCTCGACGGACTTGAGGTTGCGGGTGCGAACATGACGGTCAATGTCGGTCGCGAGGGCGACGTCCTGTTCGTCGGCAACCGGTTCGTTTCGCTGGGCTCCGTGTCGGGCGACGCGTCCTTGGGGGCCGTTGCGGCCACCACGGAAGCGGCGAGCGAGCTCGGCCTCGATCCGACCAAGGAATTCACCGTGCTCGACCGCGGCGCCGGAGCGGCGCGCGCGACCGAGCTGTCGAGGGCTGGAGTCTCGGCGCGCACCATTCCCGCCAAGCTCGTTTATCAGCCCACAGGCAACGACGAGGTGCGGCTCGCCTGGAACCTCGAGATCGAAGAGACCTCCGGCAAGCACTGGTGGAACGCGTCCATCGACGCCGAGACCGGTGAATTGCTCGAGAAGGTCGACTTCGTCGATCACGACAACGCCGCAGCAACGGCCGCGGCGGTCGCTCCGGCGGCGACCCTGCAGGTGGGTCTGCCGGGAGACCCGGGAGAGAGTGACCACGGGCTCGCGCAGCAGGCCCGCTATCGCGTCTACAGGCAGCCACTCGAGAGCCCGAACGATGGCGAGCGCACGCTCGAGAGGCGAGCGTGGGACAAGACGGCCTCGCCGTTCGGCTGGCACGACACCGATGGTGACAAAGGGCCGGAGTACACGGTCACGCGCGGGAACAACGTGCACGCTTACACCGATCACGACAACGACGGAGTGCCCGACCCGGGGAGCGATCCCGACGGTGGCAAGACGCTCAACTTCGACTTCCCGATCGATTTCTCGCAACACCCACATGAATACGCAGATGCGGCCGTTACCAACCTCTTCTATTGGAACAACATCATTCACGATGTCTTCTACCTCTACGGTTTCACGGAGGAAGCCGGCAACTTCCAGGTCAACAACTACGGCAACGGGGGACTCGGCAACGACGACGTCCGTGGTGAGGCCCAGGACGGCGGAGGACTCAACAACGCCAACTTCCTGACTCCGGTGGATGGTTTGCGCCCGCGCATGCAGATGTACCTGTGGCAGTTCCCCAGGCCCAACGTGGTGACGATCGACCCGCCGTCCTCGGCCGCCGGGAGCTACCAAGCCAGCGGAGCCGTCTTCGGGCCCGAGTTCACCGCCGAGGGAATAGACGGCGATGTGGTCCTGGTCGACGACGGAGTGGGCGCAACGGCGGACGCGTGTGAGCCGCTGGTCGGCTTCCCGGCAGGCTCGATCGCGCTGCTCGACCGTGGGACCTGTGCCTTCACCGTCAAGGTCAAGAACGCGCAGGACGCGGGTGCGACCGCCGCGCTCGTGGCCAACAACGTGGCCGGTAACCCGATAACGATGGGCGGCTCGGATCCCACCATCACGATTCCCTCGGCGATGGTGTCGCTCGACGACGGCAACACGATCAAGGCCGGCCTGCCCGCGACGGGCAACATCGCGCGCGATCCCGAGCTCGGAATCCTGCGTGACGGTGATCTCGACGCGGGGATCATCGTCCACGAGTACGGCCACGGAATCTCCAACCGCCTCACCGGCGGACCGTCAACCGTGGGGTGCCTGGGCAACCAGGAGCAGATGGGCGAGGGGTGGAGCGACTGGCTGGCGGTCGCGGCAACCGCGCTTCCCTCGGACGACCGGGAGTCGCGCGGCATCGGAACCTACGCCTTGTTCCAACCCAATCGGACCGCCCAGGGCATTCGTCCCACGGCGTACTCGACCAACCTGGACATCAACCCCGCGACCTACGACGACGTCAAGACCCTCGCGGTTCCGCACGGGGTCGGCTACGTGTGGGCGACCATGCTGTGGGAGATGTACTGGAACCTCATCGACGAGCACGGCTTCAACCCCGACCTCTACGAGGACTGGACCACGGGAGGCAACAACCTCGCCACCCAGCTCGTCATGGACGGGATGAAGTTCCAGCCGTGCCGCCCGGGCTTCGTCGACGGGCGGGACGCAATCTTGGCCGCGGACGAGGCGCTCACCGATGGTGACAACCAATGCCTTATCTGGAGCGCATTCGCAAAACGCGGCCTGGGCTTCAGCGCCATTCAGGGCAGCAGCGAAGACCGCAGCGACGGCACGGAGGCGTTCGACACGCACCCCGACTGCGAGTGACGCGGGAGCTCGCCGGCGGGTGACGAGGGCGCTAAGAGGGGGCGGGGTGACCGCCCCCTCCTGCCGTGGAGGGCGCTCGGCCCCGACGGACGGCCGCGCCTGAGGGTCTCTCTCCGATTCGGGGGAGGAAGGACTATGACCCTCGGCCTCCAGGCGTGACGACGCGGGCCGCGGCCGGCCCGGCGCCATTTATGGTGCAGCTCATGACACCCGACTCTGAACTTTGGTGGCAAACCGAGGTCCTCTATCAGGTCTACCCGCGCAGCTTCGTGGATTCGAACGGCGACGGAGTGGGCGACATCCGGGGGATCATCTCCAAGCTCGACTACCTCGAGTGGCTGGGGATCGGGGGCCTCTGGCTCAACCCCGTGATGGATTCGCCCAACGCCGACTGGGGCTACGACATCTCGGACTACAAGGGCGTCCATCCCGAGCTCGGGACGATGGCCGACGTCGAGGAGCTCATCGCCGAGGCGGCCGCGCGCGGCATCAAGATCATCTTCGACATCGTGCCGAACCACACGAGCGAGCAGCACCCCTGGTTTCTCGACGCGCTCACCAGCCGGGACGCCAAGTATCGCCATTACTTCGTGTGGGCCGATCCGAAGCAGGACGGATCCGCTCCCAACAACTGGCTTAGCGTCTTCGACGGTCCCGCGTGGGAGTGGCACGAGCCGACCGGCCAGTTCTATCTCCACAACTTCACCGACGGCCAGCCCGACCTCGATTGGTGGAACGAGGACGTTCGCAGCGAGTTCGACGAGATCCTGAGTTTCTGGTTCGACAAGGGCGTAGCGGGCTTTCGCATCGACGTCGCGCACGCGCTGATCAAGGACAAAGAGCTGCGCGACAACCTCGAGTCGACGTCCGAGGACCATCCACGTCAGCAGAGGCTGCAGCAACAACAGAACTACTCGATGAACCGGCCGGAGGTCCACGAAATCTTCCAACGCTGGCGCAAGCTCAGTGACTCGTACGATCCCGAGCGGATCCTCATCGGCGAGACTTTTGTGTACGACCTCGACAGGTGGGCCGAGTTCTACGGCAGCGGCACCGACGAGCTCAACCTGTGCTTCAACTTTCCCTTTGCTCTGGGAAAGTTCGATCCCGAGGCCATGAAGCAGGTCGTGCGGGTCTCCGAGGAGTTGCTTCCCCCCGAGGCCTGGCCCGTGTGGATGGCGAGCAATCACGACGTCATGCGCGCGATGACCCGCTGGTGCGAGGGGGACGAGGATAGGTCGCGCCTGCTGATCATGCTGCTGCTGACGCTCAGGGGCACTCCGTTCATCTACTACGGGGAAGAGATCGGCATGCCCGACCTCGAGCTCGAACGCGAGCAACTCAGAGACCCCGTCGGCATCAAGCGGTGGCCCGACGACAAGGGGCGGGACCCCTGCCGCACCCCGATGCAGTGGACCGGCGAGGAGGGAGCCGGCTTCTCGAAGCCCGGCGTCGAGCCATGGCTGCCCTACGGCGATTTCAAGAGGACCAACGTCGCGGCCCAGCGTGACCAAACCAACAGCCACCTCAACTACACGCGCCACCTGATCCGCGCCCGCAAGGACGTGCCCGGGCTGGCGCGCGGGACCTACGAGGAGATCGAGTCCGCGGTGGGGACGTGGGTCTTTAGGCGCGGCGACGCGACCGTCGTGGCGCTGAACTTCACAGACGAGATGCTCACGATCGAGGGGGTCGAGGGAACGGTGCGGCTGACGACCGCGCCCGGCCGCATCGACGAGCACGCGCCCGGCCGCATCGACCTGCAGCCGAGACAGGGACTCGCCATCGTCGCCGCCGAATAGGGCGGCTAACAAAACTGCGCGAATCGGACAAGTGGCAACCACAGAGAAAGACCCGCGCACAACAACGGTGCGTTGCTACTATGTCGGTAGAAGCCACGCACGAAAGAGGGCGGGTTCACGGTTCGGTTCCTCGGACCTTGGTTCCGTTCATGGTCGATCACTGGGGGACCCATGGCCGTTAGCCGTCGTTGGTTGCTTCTCTTTGCTGCATTGATTCTGGTCTTGCCCGCCTGCGCCGGAGGCACGCCGGGCGGTGACGACGGCGACGCGGCGGATGACGGTGAGGGAGACGGCGGCGAGATAACCGTGGCTGCCGTGTGGACCGGCGTGGAAGAGGAGAACTTCACCGCGGTGCTCGATGCCTTCACCGAAGCCTCGGGAGTAGACGTCACTTACCAGTCGAGCGACGACCTCGGCACCTACCTCGGTACGCAGATCGAGGGCGGGAGTCCTCCCGACGTGGCGATGATCCCTCAGCCCGGTCTGATGCGTGCGCTCGCCGAGGACGGCTCGCTCGTCGAGCTCGGCGACGACGCAGCGGCGGGTCTCGAGGAGAACTACGCGCCGGTGTGGCAGGAGCTCGGCTCCGTCGACGACGCCCTCTTCGGCGTCTACTTCAAGGCCGCAAGTAAGGCGACGTGGTGGTACAACATCGCGGTCTTCGAGCAGGCGGGCGTCGAGCCGCCGACCTCGTGGGACGAGATGCTCGAGACCGCCCAGACGGTCAACGCATCCGGCACGCCCTACCTGTCGATCGGCGGGGCCGACGGCTGGACCCTGACCGACGTCTTCGAGAACATCTATCTGCAGACCGCCGGCCCGGAGATGTACGACCAGCTCTCCAACCACGAGATCCCCTGGACCGACGAAAGCGTCGTAGCGGCCCTCGAGACCATGGCCGAGCTCTTCGGGGAGGACGCCAACCTCGCGGGCGGCGCCCAGGGATCGCTGCAGACCGACTTCGTTACCTCGGTGACCCAGACCTTCACCGACCCGCCCGAGGCGGCGACCGTCTACGAGGGCGACTTCGTCGCCGGGGTCATCGGTGGTGAGACCGACGCCGTCGTGGGTGAGGACGCCGACTTCTTCGACTTCCCGCCGATCGAGGGCGAGACCGCGGTCGTGGGCGCCGGAGACGTCGGGGTTGCCCTGACCGACAGCGAGGAGGCGCAGGAGTTCCTCACCTTCCTCGCAACCCCGGAGGCGGCCGAGGCCTGGGCGCAGAACGGCGGCTTCATCTCGCCGAACAACAACCTCGACCCGTCGGTCTATCCCGACGAGATCACGCAGCGCATCGCCGAGGGCGTCACCGCGGCGTCCGAGTCCGGCGCGTTCCGGTTCGACATGTCGGACCTTCAGCCGGCCGAGTTCGGCGCCACCGCGGGCCAGGGTTTCTGGCAGCACATGCAGGACTTCCTGCGTACGGGTGACGTCGAAGCGGCGACAGAAGCACTGGAGAGAGACGCCACAGCAGCGTTCGGCGAGTAGGCGGTAGATCATGGCCGTCGCCGAGGCTGATGTTTCCGGCAGAGCACGAGCTCGATCCTCCCGCCCGGAGAAGCCACCGGGCGGGAGCCGCCCCTGGGCTGCCCTCGGCTTCATGCTTCCCGCACTGGCGTTGCTGGGCGCGCTCATCGTCTATCCGGTGTTCGACACGGTTCTACAAAGTCTCCAAGACCCCGTAAATCGCTCGTTCGTGGGGTTCGACAACTACTCGCGCGCGCTGTCGCGCGACAACACGATCACGGCGCTCAAGAACACGCTGATCTGGGTGGTGCTCGTGCCCGGGCTCATCACCGGCGGAGGCTTGATCTTTGCGGTGCTGACCGAGCGAGTGCGTTACGGCACCGTGATCAAGGTCATCCTGTTCATGCCCATGGCGATCTCTGCGCTGTCGGTCGGCGTTATCTGGCGCGTGATGTACGAGCAAGCCCCCGACCGAGGCCTGCTCAACGCGGTCATCGGAGCCGGAACCGACGCGCTCGCGGGGGCCGGCGCGTATCCGAATGCAACGGTCTCCGCGGACCAGCCCCTCGAGCAGTCAAACGCCGGGGTTACGTCGAATCAGGCGGTCGCTCCGGGCGAGTCCGTCACGTTCGGGCTCGTGGCGATCACCGATGCCGAACTGCCCCCCGAGGCCGAGCAGGCCGCAACTCCGGAGGCCGCGGAGGGCGTCATCACCGCGGTGGTGTGGCGCGACTTCCAGCCGGGCGGTGGAACCGCCGGAGAGATCGAGGAGGGCGAGTCCGGACTTCCGAACGTCGCCGTCGAGCTGGTCGACGAATCGGGCGGCCTCGTGGCCTCGGAGACGACGGCAGCGGACGGCTCGGTCACCTTCGACGATCCCGGCGAGGGACCCTTCACGGCGCGCGTGGCGGCGTCCACCTTCGACGAGGGCTTCCAGGGCTTCTCCTGGCTCGCCCCCGCGCTGGTAACGCCGTCGATCATCGGAGCGTTTCTGTGGGCCGGAGTCGGTTTCGCCGTCATCGTCATCGGTGCGGGACTGGCGGCGCTGCCGCGCGACTTGCTCGAGGCCGCGCGCACCGACGGGGCGACGGAGTGGCAGGTGTTCCGTTTCGTCACCTTCCCCCTCATGGCCCCCATTCTGAGCGTCGTGTTCATCACGATGACGATCAACGTGTTGAAGATCTTCGACATCGTCTATGTCACCGCGCCCGGCGCGAGCATCAACGCCGCCAGCGTGGTCGCACTCGACATGTGGCGCACTTCGTTCCAGGCGCGTCAGTTCGGAGTGGGTGCGGCCATCGCCGTGCTGTTGTTCCTGATGGTGATCCCGATCATGTGGCTCAACTTGCGCCGCTTCAGGAGGGAGCAGTCATGAGCTCTACCGCCGAGGGCATCGCGCGCCCGCGCGTGGCGACGAAGACCAGCGAACCGATCACCGCTCGCCTCAGTCGCGGCTTGTCGCGCGGCCCCCTCAACGCCTTTCTGATCCTCGTCGGGTTGTTCTGGCTCATCCCGTCGTTCGGGCTGTTGATCACCAGCTTCAGGACTCCGGCCGACTACGCCGAGTCCGGGTGGTGGACGGTATTCACGACGCCGGCTCAGCTCACGATGGACGGCTACACGGGCCTGCTTCAAAACGACAGCATCATGCGGGCGCTGTGGAACACGGTGAAGATCTCCGTGCCGTCGTCCCTCCTCGTGGTGGCCGTCGCAGCGCTCGCCGCCTATGCGTTCGCGTGGGTCGACTTCAAGGGGCGCGACGGGCTCTTCCTCTTGGTGGTGGCGATGCTCGTGGTTCCACTGCAGATGGCCTTGATCCCGGCGTCGCGCTTGTTCAACATCATGGGCGTCTTCGGCACGATCTGGGCCGTCATCATCTTTCACGTCGCCTTCGGGCTGCCCTTCGCCATCTTTCTGCTGCGCAACTTCTTTGCGGGGATTCCCAAAGACCTGCTCGAGGCCGCGCGTATCGACGGCGCGTCCGAGTTCCAGATTTTCTTTCGTCTGATCATCCCCCTGGGCATGCCCGCGATCGCGTCGCTGCTCATCTTTCAGTTCCTGTGGACGTGGAACGACCTGCTGGTGGGGTTGACCTTCGGAGGAAACGCCTCTCCACTCACCGTGCTCATCCGCCAAGAGATGCGTCAGTACGGAACGAACATCGACGTCATCGCTCCGGGGGCGTTTCTGTTGATGATCATTCCGCTGATCGTGTTCTTCGCCTTCCAGCGTTACTTCGTGCAAGGACTGCTGGCGGGCGCCGTCAAGTAGCCGAAGCCCGGAAGTTCAGTCAATCAGGAGAGCCAAGAACGGGGCGTTCGGCGCGAGCCAGCGTCCACCCCCAACTCCAAGGGGCCTCTTGTAACAACCCCCCATGCATGCAGGGTTCAGAGGGCGGGAAGCTTCGACTCAGGCCACCGGGCCAAGCGGTATGTCAAGTTGCCGAGCGGCCTCCTCCATCCGGCGGTCGTAGGTCACGAGGCGCACCCTGATCCGTTGCTTCCGCAGGTAGTCGATCGATGCGATGTGCAGCGCATCAAGGGTCCTCACGAGGACAGGGAACGGTTCCAGCGAACGTTCGAGGACGATGGGCGAAAGCTCTAAGAACGAGATGCGGGCGAGAAGTTCGCGAGTGGCCTCGCCGTGGGACGGGTGCAGTCGTCGAGCATTGATCCGCGTCCACGTCTCGTACTCGAGGAGACGGCTGGAGATCAATGCATCCGACCAGAGCGATTCCTTCGGCTTTCGATCCTCTGACAGGAGCTGTGCCAGGACCACCGAGGTGTCGATGTAGATCAACGATCGGCGCGATCGTCCGCAAGCTCAGCGAGGATCTCTTCCAGAGGGGCCACGGGCGTGGTTGTCGGAGGGGCCCCCGGTGGCAGGATTGAGGGAGTCAGAACCCCTTTGCGCACGGCATCCGCGAGGGCCGCATCCGGGACTGCGCGGCCGCGGGTCTCACGAGGAGGGGTCAGCTCGGCCACGATGCGGTCGCGATCCGAGATCAGTACGACCTCTCCCCCCGCCGCCATCCGAACGTATTCACTGAGCTTGTTCTTGAGGGTCTTGAGTCCGACGATACGCACAAGTTAGAAGGTAGCTTCTGGAAGCTACCTTGTCCATCGTCGCGCTGTCTCGCAGGAACCGGTACCCGCGTGCGGCCGAGCCCGGCCCCTTCTTTCTCTTCGTGGGGGACATCATGCGTCAACAAGCGAGTCGGGGATGCGATCCAGACGACGCTCGAGGGAGGATCAGTCGATCAGGCCCTGCTGGGGCGCCAGGTGGAGCACGACGAAGGGGCGTCCGAGCAGGTTGCGCGACACGTTTCTGACCGGAACGCCCCCCGGCGTCACGCCCTTGTGGATTCCCAGGTGCACGTGTCCGTGCAGCGCGAGGTCGGCTCCCGGCCGGTCGATGGCCTCGGCCAGCAGATGGCTGCCGAGCCAGGGCCAGAGTTGCGGGGGGTCGTTGGCGATCGTCGTCTCGACGGGGGAGTAGTGCAGCAGCGCGATGCGCAGATCCCCGTCGAGCGCGGCCAGCGCCCACTCGAGGCCGAGCGCCAGTTGCTGCGTGCGCCCGATGAAGGCTCGGGTCTCAGGCTCGCCGGCCGCGTGCCAACAAGGGGGCCAGCCGCCACCGAAGCCCTTGGAGCCGGCGACGCCGATGCGGTGGCCGTTGACGTCGACGGTCACGCCGCTGCCCTCGAGGATCGTCACCCCCGCGGCGGACACGATGCGAGCGATCTCGTCCTCTTGATCGAGGCTGTAGTCGTGGTTGCCGAGCACCGCCACGACCGGCACGGGCAGGTCCTCGAGCTCACGGGCGAGCGCCCGGGCCTGCTCCGGCCGGCCGTCGTGGGTCAGGTCGCCCGCGATGAGCAGCAGGTCGGCCACCTCGTCGAGCGCGACGAGCTGGGGGCGCAGCAACCCGGCCGAGCCGGTCTCGAAGTGCAGGTCGCCCACCGCGGCTACTCGAATCATCGTGCCAACATAGCCTCACGAGCTTCTCGCTAGAGACTTAGCCGCGGCCCCGGTCTAGCCCTTGACGGCCCCCGCGGTGAGACCGGCGACGATCCGTCGCTGGAGGATCAGAGTCAAGATGATCATGGGGATCGTCACGATCACGCAGGCCGCGGTGATCGTGCCGATCGGTCTCTGGAACTCCACCGATCCGGTAAACGCCGCAATCGCAACCGGGACCGTTTGAGCGGCGAGATCGCGCGGGGCGAAGGTGCTCGCGAGCAGGAACTCGTTCCACGAGTAGACGAACACGATGATCGCCGCCGCGAAGACGCCGGGCGCCGCCAGTGGAAGCACGATCTTGTAGAACGCCTGGAAGGCCGTTGCTCCGTCGACGCGCGCGGCCTCCTCTAGGTCCTTCGGGATCGATGCATAGAACGTCGTGAGGATGAAGATGGTCAGTGGAAGCGTAAAGGCGGTGTACGGGATGTAGAGCCCGGGATAGGTGTTGAGCAGGCCCAAGCTTCGCCACAGCTCGTACATCGGCGGCACCAGAGCCACCGACGGGAACAGCGCGACGGCCAGAATCGCCGACAGCACGAGCACCTTACCCTTGAGCGGCAGGCGCGCCAGCGCGTAGGAGGCCAGCGATCCCACCGTGATGCACACGATCGTGGTGGTTCCCGCGACGATTGCTGAGTTCCGCAGGTTGTAGCCGAATCCTTGGTCGAAAACGCTGATGTAGTTGTCGAACCCGAAGGGTCCCTGGCTCAGACTCGGGCTGTTCAGGGCGGCATCACCCAGCTTGAGGCTCGTGTCGATGAGCCACACGAAGGGGAACAAACACCACAAGAGGATGAAGCCCAGCATCGCGTAACGTCCGATCTGGCGCGGAAGGGAAGTCTGAACGACAACTCCGTCGTTGGCCGGCATCTCTACTCATCCTCCACATTGAGCACGAAGTCTCTGCCGAGCGCCCTCACGAAGAGAACTCCCACTATGAGCACCATGATGAACGTAAGCGTGGATAGAGCCGACCCGAACCCCGGATTCGGAGTTTGGACGACGAAGCGTTGAACGAGGATGGATAACGACTCCGTCCCGAACGCGCCGTTGGTCATCACCTGAGGAAGGTCGAACACGCGCAGCGCGTCGACGGTACGGAAGAGAAGCGCCACAAGGATTGCGGGCTTCAGCAACGGTATCGTGATGAACCAGAACCGCTGCCATGTGCTGGCACCGTCGACGCGCGCACTCTCGTACATCTCGTCGGGAATGGTCTGCAGGCCCGCCAGCAGGAGCAGAGCGACGAACGGAGCGGTTTTCCAGACGTCGGCAAACACGATCGAGAACATCGCCCACCCCGACTGTCCGAGCCAGTTGAAGCGATCGAGCCCCAGCGAGTAGTTCACGAATCCGGGCGTCACGCTGAACATGAAGTACCAGAGTTGCGCCGCGATCACGGTGGGGATCACCCAGGGGACGAGGATCGCTGCTCTCGTGATACCTCGTCCCCGGAATACCTGGGCCATGATCAGCGCGAAACCCAGTCCAATGAGGAACTCGGCCCCCACCGAGGTAACCGTGAATATGGCGGTCGCCTGTACCGCGTCCCAGAAGCGTGGTGTTGTCAGGGCCTCCGTATAATTCTCGGCGCCTCCGAAGCCCTCCCTGAGCCGACCCTGATAGAGGTAGAGGCTGAGTATCACTGCGTAGACGATCGGGAACGCCGCAACTAAAGCCATCACGAGCACCGACGGCGACAAGAAGAAGCGCGCAAGCGCCGTATCGGAGAGCGATCGCTTGCTTCTAACCGTCGGTGCCCGCTCCGCAACAGTGGTAGCTGACACGGTGTCTACGCCTTTCTAGAGGGGTCGTTGACCGGCGGTCATTGAATGCTCTCCTCGAGGAACGCTCCGACCGCCTCCACGGCCTCCTGAGGATCCTTCTCTCCGTTGTAGGCAGGGAAGATCTCCTGCTGAATCGTCACGCTGATGTCGTTCCATGTCGGTGCGGGCGGACGAGGCTTCGCCTCCGGAAGCACTTCTCCCAGAAGCGCCATCACGGGGTCGTCCTGCAACTGCTCGTAGACCGACGCCCTCGTCGGCGGCAGCGACGATTCCCCGAGAAGAGTCTGGACCTCTTCGTTGGTCGAAGCCCACACCACGAATTCCTTGGCGGCATCCGGGTTGTCGCTGAACGCGCTCACTGCGTTGTTGAAGCCACCGAGGGCGGAGATGGTTCCTTCTCCGGTGAAGGTCGGAAGCGGTGCGATGTCGAACTTGCCTGCGATCTTGCTCTCGGCCTTGTCACTGGCGAGACCGTAGACGTAGGGCCAGTTACGCATGAACACCGCGTTACCGGACTGGAACTCGTTACGAGCCTCCTCCTCGAGGAAGGTGTTGAAACCCGAGGCATAGAAGCCGTTCTCGCTCGACTCACTCATGAACTCCACGGCCTGTAGCGCGATGTCGTTGTCCCATAGGACCTCCGACGCGTCCTCGTTGAACA
The DNA here is from genome assembly GCA_050694055.1 of Actinomycetota bacterium. Lineage (GTDB taxonomy): Bacteria > Actinomycetota > CADDZG01 > CADDZG01 > WHSQ01 > WHSV01. Next base: position 18,263 of record JBOGWX010000014.1, read on the forward strand.
TCTCGCCACCGGCGCCCCAGTAGTACTCGAGGAAGTTGACGACCATGCCCTCGTACTGCGCGCCCTGGCCTACGAACGGCGCGATGCCTTCCTGCTCACCGACCTCCATGCCGACCTGCACGACCTCGTCCCAGGTGGTCGGCGCCTCGTCGACCAAGTCGGTCCGGTAGTAGAGGAATCCGGCGTTGCTGTTGTAGGGCGCGGCCCACAGCTCACCCTCCCAGGTTGCCGACTCGAACGCTCCCGGAATGGTCACCTCTTCGATTTCAGCTCGGACGTCTTCGAGGCTCTCGAGCCATCCGTTAACCGCGTACTCGCCGGTCCAGATGACGTCCATGCCGAGGACGTCGAAACCGGTTCCCTGGGCGTTCAGCTCCAGACTCTGCTGTTGCCGCTGTTCGCCTGCATCATCCGGCAGTCGTTCGATGGTAATTGGGTTGTCGGGGTTCTCCTCGTTCCAGAGTTCGGCAACCTCGCGGTGCACTCCGCCGGGAGCGGCCTCGGAACCGCCGATCGCCCAGGACAGTTCACCGCCGCCGTCACCCCCCTCACCTCCGTCTGGTGTGCTGCCGGCGCAGCCCGCGGCCACGAGGAATGCCGCGACGAGGATCGTTGCGAAGAGAAATCGCTGCCGAGCTCCAATTCGGAGTCTCATATGCCCCCCAGTCCAGTTTTGGACGGGTGCTTTGGTCGATCACCCATCCTGACCTCCAACAGCATGAGTCATCATACTCACCTCGCGCAGTTTGCCCCCACTGCGATAGTAGAGGGGGGTACCGAGATCAGCCCTGCGGCTCCAGGTCGGCCGGCCAGCGGCTCTGGATGCCCTCCGCGGCGAGGACCCCGGCAAACTCCTGGAAGCTCTTTGCATCTGCGCCCAGCGCATGGGGCTCGAGGTTGGTTTCGAGGCAATGCGCTGCGATCAGCCCCGCGACCTCGCCGACGTTCCACTCAACCGGATGCAGCCGGTAGCAACCATTCGTGATGTGAGTGGTGCCGATGTTCTTGGCCGCGGGCAGCACATTGCGCATGCGAACGGGCAGGAGGGCCCCGAGCGGTAGCTCGAAGGGGCAGGAGGCGACGTCGATATAGCTGTCACCCGACGTCGATGGGTGGAGGTCGATCCGGTAGCTACCCACGCCGACCGAATCCTCGTAGTTCGCCGCGCCGTGCGGCCCGCGCACCTCGGCTGCGAGCTCCTGTTCGACGATCGTGTGCCGGGCCCGAATGCGGCGGGACTCACGAATGTAGGGAGTAATGGCGAGTCCATCGGGTGAGCCGGTGACGTCCGGTCTGAGTCTCAGGCCCGGATATCCGGTGCCGCCGTCGGGCCGCGGCGCTTCGGTCTGCATCCAGTACAGGAAGCTGAGGCTGAGCTCGCGCGCGCCCGCGACGTGTGAGCGTGCGACCTCGTCATCGACCTCGAACAGCGGACCCAACCAGTAATCGATCATCGGCCAGTTGACCAGCGTGATGTCACTCGCCATGAACCCAGCGACGAAGTTGCGACGCGCGGCGATCCGGCGGAACAGCCACAGGTCGAGGTCACCGCCCCGCTGGTAGGGAACCGTGGCGTCGTGGTCGAAGAAGGGATCCGGCCGTGGGTTGGGCGTGAGGAACCGTTCGACGGGCTCCAGGGTTCGAGGGTCGGGGGCGATCCAGGACAGCAGCGGCGCGGGCCAGCCCTCGGGGCGGTGGTCGCGCCAGAAGCCGTAGCGTTCGGGACGGTCGATCGTATGGTCCTCACCCTCGAGGTGCTCCAGCGCGAAGCAGACGCTGCAGGCCTGCATGTTGAGTGGATCCGCAACCTCGGGCGCGTGGGGCTCTCCGGTGTCGGCTCTCGACTCGGCCCCCGTGACGTACTCGGTTCCGGTGAGGGGCAGCAGTTCTCCGGTTTCGGTCGCGTCCAGCACGAAGGCGGGCGAGACGATCAGGTCGTCGCCGTGTACGAGGTTTCGAAGCGTGACGCCGTCAACCCGGTCACCGCCGCTCTCCGCCGAGACGGGCCGGTGTTCGTGCAGGACCTGGAGACGCCCCGACGCGCGCAGCGGAGCGAGCAGGGAGTCGATCGACGCAAGTGCGACCCGCGGTTCGTGCGCCAGCGCGCTGACATAGGCGGCACCGGGGTTGAGGTGAGGACTCTCTTGGGCTTCGTCCGTGAGCGGGAAGTGTTTTCTGTAGTGCGAGCGGATCGTTTCTCGGAGCCGGCGGTAGGTGCGGGTACAGCCCGTCTGTTCGATCCAGGGATGCTCATCGGGCGGAACCGCCTGCGCGGTCAGTTGCCCGCCGAGCCAGCGCGTCTCCTCGGTCAGCATCACCGAGTGGCCCGACCGGGCGGCCGCCACGGCGGCCGCGACGCCACCGACACCTCCGCCGACAACCAGCACGTCGACCCGGCGCTCTCGAGAATTGGTCATCGCTGCCGAGACTACGCAACTCGATCCCGCCGGCCGTTAGGGTCGCCCCATGACGGCCACGACGGAGCCGGCGACGCATAGGGACCGGCTCGAGCGGTTGTGTCTGGCGCTGGACGCCGCCGGCGTCGAGGCGCTGTGGGTCGAGCCGTCGGTGAGCCTCAGCTATCTCACGGGACTGGATCCCGTCAGCGTCGAGCGGCTCTTCGGCCTGATCGTGCGCCCGGACGACGACCTGCGACTGGTCGTCCCGGAGCTCCTCGCGGAGGAGTCGAAGGAGCTGCCGGGAGAGGCCGAGCTCTTCGTGTGGGACGACGCGCGCGGCCCCCACCAGGCGACTGCGGCCGCGCTCGACGGAATCGACCGGCTGGTCATCCAGGGCTCGCTCCCGAGCTGGAGCTGGGCCCTGCTGCGCGCGGCGCGACCGGGTATCGAGGTCGACATCGACGACGAGCTGCTCGGACGACTCAGGGAGCTGAAGGACGCCACCGAGGTCGATGCGTTGCGTCGCTCCGGCGCGGTCACCGACGAGATCGTCGCATGGGTCGGCACGCTGGAGCTCGGGGGTCTCACCGAGGCGCAGCTCGCAGGGCGAATCCAGGCCCGCTATCTCGAGCTGGGCCACCGGCCGTCACCCCACGGCCTGATCGCCTCCGGCGCCAACGCCGCCATGCCGCACTACGTCGCCGGGGCCGATCCCATTGCTACCGAGGCGCTGCTGCTCATGGACATCGGCTGCGCGGTCGAGGGCTACTGGTCCGACATCACTCGCATCTATTTCCCCCGGCCGCTCGAGGGCGAGCTCGCAAGCTGCTACGAGATCGTCTGCGCCGCCTACGACGCCGCCTTCGCCGCCGCCCGCCCCGGGGTCGCCTGCAAGGAGGTCGACGCCGCCGCCCGCACGGTCATCGCCGACGCCGGCTACGGGGATCACTTCATTCACCGGACGGGCCACGGACTGGGGCTGGAGGTCCACGAGCCGCCATGGATCACGGGAACGAACGAGCGGCCGCTCGAGGTCGGCCACGTATTCTCGATCGAGCCGGGCATCTACCTGCCGGGCCGCTTCGGAGTCCGCTACGAGAACATCGTGCACCTCGGCGAGAACGGTCCCGAGTCGATGAACCACAGCGCCCGGGAGCACTTCTTCGGTTAGGCGATGCCTTTAGCTCAGAATCTCGAGATCGACGTCGAGCTTGCGATAGGTGTCCATGGCGCGCCGGTCACGGGTGGCAAGGTGAAGCCGGTGTTGAAGGGCCGCGGCGCCGACGAGGGCATCGTAGACGGCACCGCCCGCGATTCCCAGGACCGACAGCCGCACGAGAAGCTTCGCAGCGGCATCTGCGTCCAGGAACCGCGAGTCGGAGAAGTTGTTCGCCAGCAGTTGGCCCACGGCGCGCGGCGTACGGCGCAGGGGCGTCGGCAACCGCGTCAGCACTGAGAATGTCTCGAATGCGGCCTGGCCGGCCAGTCCCAGGCGTCTGTCCCCAAGCGCCTCTGAGACGGCGTCATGGTGCTCATGGTCGGAGACGACCAGGGCAACGGCCACGCTGGTGTCGACGAGCAGTTCGGGCTCAGCGCTGGTCGGCATCGCGTAGCGCCCGGACGAGATCATCGTCGATCGGGGCTCCGGCCGGAGGGATCACCAGACGGCCGTTGACCTCTACCACCTCGTCCTGTGCCAGGGGTTCGATCCTCACCCCGCTGCCGTCCGGTATGAGTTCAACTTGGCCGGGCCGTAGCCCGATCTGGTCTCGCAGCGGCTTGGGTATCACCACTCGGCCTGCCTTATCGATGGTTCCCTTCATGCCACAACTGTACCATGAGAAAGGTGCCGAGGCATGAAGGGGAACGGTGAGCGTGGGGGAGGATTGGATCTGCTGGACCAGCGGGTCGGCCACGGCAGCCCACTGCTGGGGTGTGCGGAGGACGGGGTTGACCTGCATGCCGAGCCGGTCCTGGGCGCGATCGGCAGCGTCGTAGACGTCGGCGCGGTTGGGGTTTCCGATGACGAGAACGTCCACGTCGGCGGGAGGTGCCCCGCGGGTCCCCTGGTAGCGCGCGGCCCAGGAGCCGTAGATGATGATTCTGTCGACATTGGGGAGGTCGGCGAACTCGTCTTCGATCACCGTGTGGGGGCCGAAGGTGAGCTCTAACAGTCGGGTGAGGGCTGCGGCTGCAAGGTGGTCCGGGTTGGCCCTGAGGAGACGGGTGCGACCCACCGTGCGGTCGCGCAGAACTTCGGCGTTGACGAGCCGCTGGGCCTCGCGATGAAGCGTGGTGAGGGGCACGTCTAGCCGTTGGGCCAGGGAGGTGAGGGTGTACTCCTGGTCGGGGTGGAGCAGGAGCCAGGTGAGCAGGTTGGCCTGGTGGCGAGAGCGGAAAATCGGCATCAACGCAGGAGCATCGCTACGCATAACTGGAATATATAGCCCGATTATGGGAAGTGTCGATGACTCCCGCTGGGCTGCGCCGATAGGTACTGTTCCCCGAATCGCCGGATCAAGTGGTACATGCGGTGCGCCGGTGGACCGCATGTACCGCAAGCACCGCAGGTTTTGCCGATTCCCGGAGAGACACCTTTCCGGTGCGGCGTCCGTGGGGGCCGAGCGCCTCCACGCGGCTATTTCTGGTCGTAGATGCCCGCGCTGTTCTCGGTGTCGAAGAAGTGCAGCCGGGCGGTGTCCACGGCGAGCTCGACGTCTTCGTTCTTGCGGAGATGGCTGCGCGGGTCGAGCACCGCGGTGAACTCGTTGTTGCCCTCCTGGGCCTTGCGTTCGAGCTGGGCGATCTCCGCCTCGCCGATGTCGGCCGCCAGCTCCTTCATGTCGTCGGTGACGGCGACCGGGGCATCGACCTTGAAGTGCACCATCGTCTCCGTGCCGACCGCCTCGATGAGGTCCAGATTGACCTTGAGGCGGGTGCCCTGGCCCGACTCGCTCGCATACTCGGGGTCCTCGAAGTCCTGCGGGCGGATGCCGAGCACGACATCCTTGCCGACGTAGTTCTTGAGCGCGGGCCTGGCCTTGACCGCCTCGTCGCTGATGGTCAGCACCTGGTCGCCGAACTTTACGCCCAGGCCCCCGTTGCTCTCCTCGACCGTGGTCTGTGCGAAGTTCATCGACGGGCTCCCGATGAAGCCGGCGACGAACAGATTGACGGGGTGCTCGAACAGCTCGGTGGGGGTGCCGACCTGCTGCAGCTCACCCTTCTTGATGACCGCGACGCGGTCGCCCATCGTCATGGCCTCGATCTGATCGTGGGTCACGTAGACCGTGGTGACCTCGAGGTCCCTCTGGATGCGGGCGATCTCGCTGCGCATCTGGACGCGCAGCTTGGCGTCGAGGTTGGACAGCGGCTCGTCCATGAGGAACGCCTGCGGCTTGCGCACGATGGCGCGCCCCATCGCCACGCGCTGGCGCTGACCACCGGACAGGGCGCGCGGCTTGCGGTCGAGGTACTCCTCGAGCCCGAGCACCTTGGCCGCGTCCTTGACGCGCTTGTCGATCTCGCCCTTGTCGGTCTTGGCGAGCTTGAGCCCGAAGGCCATGTTGTCGCGCACCGACATGTGCGGGTAGAGGGCGTAGTTCTGGAACACCATGGCGATGTCGCGGTCCTTGGGCTGCATGTCGTTGACGACGTTCTCGCCGATCTTCAGCTTGCCCTCGGTGATGGTCTCGAGCCCGGCGATCATTCTGAGAGCGGTGGTCTTGCCGCAACCCGAGGGACCGACGAAGACCATGAACTCGCCGTCGTTGATCTCGAGGTCGAGGCTCTCGACTGCGAGCGTCCCGTCCCCGTAACGCTTCGTGACGTCTTCCAGAACTATCTCGGCCACTGTGCCCCCCTTATCGTGGCAGAAGCCTGTCAGGCCCCAGTTGCTAGGACTTTACCTCTTACCGATGGTTCTAACCTTTGCCTGATCCGGCTCAAAAGGCTAGCGAATCGCCACGACTTCCGCATCGGTACGCACTGCGCGCCAGGTTCGATCTGCGGTCATTACCGGAAGGCCGAGCCTGATGCCGAGACTCAGGCAAGCCCGGTCCCCGAAGGAGAGGTCCGCTTGCCTCGTGGGCGCGCGCAGCTCAGCAGACAGGACCGCGTCGGCTGCGTCGAACGCGACGATCTCAAGCGTCGAGAACAGTCCTCGCGCTCGCAGATCGTCGGTCAGCGCGCGCGGATCGGAGCCCAGATCGCTGGTCTTGGCCAGTACCTCTGACCAGTTGACGCTGCTCATTCTTGCCCCCCGGTGGAGCGCCGCACCAACCAGATCGCCGCCCGCCTCGTCGAGCAGATGGGCCAGGAGGGCGGAGGCATCAAGGACCGTCGTCACGTCGGTTTTCCTGAAGCTGCTTGCGTAGCGCCCGGGACTCCTGTTCCTCCCTGCGAGCCTCAGCCCGCCGCTCTGCGATCAGGTCATCGACTACGCCTTCCCCGAGGTCCCTCAGGATGCCTTTGGTGTGCGCGGCGACGGCCCGTCTCGTACTGATGATGAGCTGCTCACCTTCGAGCCAGGCGACGAGC
>JBOGWX010000015.1:0-27028 GCA_050694055.1 Actinomycetota bacterium
CGCGCGGTGCGGAATATCGACGCGCCGGACTCGGCCGCCCGGTCTGGGCCGCTTCGCTCACGGTCGAACTCGACGGCCTTCGTTACCAGCTCAGGAGTACCTCGGAGACTTTCGTCCGCGCGCTCACCAAGCACCTGCGCTTACCGGTAGTCGAAGGGCGTCCCGACGTCGTCTACTCGGCCGTCATCCCTCCGGTCGCACCGGGAGAAATCCCGGAGCTCTGTCTCTACTCGGGACGCCGCCTCGTGGTGCGCACGATGTCGATGGAGACCCTCACCCAGGCGCTCCTCGAAGAGCTCAGGGCCGCCGCCCTGACGTCTGCCACCGACCGTGTCTACCTAAGGGTGCCGACGATCTGGCGCGCGGGCGTCGGCGTCCTGCTGCCCCCGCGCGCGTCCAACCAACTGGTGGAGATCGAACGAGCTGCAGCGAAGGCCGGCATCGAGCTGGCCTCCTCCCAGGCCCTCATCCTCGACCTGAGGCACGGACGTCCCGTCCATCAGTTTCGGCCGTTGGCGACGGGGGCGCGGCCGGCGCATATGGATTCGGTTGATGTCATTGCGACTCCGGTGGGGATGAGCGGGTCGCTCCCTACGAAGGAGGACGTGCTCTTCGAGCTGGGGCAGCAGACCCTGAATCTTTCCAGTGTCGGACGAGAGGGGCTCCGAGCATTGGGCACTCTGGTCGAACGAGCCGAATTGATCCAGTGGGACGAGACTCGGCCTGCCGGGGCCCTCGAACCATTAGTGCGTGGCGCGTCTGCGAAGCGGATTCGGTTGAGCTGAACTCGCCAATCTTCATACGTCGAATGAGGCGCTGCAGGCGGCGGGAACTGGTCTCCACTCCTGAGAGGGGGCCCTAAGGCACCGGCGAGCAGACTGCCCGGGCGCTCAATTCGCCCTGAGCACCCTCGATTCCATCCTTGAATCCCACGATGCCCCGGCCCCACCCGTCTCGTCGATCCTCGGATGTCGGTGCATCGTCGATGACGTTGTGGGTGTCAGACTGCTCCCACCGCACCACGCCCGCCGCATCGACGATCTCGAACAGACATTTGTCTTTGTAGGGCGACGGTATGGCGCCGGTCCAGAAAGCATTAGCCTGAATACTGGTCTCGCCGTCTCGAGTCAGATCGATGTTGTAAAACTCGTTGCCATCGGCGTCGATCGCGTCGATGACCTCCGAGTACCCTTCGATGCGGACTCTCTCAGCCTCGGTGAAAGGGCCCTCAACTGACGTAACGATCAGTCTGCCGTCCTGCTCTTCGACCGTGATCTCAACCGACAGCGGTCCTCCTTGAGCCTCCGTCTCTTGAAGCTCTGTGGCTAGCTCGATCATCTCCCGCTCCGTCTCCACGATGATCGATTTCGATTCCGGGATCGATTCTCGAAGCTTGTTAAGCGTCTTCGACAATTTATCGATGCGTCTGGTGTCGCCACTAGCCCGCGCTTCCGAGAGTTGGTCACTTACGGCCGCCAGCTCCTGCTCATCTTCCGAAATTGCCGCGCGGATATCTTCGATGGCTCCTCGGCGAGCCTCGATTGATTCCTCCAGATCGCGGACCGTCATCCCATCGAGATAGGACATGACCCAACCCTCTGGGGTCCGCTCGAAATTCTTGTAATCGAGCTCGTATCCAACGGTGCTCAGGAGCGCATGGAACGCGACCGTGACGGCGCGCGCGTTGGCAACATCCTCCGGTCTGCCGAGTCGCAGCTCGTTCGGTTGCAGCACATTCGGACTCGGACTGATGGTCGCAGTGGGACGGGGGGCCGGGAAGGATCCTCTCCGCAGCTCGAGTTTGCGGATGGAGCTTCCCTCAGAGGGGATCACCCACAAAGAGCCATCGTCTGTCGCAGTGATATCCGAGATGTCGAAGCCCGCGTCGAGCGTCTTGCCAAGTGGCTCGCCCGACCGGGCATCGATACGCGCAAGCGTGCTGCGATTGAGTGAATGAGCCCACACGACGTCACCGGATGGGGTGAGGTGGTCGGGGAGCCTGAGGTCCGGCAACTCGATTGCCTCTCTGAGGACCGACGTGTCCGAGTCGATCCGCTCGACCACGCCTGCCTCGGGCCTCGCGATCCAGACCTCGTTGCCGATCAGCTCGACCGATCCCAGGACCGTGTCGCCCGGTCGGTAGCGATCGCCCTGGAGCTCGACCCGCGCGGTCGTCTTGCCGTTGCGGGGATCGATTCGCAGCACATCAAGTGTCATTGGAAGGACGGCGTCTTGTCCGTTTCCCGAGATGGGGGCGGACCCCACGTCTTGGCGCGCCACCCACAAGGATCGGTGAGAGACGGTGGCATCGCTCATGCAGCACGCGCCGATCGGCGCCTCGACCCGAGGCTCCAGGGAGGTGGCATCGATACCGACCATGAGGTCGTCTTTGCCGTCCTCGTCCGTCCCCTGACCCGTCCAGGCCAAACCGTCTTGGACAACGAAGGGCCAGCACCCAGCGACCTGGGCCGTGCCGGTGACTTCGACGGAGGTGGGATCGACCTTGAAGATGGTGCAGTTATGGCCGGTCACCCACACAGCTCCCTCACCGGTGGTGACCGTTCCGATCCAGCGACCGTCGCGGCTTCCAAGGCGAACTTCTCCGGTGAGGTCGCCGGTCGTTGGGTCGAGGCGCAGGAGCGCGCCGTCGGTCGTTGCGACCCACAGCCACCCTTCTCCGACTGATAGCGTTGCGGGAGGGCTGGGAAGTACCACGTTCGCGGTGAGTGAGAGCTCGGCGGGGGCGGCCGGTGTGCTGTCGAAGTCCGAGCCTGCAATCGAGCGAACGGCGAAGGCTCCGGCCGCTACGACGATGACCACCAACATCAGCGCAGCGCTACCCCATCTCACACTGCGCATGCGGCGTCGCTTTAGGAAGCGTGCGGCAGCCAACTCCACCGCCGGCGGCGAGACTCGCCCTGCTGCATGAAGGCTCGAACGCAGCCTCTCGTCGATGTTGCTCAAAGTCTCTCCTCGACGTTTGCATCAAGGGCCTTATGGAGCCTCACCCGGGCCCGAGAGAGTTGCGATTTCACGGTTCCGACGGAGCACTCGAGGACCTCCGCGATCTGCGCCTCCGAGAGATCCTCGAAATAGCGGAGCACGACGCAGGCACGTTGACGGACGGGCAGCGCGCGAACTTGATCCCAGATCCGTGACTGCTCGAGAGCGAGCTGCGGCTCCACGACTGGCGGCGGATTCATTCGCTTGAAGCGGTCGGTGGCGCGTCGTTCGATGATCTGCCGGCGGATCTTGGATCGAGCGGTGTTGATCACGGTTCGGCGCAAGTAGACAGGGGCTCGCTCGGTGTCCCTGAGGCGACCCCATCCAGAGAAGGTCTTGACGAAGCTGTCCATAACAACCTCTTCTGCGAGTCCGGTATCCCGGAGAAGCAGGTAGGCGAGTCGATAAAGGGTGGCGTAGTGCTGCCTGAAGAGAGCAGCCAATTCTTCGTCTCGCTGACCCACGCGGCTGTGCGCTCCTCTCTTGGCTTCGGCGACAGACACCTCCGCGGTTGAGTCCAGCATGCCTAATAGACGAACGACACTGCCGTAAGGGTTGAGATGTGAGCCAAGTAGGTAGAGCCGTAGCCGCCGAACACGGGATCGCCGACCTCGGCCCGAGACCAGGAACGGTCACGATTGATCCCCGCCCTCACAGGCCCAGATGCGAGCTACTGTCTCGCAATGGGTCTCTTGCTGGTCGAGCAACAGGCATCCGCGGGTACCGATCTACCTACGCTCATAACGGCTAGTGCTGCAGCCCTTACCGCCATTGTTGCGGCCATCGCCGTGCGCGTTGAGGGGAAGAGAATCCGCCGCCAAATGGGGATCGAAAACATGTGGCGGCTTATCGACACATGGGACAGCCATGAATTTCGAGCTCATCGAACAGAAGCCGCTTCGTTCTTGCTCGAGACCTTCCCCCAGCGTCCCGCCCGGACACACGATGTGCCGTATGCCGTCCTCGATCTCCTGAATATGTTCGAGTTGCTCGGCTACCTGGTAGTCAGATCCAAGACCCTTCCACTGGAGGATGCCTGGATCAACTTCTCGGCGCCAGCCGTTCAGTGGTGGCACGTATGCCGGCCGATAGTGGAGCTGTTTCAGGCCGAGGACGTGACCGTCTATGAGGACTACACGAAACTGGCGGATAGGTTCATGGAAGAGGACGCGAGGCGCCTCAAGGTCAACCGAGAGGATCGAGTGCCTTCGAACGATGATCTTCGAGACTTCCTCGGGAGCGAAAAGGCCCTAGTCGAAGCTCTCCCTCCGTGGAAATCCTGGTTGGTGAGGATCGTAAGGAAGCGCGCTACTTAGACGGCGGCTTGGGTCGCGGCCGTGGGCCCGAGCTCGGGTAGTCCCTGTTTATGGGGCGGCGGTTCCTGGTCATGGCCCTAATTGTAGCCGGGGCCACAGACATTGGAAAGCTCGATCGGCAGTTGCCAGCGAACAGGAGACGATCACTTTGCCTCCCCGAAAATCCCGAAAGCTCTCGAACTCGAGGTCTTGGGTGAGAAACACCGGGAGCCCGCCTGATGTGGAACCGCCGCGGATAAACGATCCGAAGATCCGGCTATTTCATGGTCCTGATGCGCGCATAGCGAACATCACGACCATGAAAGGGGGCCAGGAGGACTTGTGACGGCTCTAGTGGGGCGGCTGGGGTTGACCAGCGACCCCTTGCTTGTCGACTATCCAACGCTAAGCGCGGTGCCGACCTGCATAAACGCAGGTCATCGGCGAGCGAAACGGGGCGAGTTATGGGGGCAGAATAGACACCACGTCAGATCCAACCTCGCTTCGATTCCACGGAGGGATCCCGCGGCCCCAGCATCTCTCGGAGAGCGATCGCAAGCACCTCAGCTCGGTCGAGGTGGTCGGCGCCAGAGCCAAATCATCAAGTAGGCGTCACACCGATCAGCAACAGCACCGGTGTCGGACATCTATGTCCGGCGCGGCAGACCGAGGTAAAAGGCTCGCTCGGATTCCGGCTCGAGAGACATTGGTAAGGTTGCTTCTATTCGGGCTTTCTAGCCTGTCGGCGAGCCTTTCGGGCCTTATCCCACCGCTCGAGGGCGGGAAACAGCGTCCACCAGATCGCACCGCCAATCGCCGCGCCGACAACTGCGGCGCCTGCCCGGAGCCGCGTAAGATCTCGTCCGACTTGCAAGACAAATCCATTCACTAAGAAAACGAACGACATCAGCGCGGTGGTGTACTCGCGCGAACCCTCTTCGAACCTCTTTCGTCCCGCCATGGACTCAGCCTAGTTGATGCCGAGACGCTGCGAGGAGCCGAACGGCGCCACTCGGACTGGCGCTAGACATTCCCAATAGCGGTGTCATACGTCGCGAACGGACCTCTTAAACGAGTCTCGGCTTTGGTAGCGCATGGAACAAGACGCGAATATTCTCCCGACGGCGAGAGTCTCGAAGGAAAGCCCCCACGGCCTCCAACCAGATCTGCACACGTCGCTCGATCGGCAGTTGCTGGCGAACTCGAGAAACGATCACCTTGCCCCCTCGAGTTATCCGTAAGTTCTCGAACTCGAGGTCTTGGGTGACAAACACCAGGTCCTCGTCGGAGGCAAGTCGCTCGATGATCTCGGCGTCCGACATCCCTCGCCGCCCGTTCATGATGATGTGCTCCACCTGGAATCCCGCCTCTCTAAGCACCCGAAAGAGCTGGAGGGGGAAGTTCTCATCGAGGAGGACCTTCAAGATTCGTCTTTGACCGCCGGGGGCGCGTGGTCGGCGAGGTGGGCAGCGTACTGAAGGGCGGCCTGGACTTGCTTCTTGGTGAGTTCATAACTTTGCTCGACGGCCTCGACGCTCTCTCCCGCCGCGATCGCCCCGATCACGGTGGCGACATCGATCCTCGTCCCCGTGATGCACGGTTTGCCGAAGCGAACCTCGGGGTCCATGGTGACCCCAGGAAAGACCTCTGCCGCTCGCCCCTTCGTCTGCACCATCTCGTAAGTCTACTGGTGCGCGGAGCCCGATCCCTCGACGCCACGGAACGTCAGCGATGTGCCCGCCATCGGCAAGTCACACGAGGATCGGTCGGTACCGGTCCAGAACCCCTAGAAGCGATCTCCTGAGCTGAGGCGCCTGTGTGCTTCCCGGGCCCGCTCATCGGCCGCAGAGGCTCCGTAGCGGTTGAGCATCGCCACTCGACCTCGACCTCGCGTTCGCACCAGCCGAAGAATGCCTGCAGCGCGCGATAGCGGTTGCTCGACGTCGGCTCTCTGGATCTCGATCAGACGCTCATGGGAAACGTTCTGATCGACGAGTACGCCTTGACGGTGTGCCCGGTTTCATGCTGGGGGCGAGCGGCAGTTCCGTGGCGCCGAAAGGCCGGCCTGAGGCTCGTCGACTCCAAGGCCAGAAGCACCCGGGGCCTGCTTCTGACCTACCAGCCCGCCTGATGTGGAACCGCCGCGGATAAACGATCCGAAGATCCGGCTATTTCATGGTCCTGATGCGCGCATAGCGAACATCACGACCATGAAAGGGGGCCAGGAGGACTTGTGACGGCTCTGGTGGGGCGTGCTGGGATTGAACCAGCGACCCCTTGCTTGTCGAGCAAGTGCTCTCCCGCTGAGCTAACGCCCCAGAGACTCGACAGTGTAACTGTAGAGGCGGCGAGCGGAATCGAACCGCTGTACAGGGCTTTGCAGGCCCTTGCCTAAACCACTCGGCCACGCCGCCGGGACGGCTTCAACTGTAGCCGCTCGGACGTCGCGGATATTCCCAGGATCAAGGCGCCGCCTCTCGTGAATCTTCTTGTGTGCCACAGAGCTGCGGTTTAGCTTTGATCGAGCACACCATCGGAGGAACGAACGGGGGGTTCGATATGTGTCTTCCAGGTACCGTCGAGACGGTGGCCGAGCGAGCGGGCAGCGCAGGGGTGAGCCGGCGCTCCTTCCTTGCCGCAGCCGGAGCTGCGAGCGTCGCAGGAGCCTCCGTATCGCTCCTCCCCTCGGCTGCCCAGGCGCGCGGCATCCCGGCTACGCGAGCGATGGATCTGACCCACACGTTCACCGCCGGCTTTCCCATGTACACGGGCGACGAGCCGCGCCGCAGGACGCTCGTGACGATCGAGGACAACGGCTTCTACGCCCAGGAGTGGACCTTCGGCGAGCACTCGGGCACCCACCTGGACGTCCCGGGCCACTTCGTGGCGGGCGGCCGCCTGACGCCTGAGATCACGCCGCGCGAACTCCTGGTGCCGGTCGCGGTCATCGACATCTCGAGGAAGGCTCAGAGTGATCCCGACGCGATGGTCACTCCCGACGACCTCAGCGCGTACGAGCGACGCCACGGTCGCATCCCCAGGCACGCCGCGGTGTTCATGTACTCCGGATGGGAGGAGCGGCTGCCGGACGGCGATGCCTACAAGAATGCCGATTCGTCGGGCACCTATCACTTCCCCGGTTTCGGTATCGAGGCGGTCGAATGGCTGCTCGAGCGCCGCTCGGTCAGGGCCATCGGAGTCGACACGCTGAGTCTCGACCACGGTGCATCGACGACGTTCGACGTGCACGTAACGTGGCTCGGGGCCGACCGCTACGGCGTCGAGAACCTCGCCAACCTCGGAAAACTCAGGCCGCGCGGGGCCACCGCCTTCGTGGGTGTGGTGCCCTGGCAGGATGGTTCGGGCGGGCCCTGCCGGATCATCGCGTACCGATAGCGCGCTCCGGCTCCTGAGACTCCTCCGATTGTTGCGCCGCGCGCCGAGGCTCACCCAGATCCCAGGCGAGATCCGTCACCACACCGGCCACAGCTATCCATAGGAACCCCAGCGCCCAACCCCCGATGACATCGGTCGGCCAGTGCACCCCGAGGTAGAGCCTCGAGAAACCGATGAGGAACGACATCATGCCGGCCGCAGCCCATATCCACACGTCGGTTCGCCAGCTTTGTTTGCGGCTAATCACGAATGCCAGCGCGCCGAACACGATGGTCGACGTGGTTGCATGCCCGCTCGGGAACGCGTACCCACCGATCTCGATGGCCTGAGAGAAGTCCGGCCGGGGTCGCTGCACGATCAGCTTGATAACCGGAGACAGCCCGAGGGCACCCACCAGACAGAACGCGAGGAAGGCGGGATGACGATAGGCGCGCGTCTTCACGTAGGTGACGACTATCGTCACGGTCATGATTGCGAGCGCGACCAGCGAACCCCCGAAGAAGGTGATGAACCTCATCGCGGCGGTGACTTCGGGCTCACGATGCTCGGCCAGCCACCGCAGTAAGGGGCCGTCGATAAAACCGGTGTTCTGCTCGACGACCTCGTCGAAGGTCTCACCGAACAGGTAACCGAACAGCAACACCACCGCAAGCCCCACCGTGAGCGAGAGCCCGAAGCGGGCCCCGGGGTCGAACCGCCGCGCGAGAAACGCCAGTTCTCTGTCGTAGCGCGCACGCAGGGATTGGACGTGAGGCCGCGCCAGCAACCGTTCGACGCGCGCGTGGACGCGTACGTAGTTGCCCGCGATCCACCGGGCGGCGACTACGAAAACGGCGAGGACCACGATCACCATCAGGATCACGAGGCTCGCCTGACCGAGATACTCCTCGACGAGGTGATAGCTCGATCCCGCGACGAAGCCGGCCATGACGAGGCCGCTTGCGAAGATCAAGGCCGCAGGGACGTTCCACAACAGGAAGCGCCGGTAGGGCATGTGGGCGGAGCCCGCAACGGGTGGCGCCAAGGTGCGGAAGATGCTCACGAAGCGACCCACGAAGACGGCCTTGCCGCCCTTCTCGCGCACGTAGGTGCGGGACCTCTCCCAGCGATGCTCGCCGATCTTGAGCCCGAGCTTCGTGGTCTCGAGCCTGCGACCGTAACGACGACCCAGCCAGTAACCGAGTGAGTCCCCCAGCACCGCGCCGAGGCACGCGGCAAGGAGCACCGCCGCCAGCGAGATCCGGCCCTGGTAGGCGAGCACGCCGGCGATGATCAGAGGCGCCTCTCCGGGAAGGAAGAGGCCGATCAACAGGCCCCCCTCGGCCACCGCGAAGAGAAACACCGTGAAGACCACGACCGGGCCCGCCAGGTCGAACAGGAAGTCCATCGCCTAGCTTAGGGTCTCGGGCATATGAGCAACTGGATCGAGCGTGATGCCGCGGTCGTCTGGCACGGCTTCACGCAGATGGCGGCCTATGCCGACAATGCGCCCGTGATCGTCGAGCGCGGCGAGGGACGGGAGGTCATTGATGTCGACGGCCGGCGCTACCTTGATGCCATCTCCTCTCTGTGGGTTACGACACTCGGGCACCGCGTCCCCGAGCTCGACCAGGCGCTACGGGACCAAGCTGCCCGAATAGCCCATTCCACCATGCTCGGCAATGGAAACCGCGTGACGATCGAGCTCGCCGAAGCGCTCGCGGCCGTCGTGCCGGTGGACGATCCGCACTTCCTGTTCGCTTCGGACGGGGCCGCGGCGGTCGAGCAAGCTCTCAAGATCTCGTTCCAGTACTGGACGAACATCGGTGAGTCGCGCACCGCGTATCTCGCGTTCGGAGACGCCTACCACGGCGACACGGTAGGAAGCCTGTCGGTCGGGGCGGGAGGCTTCGGCACGGAGCTCTTCGATCCCCTGCGCTTTCCCGTCCTGCGGGCGCCCGGCTTCGACGACCCGGCCTGCATGACCACCGCGACGAAACTGATCTTCGAGCACGCCAATCAGCTTGCTGCGGTGATCGTGGAACCACTGGTGCAGGGGGCCGCGGGGATCAAGACCGCGCCGGCACAGGACTTCGCCATGCTCGCCGAAGCATGCATCGAAACGGGCGTGCTCCTCATCTGTGACGAGGTCGCTACCGGCTTCGGACGAACGGGCCGGCTGTTCGCCAGCGAGCATTGTGGCATCCGCCCCGACCTGATGGCGTTGGGAAAAGGTCTGACCGGTGGCTATCTCCCTATGGCCGCGACCGCGGCCAACCGGCGCGTGTACGACGCCTTTCTCGGAGACGATCTCGGCCCGAAGACGCTGTACCACGGCCATTCGTACTCGGGCAACGCGCTGGCCGCGGCGGTCGCCCTTCGTCACCTCGAGTTGTTGACCACATCGGGTGTGCTGGCCAACGTGCGCACGCGGTCGAGTCAGCTCGCGTCCCTCCTCGAGGGGCTCGTAGCCCCACTCGGTGCCGTCAAGGAGATTCGCCAGCAGGGCTTGATGTGCGGAGTCGAACTCGAATCCGGGAACCGGCGCGGGCGGCGAGTCTGTGCGGCCGCCGTGACTCGGGGCGTTCTGCTCCGTCCGCTGGGTGACGTCGTCGTCATCATGCCCCCGCTGACCATTACCTCCGACGAGATCGAACGCATCGTGCGGGTCCTTCGAGAATCGATCGACGAGGTCGCGCCCGCGTGACCTGGAAGGCATGGGCGTCGTCCCAGAACGACGCAGTAAGAGCCGATGGCCGGTGGCGCACGATTCGAGAGCTCGATCTGAACGGCCCCACCGGCATGGTCGACTCGCACGAGGTCGTCTCGTTCGCCTCGAACGACTACCTCGGGCTGAGCGCGCATCCCGAGGTCGTCGCCGGCGCCCGGGCGGCTCTCGAGCGGTGGGGAGCGGGGTCCGGGTCGGCCCGGCTCATCGCGGGATCGAGGCCGGTGCACTCGGAGCTCGAGCGCGCGCTTGCCGAGTGGAAGGACACGCGGGCGGCGCTTCTGTTCCCCAACGGCTACGCCGCGAACCTGGGAGTCCTCACCGTCTTTGGGGGCCCGGAGGTCACGATCTTCTCCGACGAGCGCAACCACGCCAGCATCATCGACGGATGCAGGATGGCGCGCGCTCGCGTCGAGGTGTTCACCCACCTCGACTACGAAGCGCTCGAAGCGAGGTTGGCGAGGGAGCCTCGCAGCATCGTCGTCAGCGACACCGTCTTTTCGATGGATGGGGACGTCGCGGACGTCCAGCGACTGACGTCTGTATGCCGGGAGCACGCGGCTCTGCTCGTGCTGGACGAGGCGCACGCGGTCCTCGGTCCTGAGGTCGATCTCTACGGCGTCCAGGCACTGCGGGTGGGGACGATGAGCAAGTTCCTCGGGGCGATGGGCGGCTTCGTCGCAGGCGACCCCACGTTGCTCGAGCTGCTGGTGAATCGTGCCCGTCCCTTCATCTTCACGACGGCGGGCTCTCCCGCCGATGCCGGCGCTGCGCTTGCCGCCCTCGAGGTGCTTCGCTCACGAGAGGGCGGACGCCTCAAACAACACCTGCGCGACCTCCTGGAGCGGCTTGCTCCCGGACATCCCTCCCCCATCGTGTCGATCATCGTCGGAGGCGAGCACGAGGCGGTGAAGACCTCGGAGGCGCTGCTCGAGCGCGGCCTGGTCGTTCCCGCCATACGGCCCCCTTCGGTCGCGCCGGGCACCTCGCGCCTGCGCGTGACCTTGAGCGCGGCTCACACCCACGAGCAGGTGGACTCGCTTCGGAGCGCGCTGAACGAGGTCGTGACGCGTGCCTGATCTCACGGTTGTGGTGAGCGGCACCGGCACCGAGATCGGTAAGACGTGGCTGACGGTCGAGCTCGCGCTGGCCCTGCGGAAGCGCGGCCTGAGGGTTGCGATTCGGAAACCCGTTCAGTCGTTCGACTCCGGCGAGCGGACCACGGACGCAGACCTCCTCGCAGAGGCGAGCGGAGAAGACCCGCTCGTGGTCTGCCCGGGCCACCGTCGCTATCCGCTCGCCATGGCTCCTCCGATGGCTGCCGACGCGCTCGGAGGGCCACCGCTCGAGCTGGATGAGCTCGTCGAAGAACTCGATCTCCCCGAAGCCGGAATCGCCTTGATAGAAGGAGTCGGTGGGCCCCGTTCGCCACTGGCGCACGACGGGGACACCGTCGATCTCGCGCGGGCCGTCGATGCCGACCACATCGCACTGGTCGCGCATGCCGGACTGGGAACGATCAACTCCGTGCTCACGAGCACGAGCGCCTTCGACGGACTCGATCCGATCGTGTTCTTCAACCGTTTCGACCATGCGGATACCCTGCACGTTGCCAACCAACGCTGGCTGTCCGGCGTCGAGGGAATCGATGTCGTGACCGACACAACCGAACTGATCTCTCGTCTGAATCTGGAGGACCGATGACGCGCACCATCCTGGACGCCACCGAGCACGCGCTGCTCGACGATCATCGGGATCTCACCCAAGAGGAGCTATCGGAGCTTGCCGCGCTCGAGTCCGACGCGATTCCCTCGCTTGCAGCTCTCGCGCATGAAGTGCGCCTGGCGCGCTGCGGTCCGACCGTCGAGGTCGAGGGCATCCTCTCGGCCAAGACAGGTGGATGCCCGGAAGACTGTCACTTCTGCTCGCAGTCGTCGCGCTTCTCCGAATCACCGGTGCGGCCCGGGCCGATCCTTGATCTCGACGAGATCCTTGCGGCGGCGCGCGAGACCAAGGAGCTGGGAGCGAGCGAGTTCTGCATCGTGTGCGCGGTGCGGGGGCCCGACCAGAGACTCATCGATCGGGTACTCGAGGCGACGGAGCTGGTCATGCGCGAGACGGGACTCAACGTCGCCGCCAGCCTCGGGATCCTGACGCGCGCCCAGGCCCGCACCTTGGCGGAGGGCAAGATTCACCGCTATAACCACAACCTCGAAACCGCGCGCTCCTTCTTTCCGAGCATCGTCTCGACGCACACCTGGGAGGAGCGCTTCCAAACCTGCGAATACGTGCATGAGTTCGGCATGGAGTTATGCTGCGGCGCTCTCCTCGGCATGGGCGAGACGGAGGTGCAGCGCATCGAGTTGCTCATGCAGCTGCGCGAAGCGAAGCCCGCCGAGGTACCGATCAACTTCCTCAATCCCCGACCCGGGACTCCGTTGGGCGATCGCAACCTCGTCGAACCGCTCGAGGCGATCAGGTGGATAGCGCTGTTTCGCCTGGCACTGCCCGAGGTCATTCTGCGCTACGCCGGGGGCCGGGAAGTCACCCTCCGAGAGTTGCAGGCGATGGGCATGACCTCCGGCATCAACGCGCTCATCGTGGGCAACTACCTGACGACGCTGGGACGCCGGCCGCAATCCGACCTGCAGATGATCAGCGACCTGCGCATGCCGATAGGCGCCCTCAGCAAGGTCATCTAGCTTGCCATTCTGCATCGGTTGCGGCAAAGAGAGCGGCCTGTGCGACGGTAGCTGCCGGCGCCCGCTCGACCCTCCGCGCTTTTGCCCCACCTGCGGCAAGAAGCTGTTCGTGCAGGTGACGCCGCAGGGTTATCGAGCGCACTGCCGCAAACACGGCGAGCCTCGGATGAAGACCTGAGCGGTTCGCCGAGGAAACCTCGCTCGGATTGTCTCGTTATGCGAGACAAAGTGAGCGAAGTCGCGCTGCTCCTTCGCCCTAGGTCCCGCTCATCAGCACGGCCAGTTGCCGCGCTTGGGCGATGAGCCTCCCCTCGGCTGACCAGATGTCTCCGTCCTCCACGAAGAACCCGTCGGCGGCCGTCTCCGATCGAAAGACCGCGAGCAGGTAGTCGTCGGGAGTCGCCTCCTCGAGCGGCAAGGCGGCTCGAAAGTGCACGGTCAGATCGACGGTCGGAACCGCAATGGGCCGGTCCAAGCGAGTGAACACGCTCGGCATCCACGCGTCGGCGAACGCCGCGATGGCGATGTCGTCCAAGGGGCGTCGCTCGGAGAAGCGAATCCAGCCGCCCGAGAGCGCCTTGGTAGAACCGGTGAAGGGCCAGTCGCCCAGCGCCGGGCGCGCATCGAAGTTGGAGAAGAACGGCGGGCTCAAGCCATTCCCAACCGGGAGCGGATCCAACCGTGACGGCGCGGGCACCGCGGGCATCGTTGTCTCGGCCCACTCGACCGAGCGCCACGCGGAAGAGAACGCCGCGAGGGCGAGCGCCTTGGTGGCGCCCTCCTGAAGCAAGCGAGCTGAGGTCGAGATGCGAGACTTGCCGACGCGCTCGATCGTCGTGTTCACCTCGAGGGTGCCGTGGGTCGGCGGTGCAATGTAGTGCACCGTGAGAGAACGAACGGGACGCGATGGGTCGCTCACGGTGTTCTTCATGGCGCGCAGCATCAGTGCGGCCAGGAACCCACCGTGCGGTCCTCGCTCGACCCACCAATCCCGGTTGGTTGCGCCAAGAAAGGTCGAGTCATCCTTCCGTTCCAACGCCGTGTCGAGATCGAACTTGTGGGTCACGAAACCTCCTAGGAGTCGACCTGCAGGATAAGGTCGCTGGTCGTGAACGCACGGCCTCGGATCGCCCTTGCAGGTCCCAACCTGTCGCTCGACCGCACCATACGAGTCGAGCGAGCGGCTCTGGGGAAGGTGCACAGGTCGATCGCCTCGGACACTCGAGGCGGCGGCAAGGGCGTCAACGTGGCGCGGGCGCTGAAATGCATGGGCCGGGAGGCGGTCGTTGCGGGCCTCGCCGGGGGTCGTACCGGGCAGGCGGTGGTCGGGCTGCTGGCCGACGAGGGCCTGTCGCTCGTAGCCGTCGAGGCGCCGGGCGAGACTCGCTCCTGTCTGAGCGTGCTGTCGGACGGCTCTCTCACGGTCTTCAACGAGTCGGGCCCCGACATCGATAGCGCCACCTGGACGCGCTTCGAGCACGCCGTTCTCGAGACTCTCGAAGAGAGCCTTGTCTTTGTGTTCTCCGGGAGCCTGCCGCCCGGCACCCCCGAGGATGCGGCGGCCAGACTAGTGTCGGCTGCGCGCGCGCGTGGATGCACGACCATCTGTGACACTTCGCACGTCTATCTGAAAAGCGCTTTGGCTGCCGAGCCCGACATCATCAAACCCAACCTCGCCGAGGCGCTCGCCGTACTCGAAGGAAAAGGCGACGAAGCGATCGATGCCGGGGCCAATGCCCTCGAGCGAGCGAGGGAGGCCTGCCTCGAACTGCTAACCCTGGGGCCGCGTTCGGTGGTCGTGTCGGCGGGCGCGGCCGGCGCCGCCTACGCGACCCCAAGGAGAAGTTCGTACCATCGCCTCGCCCGCGGTCGAGGTCGTCAACCCCGTGGGAGCGGGGGACGCCCTCGTGGCCGGACTTGCGCTGGAGCTCGCGCAGGGCGCAAGTCTGCACGAAGCGGTTCTGACCGGCATCGCGCTGGGAGCGGCGAGCTGTGAGACCTTCCCGGCAGGCCTGCTGGATCCAGAACGAGTCGAACAACTGCGGGCCGGAATCGGCTCAACGCACTCTCCACCAACGACCTAGGTTCTCTCCATCTCTCGCAATCATCGAACCCGGATGCGACACAGCAGCCAACGACGATGCGATGATCGAATGAAAGAGAGGAAAGGGAGCGATCGTCTCGACGATCGCGGGCATTACCCGACGGCGCCGCCGGGGCGGCGGCGAGAGTGGAGCCGCCCGGCAGGGTGGCGCAACGTGAGGGAAGAGGAAAGGGAGCGATCGTCTCGACGATCGCGGGCATTACCCGACGGCGCCGCCGGGGCGGCGGCGAGAGTGGAGCCGCCCGGCAGGGTGGCGCAACGTGAGGGAAGAGGAATTGGCGTTCATGGTGGTCAGGATCTGTGTTGACAAACGGGCCGGAGTCGCTTGATGGCACAAGCTCGGTCTCTTGGAGAGGACAAGCTGCAGGAAATCGTTCGGCGCATTGTCGAGGTCGCCAAACCCGTCAAGATCGTTCTCTTTGGATCGGCGGCCCGTGGTCAGATGGGACCCAACAGCGATGCTGATTTCCTGGTGATTGTTGAGCCCGGCCCCAACCGGAGAAAGTTGGCCGGGGATGCGCACATGAGTCTCTGGGGGATACGGCAGGCCGTCGACATCGTGGTCGTCACGACCGAGGACGTCGAGCTCTACAAGGACTCTCCCCCGGTCGTGATCTATCCGGCGCTTCGGGAAGGCAGGGTCGTCTATGAACGGTCCTGAATCGCGCGCGGATGATCCTCGGAGCCGGCTCCGGTAGGACGACCCTGAGTCAACTTCTGAAGCGGCGCCATCTCCGGTCTTTACGGATCTGCTCGACGACGTTGAGACCTGGGATGCCGGTTACCCCTCCTCCACCGTGCGTCGCGGAGCTCGCCTGGTAGAGGTTGCGGATCGGCGTCCTGTAGTCGGCGTAGCCGGGGGCCGGTCGCAGGTGGAAGAGCTGTTCGGGGCTCAGTTCTCCGTGGAAGATGTTGCCCCCGATCAATCCGTAGTCCCTCTGCATCTCGTGAGGACCGATGACCTGGCGATGGAGGATCGACCCCTTGAGGTTGGGCGACAGCTCACCCACCGCGTCGATCATCCGGTCGGCGTACGCGTCCAATGCGCTCTGGTCCCCCCGGTCGGCCCAAGTATGCGGCACCCATTGCGTGAACATCGACATGACGTGCTTGCCCTCCGGGGCGAGACTCGAGTCGAAGAAGCTGGGGATGCACATGTCGGCGAAGGGAAGGCCGGCCGGCCGCCCGGAGCGCGCGTCCTGGAAGGCGCGCTCGATGTGCTCGACATCCTGTGCGAAGACGATGGTTCCCCCCTGGATGTGTGGCGCCGCGCCCGGGGCCGACGTGAACTCCGGCAGTTCCGCCAGGGCGAGGTTGATCTTGACGACACCGCTGCGGCTGTTCCAGCGCTCGATGTCGGTAACGAAGTCGCCCGGAAGCTCCGAGCGGTCGAGTTGCTGGAGGAAGGCGATCCTCGGGTGCGTCGCCGTGACGACGATGTCGGCCGAGATCTCCTCGCCACCCGCAAGCGCCACGCCGGTGGCTCGGCCGTTGCGGGTGAGGATCCTGGCGACGGGGGCGCCGGTGCGAATCTCGGCTCCGAAGGAGCGAGCGGATGCCGCGATCGCGTTCGCCACACCGCCCATTCCTCCGCGGGCGAAACCCCACTGACCGACGTGGCCGTCGCCGAGATCCCCGATGTGATGGTGGAGCATGACGTAGGCGGTCCCCGGCTCCGCCGGCCCGGCCCACGTGCCTATGACACCGCTGACGGCCAGCATCGCCTTGACCTCGGGTGACTCGAACCAGTCGTCGAGCAGATCCGAGATGCTCATGGTCATCAGACGCGTCAGGTCGGCGACCCCCCGCACGCCGAGCCCGCGGAACCGCCACCCGACCCGCGCCGTCGAGACTAGGTCACCGGGGCGGCGAGAGCCCACGGCCGGCGCCGGCTGCATCAGCAGTGGCGCGAGCATCGCTCCGAGTGCGCCGATCCAATCGTTCCATCTATCCAGCGCCTCGGCGTCGCGCTTCGAGTAGCGCGCGATCTCGGCTCGCTTCTCCGCGGGGCTCTTGCCACCCATGACGAGCGCGTCGCCGTCCATGCGCGGCATGAAGTACGACTCCTGCGGATAGACCTGGTAGCCGAACTGACGCAGCTTGAGCTCGTCGACGAGCCGAGGCGGCATGAGGCTCACCACGTAAGAGAGCGCGCTCACATTGAACTCCGGCCCCCAGGGCTGCTCCGTGGTTGACGCGCCTCCGACGTTGTCGCGCGCCTCGAGCAGCAGGGTCCGCGCTCCACCTCGGGCCAGATAGGCAGCCGTAACGAGGCCGTTGTGTCCTCCCCCCACGACGACTGCATCGTAAAGACTCATCAACTTCTCCACTTTCATGAAGACGGTCGCGGTACCCGTCACTGGGACTCGACTCCCGTATGTGAGTTCTCGAACCCACTATTCTTCGTCCTCCGACACAAGAGAAGCGTCGGCCGGAACGATCGAATCGTTCACCAGCACCATACCGACGTCGAAGGAAGAGGGCGATATTGACCGAGGAAGAGCGCGAATGGATCGAGATGTCCGACGGTGTCCGGCTGGCCGCGGACCTCTACCTTCCACCACAGCCCGCTCCCGTCATCCTCGAGGCGCTCCCCTATCGCAAGGACGACATCACCTCGAGCCACGCACCGGAATACCGGCGCCTGCGGGACGAGGGCGGCTACGCCGTCGTGCGGCTCGACTTGCGCGGGACCGGTTCGAGCGAGGGAACCGCCGCGGACGAGTACCCGCGGAGCGAGCAGCGCGATCTGCGCGAGGTCATCGCCTGGCTTGCGGACCAGGACTTCAGTGCCGGCACCGTCGGCATGTACGGCACCTCCTACTCGGGTTTCAATTCGATCCAAGTCGCCATGGAGCGGCCCGACGCGCTCAAGGCGATCGTTGCGATCTACGCAACGGACGACCGTTACACCGACGACGTCCACTACGAGGGCGGCGCGCTGCGCGGTCTCGACCAGATCGACTACTGCCTTTACATGACCTCGATGAACGCGCTTCCGCCCGTTCCCGCGATCGCCGGCGACAACTGGCTCGACCAGTGGCGACGGCGCGTCGACGAGCTCGAGCCGTGGCTCATCAGGTGGATCGAGCAGCAGAACGACGGCGCCTACTGGCGTCACGGTTCGCTGCGTCCCCATTACGACGCCATCGAAGCGGCGACGATGATCGTCGCCGGATGGGCCGACGGGTATCGCAACGCGACCTTTCGCACGTTCGAGGCGCTGCGCTGCCCCAAGCGACTGCTGATCGGCCCGTGGTCGCACACCTCGACCGAGACCTCTTTGCCCGGCCCCCACATAGACCTGGTGCCGGAGATGATCAAGTGGTGGGATCGCTGGTTGCGCGGCGAGCACAACGGCGTGGACCAAGAGCCTCCCATAACCGTGTTCGTTCGCAGGTCGACGAGGCCCGCCCCGGACCTGGACGAGATGCGCGGCGGCTGGCGGCACGAGTCGGCGTGGCCGCCCGAGCGACTCGTCGCCGAGGAGCTCAGACTCGACTCTGCCGCGCGGCCCTCCGGCGCGGCCCATCACCTCGAGGTGCGCGGCGACGTCGGATGGACGGCGCACCTGTCGTGTGCCGGCGCGCTTCCCTGGGGCCAATCCCAGGACCAGCGGCCGGATGAGGCGTACTCGCTCCTCTTCGACTGGGGGCCGTTCGATGAGGATCTCGAGATGCTCGGCTATCCACGCGTCGAACTCGCGGTCGGCGCCGACAAGGAGGTCGCCTTCGTGTCGGCCAAGCTGTGCGACGTCTTCGACGACGGCTCCTCGGCCCTGATAAGTCGCGGGTTCCTCAACCTGACCCACCGCCACTCGCACACCGACCCGGTTCCGCTCGGAGCCGGTGCGCTGCACGACGTCACCTTCGATCTCAGCCCGACGTCGTGGGTGCTGGAGCGCGGCCACCGTCTTCGTCTCGCGTTGGCCGGGACAGACTGGCCCAACGTGTGGACGCCGCCGGAACCTCTCACGCTGACCTTCGATCCGGGCGCGTCGCGTCTCGTTCTGCCCGTGCTTCGAGGCACGAATGACCTCCCGGTTCCGCGCCTACTCGCACCGCCGGCGTTGCGCGGCGCAGACAAGCCCACGAAGTCTCAGGACACCACCGCCAGGGTCGAATGGCGCATCGAGCACGACATCCTCGAGCGCGAGTCACGTTACGTCGTCGACCACGGGTCCACCTACGACACCGCCGCCGGCGCGAAGGTGACCGAGTCGTACTTCGGGCGACTCGTGGTCTCGGGGACGGATCCGGGCCGGGCTCACGCTCGAGGCCGCGTGCGTTACGAGATCGCATGGCCCGAGGCGACGGCCGTTACCGAGGTGCGATCCCTACTCCGCTCGGATGCGCGGAGCTACACGCTCGAGCTCGATCTGGAGGTCTGGCACGACGGCAACCTAGCCGGGCAACGGCGATGGGAACGAACGTTCGACAGAATGCTCCAGTAAGCCTGTTTTCACTCCCCTGTACCCGGGTACGGTCGAGGGTTAGCCCGCTTTCGACTCGAAGGAGTTGGTCGATCGTGCTTACGATCACCACGGACGCAGCCACCGCCATCAAGGGAATCGTCGACACCGCAGATGCCGACGGCGGCGGACTGCGCATCTTCGCAGAGCCGCAGAACGACAACCAGGCCAGCCTGGAGATCGTCCTCGCCCCCGAGCCCGGCCAGGGCGATCAGATTCTCGACGCTGAGGGAGCCACGGTCTACCTCGAGCAGAGCGCTGCCGAGTTTCTCGACGACAAGCAGCTGGACGCCGACGTCGAGGGCGATCAGATCCGCTTCAGCGTCACGGAGCAGCCCCCCGCCGTCTAACTCGGAACCGAATCGAAACAACCGAGACGCGTGGGCCGGGGGCTTGACGTGGCTGCCGCCCGGTTGGTCTTCTGTGCTATGACCTCTCTTCCCGATTCGGCGAAGCGGTTTCTCGAAACCGGACGCATCGGGCATCTAGCAACACTTTCGTCGACCGGGCGACCGCACGTTACCTGCGCGTGGGTCGGGCTCGAGGGCGAGCAACTCGTCATTGGAACCATGTTCGACCAACGCAAGCTCAGAAACATGCGTCGCGACCCGCGCGTTACGTTGTCGTTCGAGGGCGACGAGCCCAACGAGATGGGACTCGTTCCCTATCTGATCGTCGACGGCAGCGCCGAGGTGTCCGAGGGGGGCGGAGCGGAGCTCTTACAGGAACTCGCCTACCTCTACCTCGGTCCCGAGGTCGGAACCTTCCCTCCGATGCCCGATCCTCCGCCGGGCTTCGTGACACGCATCTCCGTCGAGCGCATCGGCGGCGTCGGCCCGTGGGCCGATTAGTCCTGACTACATCGAGAATCAGGCGTCCGAGTCGACGAAGTCTTCCTCCAGCAGGTCCATGAGCAGTCCGTCGTGCCAGGTGCCGTCTTGACCGCGTTCGTACTTGCGCATCACCCCGACCGTCCGAAAGCCCACCCGCTCGTAGGTCCGGATCGCAACCTCGTTGTGGGCGGCCGGATCGATGGTGAGCCGGTGGTGTCCGCGCTCGTCGAGGAGATAGCGGGCGAGGACACGTACTGCTTCGGTGCCGTAGCCCCGGCCCTGACGTGCAGCCGACAGGAAGACGTCCATCCCGGCGTGCCGGTACATCGGCTCGTTCTCTTCCGAGTACTGGATCCCGCCGATCACTTCGTCGTCGACCTCGATGACGAAACCGGGCGCAGACCCAGCGAACTCTTCCCGTATCTCTTGTTCACTGAGGCGACTCCACCACGAGGCCACCTCGGGCTCCTCCAGTATCCGGCGCAGTTGAGCTACGTCACTCTCGACTCCGGGCCGCAGAACGACTCGCTCACCTCGTAGGGTCTGCACGCAGTCACGATATATATCGCGCTCGAACCGCTCAATCCAGCAGCCAGCAGGCGGCGCGGTGATCCGGCTTGCCGGGGGCGGCCAACAGCGCTTTGGGATCGTCGTTGGGGCATCGGTCGAAGGCCTCGGGGCAGCGAGGATGGAAGCGACAACCCGAGGGAATCTTCGTTGGGTCGGGAGGTTCACCGCTGAGGATCGGTCGATCGACGCGGTGGTCGGGGCGGGATGACTCGGCAACCACCGCGAGCAGCGCACGGGTGTACGGATGCTGTGGATTACCGAGGACCGCCTCGGCCGGACCGTCCTCGACGATTCGACCGAGGTACATGACCGTTACTCGATCGGCGACCGTCCAGGCGAGACCGAGGTCGTGGGTCACGATCATGATCGTCAGTCCCAGGTCGTCACGCAGTTTCAGTAGCAGCCGCAGTATCTCTCCGCGCACCGATGCATCGAGCATCGACACAGGTTCGTCTGCGACGAGCACCTCCGGTTCGAGCACGAGGGCTCCCGCGATCACGACTCGCTGCCGCTGACCTCCCGACACCTCGTGCGGATAGAGGAGATAGAAGCGTTCCGGAGGACGCAGTCCCGCCTGTGAGAGCGCCCGGGACACCCTCTGTTCTTCGTCGTCATGCACCTTGTGGATGCGAAGCCCCTCCGCGACCGATTCGTAGATTGTCTGACGGGGATTCAAGGCGCCGGTCGGATCCTGGAAGACCATCTGTACGCGGCGGCGGTAGGCGCGCAGGTCCTTGATCGGTTCACCGTCGAAGAGCACGCGACCGGCGGTGGGTCGTTCGAGTCCCATCATCGTTCGCACCAGCGTGGTCTTTCCGCATCCGGACTCGCCTGCCAGCGCGAGGATCTCACCGCGCTCGATAGCGAGCGACACTCCGTCGACGGCTCGGGCTCCGATCTCCCGCCGGCCGAGCAGACCCGCCAGCAGGCCCGATCGTCCGCTGAAGGTCACGTGCAAATCCTCGACCCTCATGACGGAACTGGCCGCACCGGTCCGGGGGATGCCGCCCCTCATCGGATGGTCTCTTGCGCCCGCACGAGCAGGCACGCAGCTCGTCGCCCAGGGCCCGCGTCGTACAGCGCGGGCTCGACGTTCGGGCACTCGGCGAAGGCCACCGGACAGCGCGGGTGAAAGCTGCAACCCGACGGCAGGTGCGCCGGATCTGGTGGGTCCCCACCCAGACCGGCCGGCGCCAGACGGAAGCGCCGGTCCCCGATTCGAGGGAACGCGCCCGACAGGGCCTGCGTGTAAGGGTGCACGGGCGTATCGAAGACCGCGCGCGCCGGCCCCTCCTCGACGATCTCACCCCCATACATCACTGCAATTCGGTCGCAAGTATCGACCATGACCGAGAGATCGTGAGTGATGAAGAGCATCGCCAGGCCGAGCTCTGCCTGCAGCTCTCGGATCAGGTCGAGCACTTGCGCCTGAATCATGACGTCTAGAGCGGTAGTCGGCTCGTCCGCTATGACGAGATCCGGCTTGCACGCGAGCGCCATCGCGACCATGACCCGCTGACGTTGTCCGCCGGAGAGCTCGTGGGGATAGTCGCGCGCTCGCCGGCCCGGCAGTCCGACCTGCTCGATGAGCGCTCGCACTCGCTCCGCCGTCTGTTTCGAGGCCGGTTTGTCGTGCAACTGAATCGCCTCGCCGATCTGCTCGCCGATCCTCTGAACCGGGTTGAGCGCGTGCATGGCCCCCTGGAACACGATGGAGGCCCGGTCCCAGCGCACGGCTCGCAATGCACCCCACTTCATCTTCAGGACGTCCTCCCCATCGAGGAACACCTCGCCGGTCGTCGTCGTCCCCTCCGGCAAAAGTCGCAAGAGCGCGTGAGCGACGGTCGACTTACCGCAACCAGATTCACCCGCCAGCCCAAGCACCTCGCCGCGCTGAATCGAGAAACTGACATTGCGTGCAGCGGGTACCTCACCCGCTCGAGTCCGGTAGGTGACCGACAGATCACGAACCTCGAGAACACTCATCGCTTGCGCAGCCTGGGATTGAGGATCTCGTCGAGTGCGTAGCCGCACATGGTGAACGCGAGCACCACGAGCAGGATCGCGACGCCTGGTGGACCGAGCCACCACCACGCGCCCCTTGTCGCCGCCCCGGCCCCGAAGGCCAGCTCCAGGATTGTCCCCCACGACACACTTAGAGGATCGCCGAGTCCGAGGAACGACAGAGTGGTTTCGCTCAGAATGGCAACGGCGACCACGAGGATGGTGTTTGCAAAGATCAAAGGGAAAACATTTGGAAGGATGTGCCGAGAAACAAGGTGCCAGTTGCTCGCGCCGAGAGCGCGGGCCCGCTCCACATAAGGACGCGTCTTGACCGACAAGGTCTGGGCTCGAACCAAACGAGCAGTACCGGGCCACGAGGTGATGCCGATCACGAAGGCGATGTTCCAGATGGACGCGCCCAACAGGCTCGCAAGCACGATCGCTAGGGGCAAGAAGGGAATGGCGAGAAACCAATCCGTCACCCGCATCAGAAAGCTGTCACGCCACGCGCCCATATGACCCGCAGCAATGCCGATCACGGCACCGATGAACATCGAGATGACGGTCGCCACCAGCCCCACGAACAGCGAGATGCGCGCTCCCCAGATCGTGAGTGCGAGCACGGAGCGGCCGAGGTTGTCGGTTCCCAGAGGAAACCGCGCGCTGGGGGCCTCCCATGAGATGCCCTCCGCCCCCGTCGCGGTGATCGACTCTCGACTCGCCAGCAGCGGTGCACACACGGCAACGGCGGCAAAGACCACGAGAATGATGAGCCCGGCCATTCCCATCTTGGAACTGCGGTAGGCGGCCCACGTACGCGCCATCGAGCGACGGCGGCGGGTCCACGCAATCTGGCGCGGTGACTGGAGGCGGCCCGGCGATGGCGACTCCGCAGGTGGTTCGGTGGCGAGGGGGCCCGGCGCGATGTGTCCCCCGGGTGCTTGCCGAGGTTGAGGTCGTGGCGTCTGGAAGGTCACGCGTATCTCACTCTCGGGTCGAGGTAGCCGTACACCAGATCGGCCGCGAGGTTCGCGAAGATGATCGCGGTCGTAAACAGCAGGAAGAGCCCCTGCATCAAGGGATAGTCGGGCGCCTGGATCGAGTCGTAGGTCAACAACCCGAGCCCCGGCCACGAAAAGACGGTCTCGACGGTGATCGCACCAGAGACGATGAAGCCAAGATTGAGAGCGACCAGGGTCACGGTAGGGAGAAGCGCGTTGGGCACGGCATGCTTCCGCAACACCAGCGATTCACGCAGGCCCTTCGCGCGCGCCGTTGTCAGGTAGTCCTCCCCCATCACGTCTAGGAGTGACGACCGCATCACGAGCGCGTACTCCCCGATCAACCCGAGCGTCAGGGTCAGCGCGGGAAGAAACAAATGGTTAAGCACGTCGATCGCAGCCGAGAGTCCCGTGAAGTTTGCTCCCGGAGTCACGATTCCGCTGATCGGAAACCAGCCGAGGGTCGCTGCAAAGCCGATCAACAGAAGAATTCCGAGCCAGAACTCGGGCATGGCATAAAAGACCAGGGAACCTCCCAGCGTGGACACGTCGAACGCACTCCCCCGACGCCATGCACCGTAGATGCCGATCAGCAACCCGATCACCATCGAGCCGACAGTCGAGATCCCGATAAGGAGAACCGTCGGCCACACCCGCTCTGCAATCAGGCCCGAAACCGGCTCGCGAAACGTGTACGAGATCCCCAGGTTGCCGTCGAACAGCGTCTCGAAATACTTCACGAACTGAGCCCCGAGAGACTCGTTGAGCCCGAAGTCCTCCTCGAGCTGCTCCACCGACTCTTTGGGAAGCAGCTTGTTGCGCGCGAGTATCTGAGCGGGGTTGCCGGGTAACACCCGGAACAGCACGAAGTTGAATGCGAGCACGAACAACAGCGTCGCAAGCGCTCCTGCGACCTTCCTCAGGACGTAGCGTCGTGTCATCGGTCAGGTCACCCGCGGCCCGCTCGCGTTTCGATCGGACCTATGCGCGATCCTCCCGGCTCGCCCTGCGACGGAGCATGACCACCGCACCGGAGACCACCATGAGGCCTATCAAGATGCCGGCCCATGCCGCGGCGGGGAAACCTCCCGCCGACTCGCGCGCCGCCACCTCGCGTGACTCGTCGGACACCGGCTCGATTGCGACGAAGCCAAAGGGGCCGTAAGAGGCGAGCAGGTCGCCGCCCTCGCTCGGTTGAGGAGTGAAGCCCGTCCAGCGGTCGTCACGGTAGGCCTGGAGCGTGGTGTCGTAGTAGAGGACCGCGTAGGGCGCCTCGTCGTAGACCATCCGTTGCATCTCCTTGATGAGCTCGGCACGCTCCTCGATATCAAGGATTGTCTTCTGTTCCTCGTACATCTGGTCGTATTCCTCGTCGCAGTAGAAGCTGTCGCTCCACACACCGTCGGGCGGTCGCTGGTCACAAGACATCACCGACAAGATGAAGTCCGGGTCGGGGTCGGGGAACCAGCCCCAGTGGAACATGTCGTACTTGCCTTCATAGATGATGTCCGTCAACTTCGTATCGGTCAGCGACTTCACCTCGGTTGCTATGCCGATCTCTGCCAGCCATTCGCTGATGAACTCGCTCGCAGTGACCGTCGAGTTCTCCTCACTGCGGACGGAGTAACGAAACTCGAGAGGTTCACCTCCGCCGGGCATCTCCCGGATTCCGTCGTTATCGGTGTCCTCGTATCCTGCCTCGTCGAGCATGGCGTTGGCCTCGTCGAGATCAAACGTCTGCAATTCGTCCTCGGCCGGCTCGTAATGATAGAAGGCGATTGCGGGCGGGACGATCGTCGATCCCAGTACACCGTGTCCCTTCAGGACCCGCTCGACGAGCGTCTCGCGGTCGATGGCTTTGGAAATGGCGAGACGCACGACCGGATCCTCGAGCGCAGGATGGCCGTCCGCGTCCGGCTGGGTCTCTCCGGCGCCGGTATTGAAACCGATCTCCTCGAAGCTTGGAATCGTCGCCTCGTTCAGTCCAATGTTCGCCTCACCTTCGAGGGAGTCATAGAAGTCGGCCCCGAGGGTGTCGGCGAAGTCGATGTCACCCGACTTGAGCGCCTGAACCAAGGCGTCCTCGTTGTTGAAGATGCGGTAGATGACCTCGTCGATCTTCGGCTCACCCCCCCAATAGTCCTTGTTCGCCTCCATGCGGAAGAACTGGCCTTTGCGCCACTCGACGACATGGAAGGGTCCGCTGGTTACCGGGTCGGGGTAGTTCTCGAAGGTCTTGAGCTCCTGTTTGTCTATATCCGCGAAGACGTGCTCGGGAAGGACGTAGACGTAGGCCGACAACAGACTGGTTGTCGGCTCCTTGGTGTCGATCTCGATGGTGTAGTCGTCGACGACGTTGATCTCGTCGATCTGAACCAGATACGACTTCCAGACCCCGATCGGGTCGTCGAGTGCCCGCTGGTAGGTAAAGGCGACGTCCTCGGCGGTGATGTCCTCGCCGTCGGACCACTTCATCCCCTCACGAATGTTGAAGGTCCAGGTCAGGCCGTCGTCGCTGACCTCCCACGACTCTGCAAGTCCCGGTGAGGGCGAGAAATCCTCCAGCGAGAAGTGCACGAGCAGGTCGTAGTTCAGCGCATACATGAAGTAGGCGGGGGCCTCGAGCCCCACGGCGGGGTTCATCGAGTCGAGATCGTTGTCGTCACCGAGGGTGAAGACGACCTTGTCGTCGCCGGTCCCTCCAGCCTCGCCATCTTCTTCCCCGTTGCTCTGAGCGGCCGCGGTGCCTCCCAGGATCAACGCAAAGAGCGTCATGACAACAGTGATTCGTACCGTCATTCGACTGGCCATCACCGAACAATCCCCCTCCCGACCGCCTGGCAGAGCCTTCTCGAGTCACAAGCGACGACTGCCCCCAAGGTCATTGCCTACTCATACCTGAATCACCGTTCAACGTCATCTACCTTGATCGATTGTTTGGG
>JBOGWX010000016.1:0-17882 GCA_050694055.1 Actinomycetota bacterium
CAACCGTCTCGTGGGGATCCTTCACGGTTGCCTGCGTCACCGGCAGCTCTATGACGATTCGATTGCATGGCCGTCCCTTGTCGAGGAGGCGGCTTGACAATTACGGGCGTGGGATATCTAGGCGGACGGTGAAGGCCTAGGCTCTCGAATCCGACCCGCTCCGTCTCGATCGCTTGCGGCGACCTCCCGAACCAAAGCCCGGGACCCCGATTAGTTTCGGTGCCGTCCGAGGGTCAAAGGGGAACGGGTGTCACCGTGGCTTTCTGCGCCCGAGGCACGCGTAGACGCAAGCAGCACGCAGGCAAGGTCGGAAGAGAGGAGGAGGCATGGCAAGTCCGGTGGTGCACTTC
Source organism: Actinomycetota bacterium (assembly GCA_050694055.1). Lineage (GTDB taxonomy): Bacteria > Actinomycetota > CADDZG01 > CADDZG01 > WHSQ01 > WHSV01. The sequence goes on from JBOGWX010000016.1 coordinate 351, forward strand.
GAGGTGATGACGAATGGAGACGCGGAGGAGCTCCAGAAGTTCTACTCGGACACGTTCGGCTGGAATATCGACTCTAACCCGGTTCCCGGCGGTCCCCAGGTTAGCTACGGACTCGTGAGCGATCAGGATGCCGGCATCGGCGGTGGAATCGGTGGAACCCCCGATCCCAACATGCCCGGACACGTCACGTTCTACGTGCAGGTTGCGGATCCAGAGGCGACGCTCAAAGAGGTCGAGAGCCGCGGTGGCCAGACCGTCATGGGCGCCGAGGAGGTCGTGCCCGGCACGACGATCGCGATGTTCCGGGATCCTCACGGAAACCTGATCGGGCTCACGAAGGGCGAGTAGCACACTAAGAAGCTGAGAGTTTCGGTTAGTAAGCTGGTGGATCCTCGCAGGATCATCATTCAGCGCATGCATCGGGTCGGGTTGTCGGGGGCTCCCTTCGACGGCATAGCGGATGTGGTCCGGTGGCTCGGGGCCGTTCAGTCCCAGGACTACGGCCCCGCGAAGTGGGCCATCGGCCATCGCGTCCGGGGGCTGCGCGACTCGGAAGTGGACCGCGCATTCGCCGAAGGGATCATCCTTCGAACGCACGTCCTGCGCCCCACCTGGCACTTCGTGCTGCCCGAGGACATCAGGTGGCTGCTCGAGCTAACCGCTCCACGCGTCCACGCGATGAATGCCTATCACTACCGCCGGTTCGAGCTAGACCAAGTCGTTCAGAAAAAGTTCAGCCGGCTGATCGAACGCACCCTGCGAAGCGAAGGCCAGCTGACTCGCAAGCAGATCCAGGAGATCTTAGAAAAAGGCGGCATAGAGGCGAAGAGTCAAAGACTCGCGTACATCATGATGCACGCGGAACTAGAGGGGCTGGTCTGCAGCGGCGCGCTGAGCGGGAATCAACACACCTACGCCCTGCTCGAGGAACGGGCTCCTGATGCCCGCACGCTATCGCGCGACCAGGCGCTCGCCGAGCTCATACGTCGCTACTTCACGAGTCATGGCCCTGCGACCCTGAACGACATGAAGTGGTGGTCGAGTCTCGCAGTCGCCGACATCCGCGGCGGACTCGAGATGGTGGGGGCCGAGTTGCAGAACGAGGTCATAGACGGCTTGACTTTCTGGTTCGCGGAGGCGCGCAGAGGGCGAAAGTCGAGGTCGCCCACAGTCCATCTTCTGCAGCCGTACGATGAGTACATCGTCGGCTACACCGAGAGCAAGTACCTCCTCAACCTCTCAAGCGTCGGCGTTCCCGCAGGGCAGCAAAGAAGCCTGTTCAACGGGGTCGTGATGCTCGATGGTCAGGTCGCGGGTCACTGGAAGCGCAGCTTGAAGAAGGACGGGGTGATCATCGAGGTCGCGCTTTACGCACCCTTCGCAGAGTCCGAGATGAAAGCTCTGCACGCTCAGGTTGAGGCTCACGGGAAGTTCTTGGGGTTGAAACCGGTCGTAAGGTCGACTCTCGTCTGAACCTTCGCGCCTAGAGACCGCGGATATCTGCGCTTAGCGTGGCGACGAACTCCTCGAGCCGCGCGCGGCCCTCGCTGGGCCAGCTTACGGTGAGATACGAGACGCCCACTTGGGCAAGCCCTTCGGCCGTGCGCATGACCTCGTCCCACGGTTCCGAGAGGGACAGATCCGTCGCTCTGCGAATGGTGGCGGGATCGCGCCCGATCCTTTCGGCCTCCCGGTCGATGATCGACACCTTGCGAGTGATCGAAGCGATCCCCCCGAAGCCATGCCAGACGTCTGCTCTTCGGGCAACGAGCGGGAGCATCAGACTCTCGCCGCTTCCTCCGATCCACAGCGGCGGACGCGGTCGTTGCACCGGGCTGGGATGGTAGGACGCGCGGTCGAGCCGGAAGAACTCTCCGGCGAAGGTCGCTTCGTCGCGAGTCATCAGAAGGTCGATGACCTCGATTGCCTCGTCCAGCCGGCGAACCCTCTGCGCCGGCCCGGGGAACTCGATGCCGAGCTCCTTATGCTCGCCTTCGTGCCACGCGGCCCCCAGCGCGATCTCGAGGCGGCCGTTCGAGATGTGATCAACCGTGACTGCCTCGGTGGCCAGAATCGAAGGGTGACGGTAGGTGATCCCCGTGACCAAGGTTCCCAGCCGGACGCGCGTCGTCGCCGCGGCCAGGCCCGCGAGCAGCGTCCAGGCCTCGAGACAGGGGCCTCGGGGGTCTCCGTAGAGCGCCTTGAAGTGATCGAACACCCAGACGCCGTCGAAGCCGGCCTCCTCGGCAAAGCGGGCTCGTTCCACCATCTCGTCCCACGACAATTGGTGCTGGCTGATGTCGAGACCCAGTTGCATGCAGCTCCTCGTTTGCTCGTTCTAGGATGAGCGGCCCTGTCCTCCCGACGCCGCCAGTTGCTCCGACCTGGTTGCCTGCAGGTGCTCGTGCACCAAACGAATCGCCATCGAGCCCTCGCCGACCGCGGAGGCCACGCGCTTGACCGAGCCCTGCCTCACATCGCCTGCTGCGAACACACCCAGCATGCTCGTCTCGAGCAATAGGGGACGACCGGGGGAGGACCAAGGTCCCTCGGGCAGATCTCTTCCGGTCACGATGAAACCCCACCTGTCGCGCTCGATCTCATCGGGGAGCCACTCCGTGTACGGCTTCGCGCCGATCAGGATGAACAGAGCGTCGGCCGGCACTCTCTCGTCGAGTCCCGACGAATCCCTCAGAACGAGATACTGAAGTCGACCCTCCCCACCGCCGTCGACGACTTGCGTTCTGTGTCTCACCTCTAGGTTTGGCGCCGCTGCGATCTCCTTGATGAGATAGTCCGACATGCTCTCCGCAAGGGAGCCGCTCCTCACGAGGATCGAGACCCTGGACGCATACTTCGCCAGATGAATAGCAGCTTGGCCGGCCGAGTTACCCCCTCCCACGATGAACAGCTCCCGCCCCTGCAGCGCGCGTGCCTCCGAGGCCGCCGCCCCGTAGAAGACTCCGGCCCCCAGGAGCTGCTCCAGTACCGGCACTCCGAGCCGCCGATATGACACACCCGTCGCGAGAACGATCGTTTTCGACCGGGCCTCATCACCACCGGAGAGTTCGACGACGAACCCGTCTTCGTCGCGCCGGATGGAGGTCACCGTCTGCATCATGAGAAAGGTCGTCCCGAAGACCCACGCTTGTTGGTAGGCCTGGGCGGCCAGCTCCGAGCCGCTTATGCCGCGGGCGAACCCGAGATAGTTGCGAATCAACGAACTGCTGCCCGCCTGTCCTCCCACCGCGCCTCTCTCCACGACAAGAGTTCGAATTCCCTCCGATGCTCCATAGACCGCGGCCGCCAATCCGGCCGGCCCCGCGCCGATAACGACCACGTCGAAGCTCTTGTCGTCATCGAGGCGAGTACGCAACCCACACGCCTCGGCGATTTCAACATCGGACGGATCGACGAGCACCTCTTGTGCGAGCGTAACGGCAACGGGAAGCAGGTCGCCGCCCGCGCCCACTCGGCTCAGGAGCTCCCGGCCCTCTGCAGAGTCAACCGATTGAAAGACGTGTTCGACTCGGTGTCGAGACAGCAGATCGCGCAGCTCATACGCGCGCCTCGATCCCGGCCGTCCCACGATCGTGATTCGAGCTGCGCCCTGAGCCCGGTTCCGGGCCCACTCGTGCAAGAACGCGGTCACCGTCCTGTGGAAGAACTCATCGGGCGACTGCCAGGGTTTGAGAACGTAGTAGTCGATCAACCCGAGCGTCATGGCCTCGACGATCGCGGCGGCGGTCGCGTCGTCTCCCCAAGCCCCCCAGGGCACTAGCAAACCGCGCTTGATCCCCGAATCGAGCGCCTTCGCAGCCGAGAGCAACTCGACGCCCGTCGGCGCATCCATCGACTGGTCCGCGAGGAGAAGTGCAACACCGCGTCCGGCTTCCACGAGTTCGGTCACGGTGCGCAAGGCAGCGCGGGGAGAGCTCAGACAGACGACCTCGTAGTGCCTTCCGTAGCGACTGGTGAGCTCCTCCTCGACGCGCGCCAGCTCCTCGCGCTCATCGTCGACGGCCACGATCACCGGCCTCGAAGTCACTCGTCGGTGCCGGGATCCTTGCGTGCATAGGCAATGATTTCGTCTATCGCCAAGTGCCGGCCCTCCTCCCAGATGACTTCGATCTCGGACTCCGCCAGAACGTCCGACACCAATCGCCGGGGATCGCTGAGAACGAGCAGCGGCGCAGGAGCTCCTCCGCCGTACTCGTTGCGCAGGTTCGCAGCCACGGCCGCCAGCCTGAGGCCGCGGCGGGGGTAGCCCATTGCTATCTCGATATCGCCCTGGATCTCGAGCAGAGACGAAAGGGTCGAGATGTCCTTCCGCGAATCGGGGCGATCCATGGACTCTAGTATTTGCAACCGGGCCGCTTGGTGATTCCCGGCCAGACGATCTACTTGCAGCACTATGAACTCGCCGAGCGAACGGCCGTACCAGTTGCGGTGACGTTCGAAGGTCTCCAGTGCCTCCAGCCCCAGCCTGTGGGCCACTTCGAGATTCCGTTCCTGAATGTGCGACATCGCGATCCCCCACTTGACAAACGCGAGCGAGAGCTCATCGCCCAGTTCTTCGTAGGTGGCCAGAGCCTGTTCGTGCAGCTCGCGGGCGCGGCGCGGCTCACCGTCGATCAGCGAAAGGAAACCGAGATTGTAGAGGGCCTCGGCCACACCACCCCGGTCGTCCACCGAGCGGAAGGTCTCGAGTGCCTCCTCGTAGTAGCTCCGGGCGGCACCAAAGTCGTTCTGCCAGTAGGCGAGGCCTCCGGCTGCAATGAGCGCCGCCGCCCGAGCCGCCGGCTGGTCCTTGCTTTCGGGCAGGGACAACAGCTCCGCCAACCACATCCGTCCTTCGGCGAGGTGAGAGCGAATTTGCCAGAAGCGCCAGAGGCAGGCCGCCAACACTAGACCTTCCTTAGCCGCGCGCACGTCGATGGCCCGGCGAAGAACCGCCCGCAAGTTATCGTGCTCGAAATCCAAGCGATCCGGCCAGTCTTGATCTTCATTGAAGATCTCGGGCTCGGCCTTACGGGCCAGTTCGGTGAAGAAAGACCCGTGCCGGCGCTGGAGCCCCTCGAGCTCACCACTGTCGGTGAGAACTCGGAGCGCATACTCACGAATCGTCTGGAGCATCCCCAAGCGGGTGTGACTCACGTCTCGGTGCGACGCGTGCACGAGACTATTGCTTACCAAGAACTCCAAGCCTTCGATGACGTCGATGCCGAGCTCGCCCTCCGGGTCGCAGACTGCTTCCGCGCTTTCTAGCGTCCAGCCACTGCTGAAGACCCCCAGACGTCTGAACAGAGCCTGATGACCCTCGTCGAGCAGCCGATAACTCCAGTCGATGGCGTCGGTCAAAGTGCGCTGCCGCTGAGGCACGTCGCGCGTTGCCACCGACAGGATGGACAAACTCCGGTCGAGCCGAGTCAGTATCTCCTGCGGCGATAGGAGCCGCACACGCGCCGCCGCCAGCTCGATTGCCAAAGGCAGGCCGTCGAGCCTGACACAGATTTCCGAGACGGCGGCCGCGTTCTCTTCCGTAAGGGCGAAATCCGGTTTTAGCGCCCGCGCGCGCTGCAGGAAGAGCATGATCGACTCGTAACCCTGCAGGCTCTCCAACTCGGGCAGGCGTTGAGGGTCCGGCATATTCATCGGAGGAACGAGGTACTCCTGCTCACCGCTTACTCGCAGCGAGGCTCGGCTCGTGACGATCACCTTGAGTTCGGGCGCCGCGCCCAGGAGCTCCGAGACCAGTGGTGCCGCGGCCACGACCTGCTCGAAGTTATCGAGAAGCAACAGCGTCCGCTTGTGCTCCAGGTAGTCCTTCACGATGTCGATGATGGGCTGGGTGCCCTTCTCCCTGAGCGACAGCGCTTCGGCGATCGTGCTTGGGACCAACTCAGAATCCACGATGGCCGCAAGCGCGACGAAGAAGATGCCGTCGGGAAACTCTCCGGCCGATCGCCGCGCGACCTCGGTCCCCAGCCTCGTCTTGCCGGTCCCTCCCGGACCCGTGAGAGTCACCAACCGATTTGCGTCGAGCAGAGCGCGAATCTCACCGGCTTCTCGATCCCTGTCGACGAACTCGTCGAGGCGAGGGGGTAGGTGGATCGGGTTTCCCATGGCCCGCGGTGGAGGGAAGTCCGCTCGCAGGCCCTCGATGCAGAGCTGGAAGAGCTGTTCGGCGCCGTCCAGGTCCTTCAACCGAAAGCGCCCGAGGTCTTGCACCCGGACATCCTGGGCCAGCCTCGAGGAGCCCTGTGCGTGAGATGCGGTGACCGCCGATAACAGAACCTGCCCCCCGTGACCGGCAGAAGCGATGCGCGCCGCTCGATGGACGTCGAGGCCACCATAGTTATCCCCCACGAGTTGCGCCTCGCCGGTGTGCAGGCCTATTCGTACTCGCAGTTCGGCCCCGTTGCCTGCATGGCGGACCGTCAACCTGCGCTGCACCTCGGCCGCCGCGTTCACTGCGTCCGGTACGCTCGAGAACGCGACGAAGAAGGCATCTCCCTCGGTGCTCACCTCCACGCCATCGTGCTCCGAGAACACTTCCCGGAGGATGCGGTGGTGATGGTTCAGAAGGTCCCCGAACCGGTCGCCGAGCTCGTGCACGAGTTGCGTCGAGCCCTCGATGTCGGTGAACAAGAAAGTCACGGTGCCAGTGGGGAGATCCCGCGCGGCCATCTCAGCTCCGGGCCGGCGTCGCGATGGGAGGAGATTGGGGGCACGGAGCAACGGCCGCCCGCTTCTCTTCTTCCCTCTTCTGCACCGCGTCGCGATTGGAGATACCCGCCCCGTTCACAACCGCTCCTCCGATACAGAGCGAGGCCGCTATCAACATGGCGATGTGGAACGCCTCGGTTGACGCGGCGCGCGACGCGGACACGAGCTCCTCTCCCGCCGATGACGACGGCGCGTTGAGAGGGCTCACCTGACTCCGAATCTCCGTAGAAGAGACGTTCGCGTCCGGAAGCCGATCCTGGAGCGCGGCGAAGAAACTGGCCGAGACGGCGATGAAGATGAGGGCCCCCGCCAGTTGCGGGCCTACGCGCGAAACGGCGTTGTTGAAGGCCGAGGCGACACCGGCATGATCGACCGGCACCGACCGCATCAGGGCCGTGGTGAGCGGCGCCACCATGATCATCAGGCCAACTCCGAACAACACCTGGCCCGGAAGGAAGTGCACGAGGTAGTCGCTCGGCGGCATCAGGGTCGAGGGCTCGGCCAGATCCACGTTCCATCCCACACTGGCTGCGGGAACCCGCACGTACCAGAGAAGCCCCAGCCCCATAAAGGCCGGGCCCGCGGTCATGAAGATGCGCGGCCCGTACCGGTCGGCGAGCGAGCCGAAGCTCGTCGAGAACAGGGCCAGGAACAAGGTGGAAGGGATGGTCGCGAGGGCAAAGCCGATCTCGTTGTAGCCGAGGGTTCCGATCGTGTAGAGCGCGAGGAATTGAATCGTCACGTATATCGAGCCGTAGATGAGCAAGGTCGAGATGTTGGTGACCGAGAAGTTGCGAGATCGAAACAGGCCGAGCGGTACCAGCGGATGATTCGAGCGCGCCATGAGGATCGGAAACGCAACGGCCGCCAAGCCCCCGACGGCAAGCGAGACGAACGCCGACGAATCCTGCCACTGCTGAGATTCCCCCCGAATCGCGCCGAAGGTCAACCCTCCGACCGCAAGCGCGATCACCGTTGCGCCGAGCCAGTCGAAATGACCCTCAGCCTGCTCGTCCCGGCTCTCGGGGACGTACTTGACCGTAGCCCACAGCGCCAGGGCGACCAGCGGAAGGTTGATCAGAAACGCGGTCCTCCACGAGACGTAGGTGACGAGCGCGCCCCCCACCACCGGACCCAGAATCGTGGTCGCGGCCGACGCGCCCGCCCATATCCCGAATGCCCGGCCCTGCTCCTCGCCCTGGAAGGTCGCGGTGATTATCGAGAGTGACCCCGGAACGAGCAGCGCCCCCGCGGCTCCTTGAAGCACCCGGGCGATGACCAGGAACTCCATGTTGACGGCGACGCCGCAGAGTAGAGAGGTGACACCAAAGCCCACCAGGCCGGCGGCGAACATCCGCTTCCGACCAAAATAGTCGGTGAGCGCGCCGGCAAGGACGAGCAGCGCGCTGAGGGCCAGCAGGTAGCCGTAATAGACGTAGGACTGTGCCTCGAGTTTCCCCAGAACCGTGCTGGAAAGCTCGTCGCCGATCTTGGGCAGCACAACAGGGACGATCGTGGAGTCGAGAAACACGATCCCGGATCCCAGAATCACCGAGATCAGGATCCAGCGCCTACCGGGCATGCACCTCCCATACGTGTCGCCGCCTCAGAGGATTATCAGCAGCCCCCAGACCCGAGTCAACCAAGGCGCGTCTCAGGCCTACGCGCGACGAAGTTATGACGGTGTTAGATGGCCTTTGCAACCAAAAAGTTAGTTTTCTCCCGTCTCCCTTTGGAACCCTCGAGGCACCGCTATTCCTCCACCGACTGGCAGGGCTCCGTCAACTCGTAGGCCTCCGCGGTCGGTCCCGCAAAGAAGTCCTGAACCACAGTCACACCCGACGGGGCGCTCTGGTCGGGACGGCTGATTACGATCTCGCGGAACACCGTGTCGTTGGGGTCGCCCGCGAAACTGCCCGCCTCTTCGGGAAGCATGCCTTCGTAGTCGACCGACTCCAGTCCGGAGGCGGCCTCGACGAGCCCCGCCCTGGTGAGATCGCCGTTCTCGTATGCGGCGTCGAGGACGGCTTTCAACGGATAGGACCAGGCCCAGCCCGACGTGTATCCATCGTTGGGGTCCACATCGCCGAGCGCATTGCGCATGGCCTCGTGGCCGGGCGTGTCCGCATCCCAGGGTGCCCACGGCCCGGATTGGAGGTAGAGCGCCTCGATTGCAGGCCCCGCGGGGCTGTCGAGCACTCCCTTGTTCCAGGTCGGCGACGTACCGATGAACTTGCCCGTGAAGTCGCGCGCGGCGACTCCGCCGACGATCTCGGCCATCTCCGCCGGTCCCGTCGTGATGATGATGAGGTCGGCCTGCGCCTGAAGAACCGCATCGATGGCCGCCTCTTGGCTGCCGGCTACGGCGTTGGGCGCGGTCTCGACGGCTCCGGTGAACTCGAGGCCGTTCTCCTCGGCGGCAAACTGCGCGCCGGCCGCGGCGTCGCCCCCGTAGTCACCGGGGTAGCCAACCGCCTGGACGGTCTCGACACCGAACTCCTCGATCGCGTAATCAATGGCGTTCATCGACTCGAGGCAGTAGTTGGTGCCGGACTCCAGGATGTTGTCCTCGAACTCCCAGCCCGACCACCACGACGCGGGGGCCCCGACCATGTCGTCTTCCTTGTAGAACTCGAGGGCGGCGAGCGTGGGAGGCGTTCCGAGAGTTTGCGCCAGCGCCACGACCTCCGGCTGGATCTCCTGATATTTCTGAACGTGCACCTCGGGGTTGTACTCGTTGTCCTCGACGTAGCTGGTCACGTCCACGTCGTAGGCGTCTCCGATTCCGCCCTCCTCGTTGACCTTCTGCCAGAAGGCCGCCTGGGCATCGGTGATCGGGACCGCGAGCGGCGCAAAGGGACCGATGGTGAGGTCGGAGAGCGTCCCCAGGTAGATGCATCCGTGATCGTCGTTCACCGCGTCGGGACACGGCTCCTCCGTGACGCCGACGTCGATGGCAATGTCGCCTTCCGCGCCTTCGCCTCCTGCTCCTCCCTCTTCTCTGCCGCTACAGCCTGCAGCGAGGAGCGCGAGCGTGCACAGCAGCGCGAGCAGAGTGCGTTGCCAGTTGCGGTCAAGCTGTCTCATCTCTTCCTCCCGTCGTCGAACCACGCCTGCATTTACCTCGAGATCAGTACGAGAACGGCCACGCTTTCCAGTAGTTGCGTACTCGGATCCAGATGCCGTACAGCCCCCTCGGTTCGAAGATCAGAAACAGCACGATCAGCAGGCCGTAGAGGACCTGCTCCAGTTGCTGCGTCGTGAGGAACCCTCCGGCCGCAGCGCCGCTGATGAGGGGGACGAAGCTCGGGATCTCCTCGATGAGACGAGGCAAGAGGGTGACGAAAGCGGCGCCCATGATCGCCCCTGAGATGGTTGCGACGCCGCCGATCAGCACCATGGCGATGTACTCCACGCTGAGCAACAGGCCGAAGGTGCCCGGCTCGAGGAAGCGTGTAATCGTGTAGAGCAAACCGCCGGCGATACCCGCGTAGAAGGACGAGATCACGAAAGCGAACAGCTTGTACTTCCGCAATGACACGCCCATGATCTCCGCTGCGATGTCGCGGTCCCGCACCGCAGAGAACGCCCTGCCCACGGCGGATCGAGCGAGGTTGCGGGCGAGCAACGCCAGGGCCACGAGAAAGATCAGAGCCATGAAGTAGAGGCCCTGATCGCGCGCCAGCGGTACGCCGAGAACCACGCCGGGGTCGGCGAAGCTGAACCCGAACAGTTCCGGCTCCGCCGCCCTGCGCCCCGTCCCCACGCCGCCGGTGATGAACTCAGCCTCGCGAAAGATGTGCTCGCCGATGAACACGAGCCCCAGTGTGACGATCGCGAGATAGAGACCACGAAGCCGGAAGGCGATGGGCGACACGATGAGCCCCGCCAGCGCAGCGACGAGGCCCGCGCCCGGGAGCCAGATCCACATATCGAGGCCGTAACCGATTACGTCCGAAGTCAGCGACGGTTCGCCGTTCAACACCGCCGCGGTGTAAGCGCCGAGTCCCAGGAAGAACGCGTGCCCCAGCGAGACTTGTCCCGCGTACCCGGTCACGAGGTTGAGACCGATTGCTCCGATCGCGGCGATGAACGCAGCCGCCAGCAACAAGACCACGTCGGGGGTGGCGCGAAACGGCAGCAGCACCAGAACCACCAACAGAACCGATACCGACAAGCGCTTCGCCGGCGTGTTGAACAGAGCGGAGTCCTGATCGTAGGAGGTGTAGAGCAGAGGACGGCCCCTCATACTCGCTCGATCTCCGGCGTACCGAAGAGCCCGTAGGGACGAATCAGCAGGACGAAGAACAGGATTACGTAGGGTACGACCTGCGAGAAGTTCTGTCCCAGAAATGAGAGGTACTGCGCCTGATAGGTGTTGGAGAACCCCTCGAACAATCCGATCAGCAACGCTCCGACGACGGCCCCCTGAATGGAGTCGATCCCACCCAGGATCACCGCGGGCAGAGCCTTGAGCGCGATGAACGCGCTCTGCTGGTCGATCCCGCTTCCCGTACCCACAAACATCCCCGCCAGGGCCGCGAGCCCGCCCGCGATCGCCCACGAGAGCGCGAACACGATGCCGACGGAGATGCCCTGCGCGAGCGCGGCCTCTTGATCGAAAGAGGTCGCTCGCATCGCGAGACCGAGACGCGAATACTTGAAGAACAAGAACAACAGCGAGACCACGATCGCGGCCGCAACAAGCATAGCGACGCGCCGCTCCTGAATGTTGATCTCACCAAGCTGGAACGTCTCCAGCCCCCACGGATCTCGGACGTTACGCACGTTCGGGCCGAGGAAATCGTTGACGACGACGCGCAGAATGATATCGATACCCAGCGTGATGATCGCGATGGCGAACAGGGGTTTGCCGATCATCGGGCGAATGGCGAGCCGTTCGATGACGAGCGCAATGAGGGCACTCACCAGGATGGCCAGCGCGAGCGCCACCCAGAAGTTGAGGCCGGCCACGTTGCCGAAGTAGACGACCATATAGGCCCCAAGGATCATCAGTCCGGGCAGGGCGAAGTTCACCACCCGCGTCGACTTGTAGATGATGACGAAGCCGAGCGCCAGCAGCGCGTAGATAGCGCCTTGACCCAACCCCGCGATGACACTCTGAAGCAGACGGGTCATTTGTACATCGATTCCACCACGTCGGAGAACTGCCTCGAAATGGCGGCACGCTTGACCTTCTGGGTCGCCGTCAGCTCGCCGTCCTCGTGATCCAGTTCCTTGCGGAGCAACTTGAAGTGTTTGATCGCTTCGACCCGCGCGAAGCGCTCGTTGACCTCAACGACCACACCTTGGACGAGCTTCGCCACTTCGGGCTTGTCGCAGAGATCTGAATAAGTCGTGTAGGGAATCCGTTTGCGCTCGGCCCAGTTGCCGACCGTGTCCAGTTCGATGCCGATCAGAGCAGTCAGGTAGGGACGGCGATCTCCCACCACGATCGCCTCCTTGACGTAAGGCGAGCACTTCAGCGCGTTCTCGATCTCGGAGGGCGCCACGTTCTTCCCGCCGGCGGTGATGATGATGTCCTTGAGTCGGTCGGTGATCTTGATGTGAGTGCCGTCGACCCACTCGCCGACGTCGCCCGTATGCAACCAACCATCCTCGGTCAGTGCTTCCGACGTTGCCTCAGGATTGTTCCAGTACCCCGCGAACACCCCGGGATGGCGAGTCATGATCTCGCCGGTGCTCTCGTCAATCCTCATTTCCGTGTTGGGATGTGGCTCCCCGACCGTGCCGAGCTTTACGCGTCCGGGACGGTTGGCGGTTGCGACCGCCGAGTTCTCGGTCATTCCGTAGACCTCGTGCATGGGCACTCCGATGCCCATGTAGAACCGGAGCACGTCGGGGGCGATGGGAGCGGCACCCGAAGCCGCGAACCGGCATTTCCGCATGCCGATTCGATCCTTGAGCGCGCGGAAGAGGAAGTGGTAACCGAGCGCGTAGAGCACGCGCGTCAGGAGAGTGTGGCGGCCACCGTTGCTCACGAGCGTCTCGGCGATCCGCTCCGCGACACTGCTCCAGCAGCGGAAGTTCAACCGCTTGAGCCAGGTCGCGTTGGCCGCCCGGATGTGGATGCCGGCGTGCATCTTCTCCCAGATCCGGGGCACGCCGAGAAAGATGGTCGGTTGAACTTCCTGCAGGTCCTTCTGCACCGTCTCGATCGACTCCGCGAAGTTGACCTGGCAGCCGGCCGCTAGGTTGAACCACACCGTGAAGACGCGCTCGGCGACGTGACACAGAGGAAGGTAGGACAGCAGCAGGTCCCCGTCGTGGGGTGGAGGATAAGTGAAGCCCCCGCCCTCCACGAGCGCCTTCATTGCGAACTCGACGTTGGCGACCGAAAGCATTGAGCCTTTGGGAGGACCGGTCGTACCCGAGGTGTAGATCAAGGTCACGATGTCTTCCGATGAGACCTCCACCATGAGGCGCTCGATCGCCTCGGGATGCGCGGCGCGATGATCTCTCCCCACACGCAGCAGTTCATCCCACGACATCAGCAGTGGATCCCTGTAGTTGCGGACGCCGCGCGGCTCGATGTAGATGATCTTCTCGAGCTCCGGCAACTCGTCTTTGACCTCGAGCGCCTTATCGACCTGCTCCTGATCCTCGGCGATCAGGAACTTGGCACCGGAGTTGGACAGCAGGTGGCGAACCTCTTCGGGCGGATTGGTTGGATACAGGCCCGTGGTTATGGCTCTGACCGCGACGATCGCGAGGTCGGAGTAAACCCACTCGGGACGGTTCTCCGACTGAACCGCGACGCGGTCTCCAGGCTCGACACCCAGCGCCAGCAGTCCGTGGGCGAGCTCCTGGACGCTGTCCCAGTATCGAGCCCAAGTAATGTCCTGCCAGACCCCGAGGTCCTTCTCTCGCAGAGCCACTCGATGCGGGGTCTCGGCGGCGCGACGCGCGAGCCTCGTGACAGCGGTACGCGTTGCGGCAGCTCGATCCGGCGCCTCGGCCGCGAGGGTCATCTCTCCACTCCTGCTGAAACCGAATGCTCCTCGCCGAGGTAGGCGCGGATGACATCGTGGTTCTGCTGGATTTTCTCCGGAACATCCACCGCGATGGTCTGGCCGAAGTCCACCGCAAGCACGCGCTCCGCAATGTCCATCACGAGCCCCATATCGTGGTCGACGAGGATGATGGCGACGTCGAGCTCCTCTTTGATGTCCAGGATGAAGCGAGCCATGTCTTCTCGCTCCTCCAGGTTCATGCCGGCTACCGGCTCGTCCAACAAGAGCAAGCTGGGGGCCATCGCCAGTGCACGGCCGAGTTCGACGCGCTTCTGGATCCCATACGGGAGCATCGCGACCGGGTACTTGCGAACTTCTTCTATCTCGAGGAAATCGATGACCCGCTCGACGACCTCGCGGTGTTGTACCTCTCTCTTGCGGGCCTTGCCCGCGTACAGCATCGCCGCCACCGGACCGTAGTCGATATGCTGGTGACGCCCCAGCATGATGTTGTCGAGCACGGTGAGGTTCCTGAATAGCTCGATGTTCTGGAACGTGCGGGCGATACCCATGGCCGCGATTGCATGCGGTCGCCTTCCGATGATGCTTTGGCCCGCGAACGAGATGGAGCCGCTCTCCGGACGATAGACACCCGAGAGACAGTTGAAGATCGAGGTCTTGCCCGCCCCGTTGGGTCCGATGATCGCAAACAGCTCAGAGGGACCGACGTCGAACGAAACGTGATCCACGGCCCTGACGCCCTCGAAACGCAGCACGACGTCTGAGAATTCGAGGATCGGCCGGCCGGCCGGAAGCTCTGGACGGCCCTGCTCGAGAGCCGCGGTCAGCGGAAGGCGCGAGCTCGTCCTCGTCGCGTTCACGACAGCCATCGCTTGCGCCTCTTGTAGTGCTTTACCTCACGGAACGACTTCGTCTCGCCTTGCTTGTGAAGGCCGAGATAGAACTCCTTGACGTCTTCGTCCTCTTGCAGCTCGGCCGCCGGCTTGTCCATGACGATCTTGCCGTTCTCCATGATGTAACCGTGCTCGGCGATTGCGAGGGCCATGCGGGCGTTCTGTTCGACGAGGAGCACAGCCGTGCCCTGCCGGTTGATTTTGATGATGAGGTCTCGGATCTGCTGAACGAGCTGAGGCGCTAGTCCCAGGCTCGGCTCGTCGAGCAGCAGGTACTCGGGATCCGACATCAGCCCCCGCCCCATGGCGAGGATCTGCTGTTCCCCGCCCGAGAGATAACCCGCCACGGATCGCCGTCGCTGCTCGAGCACCGGAAAGAGCCCGTAGACGCGCTCGAAGTGATCATCGGTCGAGGAAGAGTTCGAATGTGCCCCCGTCCTCAAGTTCTCTTCGACCGTGAGCTCGGCGAAGATACGACGGCCCTCGGGTACCTGGCGGATTCCCTTCCTCACGATCTTGGTGGCTTGAAGGCGGTCGATGCGATCCTCGTCGAGGCTGATAGAGCCCTTCGTAATCTCGCCGTCGTGGATGTCGAGAAGGCCCGTCAGGGCGCGCAGCAAAGTGGTCTTCCCGGCTCCGTTGGCCCCCAGCAGCGCGACGATCTTGCCCTCGCCCACGTCGATGCTGACCCCTCGCAGGACGAGGACGACATCGTCGTAGACGACCTCCAGGTTCCTGATGGACAGCAACGCCCGGCCCCCCTGTGTGTCCGGTTTCCACCGTTGTGTTTCCGGACTCTTTAGACCATACCGAACGAGCTTGGAAGGTGTCGGGCCCGTCACTGAGGCTTGGGCGCCGGACGGCCGCAGCCGGCACCGAAGGGATACGGAGATGCTGTGGACCGAATGGCTCGATTCCGGCCTTTCTCCGCATTCAGGGTCCTAGGAGAGCCACCACTGCGGAGATACCTCGGGGAAGGGGGCGGGACGCGCCGCCCCCTCCAAAAGCATTTGAATCTCTAAGGTCTGGTCATGCCAAAGGTGTAGCTGCCGCTGCCGCTGTAGGAGTAGACCTCCCACAGGTAGTAGCCCGAGGTGCCGTTGTAGGTGATGTCCTCCGAGGACGACGAGGTTTCGCCCCTCGCCACGATCGACCAACTGAAGCCGTTCCACTTGTACAGATAGAGGTCGAAGTCGGCCCCCGAAGGTCCGCGCAGACAGCCCTGATGGGTGCCCGAGCGGCTCGTGTAGAAGTAGGTGCCGTTCGGGTGGTAGTCGTAATCGCCGGTGCCCGAGAGAGATCCGCTGTAGGACTCGGCGAGCGAACATCCCGACGGCGGGGGCGGAGCCGAGGTCAGCAATGAGTACAGCAGCAGGGTCGGAGATCCGCTACCGACGTTGCTGAGCACGCCCGAAGTGCCCGAATTGACGATTGCGTTGCGAACCGTCGAGGGCGTCGCCGAGGGGCTGCCCTGCAGATAAAGGGCGGCCACGCCGGCCACGTGCGGGCTTGCCATCGAGGTTCCGCTGATCGTGTTGGTGGCGGTGTCGCTGGTGTGCCACGCCGACGTGATGCTCGACCCGGGTGCAAAGATGTCGAGGCAACTGCCGTAGTTCGAGAACGACGACCTCGAGTCCGAAGAGGTCGTAGATCCGACGGTTATCGCCGCGGAGACCCGCGCGGGCGAGTAGTTGCAGGCGTTGGCGTTGCTGTTCCCCGCCGCCACTGCGTAGGTGACGCCGTCGTTGATCGAGTTGTTCACCGCGTTGTCGAGGGAGCTGTTGGCGCCTCCACCGAGACTCATGTTCGCGACCGCGGGCTGTCCCGCCTGATGGTTCCCGGTCACCCAGTCGACCCCCGCGATGACCCCGGAGTTCGTGCCCGAGCCCTGGCAATTCAGCACGCGCACGGCCACCAATTGCACGCTCTTGGCGACGCCGTAGGTCGTGCCGCCCACGGTTCCGGCGACGTGAGTACCGTGACCGTTGCAGTCGTCCGCCGAGCCGCCGTCCACGGAGTCGTAGCCGCTGACCGCGCGGCCCCCGAATTGCGCATGTGAGAAGCGAATGCCCGTGTCGATGATGTAGGCGGTCACTCCGGACCCCGTTGCGTTGTACGTGTAGCTGTTGGAAAGGGGAAGGTTCCGTTGATCGATGCGATCCAAGCCCCACGTCGCAGGCGATTGGGTGTCCGAGATCGTGACCCGCGAGTCGGCCTCGATGTAGGACACGTGGGGGTTGTTGCGCAACGCGTCGAGCGCCCGTTGCGGAAGCCTTGCCGAGAAACCGCTCAGTGCGTCGTCATACCGGTGGTGGACGGTGGCGCCACGAGCGCGCGCATTCCTGCGGGCCGAGCGAGGCGCATTCGACGGAGCATCCTTGTCGAACACGACGATGTAACGGCCCTCGATAGCGGAAGGATGGTTCCTACCGATGACCCGCGCCCTGCCGTCGTCGCTCGGGCGGCCGGCCTTTGGATTCTGGGGTTGGGCTCCTGCGGGGCCCGTAAGCGCCAGTACGAACAGCAGGACGGCTGTGAGGGCCGCACAGCCCCTCGGAAATGCTCTTCTCGACACCAGGACATCCCCCCTTTGGGATGAATCGACTATGAGCGCGCCCAATCAGGGAGGACTCGGTGGCCCTGGTGGTCGATGACGCGATTCACCCCGTGTTCCCCTGTGCTTGCACCCCTTGTGTGAGCGAATTGTAGGGTTTCGTCGCTTCCGCCACAAGAGTCAATTTGCTGGGGTTTCCTACCGGTTCGGTAAGGCCCCGAGCGCCGGACCGCCGGGTGCTAATGGGCCTACATCACCTCATGAGAAGGTGACTTCTCAGCCAACCGAAGGGTGAGCACCGACCTGTGCAGGGCTTCGAGTTCTACGCCTAGATCGTGCCCCCTTCGGTCGGCGAGGAGAG
>JBOGWX010000017.1:0-4484 GCA_050694055.1 Actinomycetota bacterium
CACAGGCGCGACTCTAAGCCCGCTGGCTCGTCAGGAGGCCCGAGAGGCTACTCGGGAGCGGCTCGGCCTCAACCTGCCGATCTACCAGCAGTACTTCGTCTTCATGAAGCACGTTTTCCAGGGCGACCTTGGCCGGTCGCTGATCACCGGTAAAGGCCTCGACTCGCTGATCGTCGAGTTCGGAGCTCGTACGCTGGTGCTCGGCCTAACGGCGCTGGTGCTCTCTTACCTCATTGCCCTCCCGCTCGGTGTTCTCGCAGCGCTCAAGCGCAACTCGATCTGGGACCAGCTCTCGATGTTTCTTGCCAATCTGGGCATGGGGATTCCGAGCTTCTGGCTCGCGCTTCTCCTCATCCTGGCCTTCAGCGTCCAGCTCCGCCTGCTACCTATCTCCGGATCCGGGGATGTAAAGCACCTGATCCTCCCGGCGATCGTTCTTTCCGCCGAGGGAACAGCGGTGACGATGCGCCTGATGCGCTCCTCGATGCTGGAGCAGCTAAGTCAGGACTACATCCGGACGCTCTACGCAAAGGGCCTGGCGAAGCGAAGGATCATCTGGGTGCACGCGTTTCGGAATGCTCTCGTCCCGATCATCTCGCTCTCGGGCCTCAGGCTCGGCTGGCTGCTCGGCTACACGCTGATCGTCGAGGTGGTCTTCCGCTGGCCGGGGCTTGGGTTTCTCCTCGTCGACTCGGTCATACGCCGCGACTACCCGGTCGCCCAGATGCTCTCGCTCCTTCTCGCACTTTCGGTGCTCTTCGCCAACTTCTTGGCCAACCTCGGGTACGCCGCCGTCGATCCCCGGATCCGCCGAGCCTAGGAGAGGAACGAGCCGATGTCCGTCGGGGCCGACGTCAAATGGGAGGAATTCGACGCACAGGCGTCGGGCGGCGCGGCGCCGCGCTTCGCAGAGATCTGGCACCGGCTAGCGGCAAACCCTCTCGCTCTGATCGGCTCGTTCATCGTCCTGGCCTTCATTCTGCTGGGCATTCTCGGACCCTGGATCGCCCCGCACAGCTACTCGGACCAGAGCCTTGTTGAAAGACTCCAGCCTCCCTTCTCGAAGGACCATCTTCTCGGTACCGACCAGCTCGGTCGCGATCTTCTGAGCCGAATTCTCGAGGGAATCCGGATCTCCCTGCTGGTCGGCTTCGTGATCACGGCGGCCTCGCTGCTCGTCGGCGCAGTAGTCGGGGTGCTCGCCGGCTATTACCGGGGCAAGATCGACGCGGTGATCAGCGGGATCATCGACGTAACGTGGGGCTTTCCGCTGATTCTGATCGCCGTCCTCCTCGTCGGCGCATTCGGCCCCGGCCTGCCGGCCATGATGGCGGCAGTTGGCCTCATCAACTGGGCGGGCTTCGCCCGTATCATTCGGGGCGAGGTGCTCTCGCTCAGAGAGCGCGAGTTTGTCCAAGCCGCGCGGGCGCTCGGCATCAGCGACCTTAAGATCATGCTCCGACACATCTTCCCGCATGCCATCCCGGCCGCGCTCGTCCTCGGTTCCTATTACGTCGCCCTTGCCATCATCTTCGAGGCGGGCTTCTCCTTCATCGGCATCGGAGCGCAGCCGCCGCTACCGAGCCTCGGCCAGATGATCGGCGAGGGGCGAAACTACATGCTTGCGTCGCACTGGGTTACCACCGTCCCCGGGGTGACGATCGCATTGCTCGTAATCGGTCTCAATCTGGTCGGTGACGGGTTGCGAGACGTCTTCGACCCACGGCTGAAGGATCGCTGAGCCGTGGAGGGAGCCTCCGTTGCGAGAGTCCCTAGCCAGGCCGAGCCCGCAGTCGACGGCGTGCTCATCGAGATCCGGAACCTCAGAACCGAGCTTCGCCTACGCAAGAAGACCGTCCACGCCGTGAACAACCTCTCGCTCACGATCAAACCGAAGGAAACGCTGGGCTTGGTCGGCGAGTCGGGGTCGGGCAAGAGCATGCTCGCCCTCTCGATCATGCGCCTCCTCCCCTCGCCGTTCGGAACGATCACCGCCGGCGAAATCCTCTTTGACGGCCAAGACCTTGCGTCCGCGAAGGAGTCTGCGATGCGGCGCATTCGCGGGAACCGCATCTCGATGGTCTTCCAGGAGCCCATGACGTCCCTCGACCCCCTCTTCACCATTGGCTCCCAGATCACCGAGACGATCAGGGCGCATCGACAGGTCTCCAAGGACACCGCGCGCAAGGCGGCGATCGAGATGCTCGAGAGGGTGCGCATACCTTCTCCGGCCGAGCGCTTCGACAGCTACCCGCACGAGCTCTCCGGGGGCATGCGGCAGAGGGCGATGATCGCGATAGCGCTCTCTCTCGAGCCGGAACTCCTCCTTGCTGACGAGCCGACGACCGCGCTCGACGTCACCGTCCAGGCGCAGATCCTCGCGCTCATCGCCGAGCTCCAGGCCGAGATGAGAATGGGCGTGCTTCTGATCACCCATAACCTCGCTGTCGTCGGCGAGGTCGCCGACCGCGTGGCGGTGATGTACGCGGGCGAGATCGTTGAGACGGCGCCCGCCCAGGAGCTTTTCGACAATCCACGCCATCCGTACACACAGGGCTTGCTGCGCTCGATCCCG
This sequence comes from Actinomycetota bacterium, assembly GCA_050694055.1. GTDB lineage: Bacteria > Actinomycetota > CADDZG01 > CADDZG01 > WHSQ01 > WHSV01. The sequence goes on from JBOGWX010000017.1 coordinate 2,576, forward strand.
ATTGTCGACCGCCAACGCGAGTATCTCCACATGATTCCGGGGCGGCCGCCGGATCTCACCCGGGAAATCGTGGGCTGCCCATTCGCGCCTCGGTGCCCCTACGCGAGTCGCGGCAAGACCGACCATCCGGAGCTGAAACCAGAACCGGGGAATGCAGCGCATGAAGTCCGCTGCTGGAACCCGCATCCCTTCGATGAGCGATAACTCCGGGGGGCCGCTCCTCGAGATCGAGAGAGCGACGAAGGACTACGAGATCAAGAAGCGATCCTTGGATCGCCAGCGGCGGCTACTCTCGGCCGTCGAGGAAGTCTCGCTAACGATCCGCCGAGGTGAGACTCTCGGCCTCGTTGGCGAGTCCGGATCGGGAAAGACGACTCTCGCATATCTGATCTTGGGACTCGTCCCGCTTACGAGCGGTCAGATTCGCTTTGACGGCATCGACGTCCACGTCGCCTCACGCCGTGAGCTGCGCGCCTTGCGCCGCCGGATGCAAATCGTATTTCAGGACCCGTACTCATCGCTTGACCCACGCATGAGCGTTGGCAGCATCGTCGCCGAAGGCTTGCGCGGTCTCAGCAAGCGTGAGCGCGCGGCACGGTTGACGGAGCTGCTCGGCCACGTCGGCCTTCCCCCGAACTTCGCTCAGAGGCATCCGCATCAACTCTCCGGAGGGCAGCGCCAGCGCGTCGGAGTCGCGCGGGCTCTCGCGGTCGAGCCCGAGTTTCTCATACTCGACGAGCCGGTTTCCGCGCTCGACGTCTCGATTCAGTCGCAGGTCTTGAATCTCTTTCGAGACCTCCAGAATGAGCTCAACCTTACGTACCTCTTCGTCTCGCACGACTTGGCGGTCGTCAGGCATCTTGCCGACCGGATTGCGGTCATGTACCTCGGCAAGCTGGTCGAGCTCGCACAGGCGGACGAGATCTTCGAGAATCCGCTCCACCCGTATACGCAGGCTCTGCTTTCGGCGATGCCAATGCTGCAGAAGTCGAATCGGCGTGCGCGGATCATGCTCTCCGGCGACATTCCCAGCCCGATCAACCCACCGCCGCATTGCCGGTTCGCAAGCCGATGCTTCCGCGCGAACGAGCGTTCCTGGCAAGAAGTGCCGCCCCTGGAAGAGGTCTCGGAGGGTCACTACGTGGCTTGCTTCAACTACGCGCCGCTTGACGAGGCGCTCGCTTCGGTCCGACCAAGCATGACGTCAGGAGGAGGAGCCAAATGACCCGCGAGACCGTTTTTGTCGACGAGATGACGGACCCCGAGGTGGCCGAGTACCTAAAGACGAACGACCTAGTGCTCATTCCGACCGGGTCCACGGAGCAGCACGGTCCGCACGCCCCCCTGGGTACCGACGTCATCATTCCGCGCGAGGTCTGCCGACGGGTTGCGGAGATCAAAGGTGCACTCGTGGCCGCGCCCGTGACGTACGGCCTCGCGGCAGGGCACAAGGGTTTCAAGGGCGTCGCTTACCTCCGACCCCCCACCTATCTCGCGCTGATCGAAGACCTGGTCACCTCCTTAGCAGAGGCGGGCTTCCGCCAGATCCTCTTCGTCAACGGGCACTACACGAACTATCCGGCCATCAATCTCGCGTGCTTCAACGCCTCGCACCAGCTCCCAGAGGGCGTCCGCGCGTGGGCGCTGTCGTACTGGGATGCGCTTCCCCCGGAGGAGGCGGAAATCTACCTGAGCCTGAAGTCCGGCCTTCACGCGAACATCGGGGAGACCTCCGCGGTCATGGCCGTCCGTCCCGAGCTGGTCAAACTTGAGCGAGCGGTCGCAGGATGGCCACGCATCCCCGAGCTCAAAGGTCCGCCGATGCCGACCATCTTCGCCTACTTCGAGACGAACGTCGGATCCACCTACCGAGCGCTCCCTTACGGCGTGTGGGGAGATCCGACTGGGT
>JBOGWX010000018.1:0-6287 GCA_050694055.1 Actinomycetota bacterium
GGCTCGAGGTCGTCGGGCTCGGCATCCGGCTCGAGGTCGTCGGGCTCGGCATCCGGCTCGAGGTCGTCGGGCTCGGCATCCGGCTCGAGGTCGTCGGGCTCGGCATCCGGCTCGTGGTCCTCGGCAACCGGCTCGTCTTCGTCTGGCTCGGCAATCGGCTCGGCCTCGTACTGTTCGGTAACCGGCTCGTGGTCCTCGGCAACCGGCTCGTCTTCGTCTGGCTCGGCAATCGGCTCGAAGTGCGCCGGGTTGAAGAGGGGATCGGGATTAACGGCAGCGGGCTCGAACCGCGGTGGTTCGAAGCCGGGATCCACGTGGGGTGCGACCGGTATGAAGTTCTCCGCTCTGAAGACGGGGTCGACATCGATGTCCGGCTCGGGCGCGTGGACCTCCGGCGTTGGCTCGTCATCGAGGGAGGGCGCCTCCGTGGCCTGGAACATGCGCTCGAATTCCTCGTCCAGCTCGGGAGCCGGTTGAGATCGGATCACTCGAGGTGCGTGGAACGGGACCTCGTCCGATGCGACCGGTTGTGGCTCGGCGCGTTGGGGATCGATCCTGAGGGGTGGAGGCTGGACTTCGGCCTCGAACTCCTCGTCCGGCTCGGGCTCGGGCTGGGCCTCGAACTCGTCCACCGGCTCGGGCTCGGCCTCCTCCACCGGCTCTGGCTCGGGCTGGGCCTCGAACTCGTTCACCGGCTCACCAGGTTGTTCGACTCCTGCGTCGCCGTCTGCTTCGAACTGCGGTCTGGCCTCTTCCTGCTCTTCGTGGAGTGCAGGCTCGTCGGCGGCCTCTAGGGGAGGGTCGTCCTCCTGCGCCCCGTCATGCATGTCGAGAAAGAAGTCGACGACCTCCAGGTTGGGATGTTGTCCGGCGTCAGGAGACGTCTCGTGCTGCAGGGCGGTGACCTCGTCGCCGGTCATCGCGGTACCGCCCTGTGTAAAATCCGGCTGTGTAGACACCGCCCCGGGCTCGCTCGCCTCTGCCGCCTCGGCATCGTGAGGTTCCTCGGACGTCATCGGGACGACGTGGGGCGCAAGCGGGTTGCTGCCCTCGTCGATGGCCCCGATCGTGGCCCCGAACAACGGCACCTCGACCTCGACTTCGGCACCGGCCTCCCAGCTGAACTCGCCCGCCTCCCAGGCGAGCAGGTCGGCGAGGGCGTCTTTGATCTGACTGATGACCGCGGCGGCGATGTGCTCGCCGGAGATGACTCCGTGGGTGAGCAGGATCTGCCCGAGCCGTTCGCCGCTCTCGGCTTGACGGTCGAGCGCCTTCCGGAGCTGCATGTCGCTGATCGCGCCGATGTCGACGAGCTTCTGGCCGATGAGGCTTCGCGTCAGGCTCGACTCGGCATAGTACGGCTCGCCAAGGCGGACGTAGATCAGTCCGCGACCCGCTTGACGTTCGATCTCCAGCCGGCCCGTCTTGTTTCGAGCCCGCAGGATGCCGAGAACGTCGATCAGCGGGAACTCATCGATCGTTCCTCGCAGCACGTCTCTTCTCCCTTTTCGAATAGGAAGACGGGGGCTCCCCCGTTCTCCTTTAGTTATTCGGCGTGCTTTGGGCGGGCTTGAGGAAGTTCAGCCTCCTCAAGGTGGGCTTTCTAGCTGCCGAAGCATCAGTCGAAATGTCACGGCTGGGTCGCGCTGGGCGATCCAGACCAATGGGATGAACCGGCCCGAGATCGAGGTGATCCGGCGAGTGGAGGCAATCATGAAGCTCGAGGAGGTACTGCAACAGCGCGGCCTCGTCAACGAAGAACAGGTGGCAGCCGCCGCTGCTGAGGCTGCGCGCACCAACACACCGACCGCGTTCGTGTTGATCTCGCAGGGCTTCGTGAGCGAGCAGGACGTCTATGAGGCACAGCGTGAGATCCTCACCGCGGGGGACGGCCGGGCGGCGCCCTCCGCCCCCCTCGCGCCGCCGCTCGTCTCCTCGTCGGTCGCCCACGCCCCGGCGACTCCGGCGACCCCATCGGCTCCGGAGACGCCGACCGAGCCGCTCAACACGGGTCCGGCCTCACCCCCACCTCCGCCTTTTTCGCCGGAGGCCGCCGCTTTCCCGTCAGCGCCCGAGTCGTCTCCCCAGGTCGAGCCGGCCGGCAATGGCAACCGTTCCTCCGTCTCGACCAACGGCAATCCTTCGATGCCCGGGCCCACTTCGACCGTTGCCCCTCCGCTGTCCGACGGAAACGGCACCTTCGTCGCCGACGACCTCCCCATGGTCGAGGCCGAAGTGGAGGATGAGGCCGAGGACGAAAAAGCCGACGAGCTCAAGGAGCCGAATCTCGCGGAGTTTCTCGTGGCGGTGATCGACAACGGCGCATCGGACCTTCACATCACGTCCGGCCTGCCACCCATGATTCGGGTACACGGCGAACTCCGTCCGCTGCGCGACTATCGCAGGCTCGAGCCCAAGGATCTCCAGGAGCTGCTCTACTCGATGCTCACCCAGAAGCAGCGCGAGATCTTCGAGGAGAACCTCGAGCTCGACATCTCGTACTCGTTGCCCGGCCAGGGCCGCTTCCGCGTGAACATCTTCCAGCAACGCGATGCTCTCGGCTCGGTCATGCGAATGATTCCGTTCGAGATCAAATCGATCGACGATCTCGGGGTGCCCGAGTCGGTCAAGGAGTTTGCGCAGCTTCGCCGCGGCTTGGTGCTCGTCACCGGCATCACGGGCTCCGGCAAGTCCACGACGCTCGCCGCTTTGATCGACATGATCAACTCAAAGCGGGCCGAGCACATCATGACGGTCGAGGACCCGATCGAGTTTCTTCACAAGCACAAGAAGGCGATCGTGAACCAGCGTGAGGTCGGTGCCGACACCAAGAGCTTCGCAAGGGCGCTGAAGCACGTGCTACGCCAAGACCCCGACATCATCCTCGTTGGTGAGATGCGCGACCTCGAGACGATCTCGACGGCGTTGACCGCCGCCGAGACGGGCCACCTCGTCTTCGGCACGCTGCACACCCAGGATGCACCACAGTCGGTCGACCGTGTCATCGACGTCTTTCCGCCGCACCAGCAGGAGCAGATCAGGGTCATGCTCGCCGGCACGCTCGCCGGCGTCGTCTCCCAGCAGCTCCTCCCCACACCCAACGGTAAGGGCCGAGCGCTCGCCGCCGAGGTGCTCGTGGTCACTCCCGCGGTCCAAAACCTCATCCGTGAGGGCAAGACGCACCAGATCTACACCTCGATGCAGGCCGGTGGAAAGTTCGGCATGCAGGTCATGGACCAGCACCTTGCCGAGCTGGTGAAGAAGGGCAAGATCACCTACGAAATGGGACTCGAACGCTCCCACCACGCGTCTGAGTACAACCGACTGGCTGGGAGGGCTTAGAAGATGGCCGACTCATACGCATACCGAGTTCGAACCAAAGAGGGCCGGGTCCTCGAGGGCAAGATGGATGCCGGCGGCGAAGCTGCGGTCGCGTCGAAGCTGCGCTCCCAGGGGATGACGCCGATCCAAATCTCGAAGGACTCGAAGGCCTCCATGAAGATGGAGCTTCACATCCTGCCGCAGAGGGTGAAGCTCAAGGACATCGCCATCTTCTCGCGTCAGTTCGCCACGATGATCAACAGTGGTCTCTCGCTGTTGCGGGCACTGAACATCCTCGCCGAGCAGTCCGAAAGTCCGAAACTGGCCGACGCGATCAAGAGTATCCGCGACGACGTGGAGCGAGGCTCCAGTCTCTCGGCGGCGATGAGCAAACACCCCAAGGTCTTCAGCAATCTCTTCGTTTCGATGGTGCGAGCCGGTGAAACCGGTGGTCAGCTCGACACCGTCCTGATGAAGGTCGCAGACACCTACGAGAACGAGCACAAGCTACGCCAGAAGGTGAAGTCGGCGATGACCTATCCGGTAGCAGTTCTGGGCATCTCCGTGTGCCTCCTGATCGTGATGCTGATCTTCATCGTCCCCACGTTCGCCGAGATGTTCAAAGGGCTCGGGGGAGAGCTTCCGCTGCCCACCAAGGTCCTGGTGGCAATGAGCAACCAGGCCAAGATAATTGTGCCGGTCGGCATCGTTGCCTTCATCGGAGGGCTGGTCGCCTACAAGAGGGCTCGCCGAAGCAACGAGAGCTTCCGTCTCAGGACGGACCAGCTGAAGCTCAAGATCCCGATCTTTGGGGAGCTCTTCAACAAGATCTCAGTCGCTCGCTTCACCCGCATGCTGGGGCTTCTGCTGAAGTCGGGTGTTCCCGTTCTGCAGGCGCTGGACATCGTCGGAGAAGCCACGGGCAGCGAGGTGATCACCCGGGCGTCGCGGGACGTGCGCGAGAGTGTCAGAACCGGTGAGACGATGGCTGCACCGCTGTCGACGCACAAGGTCTTTCCTCCGATGGTCATCCAGATGATCTCGGTGGGCGAAGACACCGGTGCGCTGGACTCGATGCTCGACAAGATCGCCGACTTCTACGATCAGGAAGTCGAGTCGATGACGGAGTCGCTCGTCTCCCTGATCGAGCCGATGATGATCGCCATGCTGGGCGGCATCGTGGGTGGAATGGTCATCGCTCTCTACATGCCGATGTTCAAGATCTTCGACCTGATCAAGTAAGCCGGACGCTTCTTCGGTCCAAGGCTCGACCGAGGCCCGGAGGGGGCACACACCAGCGCCCCGTCCGGGCCTCGAGCGCGTCTCGATCCCTAAAGACGGCTCTCATTGCACCGATAAATAGGTGAAAGCCGGTAGCGGGCTGCCTTGCCCCGAGCCGGTTCACGAGAAAGGACGTGCCTCTTGGGAGCGGAGGACGCCGGCCGGGGACTTCTCATGCCCGTTGAGGGCACCCGTTCAGCGAGATCGAAGAACAACTACATGTCGCCGGCGACCCTCGAGCGGGTCGGACTCGATGCCGTCGCGATCGTAACGGCACTCATGCTGTCCCTGCTGATTCGCTTTCAGTTGAACATGTTCTCTATCACTGAGGCCTCGCCTCTGACCGTCGGCGCTCATGCCGCGGCTTGTGTGGTTTGGGCGACGGGTCTCCTCGCTGCGCTTGCCTTCAACCGTCTGTACGACGAAGACACGCTGTTTCCGGGCGGAGGAGAGAGCGGCCGGATCATCCGAGCGACCGTCGAAGCCGGTTCGCTCATGACGGGCTTCATCTTTCTCACCCAGAGTTTCTATGTTTCGAGATCCTGGTTCATGCTCACCTGCTTTCTATCGACCGCAACGGTGGTAGGGGAGCGGATGTGCTTCAGGTCGTTCCTGGGAACGAGACGGGCCGGTGGGACTCGACGCCGCGCAGCGATTCTGGTGGCGCGGGAACGAGATGCATGGCGGGAGTGGCCGGTCGACGCCCTCGATGAGTTTCGTGTCGTGGCCAGAGTAGAGCCGACCGCCTTTGAATCATTTGTGGCGAATGTGGAGCGAAGCGACGGTCACGATCTGCAAGGTGCCGCCGTGATGCTGAAGGCGCGCGACTTCACGCATGACGAGTTCTGGTCGATCCTGTTGCTCGCAGGACACAGGGGATGGTCGGTGTTCGTGCACTCTCCGGTTCGGGCCGTCGACCGCGACCGCTTGACGGTACGAGAGCTCGGAGGGCACTCGGTCGTAAAGGTTGCACCCCCCACCCTCACGGGGTGGCGCGCTGTTCAGAAACGGACACTCGATATCGTTCTCTCGTCTCTCCTCGTGCTCGGTTTGGCGATACCCATGGCCGTCATCGGCTTGACGATTCTCGTGACCTCAGGACGGGGAGTCCTCTTTAGACAACAGCGCGTGGGGCTCAATGGACGAACGTTCGAGATGCTGAAGTTCCGCACGATGCATTCCAACGCGGAGGCTGCGACGGGACCGGTGTGGACCGCGCAGAGCGACGCACGCTGCACGCGGGTGGGGCGCTTCCTGCGCCGAGCGAGCCTCGACGAGCTTCCACAGCTGGTCAATGTGCTCAAGGGCGACATGAGCCTCGTTGGTCCGAGGCCCGAGCGGTCTGTGTTCGTCGACGAGTTCGCGCAAGAGATGACGTGGTATCGGTTCCGTAACCGGATTCGTCCGGGACTTACCGGCTGGGCGCAAGCCAACGGTCTGCGTGGTAACTCGTCGCTTGACTCGCGCGTTCAGTACGACAACTGGTACGTGGAGCACTGGTCGGTGCTGTTAGACGTCAGAATCCTGTGCATGACCCTTGTCGAGGTGGTTCGTGGTCGCAACGCCTACTGAGCTGACCTCGCCGGGCGCGGGCCCGTCAAGCCGATTCGACGGTGCTCGTATCGCACTGTGCCACGAGTGGTTGACGACCTTCGGTGGCTCGGAGGTCGTGGCAAGCCATATCG
>JBOGWX010000019.1:0-33558 GCA_050694055.1 Actinomycetota bacterium
GTCCCCACCCTCACGCCTGCCCCCTCGGTCACGTCCGCCGTCGCGCCGGGAGCGGCCACGGTCACGGTCTCGATCACGGCCTCCACCGCCGCGGCGACTTCCACCGCTCTCGCCCGCGGCGGCGCGCGCCTCCTCGAGGGACTTGCCCTGTGCTACCTGACGGTCCAGCCAGGCGACCGGCGTCAGGTTGACCTTGCCCATGGGGTCGACCTCGGTGATCTCGACCTCGAGCTCGTCTCCCACGTTGACCGCGTCCTCGACCTTGTCGATGCGGCCCTCGCCCAGCTTGCTGATGTGAACGAGCCCGTCGCGTCCCGGAAGGATGTTTACGAAGGCACCGAACGGCATGGTCTTGACGACGGCGCCGGTGTAGCGCTCGCCGGCCTCCGGCATCTTCGGGTTTGCGAGCTCCTCGATCATCTCGATGGCCCTGTCGGCCGCGGCCTGATCGGCGGCACCGATGAAGATCGTTCCGTCCTGCTGGATATCGATCTCGGCACCGGACTGCTCGACGATCTGGTTGATGTGCTTGCCCTTGGGCCCGATGACCTCGCCGATCTTGTCGGTGGGCACCTTGATGGCCTCGATGCGCGGCGCCCTCGGCTGGAGCTCAGCGCGCGGCGAGCTCAGCGACTCGTTCATCTTCGAGATGATGTGAAGCCGTGCGTCGCGCGCCTGGCGCAGTGCGTCGCGCAGCACGCCAGCCGGGATCCCCTGGATCTTGGTGTCGAGCTGAAGCGCCGTGACGACGTCCTCGGTGCCCGCCACCTTGAAGTCCATGTCTCCCGCGGCGTCCTCGTCTCCGAGGATGTCCGTCAGCGGGACGAACTTGTCGCCCTCGTTGACGAGACCCATAGCCACGCCGCCGACGTGCTTGCCGCCGCGGACCGGGACACCGGCGTCCATGAGCGACAACGACGAGCCGCAGACACTCGCCATCGAGGTCGATCCGTTGGACGACAAGATCTCGCTCACCACTCGGATCGCGTAGGGGAAGTCCTCGCGGCTGGGGATGACCGGCAGGATCGCCTTCTCGGCCAGCGCGCCGTGTCCGATCTCACGGCGCTTCGGCCCCCGCATGAACCCGGCCTCTCCGGTCGAGTACGGCGGGAAGTTGTAGTTGTGCATGTAGCGCTTGGTCTCCTGGAGGCTGAGGTCGTCGACCATCTGCTCCATCCGACCCATGCCGAGAGTCGTGATGCTGAGGGCCTGGGTCTCGCCCCGGGTGAACAGACCGGATCCGTGCACCCGCGGGATGATGCTGGTCTGCGTCCAGATCGGACGAACCTCATCGGCGCGACGGCCGTCCAGCCGGACGTTGGACTCGATGATGCGCCGGCGCTGGATCTTCTTGGCGAGCGCGCCGACTGCGTTGGCGATGAAGCTTTCCTGCTCGGGAAACTCCTCTTTGAGCCGCTCCAGCAGGTCGGCTTTGATCTCGGCCAGCCGCTTGCGACGATCGGGCTTCACCCGGATCTCCAGTGCCTCGCTCAGCGCGGCCTCGCCCTCGGCTCGAACACGCTCCATGATCTCGTCGGTGTAGTCGATGAACAGCGGGTAGTCGGGCTGGTCGCCGTCGATCGTGCCCTTGGGCTTGCCGGCGACGCCGGCCAGCTCGTTCTGCAGGTCGATGATCTCCGCGATGTAGGCCTTGGAGGCCTCGATCCCGTCGGCCAGGACCTCCTCGTCGGGGGCCTGAGCGCCCTCTTCGATGAGCGCGAACATGTTCTCCGATCCGCCGGCCTCGATCATCATGATGTCGACCTCGCCCGATGACGGGTTCATCCGTCCCGCGATGACGAGTTCGATGGTCGCCTCCGCGTCCTCCTCGTGAGTCGGGTGCGGCACCCACTGCCCGTCGATGTGGCTCATCCGCACCGCCCCGATGGGCCCCTGAAAGGGCGCGTCCGAGATGGCCAGCGCGGCCGACGCCGCGTTGAGGGCGAGGATGTCGGTCGGGTTCGAGTTGTCTACCGACAGGGTGGTGACCACGATGTGAACCTCGTGGCGGAAACCCTCCGGGAACGCCGGGCGAAGCGGCCGGTCGATGAGGCGAGCCAGCAGCGTGGCCTTCTCGCCCGCACGGCCCTCGCGCCGGAAGAAACCACCGGGGATCTTGCCCGCGGCATACATCTTCTCCTCGATATCGACCGTGAGCGGGAAGAAGTCGCCCTCACCTCGAGGTGCCGACGTCGCCGCGGTGGCGAGAATCGTCGTCTCGCCCAGTTGTCCCATGACGGCGCCCGCGGCTTGGCCCGCCAGGCGTCCCGTCTCGAAGCGGAAGAGCTTTCCGCCGATCTTTCTTTCTACGAATCTCGGGTCCGGTTGCATTTCGGAATCCCTCCTGATTGAGCTGTTGGACACGGCGAGCGCGCTCGCCGCTATGCGATCAGGAGAGGTGCCAGCCATGGCCGATTGTCAGTGGCCAGCCCATCCTTTGAAATCTCTCAAACGATGGACTCACAACTGATAACCGACCTAATCGGCGCTCAGAAGAGCGCCTAGAAGCCGGCCCTCCCCTACCTACTCAACTACCTAGAGTCTGCCGGCGATGTCTCCCTTCATCTTATCTGCGCGATCGTCGAGACGATCGCTGATCTGGTCACTCGCGATCCTAAGACTATCGACGCAGCCCCAGCTTCGTGATGATCGCCCGGTAGCGCTCGATGTCCTCGCGCTGCAGGTAGCCGAGAAGACGCCGCCGGCGTCCCACCATGCGGAGCAGGCCGCGCCGGGAGTGGTGGTCCTTGGGGTGATCCTTGAGGTGCTCGGTGAGCTCGGAGATCCGGGTGGAGAGGAGTGCGATCTGCACCTCGGGGGAGCCGGTGTCGCCCTGCGAGCGGGCGTGCTCCGAGATGATCTCGTTCTTTTGTTCGTTGAGCAGAGCCATGCGCGTGTTCAGATCCCTTCAGGAGTGTGAATGCCCGCCGGGAACACGCCTAGCGAGCGAACTCATATTAGCAGGTCGAACGACTCCAGCGTCATGATGTTCGAACGGGCGTTCGAGCCCGGTCCAACAGCCACTTCCGCCACGCATCGACGCCCTCGCCGGTGCGACCGCTTACCAGCGCGTGCGCGACGTCCGGGTGCACGCAGTCCAGGTGCCGCAGGAAGAGATCGAGGTCGAAGTCGAGGTGGGGCAACAGGTCGATCTTGTTGATCAGGATGAGCTCGCAGGAATGGAACATCAGCGGGTACTTGAGGGGCTTCTCTTCACCCTCGGTCACCGATGACACCATCACGCGCGCGTCCTCGCCCACGGTGAACTCGGCCGGGCACACGAGATTGCCCACGTTCTCGATGATCAGCAGATCTACCTCGGCGAGGGGCAGAGACGGGATCGCCGAACGAACCATGTTCGCGTCGAGGTGGCACTCGCCGCCAAAGGTCACGTTGGTGCTGATCTGCACCACGGGGACGCCGAGAGCTTCGATCCGATCGGCGTCGAGAGAACCCTGGACATCGCCCTCGAGCACCGCGACCCGAACCTCGTCGAGGTCCCCGAGCACCCGCTCGAGCAGGGTCGTCTTGCCTGCGCCCGGCGAGCTCATCAGGTTGACCACCTTCACCGAGGCCCGGTCGAAGTCGGCTCGGTTGGCGCGGGCGATGGTCGTGTTGGCGTCGAGGACGCCCTCACGAACCGGCACTGGATGATGCACTTTTCTGCTTCCCTCCCGTTGCGACACCCTCCTGGGTGGCTTCACTTTCCGCCGTCGCATTTGCGACGCCGTCGGGTAATGCTCGCGATCGTCGAGACGATCGCTTTTTCGGCTTCCCTCCCGTGGCGACACCCTCCTGGGTGGCTTCACTTTCCGCCGTCGCATTTGCGACGCCGTCGGGTAATGCTCGCGATCGTCGAGACGATCGCTTTTTCTGCTCCTCCTCGATAATGATCGACTCGACCTCGAACTCCTCGCCTGCGGTCACCGATGCATCTCCGGCACCGCAGCGTGGACACCTAAACGACGGTGTGTCGAGGCTCCACTCATGCCCGCAGCCGCATCTCATCCGACCGGAGATCACCGTTTGCTCGAGACGGGCCCCCTCACAAACCGTAGCGCGCGCCACCAGTTCGAAGTAGAATGCCAGGCTGTCCGGGACGACCTGGCGCAATGCACCCACGCGCAACTTGACCACGCTCACCGTTTGCCCGCCGGCGTGTTTCGCGACCGTGTTGACGATGGCGCTGGACAACGACAGCTCATGCATGACTGGACGTGGTCAGGACCTCGTTGACCGTGGTGATGATGAGCTCCACGGCATCATCGACTGCTCCCTCGACCGCATCGCTGAGGCCGAGGCCCATCTCCTCGACCGTGGCCGGCTCGCAAGCGATGACGATCACCCTCCCCGGCCACCCGCCGACGCTCTTGACGAAGCGAAGCACCGTTTGGGGATCCATGCCGTGCGGGTCGATCATGTCGCCATCCTCGATGCCACCTTCGACGGACTCGGGGTCGGGTTCCATGACGTAGAGCGTCCCCGGTTCGCCACCCTGCCGGCTGATGTCGACGAGGATGAGCGCGCTGTAACCCCGCATGACCTCGTAGGCGAGGTTCAACCCTCCCGTCCCGAAGTCGAGAACGGCAACGCCCTCGGGCAGCGCGCGCGACTCCAGGCGCTTGGCCACCTCGGTAGCGAAACCGTCGTCCTTCATCCACAGGTTCCCGACCGCGGCCACCAGCACCCGAGGCTCGAGGGTGCGTCCCTCTTGCTCTGGGTTCACGTCTCCAGCACCTCCACCTCGTCGGAGAAGAAGAACAGGTAGCGGCCGCTCTCGCCCAGAACCTCCTGCATCGGATCGCTGTCGACCGTGACTCCGAGATAGAGCTTGTCGTCGTAATCGAGATAGATCCGTCGCAGCGTCGCCACCCTCCCATCGAGCATCCTGTCGTAGACGTCGGTGCGGTCGCCGAGACGCAAGGCGAGCTTGGCCCCCGGACGTACCGTGCGGCCGTTGACGACGGCCTCTTTCTCGCCACGCTCGGGAGCAGGCGTCTGGGGAGCGCGTCCTGCAGCGGGGTGCATGACGCCGTGAAGGTCGAGCAGGTCCTCGGGAGCCACGGCCAGGGCGCGGTCGATCATGGCCCTCACCGCAGGGTCTCCCTCGGCGATCGACGAACGTTCGTCGTCGCTCAGCGCGTGCACGTGCAGCAGCAGGGCCTCCTCGATCTCGGTGCCGTCGAACAGGTTGCCGCGACTCTGGGGAGCGATCTCGGGATGGTCGGGCAGCATGATGGCGGCTCCCACCACAGCGCCATCATCATCCGCCGCCAGGACGGGCCAGGTGTTCACGTTGTGGCAGCCGCGAGCCTCGAGAGGCGACAGGAAACGGCCGGCGCCCACTCGCAGAACTGGATGCGTCGAGATCAGAGAATGAGTCAGAGCACCCGCACGATCCTGGCCGTCCGGGCCGAGGTCCTCCGTTCGGGTCGTGTTGCTCACCCTGAGAGTGACGCGCCGGGTACCCGCGTCGACGGTTCGGGCCGAGAGGTGCAGAGCCCCGCTCACCGCATCGAAATCGAAGGGCACCGCCCACGGCCTGCTCGCCAGCTCCCCTAGCGACGAGGTCGGGACCTCGACGCGACGCTCGACGGCCTCATGTCGCTCGCCGCTGGACTGCAGGAAGACCACCCACGCCTCGATGGCCGCCGCCGGATCTGCTTCGACGATGCAATCCATTTGAATGTGATCGAAGGTTGCCCCGCTGCGCGCCGCATAGACGGGCGGGTACACGATCCCGAACGGGGTCGGCGTCGCGTTCTTGGTCGCACCGGGCGTGTAGGGGTAGAGGGCATAGCCTTCGTAAAGCAACGATTCGACCAGCTCGTTGAGGTCGGTCATCACCGCCCCTCTCCCGCCGGCGAGTGCTCGTTCGACGCCTCCACCAATTCGGCAACGGATGCATCGAGCGAGGGAAGTCCGCGCCGCCGCTGAAAGCGCTGCAGCATCTCGAGCGTCTCGCGCTGCACCCCCACCCAGGCACGGTTGGGATAGAACTTGTCGATCGTCTGACGCCACACCTCAATGGGTAGCGCGAAGCGCGCATCACAACTCCACGGCACCGGCTGAACACGAAGCTCTCCTCCATCACCGCGGTAGAAGATCGTCCCCGAGAACAGAAACGTCATCGGCACGACGCCCTCGGACAGCGCATAGAAGTACTTGACTGCCGCCAGTTCGCTGTCGAAGCTGCACGCGACCGGGATGTCGAAGGTCTGTTCGCCGCGAAAGCTCGGCACGAGCACGTCCACCTTGCTCCACATGAAGCTTCTCGTGGTCGCGCCCCAGCGCTCGGGCTCGCCGAACAGGTCGACGAGCGCCGCGCGCGCCTCGGCGTCGTAACGCCGGCGGGCGGGCTCGATGTTGACCTGGCAGGTGAGTGCAATCGTGTAGACCTCCCGCCCTTGCGGCTCGGTGACCCGCGCGCTGAAGTTCAGCAGCGGTGTGGCGGAGAACCGCGGCGGACTCGCCTCGAGAATTTCCATGCTGGGCCGAGGGGCCGAGGAGGACTCGGCGGGATGAGCCGGCAGGGTCATGCGACGATCGCCTCGGCTCGCAACCTCTCGAAGAACTCGGTCACGGACCGCTGCGCGTCGACGCCTCCGGAGATACCTTCCCACTTGGTCTTCAGGAGCCCGACCAGCTCGTAACAGCGGTCGATCGGCACGATCACGTGCTGGCGCGGGTTCGTCTCGCGGTTTATGAGCAGCGCCTCGGCGTCGGGCTCCAGTCGCTGGAGGTGGGGATTGGCCCCCTGCAACTCCTCCCAGGCCGAGAGATCGAGCTCGCTCTCGGTTGCGCCCAGCGGGCTGGGATACAGGGCGATGATCCCCTCGGCAACCGAGCTGTAGAAGAAGAACGCGAGATTAACGGGAATCGCGAAACGGGCCCAGAGCTCTCCGGACAGTTTGAAGTCGTCGAGCCAGACCACCCGCTGTCCGGTCGGGCGATAGCGGGCTTCGCCGCTGAGACGGATGAAGCACGACTCGCAGGCGCAGAGGATTCTGCGCTGCTCGGTGTCCAAGAGGTGGCGATGCGTCGGCTCGATGTCGACCCTGCACGCGTCACAACGCTCGATCGCAGACTCGGCCGGTGGTGTCATCTCCCTCATCTGGAGCCTGCGCAACTGATTGATGACGGAGGAGCGGCCGCTGGTGGCAAGATGCCGGTGACCCGAGATCAGGGGGCGCCCTACGAACGGGGATTCATCCACGGCTCTGTACCGGCAGCGGAGTTCTGGCGGCGGTCGAGGCCCGCTTCGATCCCTGCGCGTGGACCTGGACATCGATCGCCGACAGATCGGGCACCATCTGCGACAACGCTTCGGTGACGATGGTCTCGAGCGCCGAGACCGAGCCTCCGCACCCGTTGCAACCGTCCCCGCTGAGGCGCAGCGTCGCCACTCCGTCCACCAGGCTCACCAGTTCTACGGCACCGCTCTGCTGCTCCAAGTGGGGCCTCAGCTCCTCGAGCGCATCCTTGACCCTGGTCTCGAGCTCGACCGGATAGAGGCCGTGAATCAGCAGAAGGCTCGCCACGACGCCGTCGTCTAGCAGCCCGTCCCGCACCGCCTGCGCGGTTGCCTCGGGCGCCTCCAGCGCTTCGAAGATCCGTTCGAGGCCGTCGCCGTACATCTCCATGAGCGTCGAGACCAGCTCTTCCGCCGTGGCGCACGCGGCGGCGTCCTCGAGCGCCTCGAGGCGCGCGAGCAACCGGCCGAGCCGCGCTTCGAGCGGCTCGGCCTGTGGGGCCGGCGGTTCGTGGTCGAGCCGGCCGTTCGTTTCGGGAACCGTCATCGGCGGCCCCTCAGCACAGACCCGTCGGGGTATGCACGACCTTCTTAACCCGACCGTTGCCGGTGTACATGTGCACGCCGCACGGCAGGCAAGGATCGAAGCTCCGCACTGCCCTCATCAGGTCGATGCCCTTGAAGTTGTCGGGTCCGTTCTCCTCGAAGATCGGCGTGTTCTGGCACGCGTCCTCGTAGGGACCCGGGGTCCCGTGCACGTCGCGCGAGCTCGCGTTCCACGGCGTCGGCGGGTAAGGCTGGTAGTTGGCGATCTTGCCGCCCCGGATCACCATGTGGTGCGACAGCACTCCGCGCGCGGCCTCGTGGAAGCCGACCGAGACGGCTTCGTCGGGCACCTTGAAATCGCTCCAGCTCTTGGTACGTCCGGCCTTGACCTCGCCCATGGCCTTCTGCAAGCAGTGCAGCGCAACCAGGGCCGAATACGCCTGGTGGTAGGTACGGGCGCGGTCGCGCTCGATCGCGTTCGACCACTGCGGGATCTTCCACTCGAACTCCATCTCGGGCATGCTCGCGGTCCGCGGAAGCGCCATCATGATGGACTCGCCGGTCGCCTTGAGATATCCGAGGTCGACGAGTCCCGCCTTCGCGGTGACCCACTGGCGCGCGAAGGGGCCGCCACCCGTGTCGCACGAGACGTGCGTGTCGGTGCGCTCGTCGTAGACGCGCGGGGACACGACCCAGCTGTACTTGTCGAGGAAGTCCCGCTTCTGCGGCTTCGGGATCGTGGTCTTGTTCCACGGGTGATCCTTGCTAACCGGGTTACCGAGCGGATCGTGGGTGACGAAGGTCTCTTCGTTCTCCCAGCCTTCGAAGTAGGAGCTGCCCAGCAGAATCCGGATCATGAGGTTCATCTCGACGAGGTCCGTTGTGACCAGCTCTCCGCCGATGACGATGCCCGGGGTGACGAAACGCTTGCGTCCCCACTCGGTCATGTTGGCGTAGTTGTAATCGACGTAGTCGGGGTCGTCGAAACAGCCCCAGTTGACCAGGTTCGTCTCGCGGAAACCGACCTTTTCGTAGCCCGGCAATGCCTCGTAGAAGAAGTCGTACAGGTCATCGTGCATCGGAATGGTTCGCTTGCAGTACTCGAAGTAACGCATGAGCCGCACGTAGTAGTCGGTCAGCGTCTGAGACGTGATGTCCGCCGAGCAACCTCCCGGCATGATGGTCGATGGGTGGGTGTGCCGCCCACCGAACAAGCAGTACATCTCACGCGTGTAGCGCGCCACTTCGAGGGTCTCGAGATAGAAGTCCCCGGTGAACGGATTGAGCGCGCGCATGATGTCGGCGATCGTCTTGTAGCCGTGGATGTTCGCGCCCTCGGCCGGTGTCTGCTCGGCCTTCGCAAGCACGCTCGGATTCGTTTCCTTGACCATCTGCTCGCAAAAGTCGACGTTGCACATGCAGTCGTTGAAGATCGCATGGTCGAACATGAAGTCGGCCGACTCCGCGAGGTTGAACGCGTAGTCACCGAGTGGCGGCGGCTTGACGCCGTAGGCCATGTTCTGGTTGAGACACGAACAGGTGCAGTGGTTGTCTCCGCAGATGCCGCAGATGCGGCTCGTGATGAAGTGTGCGTCGCGTGGGTCGATCCCCTTCATGAAGATGTCGAACCCACGGAAGATCATCGACGTGCTGTAAGTGTTGAGCACCTGCTTGTTGGTGAAATCGATCTCCGCGTGGATTCCCAAACTCCCGACGATTCGGGTGATGGGATCCCAGGACATCTCCTTGACGACGACTTCCCGTTCGGTCGGAGTCTTTATTGCCATCTCTTCCTAGCCCCTCTCCCTAGTCCGTCGTCGTCTATTTGGCGTAGTGCCGCGGCTGGTAGCCGGTCGTGAGCTTTGCCTTGCGATGCCGCCATGCCGGTTCCTTGTCTCCGTTGCGCCTGATCTCCCAGTTCCGCAGTGCCTTGTAGATGGGCCCGTAGGTGAACTGGGCCGGCCATGCCGAAACCAGTGATTTCCCCGCCGCGTCCATGAACGGCATGTATTTGTCGGGGAAGCCCGGCATCGTGCAGGCCATGCAGATTCCGCCGACGTTCGGACAACCGCCGATACCGTTGACCCAGCCTCGGAACGGAACGTTGCACTTGACCACCGGGCCCTCGCAGCCGAGCTTTACCAGACACCGGTGGTCGTTGCCGTAGACCTTGGCGAAGTCGCCGTGCTCGTAGAAGGCGGCTCGGTTGCAGCCCTCGTGAACCGTCCGCTCGAACAGCCACTTGGGACGCAGGGCATCGTCGAGCTCGATCGGTGCCGCCATCCCTCCGAGCTGCAGCACAAGGTAGAGCAGCGTCTCGGTCGTGTTGTCGGGCTGGGCCGGGCAACCGGGGATGCAGACGATCGGGATGCCCGCGCCCGACTTCCAGTCCCAGCCGAGGTAGTCGGGCAACCCCATCGCGCCGGTGGGGTTGTTCTTCATGGCGGGGATTCCGCCGTAGGTTGCGCACGTCCCCACCGCAACCACCGCCGCGGCCTTGGGGGCGAGGCGATCGACCCACTCGTTGGTCGTGATCGGCTGACCCGATACCGGGTCGTTGCCGATGGCCGCCCAGTACCCCTCGCCGCTGAGGCTCTCGTTGGGAATCGAACCCTCGACCACCAGCACGAAGGGATCGAGCTTGCCGTCCTCCGCCTCGTACCACGCCTTCATGAAGTCCTGGCCGTTCTCGAACGCCAGCACCGGGTTGTGCACGATCACGCGCGGCATTCCCGGAATGATGCCTCGCACGATGTCCTCGAGGCTGGGGTTCGTGGCCGACGTCATCGCCACCGAGTCGCCGTCGCAGCCGAGCCCCGTCGTCATCCAGATGACGTGGGCGGTTACCGCCTCTGTCTCCTTCTGATTGGGCGCGAACTCAATGTCTGCGAGCGCCATCGTTGCTCCTCTCCCTGTCGTGGACGGACCCGGCTTCGGCGATCGTGGTCGGTGAGCAAGCGAAAGGCTGGGAGCGCGCGCGGACGTGCGCAACGAAACCAGAGGACGAGGGAGGACGAGAGGTACTCGGAGGCGTGTCCGCACGCCGCGATGCACCTAGTGGTACTCGGGTCGTGCCTCGTGCCATGCGACCCCCCGCAGACGCGTATCGCCCCAGCCGGCGACGTGCTTCGACGTTACTGCAATTTGTCAGTTCTTGCCTAGACCTCGTGTGAATCGACCTCGGACGACTCCATCAAGCGACGCAGCACGTGGTACTGCGTCGCCTGCGCCTCCTGAATCCGGGGGATGTAATCGGCATCGACGACATGCGCGCGCTCGCACAGCTCGGCGAGCCTGCCGCCGCCGTAACCCGCCAGCCCGACCGTCAACAGACCCCTCCGGCGAGCCTCCTCGACGGCCGCCAGCACGTTGCGCGAGCCCCCGCTTGTCGAGATGGCGATGGCAACGTCGCCCGGCTTGCCGTAGGCGATCACCTGGCGGGCGAAGACGTTGTCGAAGCCGATGTCGTTGCCGATCGCCGTCACCACCGCCGCATCGTTGGTCAGAGAGATGGCGGGCACCGGATCGAGTCCCTGCGGAGGCGCCACCAGGTCCACGACCAGGTCCTGGGCGTCGGTGGCGGAGCCGCCGTTGCCGAAGGTCAGGATCTGTCCGCCCGCGGCCACGCGCTCGACGATGAGCGCCGCGGTACGGCCGAGCTCGCCCGGCGCGCGCGACGCCGAGCGCAGGGCTACGACATCGCCGGCCTTCTGGACGATCGATCCCTCGACCTCCCGCAGCACCCGGCCGAGGTCGACCTCGGCTTCCGCCAGGAAGGGATAGAGAAAGCTGGATCCTCCGGTCTCGTGCCTCGAGCCTCCGGGTCGGTCCTCGAGCAGTCCCTTGTGATCGAAGAAGACGTGCACCAGTTCCCAGAGCACGTGATAAAGCGTCTCGTGCACCTCCTGGACGATGAACGGGTCGTCCGATTCCACCGCGAACGACTCCCATCGAGCGGAGCCCGCACCGCCGGCCGGACCGGTGAGGGCGACCGGCAGCATGCCGCGCTCGGCGGCCGCCTCGAGCGCGCGCTCGACCGCGGCCCGGCCCGGATCATCGGGGCCGTGGACCATCCCCAGCGCGATGTCCTCGGGCCGCCCCAGCACGGCGAGCTGCCGGGCCAAAAAGCCGCCTCCGTCGCCGAGCGCCAGGCCCAGCGCTGTAGGTCCGTCGTTGATGAGCGCAAGCGCAGGCAGCGCCCGCTTGCCGACGATAACCGGGTGCACGAACTCAACCGAGACGTGCTGCGCATCGGTCGCGGCCGCTCCCACCCCGAACGCAATCAGCCGTCCTCCGCGAATGAAGCGGCGGGCCAGAGCGTGACAGAGGCGCGCCAGCCGGGGTGCTTCGGATACGAAGAAACGCTCGACGAGGTCGGCGCGCTCCGCGTAAGCGCCGGAAGCCTGATCATTCACGCGGCTCAAGGTGACCTCAACAGATACGTGGCAGCGGGTCTCCGATGAGCATGTCCATGATCCTCGTACCTCCGAAGGCAGTCTCGACCAGGACCATGCCCTCCGGCTCCGGGGCCACCCTGCCGACGAGCGCCGCGTCGCCGCCGCCCGGGACCGACCTCAGTGCCGCCAGGGCATCGTCTGCCGCCTCCGGCGCCACCACGGCGAGCAGCTTGCCCTCGTTCGCCACGTACATCGGGTCGATGCCCAGGATCTCGCACGCGCCCTTGACCGCAGGATGGACGGGCACGGCGTCTTCGTCCAAGACGACTCCGAGGTTTGCGTCCGACGCTAGCTCGTTGAGGACGGTCGCGACCCCGCCTCTGGTGGGGTCGCGCATCACGCGCAGCGCGGGACCCACCGACGTGATCAACGTCTCGGCGAGCGGCCACACCGACGCCGTGTCCGACTCGATGTCGGCATCGAGATCGAGCTCACCGCGCGCCAGCATGATCGCGGTGCCGTGATCGCCGATGTAGCCCGAGCACAGGATGCGGTCCCCGGGCTGAATCGAAGCACCTGAGAGTGACACGCGCCGGTCGCCGATGCCCACGCCGGTGGTCGTGATGTACATGCCGTCGGCCTTGGTGCGCTCGACCACCTTGGTGTCCCCCGCGACGATCGGCACCGACGCGGCCGAGGCGGCCGTGGCCATCGCATCGACCTCTGCACGGAGCACGCCGGCATCGAGTCCCTCCTCGAGCACGAACGCAGCCGACAGGGCAACCGGTCGCGCCCCCGCCACCGCGAGGTCGTTGACAGTGCCGTTGACGGCGAGCTCTCCGATGGAACCGCCGGGAAAACGCAGAGGCTTCACGACGAACGAGTCGGTGGTCAGCGCGACGCGCGCCCCGTCGAGCTCGAGCGTCGCGGCGTCCGCCAGCGCAGCCAGGTGCTCGTTTCGGAAGGCCTGCTCGAACAGTCCCGCGACGAGCGTGTGAGTCGCCTTACCACCGGCGCCGTGGGCCATGGTGATGCGATCATCGCGAAAGCGGGGGCGCAGCTTGCGCTGGCGCTCGATCCGGGCGAGCACCTCCTGCTCGAGATCGGCCACGCGACCTAGGTCCCTGCGCGTGCCGAGGATTTGGCGAAGCGACCGAAGTTGTAGTAGGCCGCGCAGGCCCCCTCCGAGGAGACCATGCACGTGCCGATGGGCGTCTCGGGCGTGCAGGCGGTGCCGAAGACCTTGCACTCCCACGGCTTGATGACGCCCTTGAGGACCTCGCCGCACTGGCACGCCTTCGGGTCGGCCACGCGCACCCCCGGGACGTCGAAGCGCAGCTCGGCATCCCAGTCCGCGTAGGCGTTCGACAGCGCGAGCGCGCTCTGCGAGATGAAGCCGAGTCCTCTCCACTCGAAGTAGGGACGCAGGTCGAAGACCTCGGACATCACCTGTAGCGCCCGTGGATTTCCCTCCCAGGCGACCACCCGGCCGTACTGGTTCTCGACCTCGGAACGACCCTCGTCGAGTTGGCGCATGATCATGTAGACCGACTGCAGAAGGTCGAGCGGTTCGAAGCCCGCCACGACGATGGGCTGGCCGTAGTCGGCGGGAATGAACTCGTACGGGCGGCAGCCGACGACCGTCGAGACGTGGCCGGGGCCGATGAACGCGTCGAGCCTCAGATCCGGAGACTCGAGGAGCGCCTTCAGGGGCGGCACGATCGTCACGTGGTTGCACATGACGGAGAAGTTCCTGATGCTCTCGGCCCTCGCTCGCATGAGCGTCAGCGCGGTCGAGGGGGCCGTGGTCTCGAACCCGATGGCGTAGAACACCACCTCGTTGTCCGGGTTCTCCCTGGCGATCTTCAGGGCGTCGAGCGGCGAGTAGACGAAGCGGACGTCGGCGCCCTCGGCCTTGGCGTCCAGCAGGCTTCCGTCACCACCCGGGACCCGCATCATGTCGCCGAAGCAGGTGAAGATAACGTTCGGCCGGCGTGCGATGGCGATCCCGTCGTCCACGCGGCCCATCGGGATGACGCACACCGGGCAGCCCGGCCCATGGACGAGCTCGATGCTCTCGGGAAGGTGGGCCTCGATGCCGTGCTTGTAGATCGTGTGCGTGTGGCCCCCGCACACCTCCATCACCTTGTAGTGACGCCCCGGTTCGACCAGCGCGGCTATCTGAGTCCCGAGCGCACGCGCCAACTCGGCGTCGCGAAACTCATCCACGTACTTCATTTTGTCTGCTTCAGGTGATCCGCGATCGCCGAGGCGATCGCTTCCTCTGCGCCATAGTGCTGCCCCTCGGCTTCCAATTTTGTCTGCTTCAGGTGATCCGCGATCGCCGAGGCGATCGCTTCCTCGTGGACATATAGCTGCCCCGCGATCGCTTCCTCTGCGCCATAGTGCGGCCGCGCGATCGCCGGGGCGATCGCTTCCTCGTGGACATATAGCTGCCCCGCGATCGCTTCCTCTGCGCCATAGTGCGGCCGCTCGTCCTCCAGCCTGGAGATGGCTACCCCACCGTGGACCAGGAGGCGTTCACCCGTGTGCACCGGCGCGACCAGCTCGACGCCGACCGAACCTCGAGTGCCGTGGTCGTCGGCACAGATCGCGTCGGGATCTCCCTGTTCGACCACGGTGACCGGCACGGCGACGTCCCCGCAGGTGAGGCAGCCGTCGACGACCGCGCAGACGGCGCCGTAGGACTGCGGGTCGAGGACCGGCAGTTGCCGTGCCTCGCTCATGAGATGTCGCTCGCTCTGAGCTGCTCGAGCTCGTCCTCGAAGGCCTCGCCCATCCCGTTGAGCAGCGCGAGCGTTGCGGTCGCCTCGGCCTCGTCGACCTTGGACAGGGCGAAGCCGACGTGAATCAGCACCCAGTCGCCGATCTCGGCTCCCTCACCGGAACGCTCCAGCAGTCCGACGTTCACGTTGCGCCTCACTCCGCCGATCTCGACCTTGGCGATATGGGTCGTCTCATCGACGATCTCGATGACCTGACCCGGTATGGCAAGGCACACGGCGCTTCCCCCCGCTTCTAGTTCAATGAGGCTCGGCCCATCATCGCGCCCCAAGGCCCGAGCGCAAGTCTGACCGGGACTCCGCTCGGATTGTTCCGTTATGCAAGACAAAGCGAGCAACGTTCACCCTGTCTCCGTCGCTGATCACGGTCCCCCGCGCGTGAGCGCGTTGGCGATGACCGCCTGGCCCAGGGCCATGCCTCCATCGTTCGGGGGGACTCGCCGGTGCGTCAGCACCTCGAATCCCTCGGCCTCCAGGCCGCCGGCGACGCGCTCGAGCAACAACACGTTCTGGAACGTGCCCCCGGACAGGGCAACGGTGGCGAGGCCCGTGCGCGCGCGTGCCTGCACGCTCGCTTGAACGAGGGCGCGCGCCAGACCGTTGTGAAAGCGTGCCGCGACCTCGGGCACCGGCGTTCCCGCCACCAGGTCATCGACGAGTCCCGTCACGAGTTCGACACCGTCGATCCTCCCGTCGTCCACGGTGCAGGGGTAAGTCGCGGTAACCGAGCCGTCCGCAATCTGCTCCAGCTCGGCCGCGGCCTGGCCCTCGTAGGACACCTTGTCGCGGAGCCCGCAGAGTGCGGCCGCGGCATCGAACAATCGTCCTGCGCTCGAGGTCGCCGGCGCGTTGAGCCCGATCGCCGCCATCTGCAGGATGGGCTCCCAGCGATCCACCGTCCTCGTAACGAAGCCCAGTGGCAAGGAGGAGGCGCGCTCCCCCAGGGCCGCGTCGAGATACACGGCCGCCATGCGCCAGGGCTCGCGGACGGCCATGGCTCCTCCCGGCATCGGCAGGTAACGAAGATGCGTCAGCCGCTCGTAGTGGCCGAGATCGCACGCCAGCACCTCGCAGCCCCAGAGCGCGTCGTCGTCACCGAATCCGGTCCCGTCGAGGGCCAAGCCGATGACCCGCTCGGACCTCATGTTGTCTGCGAGACAGGACGCGACGTGAGCGTGATGGTGCTGCACCCCGACGAGCTCGACGTCGGAGCGAGTGCGCGCCCACTTGCTCGCCAGGTACTCCGGGTGAAGGTCGTAGGCGACGACCTCGGGGACGATGTCGAAGACCCTGGTGAAGTGCTCGACGCCCTCGAGAAAGGCCGACATCGCCTCGAAGGTCTCGAGGTCGCCGATATGGTGCGACAGGATCGCGCGCGTGCCCGACCCGAGGCAGAAGGTGTGCTTGAGCTCCGGCCCCGCCGCCAGGACGGGACGCACGAACTCAGGGGTGACCGTCAACGCCTGAGGGGCGAAGCCCCGGGCGCGTCTCACCGGGAAGGGGCGGTCACCCGCGGCGCGCACCACCGAGTCGTCGCAGCGCACGTGGATGGGGCGGTCGTGCGTCAAGAACGCGTCCGCGAGGGCCGACAGTCGATCGAGCGCGTCCGGGTCACGATAAGCAATCGGCTCGTCTGAGAGGTTGCCCGAGGTGAGGACGAGGGGGCCGCGCACTTGGGCCATGAGCAGATGGTGAAGTGGCGTGTAAGGGAGCATGATCCCGAGGTAGTCGTTGCCTGGAGCGACCGATGGAGCAACACCACCGCTTCCTCGGCGCCGAGCCAGCACGATCGGACGGCGCTGCGAGACAAGCTCGTTCCGCTCGCGCTCTGCCAGCGCAGCCAGTCCCAGCGCCGCCTCGAGGCTGGGAACCATCACCGCCAGGGGTTTCTCCTCCCTGTTCTTTCGTCGCCTCAACTCCGTGACCGCATCCCCACTGGTCGCATCGCAGGCCAGGTGATAGCCCCCCAGCCCCTTGATCGCCACGATTGCACCAGCGGCCAGCAAACGAGCCGCCGTGCGGATCGGATCGCCTGGCGGCTCGACGCCGTCACGATCGAGCAGAGTCACGCGCGGGCCGCAGCGCGCGCACGCGATGGGCTG
Source organism: Actinomycetota bacterium (assembly GCA_050694055.1). Lineage (GTDB taxonomy): Bacteria > Actinomycetota > CADDZG01 > CADDZG01 > WHSQ01 > WHSV01. The sequence goes on from JBOGWX010000019.1 coordinate 17,102, forward strand.
CGCGTGAAAACGCCGATCGGCAGGATCCGTGTACTCGGCGCGACACTCGGGGCACATGTCGAAGGTGGCCATCGTCGTGTTCGACCGGTCGTAGGGGATGCCCGTGGTGATCGTGAAGCGAGGGCCGCAGTTGGTGCAATTCGTGAACGCATAGCCGTGACGGCGCTCGCCCGGATCGAAGATCTCGGCGAGGCAGTGGTTGCAGGTCGCCATGTCCGGAGACACTGCCGCGGCGCGCGGACCTGCGTCGCTGCTGGCGCGGATCTCGAAGGAACTGTCGCCGAGGGGTGCGACGTCCTCCTGGTCGATGCTCTCGATCGAGGCAAGCGGCGGCAACTCCGCCGTCACGTCTGCACGGAAACGAGCGAGCGCGCCGTCGTCGCCCTCGACCTCGATTAGCACCCCCCTCGGATCGTTGAGCACGAATCCCGTGAGCCCGTGCCGCAGGGCGAGAGAGTAGATGAAGGGCCGAAAGCCGACGCCCTGTACGACTCCGCTTACGCGGAACCGCTTCCTGATCTGAGGCCTGACCGCCATGGCCTCATCGTGACATCAGAGTACGCGTCTCGGCCACATCCGCCGCCATCTGGTCGACGAGTGCCTCGACCGACGAGAACTTCAGCTCGTCGCGCAGGCGGTGATGCAGCTCGACCCGGAGGCTCTGGTCGTAGAGATCTCCTTCGAAGTCGAGCAAGAAGGCCTCGACGCGCCACGGAGTCACCTCGGGGTCGCCACCGAACTGCGGGTTGACGCCCACGTTGATGGCGGCCGTATAGGTGACACCGCTTTCGGTTGTGGCGCGGCCCGCGTAGACGCCGCGCGGTGGGTGGGCGATGCTGCGGTCGAGCTTCAGGTTGGCCGTGGGAAAGCCGAGATCGGTCCCCCGCCTGTCTCCCCGCAGCACGATTCCGTCGACATCGAAGGGGCGGGCCAGGAGCCTCCGAGCCTGTTGCATGTCGCCCTCCGCGATGGCGTTGCGCACGCGCGTCGAACTGACGGGCTCACCTTCGACCTCGGCCAGCGACAGTCCCTCGGCCTGGAAGCCGTGCTCTGCTCCCAGCTTCTGCAACAGTTCGGTCGTTCCTGCGGCTTTGTGCCCGAACCGCCAACCGTTGCCGACGAAGACCGCGCGCGCCCCAAGCTTCACGAGCACGTCGACCACGAAGCGCCCCGGGCTCAACCTGGCGAAGTCGTCGTCGAAGGGAAGGACCACGAGAGCATCGATGCCCGTGTCCTCTACGAGCTCGGCCTTGCGCTCGGGAGTGGTGATGACCTTGGGCTGGGCGCCGGGGCGCAGCGTCTCGAACGGATGGCGGTCCCAGGTGACGAGCACCGACGTGCCACCGAAGGAGCTCGCCTCGGCCATCGTCCGGGCGATGAGCGCTCGGTGCCCGAGATGAACGCCGTCGAAGGTGCCGACCGTGATGGCCGCGCCGCCCGGCTGAGGTCCGAGCGCGCCGACGCCCACGACTTTCTTCACCTTTTCTTCACCCTGGCGCTACTACTCTCTCGGGAACCAGCTCGTCATCCTTCCGCACGTAGACCGCAACCAGATCGCCGGCGTTGACCAAGGCGATGTGCTCACCCTCATCGAACTCCTGAGAGGGCAAGCTGAGGCGGCGTCCGTTGGCAACCAACCTCGCCGCCTCATTCTCTATTTCGAAACGAGCGAGGTCCCGCACCGCATCCACCATGGGCAGCAGGCGCGACTCGTCGACGTCGGCGAGCGTAACCGCCTCGGACTCCTTGAAACCGGCAGCTTCCGTTCGTCTCAGCACCCGCAGATGCGCGCCGCAGCCGAGGAACCGGCCGAGATCATGCACGAGTGTGCGCACGTAGGTTCCCGCCGAACAGCGGACGTCGAGGATCGCCTCCGGCGGCTCGTGAGAGAACGACACGACGTCGAGCTCGTAGATCGTCACGGGGCGCGCGGCGCGCTCGACCTCCTCGCCTCGTTGCGCCTTCTTGTAGAGGCGCTCGCCTCCAATCTTTACTGCGGAGACCATCGGAGGAACCTGCTCGATGTCGCCCGTCAGCTGCGCGAGCGCCCCGCGTACGTCGTCCTCGGTGATATCTACGGGATGCTGCTCGATCACCTCACCCGATGCGTCTTGAGTCGTGGTGGTTGCTCCGAAGACGGCCGTGGTCCGGTAGCGCTTGGGCGCTGCCTGCGCATAGGAGAGAAAGCGGGTCGCCCGCCCCAGTCCGAGGATCAGAACACCGGTCGCGTCGGGGTCGAGCGTCCCGGCGTGACCGACGCGCCGGGTTCCGAAGCGCTTGCGGATCGCATCGACGACATCGTGACTGGTAACACCCGGAGGCTTGTCGATGACCAGGACGCCGTCGACTCCGGCGTCGCGCGCTCTCGCCATGAGAGCGCTACTCGCTCCGCAGCGACTTCAGGATGGCCTGCACGCCGCTGGCGACGTCCACGGCCGTGTAGCCCGCGGCCAGCTCGTGACCTCCACCGCCGTTGGCGCGCGCGATCTCACCCACGCTGACCGAACCCTTCGAGCGCAGGCTCACCCGGTAATTGCCGTCCTTCTGCTCCTTGAACATCGCCGCCACGTCGGCATCGCGCGTCGCTCGCACCGCGTCGATGAGCAGGTCGGTCTCATCTGCGCCGACGCCGGTGTCGTCGAGGTCCCGGCGCGTGATCCACGCGTAGACGAAGCGCTCCTTTTCGAAGAGGGTTGCTCTCTCGAGGACGCGTCCCAGCAGCTTCAAGTAGGTAAACGGAGCGGATTCGAAGACCTCGAGCGCGATCTTGGGGGCCTGGACGCCGTGGGCCAGCAGGCTCGCGGCCAAGCGCAGCGTCTCGGGGCTCGAGTTCCCGTACTGGAATCGCCCGGTGTCGGTGACGACGCCGGTGTAGAGACAGGTCGCGATGTCGTGATCGAACTCGACGCCGGCGTCCTTCAGCAAGAAGGCCACGATCTCAGCCGTAGAGGAGGCGAAATCCACGACGACGTTAAGCGTCCCGAACTCGTCGTTCCCGGGATGATGATCGATGTTGATCAGCCGGTCGGACGCCAGTGCGGCCTTCTCGAGATCGCCCAGCCGGTGCGCCGCGCCGCAATCGAGGGCGACGAAGAGGTCGGCCTCGCCCACCTCGTCGTACTGCAACAGCGAGTCCGCGCCCGGCATGAAGGTGAGCGACGGCGGTGGGGCCACCGGCTTGCTGCCCCACGTCGGATAGGTCGTCCGGCCGAGCGAACGCAGGCCGAGCGACATGCCAAGCAGGGAGCCGAGCGCGTCACCGTCGGGATTGACGTGGCACGCCAGGATCACCGACTCGGCGTCGGTGATCGCAGCGACGGTGGCATCCCAGTCCTTGCTGTCGTAACGACTCACTCGTGCTCCTGGTTCTGCGCAGGGTCGCTTGAACGCTCGGTATCGTCGGGGGCGGACGGTTCCCGCTCGAGCCGTTGAAAGATCTCCTCCAGGCGCTGCGCCTGGTCGGGTCCCGTGTCCAGTTCGAACACCAACTCGGGTGTGTATCTCATACGTACCTGATGCCCGAGCTCGGTTCGAAGGAGCGGGGTGGCGCTCTGAAGCGCGGCCATCGTGGACTTCTTCTCGTCGTCCGTGCCGAGCACGCTAACGAAGACGCGCGCGCGCCTCAGATCGGGCGTGATGCGCACCGCCGTGATCGTCGCAAAGCCGAGGCGCGGGTCCTTGAGGCTCTGGAGCTGCTCGCTCAGCACCTCGCGCGCCAGCCGCTGCACCTTCTCCGTCCTCTGACTCAATGCAAGTCCTCCAGCGCAAAGACGTCGATGGAGCGGTCGACAATCTCCGCACCGTCCACCGCCCCGCGCCCTACCGCCTTCTCGACTTCCTGCAATACCTTGCGACATTGCCCCATGGTCCCCGACACGCAACTGATCCCCAATGCCGCCCTCTGCCACAGGTCCTGATGATCGACCTCGGCGATCGAGACATTGAACTTTCTCGTCACGACCGACGTCACGCTGCGAAGAACGCCGCGCTTGTCCTTCAGCGATGTGGATTCCGGAATGAAGAGCTCGAAGCGAGCGACCCCGACGAACATCACTACCTCCAGACAAGGTCCTAGCGTTCGACCTCTTCGATCTCGAAGGCCTGGATGAGGTCTCCCTCCTTGATGTCGTTGAAGCCCTCGATCCCGATGCCGCACTCGTAGCCGGCCGCGACCTCGCGCGCGTCGTCCTTGAAGCGCTTGAGCGAAGAGATCGTCGACTCGTAGATGACCGTTCCGTCGCGCACCAGCCGGGTGCGTGCGTTTCGCCGGACGACACCATCGAGCACCATGCAACCGGCGATCGTCCCGGCCCTGGGAACGCGGAAGATGGCTCGTACCTCGGCCTGTCCCATCGGCCTCTCTCGCAGTTCCGGCCCGAGGAGACCCTTGGCGGCCTTCTCGATGTCCTCGATGGCCTGGTAGATCACTCGATAGGTGCGGACGTCGACGCCCTCTTCCTCGGCGAGCCGGCGCGCCCCGCCGGTTTCGATGACGTTGAAGCCGATGACGATCGCGTTGGAGGCCTGCGCGAGGCTGATGTCGTTCTCGGTGATCGCCCCGACGCCCTTGCGCAGCACCGTCAGCTCGACGGTGCTCTGGTCCAACCTTGCAAGCTGATCGGCGAGCGCCTCGACCGAGCCCTGGGTATCGGCCTTGATGAGCAGGTTGAGTTCCGGAGTCTCGCCCTCGAGCGTGCGGGACAGCAGTGCGGTCAGCGAGGCCGGCTTGCGGGCGACCTGCTCGGCCGCGCGCCTGTGCTGCTCGCGCTCCGACGCGATGGCACGAGCCTCGCGCTCGTCCACCAGCGCCCTGAACTCGTCACCTGCCTCCGGGACCGACTGCCAGCCGAGTATCTGAACCGGCTGGCCGGGCGTTGCTTCTTCGACCTCGTTACCGCGCTCGTCGAGCATGGCCCGCACCCGGCCCCACGCGATACCGCCGACGACGGCATCGCCCTTCAGCAACGTGCCCTTCTTGACGAGCCCCGTGGCGACGGGACCCCGGCCCTTGTCGAGATGCGCCTCGATCACTACTCCACGCGCCATAGCCTCGGCGTTGGCCTTGAGGTCGAGGGTGACATCCGCGGTCAGCACGATCATCTCGAGCAATCCGTCGAGATTCTGGCGCGCCTTCGCCGAGACGTCCACGAAAGCCGTCTCGCCGCCCCACTCCTCGGGGACGAGCCCATGGTCGGAGAGCTGCTGACGGACGCGCGCCGGATCGGCCTCGGGGCGGTCGATCTTGTTGACTGCCACGATGATCGGTACTCCGGCGGCCTTAGCGTGGTCGATCGCCTCGACCGTCTGCGGCATGACGCCGTCGTCGGCCGCGACCACGAGGATCGCGACATCGGTCGCCTGCGCGCCTCGAGCACGCATCGCGGTGAACGCGGCATGACCGGGAGTGTCGATGAAGGTGATCTCGCGTCCGTCGAAGTGGACCTGGTAGGCACCGATGTGCTGGGTGATGCCTCCGGCCTCACCGGAGACGACGTCCGTCTTTCTGATCGCGTCGAGGATGGTGGTCTTTCCGTGGTCGACGTGACCCATGACGGTCACTACAGGGGGCCGGTCTACGAGCTCGACCCCTTCGTCTTCTTCTTCAGGCTCGCCGGCGTCCTCCACCTCTCTCTCGGCGGGATCGATCACGCGCACGGACAGGCCGAGGTCGTCGGCCACGAGCTCGACCGCCTCGTCGCTCATCGACTGCGTGACCGTCATCATCTCGCCGAGGCCGAGCAGCACCTTGACGATCTCGTTCGGCGCGCGCTCGACCCTGGCGGCGAAGTCCTGGACGGTGATGCCGCGATGGACGCTGATCGCATCGTCGGCCGGCGCCGCCGGTTCGGGGGCCGTCACGGGCTCGGGGGGCTCCGTCTGCCGCGCCGGTTCGGTTTTCTCCGAGGCGGGTTTCGCCGCCGGCTTCGTCGCCGGTCCCTCGGACGCCCTCTTGGGTGGCGCCTTCGACTCGGCCGCCGGGGTCTTAGCCGCAGGCTTCTCGGCCGCGGGGGTCTTGGCCGCGGGCTTCTCGGCCGCGGGCTCGGACTCGGACTTCTTGGCGGCCGGCCCCGGCTTCTCGGCTTTCTTGGGGGCCGGTGCCTTCTTCGAGGTCTTCGGAGCGGCCTTCTTCCTCACCGGTTCGGAGCCGTTCGAGAGCTCGGTGCGAACACGGTCGGCCAGCGACTCCTCGATGGTCGAGGAGTGACTCTTCACCGGCTGACCGATCTTCTCGAGATGCGCGAGCACCTCCTTGCTGGTCAGCCCAAGTTCCTTGGCCACCTCGTGAACTCTGGGCTTAGCCATACTGCTTCCTTCCTTTGTGTTCAGCCGTTGTCTTCGTCTACACCGATCAGCCTCCGGAGCTCGATCCGCAGCTCTGAGAGATCGAGTTCCTTTCGTTTCAAAGCCCTGCTCAGCGCGCCGGAGGCAACTGCCCGCTCTGCGCAGGACGGGTTCTTGCAAATGTAGGCGCCTCGTCCGGTCCCTCGGGCGCGGCGAGCCTCGATGGCGACGTCGCCATTCGGGGCGACCGCGACCCGAAGCAGTGCGTCTTTCGGCCGGCGCGTGCGACAGCCGACGCAGGTCCGGACCGGACCTCGGTACGACCCTGCCATGTCTGCCCCGCAGTCTCGCCGAGCCGACCCTGCCATTCTGCCCCGCAGTCTCGCCGAGCCGACCCTGCCATTTCTGCCCTGCCATTCTAGTCGCCGGCGGTCTCCTCACCCTTCTCGGTGGCGTCCGAGGCCCCCTCGGCGGGCTGGTCGCCCTCCTCCGTCCCGGTCGTCGCCGACGCGGTCTCGTCCGCCGCGGCTTGCGCGGCCGCGGCGCGCTGTTCCTCTTCCCGAATCTGAGTCTCGGACTTGATGTCGACCCTAAGGCCGGTCAACCGAGCGGACAGGCGCGCGTTTTGCCCCTCCCTGCCGATCGCCAGACTGAGCTGGTAGTCGGGCACGATCACCAGCGCGGTCTGGCCGTCGTCCTGGAGGCGGACCTCGGTGACCTTTGCCGGCGACAGCGCGTTTGCCACGAAGTCCCCTATCGCCTCGGTCCACTTGATGATGTCGATCTTCTCGCCGCGTAGCTCGTTCATCACCATGCGGACGCGCGAGCCCTTGGAGCCCACGCATGCGCCGACCGGATCGACGTTGCGGTCGTTCGACGCCACCGCGATCTTGCTCCTGTGTCCCGGCTCGCGCGCCACCGCTTTGATCTCGACGACGCCGTCGAGGATCTCGGGAACCTCGAGCTCGAAGAGGCGCCGGATGAGGTTCGGGTGCGTTCGGCTGACGATGATCTGGGGGCCTCGTGCGCTCCTGCGCACCTCGACGATATAGGCCTTGAGACGGGCGCCGTGCTCGTAACGCTCGTGCGGTATCTGTTCCTGGGGCGGCATGAGAGCCTCGGCCTTGCCGAGGTCGAGGATCGTGTAGCGGTTGTCCTGCTGCTGCACGATGCCGGTGACGATGTCGCCCTCGCGTCCCGAGTATTCGCCGAAGGTGATGTCGCGCTCGGCCTCGCGCAAGCGCTGGAGGATGACCTGCTTGGCCGTCTGAGCCGCGATCCTGCCGAAGTCGGCGGGCGTGTCCTCCCACTCCTTCAGGATCTCGATTTCCTCGGTGTCGGGGTCGATCTCGACCTCTTGGGCGTAGACCGTCACCGCACCGTCCTCGCGGTCGATAACGGCTCGAGCGCCCCGCGTCTCGTCTGCACTGACCATACGGAGGTACGCCGAGGCAAGCGCCTTCTCGATTGCCTCGAGCAGCGTGTCGAACGCGATCCCGCGCTCGCGCTCAACCTCGCGCAGCGAGTCAAGAGGGATCTGCATTTGCTACCTCCATTCGAATACCGTCCGGGCCGACTTGACCTCTTGGTAGGGCACATCGACCTCTTCTTGTTGATCTGTCTTCAGCGTGACGGAGTCGTCCCTCGCTTCGAGGATCGTCCCGTCAACTCGATGGCTGTCGCCAACCATCCTGCTCTTCGTCTTTACGATCACCTGCTTGCCGACGGACCGTGCGTAGTGCTCGGGCCGCTTCAACGAACGTTCGAGCCCCGGGGAGCTGACCTCGAGGGTGTAACGGCCCTCGATTGGGTCCCTGAGATCGAGGCCACGCGAGATCTCCTCCGAGACCTCGGCGACCGTGTCCAGATCGACGCCATCGTCGCCGTCCACGTACACGCGGACGATTTGGCTGCCCTTCGAGCCGCCTACCTCGACGTCCCACAAGCTCAGGGAGCGGCGACGGACCACCGCCTCGGCGAGGTCGGAGACCTCTTCGAGAACGTCCATGCCACCTCCTGTGACTGCTCGACGGCCGGCCTACCGTGACCACAAAACAAGCCCCTCTGCGAGGGGCTGGCCGTAAAACGATCCTGCTGCTGCTCCTGCTTTTTGGGCGCTGCTGCCCGTTCGGTCCCTTGCTACACTGTCCCGAACCAGGAAAACTCCTGCTCACGGCAGGTTTCCGAGACTAACACGGAGCGGCTCCGTAGGACTGAGTCGCGCCTTTGAACCGAGAGGGAGCCTATGGCAAAGAAGGGCCGTAAGCGGCGCAGCCGCCGCAAGAACAAGGCGAACCACGGCAAGCGCCCCAACGCCGGCCGGAAATAGCCCACTACGGTTGTCGCGCGCAAGCCCCCGGCGCGCTTAGAGGGCGTCTGCCCGGAGTCAGCCCTTGACCGCGCCCATGGTGAAGCCGGCGATGAACCGCCCGAGGAGAAGGTTGAAAACGAGGGCGATCGGCAGCGCTACGAAGACCACGGCCGCCTGTAGTGACTGCCAGAAGAAGACGTCCCCGCGGATTAGCTCGGTCGGGACTCCGATGCTGATGGTCTTTTCCGGAGTCGACGAGAGAAACGCGAGCGCGTAGATGAACTCGTGGGCCGTCAGGGTGAAAGCGAAGACGATGACGGCGACGATCCCGGGGAAGGCGAGCGGGATGACGATCCGGACGAAGGCGCTCAGCCGGCTGTAGCCGTCGACCATGGCCTGCTCTTCGACGTCTCTGGGAATGCCCTTCAGGAACCCGGTCAGCAGCCATACCGAAACAGGGATGGTGATCGTCGGGTAGATCAGCACCAGGGACCAGGTGTTGTTCAGCAGCTCGAAGTTCCCCACGACCCTTGTCATCGGGATGAAAAGCAAGGTCGGCGGGATCAGGTACACGAAAAAGATGGCGATGCCGAGCGGACCGCTCCACTTCATTTCGAGGCGCGCGAGCGCGTACGCGGCGGGAAGACCGACGAACAACGTGATCGAGACCACGAAAAACCCAACCCACAGCGTGTTCCACGCGAACGTCAGGAACTGCGTGTCGGAGAGCAGGAACCTCCAGTGCTCGAGGGTCGGAGGCAGGTTGTAGATGAAGGGGTTGTTCGCCTTCGTATAGAGGTCCGGGTCCACCTTGAAGGAGGTGATCGCGCTCCAAATGAACGGGCCCGCCGCGTACAGCGCCGCGATGATCGCAATGGTGTAGAGCGCTATGCGCCCGCCGGTGGAGCGCCGCCGGCGCTGCCCCCGTATCCGCTCGACCTCAGTCTTGCTCGTAACGTCGATGCGACCACCCATGAACTTCTCGGTGCGGCTTTTGCCCACCGGCTACATCACCTCCGAACGCCTGACTACCCGAAGGATGGCGATCGCCGCCGCGAGCAGCAGGGGGAACAGGAAGAGCGCCACTGCGGCGCCCTGGGCGAGGTCGCCGCCCTCGATCCCCTTGAAGAACGCCCAGCTCGAGAGCACCTGAGTCGCCTGGGTCGGCCCGCCTCGGGTCAGAATGAATACGACCGTCATATCCGCGAAGGTGAGGATGGCCCCGAAGAGCACCGCCACCGCGGAGATCGGCAGTGTTAGCGGGATGGTGATCTCCCTCAGCTTGCGCCAGAACCCGGCACCGTCGATCTCCGCAGCGTCGTCGATCTCACCCGGGATCGCCATGTGTCCGGCCATGATGATGACCGTCGCGACCGGGACGATGCGCCACACGTGCACGGCGATGATCGATCCCATCGCGAGGACGGGTCGCCCCAGGTAGTACATGTTTGCCTCGATCAGCCCGAACCAGCGGAGCACCCAGTCGATGGGGCTGAAAATCGAGTTGAGCAACCACAGCCACGACACGGCTGCAAGCGCCACGGGGGTCGTCCACGGCAACAGCACGCAAAAGCGAACGAGCCACTTCCCCTTGAAGTCTTTGACGAGAACCGTCGCGAGGACATGGGCGATCAAAACGATCAGCGCCATCGAGATCACGGTGAACGTGATTGTGTTCCTCAAAGCGGTCCAGAACACCCGCGAGCCCAGGATGGTGCGCCACTGGCGGAGCTCGACGAAATCGAGGCTCGGATTCCCAGTCGTCACGTCGCTGAAACTGAATACGATGGCGAGGACAAACGGAAATGCGACCAGACCGATGATGTATGCGACGGTCGGCAGCAGAAAGAGCTTCGCGAGGAAGCCCTCACGGTCGGCGAGCCTTCGCCTTGGCCACTCCGTTTGCGGGGTTTGCTCTGGATCCCGGGCCACGGTGTCGGGGGCCACCGTCCCAACCTCGGCCGCGCGATGGGCCGGCGTCACGAGCGGACCGGCCGGGAGTCGGTGAGCGCACCCGAGTCGCCGTCGAAGAAGCGCAAATCTTTCTCGTGGACGGCGAAGCGTTGGGCGCGGTCCTCGGCCACCGCGGCGTTCACGGTCGCGGGGATCCGAGCGATGAGGTGGGCGTCGTCGGGCCCGAGACCCGAGGTGGTCGCGTAGACGTGCCGGTCGCCCGACAGGTACTCGATGCGGTGAACGTGCATGTCGACCTCGAGCAAGTTGTCCCCATTGCTGCTCATCGCCTCGAGCGGCAGGCAGTTCTCCGGCCTGAAGCCCAGGAGATGGTCGCCACGGTCGATGAGGTTCATCGGCGGCGAACCGATGAAGGTCGCGACGAAAGTGTCCGCCGGATGAGCGTACACCTCTTGAGGAGGTCCGATCTGGCGGACCTTGCCGTTGAGAATGACCGCGATGCGGTCGCCCAAGCCCATCGCCTCGACCTGGTCGTGCGTAACGTAGATCGTCGTCGTGCCCAGACGCTCCTGGAACTGCTTCAACTCGTCACGGGCGGAAGTACGCAGCTTCGCGTCGAGGTTGCTGAGCGGTTCGTCGAGGAGGAACACGCTCGGGTCCCGGACGAGCGCACGTGCAAGGGCCACACGTTGACGCTCACCACCCGACAGGTGACGTGGCTTGCGGTCGAGCAACTCCCCGATGCCGAGCAGATCGGCGGCCCAACTCGCCTTCTCGCGCCGGGCGTCGCGATCGGCCATCGTTGTCTTGAGCGGAAAGATGATGTTGTCGAGCACCGTCTTGTGCGGGTAGAGCGCGTAGCTCTGGAACACCATCGCAATGCCCCTGGCCCGCGGGGGGAGGCCGTTCACCACGTTCCCACCTATGAGGATCTCGCCCTCTGTGGGCTCCTCGAGGCCCGCGATCATTCGCAGCAAAGTCGTCTTGCCGCAGCCGGAGGGCCCGAGCAACACGAGGTACTCGCCCTCGCGCGTCGCGATGTCCACTCCATCGACGGCGCGGACATCACCTTTTTCGAAGTGCTTCTTGAGTCCCCGCACCTCGACAACGTGCGCCATGTAATGAACCCTCTCCCCCGCCGGCGTCGCCGCTCGGGTCTCGGATCAATCAGCCTCCGCCGACCAGGCCCTCGTTACGCCACTTCTCGAAGATCTCCTCGCACTCATGGTGCGCCTGCTCGACCGACTGCTCCGCCTCCTGATTACCCCGGGCGACCCGGGCGAGCATGTTCGGCAGGATGAAGGTGCCGTTGATCTCGCCGATTGCCGGGCTCGCCGGTCCCGGGTAGCCCAAGTTCGTCGACCAGTCCACCGCGGTCTTCAGGGGTTGGAGCTTGGTCGGGTCGTCACCCTCGATCGTGAATGGGTCCTCGTCGAGCCAGCCGTCGAGTTCCGGCACCTGGTCCGGGTAACCAGGGAAGTCGTACAGCTTGGACTCATACGCGGCCCGCGGCAGGTTTTCCGTGTAGTGCAGCAGGAACTCCTGCGCGGCGTCGAAGTTGGTCGAGAACTTCGGGGTGATCCAGTTGTACATGACGTGCTGCGCGGCAAGCTGACGCTCGGGGCCCTCGAGGGCCGGGACGAAGAAGATGTCCCTCGCGATGTCCGGGATGCTCTCCTGAGCCGTGCGCCACGCCGAGATGGAGTTGAGGATGTAGCTCAACTGGCCGGCGATGAGACCTTCGTTGTTCGACGCCGGATTCCAGGCGAACACCTCTTCGGTCATCGCCGCCTCGAAGAGTTCCTTCGCGTACTCGACCGCCGCGATGGTCTGGTCGGACATCAGGGTGATAGTCTCGTTGGCGTCCTGCTCGGCGCCGCCGAACGACCACATGAGGGCGCGGGCGTACATGTTCGAGTCGATCTCCTGGGACATCCCCAGACCCATCTGGATGTTCTGCTCGCTGAAGATCCTGCCGCCTCCCTCGAGGAGCTCGTCCCAGGTCGAGGGCCCGTCGGGCAGGTCAACCGCCTCCCACAGGGACTTGCGGTAGTCACCGGGGTCGGGCGACCACGCCGGCGCGTAGGCGTAGTAGCTCTCGGTCGTCGGGTTGAAGCTCGACTTCTGGCACAGTTCCAGTTGCTCGCCGAAGCGTTTGTTGGCCTCGTCCATGAGGTCGCTCATGGGGTGAACGCTGGGCTCGAACTGCGACAATGTCGCGATGAACTGGATGAGGTCGTGACCCTCACCGGAGCCGATCTCCGAGGAAATACGTGCCGGGATGGTGGTGACGTCGATGTGGTCGACGGTGACGTTGACACCGACCTGCTCACCCCACTCCTGGGCGAAGGTGTCGAACCACTCGTCGTGCTGGGGGACGAAATGGCTCCACATCAGGAGGCGGAGATCCCCGGATAGCTGAGCGGTGGGCTCGGTGAATCTCTCCTCCGGCGCACCCTCGGCGGGGGCTGCGCTCTGGGGGTTCGATTCCCCGCCCGAGCAGGCCGCAAGCAGTGCGGCTGCGGACACCCCCTGTAGGAAAGTTCGACGGGTCATAGGCAGCGGCCGGCTGCGGCGACTCATGACTGTCCCCCTTTTGTCTGGGCTGCGCGAGCTGTCTCCCCGGTGCAGCCACGCCCGCGAACTGGTCCCGAAAATGCCCTCGAGCGTGACCGGTTCAGGGTACTTCGAGAAACATGTACCCCTGCGCGAGCGAGTCAAGCATGCCCCACGGGGCGGGGGGTGCTAGAGGGAGGTCGAGGGTGGACCCATCGTGATCGGCACCACCGCCTTACCGTCGGCTCCGCGGCGAGCGGCGCCTTTCAGCACCGTGACCGCGCCGTCGCCCGGCTCGCCGGTCGCTCGAATCTCTTCGGCGACCTGCTCGGCGGCCTCGAGCAGCGCGTCGACGAGACCATCGTGCGGCACCCAGCCGATCTGCTTGCCCTTGGCGAACAGCAGTCCGCGCCCCGGACCCGCGGCGATACCGATGTCGGCGTCGCGCGCCTCTCCCGGGCCGTTTACCTCGCAGCCCATGACCGCGATCTGCATGGGAGGTAGATCCATCTTCTCGATGCGCTTCTCGACCTCGTCCGCGAGTTCGAAGACGTCCAGCTCGGCGCGGCCGCACGACGGGCACGCGACCAGGTCGAAGCCGGACTCGCGCAGTCCGAGGATCTGCAGGATCTGCTTGCCGAGCTTGACCTCCTCGACCGGATTGGTCGTCAGCGACACGCGAATGGTGTCGCCGATGCCCTCCGCAAGGAGTGTGCCGATCCCGATTGCGGATTTTGGGATGCCCTGCTTCGGTGTGCCCGCCTCCGTCACGCCGAGGTGCAGAGGAACGTCGGTCTCGGCCGCCAGCAGCCGGTAGGCGGCGATCATCTCGGGCACGTTCTGGTGCTTGACCGAGACCTTGATGTCCGTGAAGCCGTGCTCTTCGAGTAGGCCGATCTCGTAGAGCGCGCTCTCAACGAGCGCCTCCGCGGTCGGGCGGCCGTGCTTCGCTACCAGCTTCTTATCGAGCGACCCGGCGTTCACACCGATCCGAATCGGGATGCCGCGCGCGCGCGCTCCGTCTGCGACCTCTTTGATGTGCTTGGGATTGCGCATGTTTCCGGGATTGACCCGCAATCCATGGACGCCCGCCTCCAAGGCCATCATCGCGAGCCGAACGGAGAAGTGGATGTCGGCGATGATCGGCACGCCACCGTGCTCGACGATCTGACCAAGCGCACGCGCGTCCTCTTCGTGCGGCACCGCGACGCGGACGATGTCCGCGCCCTGCGTGGCGAGTTCGTGCACCTGGATGATCGTCTCTTGCGCGTTCTCGGTCTTGGTAGTAGTCATCGACTGAATCGAGACCGGGGCATCGCCACCGATCGCGACCTTGCCGACCGAGAGCTGTCTCGTCTTGCGTCTGGCGTAGGGCGCGATCATCAGAACGGAAGGTCGACCGGCCGAGCCAGGTCCAGGTACAGAATGGCCACGAACAGAATTACGAAGAAACCGATCACGGCGGCGGACACCGGAATGAGCTTACGGATGTCGACCCTCCGTTTGGTGACCGCCTCGTAAGCGACCACGGCCAGATGTCCACCGTCCAGCGGTGGCAACGGAAGCAGGTTCATCAGTCCAACGAAGATGGTGAACGCGGCGATCATCTCGAGGATGTTGGTGTACTCGTCTCGAGCGGCGAGCTCACCGACGATCCCACCGGCGCCCACGATGCCGATCGGACTGTCCTCGGCCGAGCGCTCACCCTCTCCACTCAACGCGTCGAAGATGTCGCCGTTGAAGACCTGCGCGAACACCTGCGGTATGCCCACGACCGATCGCTTCGAGATGTCCCAGACGCGACTGCCCGAATGGGATACGGCCTCTCCGAAACCGAAGGTCTCGATCTCCGGCTGGGGGCCGACACCGAGGTAACCCACCTCCTCTTCGCCGCCTCCCACTGTGCGGACGTCCTCGCCGGGCGGAGCCAGCTCGAGCAGCTCGTTCGTCCGGGCATCGACGATGCCTCTTCCGAGCTCTGCCTCGAGAGTCTCCGCGCGTCCGTCTCGCTCGACGGTGAAGGTCGCCGTTTCGCCCGGGTGCGCACGAATGAAGTCGCGCACGGCGTCCCAGTCGTTCGTTGCGTCGCCGTCGATGGCGACGATCTTGTCATCGAGCTCGAAGCCTGCGGCCGCGGCCGGGGTCTCCCGTCCGAGGGCCCGCGCCTGAACTCCCGAAAGCTGGTTGCTCGCCTCGCCCGTCGGATAGCCGAACGCCATCGCGGCGAACACGAGGATGACGAAGGCGACGGGCCAGTGTGTCGCCGAGCCTGCCACGAGCACGATGGCGCGCTGCCACCGGGGCTTGTTCGGATACGACCTCGGCTGGTCCTCGGGAGGAATCTCCTCGTAGGGGTTCATCCCCACGATCTTCACGAATCCGCCCAGGGGCAGAGCCTTGAGGCCGTACTCGGTCTCGCCCTTCTTACGGGAAAAGAGAGTCGGCCCAAAGCCCACGAAGAACTGGGTTGCCTTGAACTTGAAGTACTTCGCGCTGAAGAAGTGGCCCGCCTCGTGGACCATCACGACCAGAAGAATCGCACCTATGAACAGCCAGATGCCCCGGTTCACGAGCGGATTCCTTTTCTCATCTCGGTTCTCTTTCCTATGTCGTCCGCCGCTCTTCGTCGGGCCCAAGCGTCGGCTTCGAGCACCGCCTCGAGATCTGCGCCGTCCAGTGAGGCATGAGCCTCGACCACTCTCTCGATCACTTTCGGGATCTCGACGAACGCGATCCGCCGCTCGAGAAAGGCCTGTACGGCCTCCTCGTTCGCAGCATTGAGCGCCGCCGGATGGGTTCCGCCCATCCGGCCCGCCTGGAGGGCCAACCCGATGGTCGGGAAACGTTCATGATCCACCGCTTCGAACTCGATAGTTCCAACATCGGCAAGGTCGATGGGCTTCCCAAGGCGGATCTTGCGCTGCGGCCAGGTGAGCGCCGCTTGGATCGGGATGCGCATGTCCGTGGGTGCCGCCTGGAGCAGCGTAGTCGTATCCACGAACTCGACCATCCCATGGACCAGGCTCTGGGGGTGGCACACGGTGTCAATCTGGTCGTAGCCGAGTCCGAACAGGTGGTGGGCCTCGATGATCTCGAGGCCCTTGTTCATCAACGTTGCCGAATCGATCGTGATCTTGGGCCCCATGGACCACGTGGGATGTGCCAGTGCCTCTTCCGGCGTGACGGTCGAGAGGTCCTTGCGAGTCCTGAAGGGCCCCCCCGAGGCGGTCAGGATGAGTCTGGCGACGGTGCTCATCTCCACGCCCGCCAGGCATTGCGCCAGCGCGGCGTGTTCCGAATCGACCGGGACGATGGTGCCTCCGGCCGCGCGGGCCGTCCGCAGACAGACCTCGCCGGCTGCCACCAGGCTCTCCTTGTTGGCGAGCGCCAGGGT
>JBOGWX010000020.1:0-2353 GCA_050694055.1 Actinomycetota bacterium
CTTCCCGACGATGGAGGCGATCGTCGAGGAGCGCGCGCCCCTCCACCGCCACATCGACCAGGGCGACGTCGGCGCCGCGGGCGCCTTCCTGCTCTCGGAGGAGGCCCACAACATCACCGGCACGACCCTGTACGTGGACTCCGGGTTCCACGCCATGGGTTTGTAGGGGCCGTCGGCGTCCGTCTGGCGAGCTCGCAATGGCTTGTTCACGCGGTGCGCGGGCTCTTGAAGGCGGCTTCAGATGCACATTCTCCGTGCGTGGTTACCTGCTGCCGCAGTCGTCTGATATCAGGGTCGGGCCGAGCTTTGAGAGCCCGGCGGCCGCGCTGGTGTTGTCATGGTGATGGCACGGCTTGTCCGAGGGAGGAGGCGCTCGCGCGCCCTGCTGACGGCGACAACTCCGTCCCGAGGAGTCGTGAGCGGTGACAATCGCAAACGCTCTCGCGCCCTCTGTCCGCGCCAGGCCGCCAGGACGGGCGAGCACCCGCACGAGGCGCTTCGAGCCCGTCCCCACGCCTCGCGTGACCCTACCTAGACCTCAGTCACGCGGCCGCTCACGTCCGAAGCCGTACCTTGCGACGACCCACGTGGCGAGGAAACCGAACAGTGCCACGACAACTGTCGAAGGAACAGTCGTGCTAGTTCCCGTGCCAGCCGCACACCGCCGGCTAGCAGCCCTCGTAGGTCGACCGGCCGGCCTGATCGAAATTAATGCAGCCAGCCTTGGGAACGCTGCGCTTGAGCAGCAGTAAGCGGAAGCTCTCGTGACGCTCGAAAAGATAGCCCACGGCGCTTCGGCGGGTGTTACTCGCGGTCTGAGCCGTCGCCTCCCGCGGGGACCCTGAGCCCCTCGAGTAGCCGGGTAAATTCGAGCGGGAAGACGAATTTCGACGACGGGCTCGCACCGAGAGCCTTGAGCGTGTCGAGGTACTGGAGCGTCATCGTCTTCTCGTCGACTCCTCGTGCCGCCTCGAAGATTCGGGTCAGCGCCTCCTTGAAGCCCTCGGCGCGCAGAATCGCCGACTGCTTGTCCCCTTCGGCGCGCAGGATCGCCGCCTGCTTCTCGCCCTCGGCGACGGTGATGTTCGCCTGGCGGGTGCCGTCGGCTTCGAGCACGACCGCACGGCGGACGCGCTCGGCGGACATCTGGCGGTTCATGGCGTCCTGGATCTCCTTCGGCGGGATGAGTTCGCGGATCTCGACGTTGGTGACCTTGATCCCCCAGCGGCTTGTCTCCTGATCGAGCCGCGCTCGGATGAGCTCGTTGATTCGCTCTCGCTGCGAGAGCACGTCGTCGAGGGGGATGTCGCCGATCACGGCGCGCAAGGTGGTCGTGGCGAGCCCGACGACGGCGCTGTGGTACTCCTCCACCTCGAGCACGGCCTTCTCGGACTCGTTGACGTCGACGCGCATGTAGACGAGGAAGTCGATGTCGATCGGCGCGTTGTCCTTGGTGATGTTCGTCTGGCGCGGGATGTCGAGGACCTCCGTGCGCGTGTCGACCCACACCTTCGCGTGGACGACCGGGAGCGCCACGACGATCCCGGGGCCCTTCATGCCTTCGAACCTGCCGAACCGGAAACGGGCGATTCGCTCATAGTCCTTGACGAAGTTGAGGATGATGCCCATCGCTACCTCCCCGATTGGTCTGGACTGTGGACAGGCTCGGCTTCGGGCTCCGACCCTGTGTTTTCGGCTGGGCTCTCGGCCGGCTCGACCAGGAACCCGAGCTGCGAAACATCGGCAACTCTGACACGCTCGCCCACCTCGGCCGAGCCTGCTCCTCGCAGCTCCGCCGTCCACGTCTCCCCCGCGAGGCGCACCTCCCCGTGCGGAGCCAGGCGAACAGTGACCTCGGCGAGCTCGCCGAGCAGCCGCTCCCGGGCGTATGGGCTCACGTAGACAACACGATGGGACAGCCGCATCTCACGAACCAGCAGCAGCGTAAGGAGGAGAGCGAAGATGCCGATTCCCGCCAGGAGCCAGCGGCTCACCCGCAGCGCTTCACCCGGAAGCTCCGAGCCCCCGAGCATGAAGAGGCCGCCGAGGACGAGCGCAACCGTGCCGAAGGCCCCGAAGAGGCCGATGCCTGGATGCAGACCCTCGAGGACGAAGAAGAGAACTGCGAGGACGAGGAGCGCCACCGCGGCCCAAGAGAACGGGAGGAAGCCCACTCCGGCGAAGCCGAGGATCAGCGACATGACGCCGATCGCGCCCGGCACCCAGAGACCTGGGCTCCAGATCTCGACGGCGAGCGCGAGCGCCCCGAGCGAGATGAGCAGGAACGCGATGTTCGGGTCGGCCAGGAACGAGAGGATCCGCTCGAAGAGGTTCATCTCGATCCTGTGGATCT
>JBOGWX010000021.1:0-29694 GCA_050694055.1 Actinomycetota bacterium
CCCCAAAACTGCTCGATGAGGATGCGGCGGTGGCCCTGCTTACGTCCGTGCCGGAGGCAAACGTGCCCTCCGACCAGGCGCGCGCTTTCGTCGAAAAAAGCCTGAGAGGGCTCCCGGCGCTTCAATCGGTTCTCGATCAGCGGGCCGATGACCTCGCAGCCGAACTCCTGGCGTCGCATCGTCGCATACGGGCCGCGGCGGGTGCGGCGCGACGAGGCCTTGATGTCAGCGCCCAAAAACCGGCCGACATCCTTGGCGTCTATCTGTACCTGCCGCAGCCTCGAGTGGCCACATGAGCCGGGATACTTTCACGACCGTACGCGTCGCCGGCGGCATCCTGCCCCCCGACCTCCTCACCCGCTTGACCACTGCCAAGGAGGTGGAGGGTCTCGCCCCTGTGGACTATCACCTCGCTCCCGGTGAGACGCTACGCGAGGCGGCGAACCGAGCATGGAGCTATCTCACGGGAGTGTGGGCCTCGTACAAGAGCGCGCTCGACAAACTCCCACCGGAAGACAGAGCAACGTCACTGACGCGCGAGCGCTGGCTGCTCCTGCTATTCAAGGAGCTCGACTTTGGAAGGCTGCCGGCGACGTCGGCCGGCGGACTGACTGCCGAGGGAAAGGGCTTCCCGATCAGTCACCATTGGGGAAACGTTCCGGCTCACCTGCTCGGTTACAACATCGAACTCGACAGTCGGAGCACCGGAGTCGTGGGAGCGGCGGGAGCTTCACCCCAATCGCTGGTCCAGGAGTACCTGAATCGAACTGACGAGGCGCTGTGGGGGATATTGAGTAACGGCCGGACGCTGCGGCTGCTGCGGGACTCGACCTCCTTGGTTGGCTCCGCATACGTGGAGTTCGATCTCGAAGCCATCTTCGATGGAGATCAGTTCAGCGACTTTCTCCTCCTCTATCTCATGCTCCATCAATCTCGTTTCGAGTCTCCCGAGGAGAATCCCGCCGAGTGCTGGCTCGAGCGCTGGCGCACGCAAGCGATCGAAACCGGGACGCGCGCCCTCGACCAGCTTCGCGACGGCGTCGCTGAGGCTTTGGAAACCCTCGGTTCGGGATTCCTTTCTCATCCCTCCAACCATGATCTGCGCCAGGCATTGAAGGACGGTTCGCTGGACCTGGCAGATTACCGACGGGCTCTTCTCCGACTTGTCTACAGGCTCCTCTTTCTTTTCGTCGCCGAGGCGCGCAGCGCCTTGTTCGAGCCAGACGCCGGCGAGACCTCCAAGCGGCGTTACCTGGACTTCTATTCGGTAGCTCACCTTCGCCGCATCTCGCTCAAGCGGCTCGGCAGCAGCCACGGCGACCTGTGGCACGGTCTGCGACAGGTACTCCGAGCACTGGGGAACGAAGCCGGGCACCCGCAGCTCGGCCTGCCGGCTCTGGGTGGCATCTTCGAGCACACCGAGCTCGATGTGGTCGACGACCACGAGCTCTCGAACCATGCATTGCTCGAAGCGGTACGAGCCTTGAGCACGGTCCGCGATCGCACTACCGGTCCCACGCGCACGGTCGACTTCCGCAACCTCGACGCCGAGGAGCTCGGAAGCATCTACGAGTCGCTGCTGGAGCTCATTCCGAGTCATGATCCGGCAACCAATCAGTTCAAGCTCCGGGTGGTTGCAGGCAACGAGCGCAAGACCTCCGGGTCCTACTACACGCCGACTTCTCTGATCGAATCACTGCTGGACACAGCTCTCGATCCCTTGATCGAGGAAGCCGAGAACGCCGAGGATTCCGAGCGAGCTCTGCTCGAGATCACGGTCTGCGATCCCGCCTGTGGCTCCGGACACTTCTTGGTGGCCGCCGCCCGTCGCATCGCCAAGCGCCTGGCCGCAGTCAGAACCGGCGATCCGGAGCCTGGCCCCGAGCCGGTTCGGACCGCCCTGCGCGACGTGGTGACCTCGTGCATCTACGGAGTGGACGTCAATCCTCTGGCAGCCGAATTAGCCAAGGTCAGCCTCTGGCTGGAGGCCCTGGAGCCGGGCCGGCCCGGCCACTCACCTTCCTCGACGCACAGATCAAGGTAGGAAACGCGCTCCTGGGAGTTACGCCTCGACTCCTGGCCGAAGGCTTGCCGGATGCGGCCTTCAAACCGATCGAAGGGGACGACAAGAGGGTGGCCAGTGGCCTGGCCAAGCGCAACAAGCAGGAGAGGGATGGTCAGACCGAGCTCTTCGCCGAGGACTACATCAGCGTCACAACGATCAACTTCAGCAAGGAGCTGGCGGGATGGACGAAGTCACCCGCGCTCTCGCTCGAAGAGGTCCACCGTCAGGCGCGTAGATATAGAGAACTACAGGCATCCCGAGAACTCCATCACGCTCGCAGGGCGGCGGATGCGTGGTGTGCCGCGTTCGTTTGGCCAAAGACGGAGGGCGCTCCCTCGCCGGTCACGACGCGGGTGCTGCAAAAACTCTCATCCGGGAGCGACGGAGTATTGCAGGAGACAGTAGATGAGGTCGACGACCTCGCAGCCCGCTACCGCTTCTTTCACTGGCACCTGGAGTTCCCGCAGATCTTCGAAGTGGGCTCGGCCTCGGTATCCGGAGCGGATAGGAATGCGGGTTGGAGCGGCGGATTCTCCTGCGTACTCGGCAACCCACCTTGGGAACACATCGAGCTCAAGGAGCAGGAATTCTTCGCGGCCAACGGATCCGACATTTCGCTGGCCTCTGGTGCCGCTCGAAAGAAGCTGATTGCCAACCTATCTGGGACAGACCCTCAACTCTCCGCGAAGTATCGCGACGAGAAGCGACGGATTGATGGGCTGCGCCATTTCGCCGCAAACTCTGGACGATTTCCGCTGACCGGGCGGGGCCGTGTGAAAACCGATCCGTTGTTCGCGGAGGGGGGACGAACGTTGATCGCCCGGAGCGGCAGGCTCGGCATGGTGATACCCACCGGCATCGCCACCGATGCCACTACCCAATACTTCTTCAAGGACTTAGTGGAAAGTGCGTCGTTGGCCTCGCTATTCGACTTTGAGAATGCAAGACCACTCTTTGCAGGCGTCCACCGCAGCTACAAGTTCTGTCTTCTCACGCTCAACGGCCCATCAATCAAGGAAGCAGCGGCCGAGTTCGCCTTCTTCCTTCTCGATCCCAATGAGCTGGCCAAGGACGACGTCCGCTTCGAGCTGAAGCCGGATGAGATCACACTGCTTAACCCGAACACAGGTACCTGCCCCATCTTCCGCTCCCGCCGCGACGCTGAGATCACGCTCTCGATCTACCGCCGAGTCCCGGTATTGATCAAGAAGAACGATCCCGACGGGAATCCGTGGGGTTTGTCATTCTCTCAAGGGCTATTCAACATGACATCTGATTCTCATCTCTTTCACACGCGGGACGAGTTGGAGGCCGAGGGGTGGCTTCTCAAGGGCAACGTATTCGAGCGAGGCAACGATCGGATGCTGCCCCTCTACGAGGCGAAGATGATCCACCACTTCGATCATCGCTGGGCCACCTACGACGGCGACAAGATCCGAGACTGCACCCCCGCCGAGAAGGACGATCCGAACTTCAGTCCACTACCGCGCTACTGGGTATCAGAGAAAGAGGTAACCGCCCGCCTAGAAGGCCGCTGGAACCACAAATGGCTCCTAGGCTGGCGAGACATCTGTCGAAGCACAGATGAGAGAACCATGCTTTGCTCCATGTTTCCTAGGTCTGCGGCTCCCGATGGGATGCTCTTGATGCTTCCAACAGACGGATCGCCTCTGTGCTTGCTGTCCGTTCTCGCGTCCTTCATCTTGGACTTTAGGGAGTGTTAGACAACAATCCGCGCGTTAATGCCCGGCGGGAGATAGCCTTGATGCGTGCAGGTCACCGAGGAAGCTCTGCGTGCCAAGCTGGCTGTGGTGATGCCCCACCTTGACGAGCGACAGCGACGCATCTTGGCCGGAGCTGAGGCCCGGGCGGTAGGGCGGGGCGGCATCGCGATGGTGGCAAGGGCGACGGGCATGTCCCGCTCGACGGTGCAGAACGCCGTCGCAGAGGTCGACGCCGGCGTCGAGCCGTCGCCGCGCGTGCGTCGGCCCGGAGGCGGGCGCAAGGCTCTCACCGACCTCGACAAGACCTTGCTCACCGACCTCGACGCGCTGGTGGAGCCGGAGTCGCGCGGCGATCCGGAGTGTCCGTTGCGCTGGACCGCCAAGAGCACCCGCACGCTCGCCCGCGAGCTGCGCGCTAAAGGCCACGAGGTAAGCCACGTCGTTGTGCGCGAGCTCCTCTATCGCCTCGGCTACAGCCTGCAGGCGAACGTCAAGACCAAAGAGGGTGCCCAGCATCCTGATCGCGATGCACAGTTCCGCTACCTCAACGACCGCAGCGCCGCCCACCTCGACGCCGGGCAACCGGTTATCTCGGTTGACACCAAGAAGAAGGAACTGGTGGGTGACTACGCCAACAAGGGGCGGGAGTGGAACCCACAGGGCGAGCCCGAAAAGGTCAACATCTACGACTTCGTCGATCCCACGGTCGGCAAGGCGATCCCCTACGGCGTCTACGACGTTGGCTCGAACACGGGCTGGGTGTCGGTGGGAACCGACCATGACACCGCTGGCTTTGCCGTCGCGACCATTCGCCGGTGGTGGGACATGATCGGTGCGCGCTCCTATCCCACCGCCACGAAACTGCTCGTATCGGCCGACGGCGGCGGCTCGAACTCTTACCGCTCACGGCTGTGGAAAATCGAGCTCGCGCAGCTCGCCGCCGAGACCGGGCTCGAGATCACGGTATGCCACCTGCCGCCGGGCACATCGAAGTGGAACAAGATCGAACATCGTCTGTTCTCTCACATCTCGATGAACTGGCGAGGCCGGCCGCTTACCAGTCATCAAGTCGTGGTCGATCTCATCGGCTCGACCACCACCCGAAAGGGCCTCAAGGTCCGAGCCGAGCTCGATACGGCCACTTATGAGACCGGTGTCAAGGTCAGCGACGCTGAACTCGCCGAGGTGCCTTTGCGCAAGCACGATTTCCACGGGGAGTGGAACTACACGATCCTGTCCGCGCCCAACTCCGATGACAGCAATGAGGCCGTCTAATTTCCTACCGAGCCCTTAGCGCTCGACAAAAAGTCGGCGGCACACACCTGAAGTTCTTTACCACTTATCAGCTGCCCGTAGTCCCGCCCCCCATGCTTGCTGAGACTTCGCCATGGGATTCCCGGGTGGATAACTCCACTTGGATCGCCACTCTAGCTACGGAGCTAATGTGCACAAGCGAAGCGATGAGTGTGCCACTCCTCGAATTTGGCAACGAGGGCGCTTCGTTTGTCTGGGAACCCCAGAGAAGACATCTCTTACGGAATGAACTCGATGCCGCCTTCTTTCATCTGTATGGAGTCGAGCGCGGCGACGTCGCTTACATCATGGATACGTTTCCCATCGTTAGGCGAAAGGATGAGCAGGAGTATGGCGAATACCGCACCAAGCGTTTGATCCTCGAGGTCTACGACGCCATGTCGAAGGCCATCGCGACGGGCGAGCCCTACCAGACCATCCTCGACCCTCCTCCCGGCGAAGGCCCGAGGCATCCGGAAAGGACCAGACACAATGGACACTGAACCTCGCTCGACCGCGGCGTCTCGGCCTTGGGCTCAGGACATCGAACGAGCAGGCAAGCGGATCTTCGAGTCGGGTTGGCGAAACGACGACTCGGTCTTCACTCCCGGCCGTCCAATTTGGACCCGTGACAACACCGACGAGCTTTACCGCCACTTCGTAGAACAACCCGACGCCGGCGAGTCGAGTTATGTAGAGAAATTGACCAAGCAGCTAGCCGACGCTTCCGACGATGCCATTCAGCTGATGGGTGAGCTGCAGTACCTAAACGTGTTGCCTCTAGCCGACTACCACGCTGCTACCAAGCGAAGAACGATCGAGAACGTCCTGAACCTAGCCAACGATCCCGTACAGCTCCCCGACGACATCGTCGCAAGCTTCGGCCACTCACTGTTCAACGGAGGCGTGGCCTTCAAAACGTTGCGATGGCAGCAGCTTTCTTACTTGATCCAATGCATACGAGACTTCAAGGGACTCCCCCCGGACCGGCAACAAGCGATCCTCGCCGACCCTTGGGCATTCAAGGAATTCGCGATGGCTGCGCCCGGCCCGCGCGCGCCTTCGCAGCGGCATTCCCTTCTCTTTCTTGCCTTCCCGGCTTACTTCGAGCCAATCGTCGCCGTTCACCACAAGAAAGCGATTCGAGAAGCCTTTCGCGATCACCTAACTGAGTCTACGGGTGATCTCGATCAGGACCTCCTCGCGATCAGAAGCGCCCTGGAAAATGAAAGCGATGATCCCATCAATTACTACAAGCCTCCCTACGTCCAGCGATGGCAGCCCTCTAAGGGCACAGTGGACGAACCAACGGATAAGAAAAGGGCGCCTGAAGTCACAGTCAGTGCCGAGACCGAAGCCCGCAGAGCGTGGTTGGTGCGCGGATCCAGTGTGCAGGGAATGAACCTCGTCCCGAGTTGGCTGGAGGAGGGGTTCTGTTCACTCGCGGCGACCAACCTTCGCCCCATCGAGAGCGCGCCCGACCAGGATGTACTGAAGGAAATGGTCGAATCCGACTACTCGCACGTTTCTTACAACGCCCGGCGCGACAAGGTCCGCGAGTTCCATTCCTTCCTCTCGCGCATGCAGGCCGGCGATCTCGTTGCCACCACGAGCCAGGGTCAGTTGTATGTCGGGACCATCACTGGGGAACCCGTCTATCAAGCAAGTCCCGACGGCCGATCAAACCTCCGCAGGACCGTGGCCTGGAAAAATGGCGACAACCCCGTCGACTATGCCCAGCTCCCCGAGCCTCTGCCTGCGCGGCTTGCAAATCCCACCGACGTCGTTGAGCTGACCGAACAGCTTGGGCTACTGGAAGCATTGATCGGCGAGGAACCCACGCAGCGGCAGGACGTGGAGCTTGCCCTGGTCGACGCCACCCCCGAACTGGCCGAATCGCTCCACGTCGATCTCGACTGGCTCCGGGAGTGCATCGACCTTCTGCGGCATCACCGGCAGATGATCTTCTACGGGCCTCCCGGAACCGGGAAGACCTACATTGCCCAGCGACTGGCGTGGCACCTCGCCGGCCGAGATGCGACCAAGCTCGTGCAGTTCCACCCCGCCTACTCCTACGAGGACTTCTTCGAAGGCTTCCGCCCCGCCTCGGCCGACGGCAGGGGCAGTGTCGGTTTCGAACTGACGCCCGGGCCCTCCCGTCGCATGGTCGATGCGGCACGAGAGCATCCCGAGCGGCCTCACGTTCTGATTATCGACGAGATCAACCGAGCGAATCTGGCCAAGGTCTTTGGAGAGCTGTATTTCCTGCTCGAGCGGTTCGAGCGAGACGTTCCCGACGCCGTCGAACAGCCGCTCCCCCGCGCCAAGCAGCACCGGCGCCACGTGCAGCCGCAATTCGTCGATCAGCCCCGCCGCCAAGTACTGATTCACGGTCGTGGCGCCCCCGGCAATCGCGATGTTCGAGTCGCCCGCCGCCGTACGCGCCTGCGCTAACGCAGACTCGATCCCGTCCGTGACGAAGGTGAACGTCGTGCCTCCCTTCATCGTCAGGGGCTCGCGCGAGTGTTGTGTCAGCACGAACACCGGACGGCGATAGGGCGGCTCTTCTCCCCACCAGCCCTTCCACTCCTCGTCCCAGGCGCCACGACCGGGGCCGAACATGTTGCGACCCACGATGAACGCACCTGCCTCAGTAATCGCCTTGATCTCTGGCGCGTTCGCGCCTGGGTCGTCGAACATCCACTGGTGCAGGCGCCCTTCGACTCCCTCACCGAAAGGGTTATCCAGACTCTGATTCGGACCGGCGACGAAGCCGTCGACGGACATGGCCATGTCAGACGTAACCTTGCTCACCCGCACTACCTCCTTGTCTTCAACGGGGGGCGCTCCCTATGGCCGCCGCGCTCTTGAACACCGCCGACACGATTCTAGGAGGTCGACCGAAAGCTGGTGGCGCAGACGATGGCCGAGCAGCTCACGGTGGTTACCAAAGAGGTCGGATCGGCATGTACGGAGTGGCGAGCCTGCCGGCATAGAAGGGCGCCGCAAGGCTGTGCGGTGCGGCGCAGGTATGGCGAGGGCTGGAGATCCTATAGTTGGCTGGTCTCCCAAGACCAGAACGGCATAGTTTCGTAACCTCGAAGGCGAGTGCCGATGAGCGACGTGACCGATCTGCTGGAGGGGGCGCGCGAGGCCTACCGTCGGCGCGACTGGACCAGCGCTCGCAAGGGGTTCGGCGCGGCGCGCGAAGGCGCGGCGCTGTCCGCAAAGGATCTCTCCGCGCTGGCCGACTGCGCGTGGTGGCTGGGCGACCTCGACGAGGCGCTGCCCGCCCAGCAGGAGGCCTACCGGCGCTACATTGACGCCGGGCAGCCGCGCCCGGCCGCGCTCATGGCGCTGGAGACCGGCTACACGCTGGCGCTGCGCGGCGAGGAGGCGCAGGCGTCGGGCTGGATGAGCCGGGCGCTCCGCCTGCTCGAGGACGAACCCGAGTCTGCGGAGCACGGCTACCTCGTCTACATCGAGTTCGAGGACGCGCTCGGCGCGTCCGACCTCGATACCGCGGTCACGCGTGCGCGCCGGGTCCAGGACATGGGGCATCGCTTCGAGGATCCGAACCTCGTGGCGATGGGCGTGGTCGGCCAGGGCCGGGTGGTGGTGAAGCAGGGGCGGGTCGGCGAGGGCATGGCGCTGCTCGACGAGGCGATGGTCGCGGCGATCTCGGACGACCTCGAGCCGGGCTGGGCGGGCAACATCTACTGCCACTTGATGCTCGCCTGCCACGAGATCGCCGACCTGCGCCGGGCGGGCGAGTGGACCCAGGCGACGGCGCGCTGGTGCGAGAGCATGCCGGGCGCGGGACCGTTCATGGGGATCTGCCGCGTGCACCGCGCGCAGTTGCTTCAGGTGCAGGGCGCCTGGGACGAAGCCGAGCGCGAGGTCGGGCGCGTCTGCGATGAGCTCGCCCACTTCCACGTCGGCATCGTGGCGGAGGCGCACTACGAGCTTGGCAACCTTCGGAGGCAACGGGGAGACCTGACCGGCGCGGAGGCGGCGTTTACGACGGCGCACGGCCTGGGCCGGGATCCCCAACCGGGCATGGCGCTGCTCCGCCTCGCCCAGGAGCGGGCCGAGAGCGCGGCCGCATCGATCCGGAGCGCCCTCGCCGCGGAGGAGCGCGATCCGCTCGCGCGGGCGCGCCTGCTCCCGGCCGCGGTCGAGATCGCCCTCGCCGCCGGCGACGTCGACTACGCGCGCGCCGCGAGCGAGCAGCTCGACCGGATCGCGCGCACTTACGGCACGGCGGGCCTGGCCGCGTCGTCCTCGCACGCTCGGGGCGCGGTCCTGCTCGCGGACGGCGGCGCGGACAAGGCGCTTCAGCCGTTGCGCGAGGCGCTCAAGCTCTGGCAGGAGCTGCGCGCCCCATACGAGGCGGCCCGCGTGCGCGTGCTCGTGGCCCGTGCGTACGAGGCGCTGCACGACCGGGACAGCGCGACGCTCGAGCGGGAGGCGGCGCGCGCGGAGTTCGTCCGCCTGGGCGCGCCGCCGGACACAGGGGCTGGCGCAAGCGTAGCGAAGCCCACCCGTAAGGACGGACTGACCGACCGGGAGGCGCAGATCCTCGCCATGGTGGCAACCGGGCAGACGAACCAGCAGATCGCGGCCGAGCTCGTGCTCAGCATCCGCACCGTCGAGCGTCACCTTGCCACCGTCTACCAAAAGCTGGGCCTGCGGGGACGCAGCGCCCGCGCTGCCGCCGTGAGCTACGCCCTGCGCGACGGTCGTCTGCCCGTCTCCTGACTACGCAGCCGGCGCTTCTCGCGCCCGTCCCCTCGATTGCGTAGTGGATTGCGTGCCACCACTCATGTAACTCGCGCGCGTCCTCCCTAGGCTCGCAGTGGCCGCGCTCGCCGGTAGCACAAAGCCTCCGGCGGGTGGCGGTCACCAGCGCCGAACGCAAGGAAGGGGACGACGACATGCTCCAAGAACAGAAGGTCACGCCGGCTCAGGCGTACGAGGACTACTTCGGCCCGGCGATCTTCGAGCCGCTTACGCAGGTGCTGCTCAAGTACGCCCCTCCGCAGCCGGGCGAGCGCGTGCTCGACCTTGCCTGCGGCACGGGCATCGTGGCCCGACACGTCGCCCCACTGGTAGGCGGCGGGAGTCAAATGGTGGGGCTGGACATCAATCCCGGGATGATCGAGGTCGCGCAAGCGCAGCCCGTCCCCGAGGGCGCGTCGATCGAGTGGCGGCAAGGCGACGCGGTGACGCTCGACCTCCCCGACGGTGCCTTCGACGTGGTGCTCTGTCAGCAGGGCCTGCAGTTCTTCCCCGACCGTCCGGCGAGCGCCGGGCACATGCGGCGGGTGCTGGCGGACGGTGGACGTATCGTGCTCGCGGTCTGGCAGGGGCTCGAGCGCCATCCGCTGTACGAGGCGCTGGCCGATGCGGAGGTTCCCCACCTCGGCGACCTCGGTGTGGCGGTGAGCCGCGAAGAGGCGATCGCGCCGTTCTCGCTGGGGGACGCGGACGACCTGCGGACGCTGCTGACCGATGCCGGCTTGCGCAACATCGAGATCGCGGCGCGCTCGATCGAGGCGCGCTTCGCCACGCCGGACCGCTTCGTGGAGCGCATGGAGTTCGCGTACGCAGCGGTTGTGCCCGCGTTCGCGGAAAATCCCGAGACGTTCACCGCCTATCTCGAAAAGATCGGCAACGAGACGAAGCCGATCGTCGAGCGCTACCGTATGGGAGATCAGATGGTCGTGCCGATGCACACGCATATCGTCGTTGCACACGCCTGAGCACGCTGAGCATCCGTCAGGATGCCGAGCGAGCAGTCGTACTCGCGTGTTTTTGGGGACTCATGCGCGCTCAGCGCACACCACGCCCCAAAAAGAGTGAGAGCCGAGATTAACGTCGCGTATCCGCCGGCTCGCGGTCGCAAGGCCTGCCTCAGCTCAGGCTCGTCATCCTCGGTGCCGATGCTGTGTTCATGATGCTCGAACGTGCCCTACGGACTTCCTGACGTGTTGCACTGGGTGTCGGCGGCACTGTTGTTGGCCGTCGTCGTCATCCTCGTTCGCTGGATGCATGCAGGGGTCGACGCGCTCGGCCGCACGCGCTCCTACCCATGGTTCCCGACCGTTTGTCTCGTCGCTCTCGGGTTCGCCTGTCTGATTCCGGGGCTGCTGCGGGCCCGCCTGGAACATCGCCTCAGCGCCGCAGCCGAAACGATCGTGGGGGTGCCGGTGGAAGTGCGTTGTCAGGCCTTCGGCGGAGCCTTCGTCGACGCGGGTGCCGATCTGGGCTACGTAGCCTTCGGCCCAGACGGGGTTCCGGAACGTGCAACGCTCATCCAGCGGACTCAGTGCCGGGACCTATCTGCCTTCCTGAGGTCGAGCAAAGTGAGTCCGACCCACGAGCAGGTGGTGGCCGTCCATGTCTTGACTCATGAGGCGATGCACATGAGGGGCCTCAAGAGCGAAGCGGAGACCGAGTGCCTGGCCGTCCAGCATGACGCTGCCATGGCGCAGCTCCTCGGCGCGCCCCCGGAGGCGGCGCGCGACCTGGCCGTGGCCTACTGGCAGAACGACTACCCGCGCATGCCCGCCGGGTACCGCTCGGAGGAGTGCGGACCCGGCAAGCTTCTCGACGCGCGTCTCTCCGACGCTCCCTGGTCGGTCACGGAGTGAGGTTGCCGGCGGAAGCTGGAGATCCACGCGCGCCGGCCCTCAGCGGTCGAAGCGCCAGCGCGTCGGTGTGAAGGACTCGCCGTCGGTGGGGAGACCGAACGCTTTCGTCGGCCTGATCTCGTAGACGTCATAGGGCGGGCCGCCGGAGGTGGGAGCACCGTACTCGGCGTCGAGCTTGTCTCCCATCACCACCGTGGGCCACTCGTAGATGGCCTCGAACGCATCCGACGCGCGACGAAGGGTCGTCTCGTCGCGCACTCGGCGGGCTTCACCTTCCACGATCAAGTGCAAGTCCCCGCTGTCGGTGGTGACGACGCAGCGTCGTTCGGCGGCGAGGTTTCGGCTCTTCCGGGCCGTCTCCTTCGAGGCCACGTAGAGCGCCGACTCCGACCACACGGCGAATACCGGCATGGCGTGCGGCGCTCCGTTCGGCCGCACGGTGACGAGCCAGAACCAGCCGCCCCTCGTGAGCCGCTCCTCTGCATCCTCCCAGCGGATGGGCCGCGAGCTGCCCGCCTCGCCGGCCGCTTCGGTTCGCTTTCCCTCCCGCGACATCGGCTCGCCTGCGGGTCCTTCGAACGTCATTCGAATCTCTCCCCTCCAGTTCGCTTCAGGTGTGGTGACTGCGAACACGTCCTTTCACATTTGCCTCCTGTCGTCGATCGAACCTACGACGACGGTTGAACGCAAGGAACACGGCATGGCAGTCTCGATGGCCGGGGTCGACCGGGACAATGCTGGAACCCGGCAGGCCCCACTTCTCGGTGCAGCGACAACCGTGGAATGGAGGAGAACATGATCCTCGAGGAGGCGGAGTTCTAGGCGACGATTCCGGCGACGGATCTCGACAGGGCCCGGCGCTTCTACGAAGAGAAGCTCGGGCTCGCCCCAGAGCGGGTGATGGACGTCGGGATCATCTACCGCTTCGGGCAGGGAACGGCCTTCTTCCTCTATCCCAGCGGGACGGCGGGAGCCGGGCACACCCTCGGCTCGTGGTTCGTAGACGACCTCCGCTCGGCCGTTGAAGAGTTGCGCGCTCTGGGGATCGAGTTCGAGGAGTACGACTACCCGGACCTCAAGACGGTGGACGGCGTCGCCGATCTCGGCGCCGAGCTGGCAGCTTGGTTCAAGGACTCCGAAGGCAACATTCTGGCCGTGAGCCACCTCAAGTAGCTCCGCCGGCACCCGCCGGTGGTGTCGCAATGCCGGCGTAAGGTCGGACATCCATGGTGACGATCGAAGAGGTTCGCGAATTCGCCGCCGGCCTTCCTCGGACCGAGGAGGCACTGGTGCGAGACCGGGTGAAGTTCCGCGTCGGGCGGATCGTCTATCTGGCGTTCGCGCGTGACGAGACGCTGATGGGGTTCGCCTTTCCCAAAGAGGAGCGCGACGCCCTGATCGCGTCCGATCCGGAGAAGTTCATGATGCCTAAGCGGTCGGACCAGCGGTACAACTGGGTCGTCGTGCGGCTGGCGGCCATCGACGAGGTGGAGATGCGCGAAATCGTGCTCGATGCCTGGCGCATGGTCGTGCCCAAACGAGTGGCGGGGTCGGCCTAGTCCCGCCAGCACGTCGTCGGCCCGGGGCGGATGCAGATGCTGAGGTGCGCCGGGCCATGCTGCCCGTAAAGAGGCACGCGTTCGTCATCGACCAGCAACGTCCGTCTGCCTGTGGGTGTCCCGATGAGGGAGAGTCTCGAGAAGCGCTGCGGTTCGTCGAGCACGAGGCGGCGCCACGGGCCCTTCGAGACTCGCCTGCCGTCGATCCCGTAGTAGTCGAGCACCTCCTCACTCGAGGACGTGACGTGCACCAGTGAGAACCTGCCACTCTCGTCCACGGCGAATGTCTCCACCGCCGGCCGCTCGTATACCGAGTGCCTGTAGCGAAGCGAGAATCTCGAATCGCCCGACAAGGGGACGGCGGCGACCTCTCCCTGGTGTCCTCCGACCACGACCACGGGATCCCTCTCCGAAGCGGAGCCTGTCAGGACGAAACCGAGCGCGAGCGCGATCACGAGGACCACCACCGCCGGGACCACGCGCTGCGCCACGACCAGGTTCCTAGCTTCCGGAGTCCTCGTAGTAGCGCTGGGCACCAGGATGCAGCTCTACGCCCTCGACCTCTTGTGCGGTCGTGGAATCGAGGTTCTGAGCCTCCGGATGGACCTGCACGAGCTGCTCCTGGCGCTCGAACAACAGTTGGGTGAGCTCGAAGGCGAGTTCCTCGTCCATCGCTTCGTTGACCACCAAGTAGTTGGGCACCCCGATCGTCGCCACGTCTTGGTTCATGCCGTCGTACGTATCCGCGGGAATGTCGGTCTCGCTGTAGACATCGCCGTAGGTCTCCACCAAGTCGTTCGTGTACTCCGCGGTTGGGATCATGAAGATGGGATCCGTGGTGGACAGATCGGTGACCGCACCCGTCGGCAGGCCCCCCGACCAGAAGAACGCGTCGATCGTCCCGTCCCGCACTGCTTGCACCGACTGGTCGACGTCGAGCTGCTGGCGATCAATGTCGGCATCGGCGTCCATGCCCGCAGCCTCCAAGATCCTGAGCGCGATCACTTCGGTGCCGGAGTTGGGAGACCCCACCGAGACCCGCCTGCCCTGCAGGTCCTCGATCGTCTCGATGCCGGTGTTGGTCGTCGTTACGACCTGGGTGTAGTTGGTGTAGAGGCGAGCCAAAGCCTGCGCGGGGACGGGCTCCTCGAATCCCTCGCGACCCTCCACAGCATCTTGTGCCGTGTCGGCCAGCGTGAACGCCAGGTCGCTCGCCTCGTCGGCGATCAGGAGCATGTTGTCCACCGATGCCGAGGTCACCTCGGCCGTCGCCTCCACGCCCTCGAGATTCCTGGTGACCTGCTCGGCGAGCCCGCCACCATAGACAAAGTAGACGCCACCGGTGCCTCCCGTGGCGATCGACAGCCGCTGGGTGGCCGGCGCGTCGTCTCCCTCGTTTACCTGCTCTTCGCGCACACAGGCGCTCGCCAGGAGCACAGTTACCAGTAACGCGAGGCCGACTAGCAGACGTTGTCGAGTCGGTTTCGTAACGAAAACCCATGTGGAGCTCACCTTGACGCCTCCTTGCTCGTAACTTCGTTGTGGGGCGGACGGGGTTCTGTCGTCTCCTCGGACCGCGTGGCCCGATTTCGCAAGACGTGCATGGCGACCGCGACTCCGAGAGCTATGAGTCCTACGATCACGGAGAGGGGCTCGAGGTAGAGAAGAAGTGCGGCGGCAACGGCTGCAAGCCCACGTTCGACCCAGCCGGCAGGGCCCACGATCCATCCCCCGGTGACGACCGCAAGGGCGGCCACGGCCAGAGTCGACACGACGAAGGTCCACACGATCACCTGCACGGGGGCCTTCATCAACACGCCTTCGCCGTTGGGAGACAGCACGAAAGCAAAGGGAACCAGGAATGCGGGAAGCGAGTACTTCCACACGCGCATCATGGTCTTGAAGACATTCCCTCCGGTGATCGCCGCCGCTGCCACCGCGGAAAGCGCGGTGGGCGGGCTCACCTCGGATAGCACCGCGTAATAAAAGATGAACATGTACGCCGCGAAGGGTTCCACGCCGAGGGTCGTCAGCGCCGGGCCGATGATCACGGCGGCGATGATGAACGAGGCAGTGACCGGGACCGCTAGGCCCAAGATCATGACCGCGATCGCGGAGAAGATGGCGGTGAGCGCAAGGCTTCCTCCCGAGAGGAAGACGATGATCGAGCTTGCCTTGAGGCCAAGCCCGGTCAGCGTGACCACGGCGACGATGATGCCCGCCGCGGCACAGGTTGCAGCGACTGGAAGCATGCTCATAGCTCCCGCGGCGAGCGCTTCCCAGATCCTCGGCGGCGTCATGCGCGTGTCTCTGTGAAGAAAGGACAGTAAGCAGGCCGCGAGGATCGAGTAGCTCACCGCGAGGAATGGCGACATCCCGATCGCCATAAGGATGACGATCAAGAACAGGGAGCTGAAGTGATAGCCAAAGCGCTTGAGCAGATAACCCAGTGGGGGCGTCTTTATCCCGAGTGCGCGCGTGTTGAACCGTCGGGAGTCAACCTCAATCGCCAGAATGATTCCCAGGTAGTAGAGAACCGTGGGAATGGTCGCATAGATCAGGACCTGCAGATAGCTAACACCGAGGAACTCGGCGATTATGAACGCCGCGGCCCCCAGCGTCGGAGGAGAGAGGATCGCGCCGATGCCGGCGGCTGCGAGGATCCCCCCGCCCTCTTCAGGTGGGTATCCGGCCCGGCGCAGAATCGGCCACGAGAACGACCCGAGTGTCACAGTGGTGGCGACCCCCGAACCCGATACCGTCCCCAGTAGGAAGCCCGCGAGCGTAACGGTTCGGCCTGGGGCGGTGCGGGACTCACCGAAAGCCGCAAAGCTCACGTCGATGAAGTATTTCCCGACACCCGAGTACTCGAGCACCGCGCCGTAGATGGTGAACAGGACGATGTAGGTTGCGGCCACCGCGATGGGTACTCCGAAGATTCCTTCGATGCCGATGTAGGACTGGCCGATGAGGCGCTCGATTCCGTAGCCGCGATGCCCCAGGAGGTAGCCGGCGGGGATCAGCTGACCCAGGAAGGCATACGCCATGAAGCCCAAGCAGACGCACGGCAGGATCCATCCCACAGTTCGGCGCGTCGCCTCCAACACCAGGACCACCGTCAAGATTCCGAAGAGCAGATCAAGCTCACTTGGCCGTACCGCGCGACGGATGAACTCGTTGATGAAGATGACGGGATAGAAAAGGGCGATCAGGGAAAGCACGGCCGGGACCAGGTCGAGCCAGCCGGGATTATCGCTGGCGGGCGCTCCGCGTACTGCTTCCCTGCTGGCGCGGGCGCGATAAACCGCGAAGGTCATGGCCAGCGCGATTCCGAGAAAGCTCGATCTATAGAGCAACGCGGGGATGGGGTCGAGCACCCAGTACAAGGCATAGCACGAGAGTCCGACGCCGGCGGCCGCGACGATGTGGCGTGGGAGCCCGCTCAACTTGCGCGCCGGCCTTTCCGCTTCGAACTCCGCGAGCAGAGCTTCGGTTTGCTCGTTGCCGCGCGTGAGGTCGAGTTCCTCGGCCTCGATCTTGCCGGGTGAGGTCGAGATGCCGTCCGAAGCGCTCATGCGATCACCGGCCCAATCGCCGCCTCCCGCGCGCGAGATCTTGTTGCGTCATCCGATCCCCCATCCTTGGATGACCTGAAGTCGTTCAGCGACCAGAATGTACCCTTTTCATGCCATTCGATAACCATCCCGAGGAGCGGACCTTTCGGGCGACTAATAGAGTTACGCTCGACTCAGTGCCCGCCTTGCGGCCCGGGTTTGCGTGCGCGAGGGGGCGACGCTGAAGTACGGGGGGCCAGATGACCGTCGATGTGGAAGAGGCGAAGGCCGAGCTCATAGACGAGGCCGCCTCCCAGGTAAGAGAGCACCTCCCCCGCGGCGAGGTCGCGCAGGCGGAGCGTTTCCTTCGCCAGTACTACGCTCAGGTTCCCGCAGACGATCTCATCGAGCGCGACGTCATCGACATCTACGGAGGCGCCCTCGCGCACTGGAACCTTGGTCGCCGGCGCACGCTCGGGGCCCCGCGGGTGCGCGTCTACACCCCGCAGTTCGAGAGCGACGGCTGGCAGTCCACCCACAGCGTGGTCGAGATCATCAACGAGGACATGCCCTTCCTCGTCGATTCGGTGACCAACGAGCTCAACCGGCACGGGCTCGGGATCCACCTGGTCGTTCACCCGATGATCGCGGTGCGCCGCGACGAGGAGGGTGTTCTGCTCGACGTCCTCGAGCCGGGCCAGGAGGGAGCCGAGGACTCGATCTCGGAGTCGTTCATCCACGTCGAGGTCGACCGGCAGAGCGATCACGACTTCATCCACGAGCTCAAGGGTGACATCGAACGGGTGCTCGGCGACGTGCGCGCCGCGGTGGACGACTGGCAGGACATGCTCGAGCGGGTTCGCCGGGTGAGCTCAGAGCTCGACGAGCGTCCTCCACCGGTCGATCCCGACGATGTGGCCGAGGCAAAGGACTTTCTCCAGTGGATCTATGACGGCAACTTCACGCTTCTCGGCTACCGCGAGTACGAGCTCGTTGAGCACGAGGGCAAGGACGCGCTGAAGGTGACGCCCGGCTCCGGTCTGGGCATTCTTCGCCAGGCCGATTCGGATCTGCCCCCCAGCGTCGTCGAGCTGCCACCCGAAGCCCAGAAGCGGGCGCGTCATCGCAAGCTGTTCGTGCTGACCAAGGCGAACTCGCGCGCCACGGTTCACCGCCCGAGCTACCTCGACTACGTGGGCGTCAAGCGCTTCGACGACGCGGGCGAGGTCATCGGCGAATGGCGCTTCCTCGGCCTGTACACGTCCACCGCCTACAACACGAGCCCCACCCAGATCCCCATTCTCCGCAGGAAGGTCAGGCGCGTCGTCGAGCGCTGCGGCTTTCCGCCCGCCAGCCACAGCCGCAAGGACCTCGAGGCCATCCTCGAGAGCTATCCGCGTGACGAGCTGTTTCAGGCGAGCACCGACGAGCTCTATCGCATCGCCATGGGGATCCTGCAACTCCAGGAACGCCAGCGTGTGCGCCTGTTCGTTCGTCGCGATACCTACGGGCGATTCTTCTCCTGCCTCGTGTTCATCCCCCGAGACCGGTACAACACCGCCATTCGCCTGAGGATGCAAGACTTGCTGACCGAGGCGTTCGAGGCCAAGGGCGTCGAGTACACGACCCGCGTATCGGAATCGGTACTGGCGCGCCTCCACTTCATCATCCGCACCGAGCCCGACGCCGATCCCTCTTACGACGTCGAGGAGATCGAGAAGCGACTCGTTGCCACCGTGCGCTCGTGGAGCGACGATCTGCGCGCCGCGCTCGTGGAAGAGCTGGGCGAAGAGCACGGTATCGAACTGTTCCGCACCTACGGCGACGCGTTTCCCGGCGGTTACCGCGACGACACCGTGCACCGGCGTGCGGTCTTCGACATCAAACACCTGGAAGCGCTCGAACCAGGCGAGGACCTGGGCATGGGCCTCTATCATCTGCTCGAGGCCCCCGAGGGTTTCCTGCGCTTCAAGCTCTACCGCTCCGGCAACCCCATGACGCTGTCGGAGATCCTGCCGCTGCTCGAGCACATGGGGGCTCGGGTCATCGACCAGCGGCCCTATGAGGTGAACCTTCCGAACGGCGAGACGAGATGGATCTACGACCTGGGGCTGGCGTGCGGTGACCTCGGCGAGTTCGAGACCGACGAAGTCAAGGCCGCGTTCCAGGAGACCTTCGCGCGGGTGTGGCGACACGACATCGAGGACGACGGCTTCAATCGTCTGACGCTGAGCGCCGGGCTCTCGTGGCGCGACATCGCGGTGCTGCGCGCCCTGAGCAAGTACCTCCGCCAGACGGGCAGCCGCTTCAGCCAGGCGTACATGGAGGACACGCTCATCGGCAATCCTCATATCGCCCGCCGGCTCGTCGATCTGTTCCACGCGCGCTTCGACCCGGCCACACGGCTCGACGCACACGAGGCGGTCGCGGGCCACGTCAAGGAACTGGAGGAGGCGCTGGACGAGGTCCAGAGCCTCGACCAGGACCGGATTCTGCGCAGCTTCCTCACGCTGGTGCTGGCGATGCTGCGGACGAACTACTACCAGTCGAGCGACGGCCGCCTCAAGTCGCACCTGGCCTTCAAGCTCGACCCCTCCAAGATCGAAGACCTGCCCCTGCCGCGCCCGAAGTTCGAGATCTTTGTCTACTCACCGCGCGTCGAGGGCGTGCACCTGCGCGGCGGGAAGGTGGCGCGCGGCGGCATCCGCTGGTCGGATCGCCGCGAGGACTTCCGCACCGAGGTCCTCGGCCTCATGAAGGCCCAGCAGGTGAAGAACGCCATCATCGTGCCGGTGGGGGCCAAGGGCGGCTTCGTGGTGAAGCGCCCGCCCGAGGACGGCGACAGGGACGCGTTGTTCGAGGAGGTCAAGAACTGCTATCAGAACTTCATCCGCGCCCTGCTCGACATCACCGACAACCTGGTCGACGGCAAGGTCGTGCCCCCCGAGGACGTGGTTCGCTACGACGACGACGATCCCTACCTCGTCGTCGCGGCGGACAAGGGCACGGCCACCTTCTCCGACGTCGCCAACGCGATCTCCGACGACTACGGCTTCTGGCTCGGCGATGCGTTCGCCTCGGGGGGCTCGGTCGGCTACGACCACAAGAAGATGGGCATCACCGCTCGGGGGGCCTGGGAATCGGTCAAGCACCACTTCCGCGAGCGCGGCGTCGACGTGCAGACCACCGATTTCACCGTGGTGGGGATCGGGGACATGTCGGGCGACGTGTTCGGAAACGGCATGTTGCTGTCGCGCCACATCAAGCTCCTCGGCGCCTTCGACCACCGCCACATCTTCATCGACCCCGACCCCGATCCCGAGACCAGCTTTGAGGAACGCGCGCGGTTGTTCGACCAGGCGCGCTCGTCGTGGGCCGACTACGACGAGGCGCTCATCTCCGCGGGGGGTGGCGTCTACCCCCGCACCGCCAAGTCGATCTCGTTGTCCAAGGAAGCCCAGCGTGCGCTGGGGATCGAGGTGGCCAAACTCACGCCCAACGAAGTCATCAAGGCGCTGCTCCGAGCTCCGGTCGAGCTGTTGTGGAACGGCGGCATCGGCACCTACGTGAAGGCGAGCAGCGAGTCCCATGCCGAGGCGGGAGACAAGATCAACGACCTGGTGAGGGTCGACGCGTCGGAGCTACGCTGCCATGTCGTGGGCGAGGGAGGCAACCTCGGCTTCACCCAGCGCGCGCGCGTGGAGTACGCGCTCGCCGGCTTGCGCATCAACACCGATTCGATAGACAACTCGGCCGGGGTGGACTGCTCCGACCACGAGGTCAACATCAAGATCCTGCTGAACGCGGTGGTGGACCAGGGCGACATGACCACCAAGCAGCGCAACTCGCTGCTGGCCGACATGACGGACGAAGTCGGGAAGTTGGTGCTGCGCGACAACTACCAGCAAACCCAGGCACTCAGCAACTCGGTAACTCAGTCGGTCTCCATGGTGGACGTTCACACGCGCTACATCGGTCACCTGGAGCAAGGGGGAAAGCTCGACCGGGAGGTGGAGTTCCTTCCCGACGAGGAAGAGGTCGAGGACCGCAAGTCCAACGGGCAGGGCCTGACCTCCCCGGAGTTCGCCATCCTGCTGGCCTACTCCAAGATCGGTCTAAAGAAAGAGCTGCTGGCCTCCGACCTTCCCGAGGATCCTCATCTGGGGCGAGAGCTGGTTCGTTATTTCCCCGAGCCACTGCGCGAGCGCTACTCCGCGGAGATGGAACATCACCGGCTGCGCCGGGAGATCATCGCCACGCGCGTTGCCAACGCCGTGGTGAACACGTCCGGGATCACGTTCGTGTTCCGGCTCGGCGAGGAGACCGGAGCCGCGGCCCCCGACATAGCCCGGGCACAGACCGTGGCCCGGGAGATCTTCGACATGGGGAGCCTGTGGAGCGAGATAGAGCATCTCGACCACCAGGTCGACGCGGCCACGCAGACGGCGATGACCCTCGAGGGCCGCAAGCTGGTCGAGCGCTCAACTCGCTGGCTTCTGCGTCACTGTTCCCGGCCGCTCGACATCTCCGCCACGGTCGAGCGCTACAGAAAAGGGCCGGTGGAGCTCACCGGCCTCCTGCCGGAAGTCCTGGTAGGGCCCGATCAGAAGGCCAGGGAGGAAGCGACGAGACGCTTCGTGCAGGAAGGAGTGCCCGAGGAACTGGCCACGCGCGTCGCGGGGTTGAGCGCGATGTTCTCGGCCCTGGACCTCATCGAAGTGTCGAACGAGGTCGATGAAGAAGTGGCGCCGGCGGCGGCCGCCTACTTCCTGCTCGGAAACCGGCTGCAGCTTCATTGGCTGCGCGATCGCATCCTGGCGCTGCCGCGCGACGATCGGTGGCAGGCGCTGGCCCGCGATGCGCTACGCAACGACCTCTACGGCTGGCACGGAACGCTGACTGCCGAGGCTCTGAAGTCGACGCAGGCCGAACACGACGTCGAGGACCGGATCAACGCGTGGCTCGGCCACAAGGGTCACGCTCACGAGCGCTACCGGCAGATGCTCGACGACATCCGGGCCGTCGGCAGGTTCGATCTAGCCACGCTGTCGGTTGCGTTACGCGAGGTGCGGAACCTTGCGGAGGCCGGAAGCTCACCCGCCTCGACGCGCCGCTCCGGCACCTAGACATCGCATTCATGCAGGAGGACGGAAACTACCGGTTATCGTTTCGGGGGTGACGGATCGACTGCCCGACGAGGTGACCAGCTTCGTATTGCAGCATGTCCATTCGGTGCGTCAACTCGAGTTGCTCCTCGATCTCCATAACCATCATGCAAGAGAAGTGACCGTCGAGGTGGTGTCGCGGGCGCACAGCCTGCGGGACGAACAAGCCGCTGCGTTACTGGAAGACCTCGCCCGTCGAGGTCTCTTGACCAAGTCGGACGAGGGAGAACAAGCGCTCTACAAGTACGAGCCTCGCACCAAGGAACTCGGCCACCAGGTGACAACGCTTGCCAAGGTCTACCCGACCTACCGCGACTCGGTCATCTCTCTCATCTTCTCGAGACCGAGCGAGAGCGTTCGAAGCTTTGCCGATGCCTTCCGGCTACGCAAGGATGAGAACGATGGCTAACGTCGTTTACCTTCTCTGCGCGCTCACCAGCATCGCGTGCGCGCTCCTGCTGATCCGCGGATATGCGCGAACCAAGGCCAAGTTGCTACTGTGGAGCAGCGTGTGTTTCCTCGCCTTGGTCGTGAACAATCTCTTTCTCGTACTGGACCGGATCTTCTTCACCAACGTTGATCTCTTTGTGTTCCGTCAGGTGGCCGCCTTCCTTGGACTTGCCATCTTGGTCTACGGCCTCATATGGGACGTGGAATGAGAGCCGCCGGCGACAGAGAGGTGGAACTATGAGCAACTTCCTATCCGGCGCCATCGTCCTGTTGTGCGCCGTCGCGGCGCTGTTCTTCTTTCGCTTCCGAAGACAGACACACGACCGGCTGTTCGGCCTCTTCGGTGGCGCCTTCTCGTTACTCGCTCTTAACTTCGCGCTCCTCGCCTTCGTCAGCCGGGAGAGTGAGTTCCGGCCTTACCTCTACCTCATCCGGCTGGCTGCCTTCTTGTTGATCATTGCCGCCATCGTCGACAAGAACCGAAAAACGGCGGCGTCCTGAGCGTTTGGAGGTGTCCACTCTCGAGGCTTTCCGGCTCGAGGGCGACGGTCAATTAGATGGGACGCGACCGGGTCACCAATTTCCATTCCGCCTTCTCGAGCTAACGACTGGCTATGTTGTAAGTGAGAAGCCGTGTCGAGCCGCTGGAGGAGCCATGCCCGAACATGAGGTTCGTTGGAAGCTACCGACCAACAAGGGCTGGCCCGTCGGCATCAAGGACATGCACTTTCGCGTGCGAACGGACGGAG
The DNA here is from genome assembly GCA_050694055.1 of Actinomycetota bacterium. Classification (GTDB taxonomy): domain Bacteria; phylum Actinomycetota; class CADDZG01; order CADDZG01; family WHSQ01; genus WHSV01. Next base: position 23,216 of record JBOGWX010000021.1, read on the forward strand.
AGGTACTCGGCACTCTGCTGGTCTCGCAAGGACGGATCGCCTGGCGGCCGCGCTTCGGACGCAAGGGCCAGCATCTCGAGGTGCCGTGGGAGGTCTTCGACGACTTCATGCGCAATAGCGGCCGCGCGCGCTGGCGTCCCACCGAGGACGAAGAGATCGATTTAAGGGACGGCTGACCTCGGAGGTCGGGGGAACAGCCGGTTGCTTAGGTCACGACCCCCGAGATCGCTGGTGGCGAGTCGGCGCCGGGCGAGCTCGACCCTCTCCGAGCGAGGCCATGCCCAGATCAAATTCATCCAGAAGATCAAACACGTCATCCGCCGCCCAGGCTCGGTTGCGTCGACCTACGGTGATCTGACGGAGGACGCCTCTCTCAGCTAGCTGATTGAGCGCAAGACGAGCCGCTTCCTCGGAGACCCCGAGCAACTGTGATGCAGATGCTACCGACAGCAAAGGTTGAGCCGACAGATCCTCCACCACGCGGCGGGCGGTCGATCCACGGCGGGGACGCCCGGCGCGCTCCAGCCATTCGCTCTCGAGGTCTAGAAGCTTGCTACTAAGCTCAGCAGCCCGGTCGGCGGCGACTTGCGTAGCCTCCGAAAAGACGGCGCACCATTCAGCCAGGTCGCCCGATCGGTAACTCGTCAGACCCTTAACGTACCGATCGGCGTTTGCGGCTAGGACAACACTTATGGGTGGCACGATGCGTCGCGATAAGCCGCGCCGCCGAAGAATCACATGTACTAGGCATCGACCCACCCGACCATTGCCGTCGGCAAACGGGTGGATCGTTTCAAACTGAACGTGCGCTATTGCTGCCTGCGTCACTACCGACAGATCCACACGGTTACTGAAGGTGATCAAGTCCTCGAGGAGGTCGGGCACATCTTCTGGAGGCGGAGGGATGAATTGAGCAAGCCGCGGCGTGATCCCTCCACCGATCCAGTTCTGCTCCGTGCGAACTCGCCCTGCAATGTGTTTGTCTCGTTGAAGCGACAGCAATGTTGCGTGAATGTCGCAAAGGTCCCTTACGTCAAGCCGACCGGGTCGTGTGCCGATCTCAATCGCCCTTTCCATCGCTTGGATGTTTCGGACCACGTCCAGCGCGGCCCCACGAGCTGCTTGGGGAGCGAGCAGTGCTTCCTCCAGGCGCCGATGGGAGATCCGGAGGCCTTCGATCCTGCTACTAGCCACGCTCTCTGCTCGAAGCAGGAGGCGAGCAATCGGCTCGAGATCCTCGATGCCCGGAGATCCGTCCAGTTCCACCGCGGCCGTCGCGGCCCCCTCGATGGTTGCGGCCACCGACGCCGGTAGAGCTGGGTCGAGACGTGCTATCGGATCGGGAATGAACGCGTGGTATCGGAAGGGCTGGGAGTCTCGTCGGGAATAACCATAGGTGGCGTCGGGCTTCCAGATCCGCTCGGCCAGCTCGGGCATGGCAAGCTTCCCCTCAAACTTGGATATGGCTGAGTATACCCAAAGATACTACACCGACCTTGGGTACACGCCGGCTTCTCCAAGTTACTCTGGCCCTCTGAACTCCGACGATCCCCAGGGGGGAGCTCCATGGATTACAAGCACCTCGGCCGCAGCGGTCTCCAGGTCTCGAGGCTCTGTCTCGGCACGATGAACTTCGGCCCCGAGACCACCGAGAACGATTCCCACACGATCATGGACCGGGCGCACGAGCTCGGCATCAACTTCTTCGACACCGCCAACGTCTACGGGTGGAAGAAGGGCGAGGGCCTCACCGAGCAGATCGTCGGGCGCTGGTTCGCCAAGGGTGACGGCCGGCGCGAGCGCACCGTCCTCGCGACCAAGCTCTACGGCTCGATGAGCGACTGGCCCAACGACACCTTCTTGTCGGCCCGCAACATCCGGCACGCGTGCGACGCGTCGCTCACGCGGCTGCAGACCGATTACATCGACCTCTACCAGATGCATCACATCGACCGCGCCACACCGTGGGACGAGATCTGGGAGGCCATGGAGGTCCTGCGCGCGCAGGGCAAGATCCTCTACGTCGGCTCGAGCAACTTCGCCGGCTGGCACATCGCCAAGGCCCAGGAGGCGGCAACACGTCGTAACTTCATGGGGCTCGTCTCCGAGCAGTCGATCTACAACCTCGCGACCCGTCAGATCGAGCTCGAGGTCATCCCGGCGTGCGAGGACTACGGCCTCGGCCTCATCCCCTGGAGCCCGCTCCACGGCGGCATGCTCGCCGGCGTGCTGCGGAAGGAGAAGGAGGGCAGCCGGCGGCTCTCGGGGCGCTCCAAGGACGGCCTCGAGGAGCACCGCTCCCAGATCGACGCCTACGAGAAGTTCTGTGCCGACCTCGGCGACGAGCCGGCCAACGTCGGCCTCGCCTGGTTGCTGCACCGTCCGGTCGTGACCGCGCCGATCATCGGTCCCCGGACCCGGGAGCAGCTCGAGGCGTCGCAGCGGGCGCTCGAGATCTCACTCGGCGACGACGAGCTGAACCGCCTCGACGCCATCTGGCCGGGCCACAAGACGGCTCCGGAGGACTACGCCTGGTAAAGCCGGCTAGAAGGAGGGAGAAATCGGATAGATGCAGGCACGGGTCCGACGCGAACCCGCAGGTGATCAGCCGAAAAAAAATCTCGACGGAACCGTTTTCCGCGCCGATTTGGGCCTTTCTGCGGGTTCCGCTGGCGGATAGAAAACGGAGAGATTTCGGATAGATGAAGAAGCTCAGGCCGCTTTAACGAGGGCGGAGGCAGACCCACGTTTCGGGCCGGTGGCTCCGGGCTTTGTCAGTGCCACGCGGTAGGATCGAACGTATGTTCGATCCTGTGCGGCTTGAGCGCAAACCCCTGGATGACGAGTTCCAGCGGTGTAATTTGAGTCTCGTGGCTCCGGGTCGATTCCTCACCGTCGCGGCACTGTTCGCGGGGATCGGGGGGATCGAGACCGGGCTAGCTCGCCACGGCGTTCGTCCCGAGTTGCTCTGCGAGTGCTGGGAGCCGGCACGTGCGGTTTTGAAAGAGCGCCTGCCCCATGTCCCGCTGGTTGGTGACATACGGGGTCTTCGTGCCTTGCCCAAGGTCGACGTGGTGGCGGCCGGCTTTCCTTGCACGGATCTGTCACAGGCGGGGCGCACGCGGGGAATCGAGGGGAAGGAATCGAGTCTGGTTGGCGAAGTGTTCCGTCTCCTGCGCCGACGGCGGGCACCCGTCGTCCTGCTGGAGAACGTTCGAAACATGCTTGTGCTCGATGGCGGACGCGCCATGCGATATTTGGTCACTGAGCTCGAGACACTCGGCTACCGATGGGCCTACCGCTTGGTCGATTCAAGATTCACAGGGGTGCCGCAACGACGCCACCGGGTGGTCCTCGTAGCGGCCCGTGAAGTCGATCCCCGCGGTGTGGTCCTCGCCGACGACGCGGGGGAGCCCGACGAGCAGTGCTTTAGTGATTCCACGTATGGCTTCTACTGGACGGAGGGGTTGCGGGGGCTGGGATGGGCGAAGGATGCCGTTCCGCCGCTCAAGGGCGGATCAACGATCGGAATTCCGTCCCCTCCTGGTATTTGGCACCCGATGGGTGCCCCCGGTCATCGGGTGTTAGTGCCCGGTATCGAAGAGGCCGAGAAGATGCAGGGCTTCAAACCAGGTTGGACCGAGCCGGCGCACCGCGTCTCCAAGCGAAAAGGGACTCGATGGAAGTTGGTGGGGAACGCCGTGTCCGTTGGTGTAGGGGAATGGGTGGGAGACCGACTCGCTTCTCCGGCGGAACCGATTCTCGAGGGTCAGCCGATTCGCCCGGGAGACCCTTGGCCTACGGCTGCTTGGGGCGCGAAAGGGAAGGCCTGGAAGGCGCACGTATCGACGTGGCCGCTGCGCTTGCCATATCGACACCTTTCGGAAGTCGTAGATCTCGACTCCGCGCTTCCTTTATCGGTTAAGGGTGCAGCGGGTTTCCTTAAGCGGGCCCGCGCAGGGTCGCTTCGATTCATGCCTGGATTTCTCGATGACATAGAGTCCCACGTGATGTTCCACGAGGATGACCAGGTCGTAGCGTGACGACGCGGCGAAAGCCGCCGCAGATAGACCAACAGCGCCCGATGCGCGCCCTACTGGACGAGCTCTCCAAGCCGCCGGTATCGGCGCCCCGGGAGGACAAGCACGCGTACGCCAGCGGTCTCTCGCGAAAACTCGCAGTGCTACTGGCAAGAGCCCTCCGGCCCGTTTTCCCCAAGGTCCTGCCGACCGAGGACGACATCGGTCACGAGTCACCGACCGGTAGCGCCGAAGGAAAGAAACGCCTGGACGTCAAGGTTTGGGACGACACACTGGGCCTCGTTCTCCTGGTCAGCATCAAGACGTACAGCTTCCAGGACTGGGACGGCAAGATGAAGAGGGCAGGCCGCTACTCGAAGAACATCAAACGCAACGGACTGGAACTAAAGGACGAGGCCGACGTTATTCATCGACGCCAGCCTTACTCCCTGATCGTCGCAATCATGTTCATGCCACTAAACGCTTGCGATGATGGCGATCCGAGCAAGACATCGGGCGTTCAAGGTGTTTCGTCTTTCGCGAGTGCCGTGGGAAGACTTCGGGTCAGGACGGGTAGAGCGCTCGATCCCGACGAAAAGAGATTCGAGCGGTTCGATCTCACCGAGCGACTCTATGTCGGACTTTACGAATACGATGACCCCTCCCTCCGCGGATCGGTGCGGTTCTTCAATGTCGAGGACGATCCGCCGCGAACAGGTCGGCCGGCAGAAACGACGACGAGGTCGTTAGGGCAGTTGATCGCCGAGATCAAGGCGCTGGTAGACGAGAGGAATACAAAGGGAATCGATTGGTCGGTCCTTACGGAGGAAACGATTCTTGACGAGGAAGGTGACTAGGAAGCTGCCCGCTCCCCCGGAACCGATTCGGAAGCGAGCGCGCCGAAGTGGAGTTCCGGAGCCTTCATCCGCGGAAGCGAAACGGAGGATGGAGGCGCAGCCGCGTCGGGACACGGCTCCAGAAATCGCAATCAGGTCGGCTGTTCACAGACGCGGACTGCGGTTCTGGGTTGACCGGAGTCCACTTCCGAAGCTTCGGAGGAGGGCCGACCTGGTGTTCCCGCGAGCAAAGGTCGCCGTTTACGTCGACGGTTGCTTTTGGCACGGGTGCCCGGTCCACGGTACCTGGCCTAAGGCCAACGCCGAGTGGTGGCGGTCCAAGATTCATGCAAACCAGCTCCGTGACGCAGACACTCGTTCACGATTGAAAGAGTCCGGGTGGATCCCCATTCGTATCTGGGAACACGAGGACCCGGAGAAAGCCGCCGAGCGAGTCGTAGAAATCGTTCTGAGAGGAGGCATCACGCGTTAGAAGTTGATACCGAACTGATCCCGGGCGCGTCCTCGGCCCGGTACGCCCACCCACATCCGATGACGGAATACACCAGAGGAGGGCGGGCGCGCGGCTGGTGCCAACCACCGAGTCACAGCTACCTCACCGATTGATGGAAGGGTGCAAGGTAGCGGGCTTAAGGCCACTACGCGGCTCAGGGCGGAGATCGCGCGGAAGGGTGACGAACGTGTCCTTCAGTACAAGAAGGAGCACCGCCGTTCGGCCAAGGAGATGCCCCCGCACAATCCCGGTTTCGACGTCGAGTCCCGAACCGCGCCGGGACGACCGCCGATTCGCCTCATCGAAGTCAAAGGCCTGGCGGGATCGTGGGAGGCGGAATGAGGCAACGCCGGCAACCCATCTCAGATGACACGCGAACAGTTCCGACTTCTCAGTCGATGAGGGCAGCACTGGCTTTACGTCGTCGAGCATGCTCTTGACGACGACGCGTGGGCTGTGCTCCCGATCCAATCGGTTGGCCGCCGTGCGAACCGGTACCTCTTCGACCATGGGTGGAAGGAGGCCGCGGATCGGCTTACGGACCGGATCCGAAGCTGTTCGAGATGTGCGAGGCGTGGTTCACGTCGCCGGCTTCAGTTGACGAAGGTGACTTCGCAGTCCAGCAGCTTGAGGCCGCGATGGGACCGACTCTCCCGTTCGGCTCGGTCGCAGCCTTTCGGCCTCCCAACGGCGTGTTCCCGGAGGGTGCCGTCGTGATCGCGCAGATCGGCGAAGAGGGCACGCCGCGGTACTCGATACGTCGCGCCTACGTCGTGCGTGATGAAGCGGGTGAGATCGAGGGCGTCCACCTCCGTGTGGACGTGCCGGGGCGGGGCGACGAGTACGAGTTCCACGATGCTGAGGCCGTAGACCGAATCCGAGGAGTTTACGTCGCGCACCAGGAGCTGTGACTGGCGCGGATGATCCCGTGTGAGATCGCGCCTCCAATTCCAGTCCGCGGATAGTCCGCGGATCGCGCTAGACCGAAGTTCCCCCCGGTAACGAATCCCTAATGCCCCGTTCACCTGCTGAAACGCGCCGTCTGGACATCTGGACTGTTGACATGTAAGATATCTAACGATCCTTGCAATTTGGGGAGTTCTGGCTCAT
>JBOGWX010000022.1:0-30671 GCA_050694055.1 Actinomycetota bacterium
GTAGCCGGTGCCTCGCAGCGCGCGCCGGAGGTTCCTCTTCAACGCGTCCTCGAAGAAGTGACGGTTGCGGCCCTTGAGGCCGATCTCGTGGTAGTGCGCGACCAATCGGTCCACGCGGCGGCTCCTAAGCGGGCTCTTCTTCGAACCCCAACGAGAAGAGTGATTCGACGTCGTGACGCGAGTAGACCTTGAACGCGACGAGGGTCTGGGTTCTTTCGACCCCCTCGACCTTGGCGATCCCCTCGGACACGACTCGGGCGAGATCGTCGTGGTTCTTCACGCGCACCATCACGACGAGGTCGTAGTCACCGGCGACCGAGTAAACCTCGGAGACCTCGGGGAGATCGGCGATCGCCTGTGCAGTCTCAGGAACACGGTGGATGTCGCAGGTGGTGAGCACGACCGTGGTGACCATGCCTCTAGCCTACTTTTGCAGCGCGAGCGCGGAGAAATCGCTCGGATGTGAGCAAAAGTGGGCTAGATCGTCACCATGTCGCGGAGCTTGCCCGGCGTCGAGGGGTGGCGCAGCTTCGACAGCGCCTTGGCCTCGATCTGACGGATCCGCTCACGCGTCAGGTTGAACTCTTTGCCGACCTCTTCGAGCGTGCGGGGCTCGCCGGTCACGAGTCCGAACCGCAGCGCGAGCACCTTGCGCTCGCGATCCGACAGTGACCCGAGCATGTCCCACAGATCCTCCTGGCGCAGCGCGACGGCCGCGGCCTGGAACGGGCCCTCGACATCCTCGTCCTCGATGAAGTCACCGAGCTCGGCGTCCTCGTCTCCGACCGGCTCGTGCAGCGATACGGGCTCGGGCAGAACTCGGAACGCCTCGCGCACCTTGTCGGGCGTGAGGTCGGCCATCTCGGCGATCTCCTCGATGGTGGGCTCGCGACCCAGCTTCTCGAGCAGCTCGCTCTGAACCTTGCGAACCCGGTAAAGCGTCTCGACCATGTGCACGGGAATACGGATCGTGCGGGCCTTGTCGGCAATCGCGCGGGTGATGGCCTGGCGGATCCACCAGGTCGCATAGGTGGAGAACTTGAAGCCTCGCTCGTAGTCGAACTTCTCGACCGCCCGCATCAGGCCGAGGTTGCCCTCCTGGATGAGGTCGAGCAGCGGCAGTCCCGCAGCGCTGTACTTCTTGGCGATGGAGACGACGAGTCGAAGGTTCGACTGGATGAAACGGCGCTTGGCGGCGCGGCCCGCTCGCACGGTGGCATCGAGCTCTCGGCGCTGCCTGGTGGTGAGCTTCTTAGCCTTCTCTCTCTTCTCGGCGGCGAGCTCGCCGTCCTCGATCGCCTTTGCGAGCTCTACCTCCTGCACGTCCGTCAGAAGGGGGTACTGGCCGATCTCGCGCAGGTATTGACGCACGAGATCCTCGTGAGCAGCCTCCTCCCTAGAGTCATACGGGCGTGTTGCCTCGCTCATTACTCACCAACCTTTTGTGTCTGTCTGGGGTTTCACAGGGACCCCGTACATTCGTCTCCCGACCTTGCGGTCCCAGTTAAGTCGTAATCGCGCGGAAATGAGGGATTCTGCAGCTCTCCCTCTCTCTCGAAGCAGGCCGGCGCTGGTCTCTGGAGGATGAGGCCGCGGTTGCGGCGGGGCCGGTCATGGGCGACTTTCGAGAGTTTTCGTTGCTATGAACTGATTCTGCAATGGTACGCGATTCCCTTCCGCAGGGGAAGGGGTCAAATTGTTGTCCTCTAGGGACAAAAACCTACCCGGAACTGGTTGTATTCCCCCGGTGGGTGAGCCGAATCACTCTGTGGGCCCTGTATCCGGAGCAGAACCAGACCTCCCTGTTAGGAGGAAATCCTTCCTCGGGAGGGCCAATCTCCCCAGAGTCGTAGCCGTCAGGGCGAATAGCTCAGTTTCCCGCAATTGAGCTGGAAGAACCTCGGGTCGCCGCGACGCCCGCGAGGACGTCTCCGCACACGCCCCCACGACCAACGCGGCGGTGATCGCGATGAGGGAGAGCCGGCCCGGCCGCTTCGACCTGGCACCCAGTATTCACCGCCCTGCGGGCGATCCTCGGGCCAAAGATAACGGGGGCCGGATCGAACCGGCCCCCGGCGCTCTTGCCGCGGAGCTACCTTGCGGCCTCGTACCGCTTGGCCACTTCGTCCCAGTTGACGACGTTCCACCATGCCTCGATGTAATCGGGGCGAACGTTCTGGTACTTCAGGTAATAGGCGTGCTCCCAGACGTCGAGCCCCAGAATCGGGGTCTTGCCGTCCATCAGGGCCGAGTCCTGGTTGGCGGTGCTCAGGACGTCCAGCTTCCCGCCCTCGACGATCAGCCATGCCCAGCCCGAACCGAAGCGGTTGACCCCTGCATCGGAGAACTTGGACTTGAAGTCGTCGAAGGAGCCGAAGGTGCTCTCGATGGCGCTCGCCAGGTCGCCGCCCGGCCGGCCTCCACCGTCGGCGCTCATGACGGTCCAGAAGAGCGAGTGGTTGGCGTGGCCACCACCGTTGTTGCGCACCGGGCCCTGGATGTCGGCCGGGACCTTGTTGAAGTTCCGCATCAACTCGTCGATCGAGTCCATCTGCAGTTCGTCGTGCCCCTCGATCGCGGCATTGAGCTTGTCCACGTAGGTCTTGTGGTGCTTGCCGTGGTGGATCTCCATCGTCCTGGCGTCGATGTGCGGTTCCAGGGCGGAATGGTCGTACGGCAGATCAGGCAGGCTGTAACTTCCCATGCCAACTCCTTTCCACATGCATTCCATGCGACTTGTTCGCCGTCTCTTAGAGACTACCCAACGCCTTCAACGTCACTCACGAGCAAAAGCTTCCGGCCTCACCTGCACTTTCGTCCGGAGTAATCCTCCGCTTGGTTAATCTGCACCCCATGGCTTCTACCAAGACACAATCCGTGGAAGAGGCGACCTGGGACCTCGAACCCCTCGTCGACGGGCGGGGTGCCGCCGGAGTCGACGAGCTCATGGACCGGGCTCAGGCGCTGGCCTCGGAGCTGGCGCAGAACAAAGGACACATCGCCGAGTTCGACGGGCCGCGGCTTGCCGCCTACATGGACGGCCTGGCCGAGGTCTACGACCTGGTCGGGCGAGCGGGCTCTTACGCCGGCCTTGCGTTCTCCGCCGATATGTCCGACGAGAAGCGCGGTGCGTTGATGCAGAAGGTGCAGGAGCGCGGAACCGAGATCGAAACCGAGCTTCTGTTCTTTCATCTCGAATGGGCGAAGCTTCAGGACGAGCAAGTTGACGAGTTGCTGGCCTATGAGGGGCTCGACAAAGCGCGTCACCATCTGCGCTCGGCGCGGCGCTATCGGGACTATCTCCTGAGCGAGCCCGAGGAGAAGATCCTCAGCGAGAAATCGGTTACCGGAGCCGGCGCGTGGCAACGTCTGTTCGGCGAATTGACTTCGGCGCTGGAGATCAAGATCGACGACCACACCGTCGGTATCGAGAAGGCACTCAGCCACCTCCACAATCCGGACCGCGACGTGCGCCGCAACGCAGCCGAGGCGGTTACCGCAGGACTCGAGCCTGGGCTGAGGACGCGCGCCTTCATCTTGAACACGCTGCTTCACGACAAGGCGGTCACCGACCGGCTGCGTGGCTATGCCCATTGGTTGCAGAGCCGCAACCTCTCGAACGAAGCGTCCGACGAGTCGGTCGAAGCGCTTCTCGCCGCAGTCCGCAAGCGCTACGATATTCCGCAGCGCTGGTACGTGCTCAAGACCAAGATGATGGGTCTCGAGCGCATGGCCGACTACGATCGCATGGCGTCGCTGGCCGACGATGATGAGACCGTCGAGTGGAGTGACGCGCAGGGGATCGTTCAGGAATCCTACGCGTCGTTCTCCGACGAGCTGGCGGGGCTGGTTCAGGAGTTCTACGACAAGCGCTGGATCGACGCGCCGCCCAATCCCGGCAAGAGGCCGGGCGCGTTCTGCAGCTACACGGTTCCCTCTCGCAACCCCTATGTGCTGTTGAACTACACGGCTCGCCGCCGGGACGTCCTGACGCTCGCTCACGAGCTCGGGCACGGAGTTCATTCGTCGCTCGCTCGCAAGCAGGGAATCTTTCACCATTCGACTCCCTTGACCGTGGCCGAGACCGCCTCGGTATTCGGAGAGACGGTCGTCTTCGACCGCCTACTCGAGATGGAGGAGGATCCCGCCGGCCGTCTCGCCCTGTTGGCCGAGAACCTCGAGGGTGCAATCGCCACCGTCTTTCGTCAGGCCGCGATGAACCGTTTCGAGCACCTCGTGCACAGCGCGCGTCGCGCTGAGGGTGAGTTGTCTCTCGAGCGTATCAACGAGGCGTGGGCGGAAAGCCAAGCAGAGATGCTCGGCGATGCGGTCGAGATCACCGAGGGCTACAAGACGTGGTGGTCCTACGTTCCGCACTTCATCTCGACGCCCGGCTACGTCTACGCCTATTCTTATGGGCAGTTGCTCGCCCTCGCGGTGTACAAGGAGTACCAGGAGCAGGGCGACACCTTCGTCCCGCGCTATCTCGAGATGCTGTCCGCCGGGGGCTCGATGCCACCCGAGGAGCTCGCGCAGATCGTGGGTTGCGATCTCACCGATCCGGGTTTCTGGGACGGCGGCCTATCGATCGTCGCGAGCCAGCTCGAGGCCGCGGAAGCGGCGGCGAAGGAAGCCGCGAAACTGTGACCCAAGAGCCAAGGGTGAGCTTCGACGTCGAAGCCGTGCGGGCCCGCTTCCCTGCGCTCAAGCGCGAGGTCGCAGGACGTCCTGCGGTCTTCGCCGACGCCCCCGGCGGAACGCAGGTTCCCTTCGACGTCCTCGATGCGTTGAGCAGCTATCTCGAGAGGAGCAACGCCAACCGCGGAGGTGCCTTCGTCACGAGCTTCGAGACCGACGAGATCATCGAAGACGCGCGTTCGGCGATGGCCGACTTCTTGAACTGCGACGCCGGCGAGGTCGTGTTCGGAGCGAACATGACAACGCTGGCCTTTGCTCTCTCGCGGTCGCTGGCGCGCGAGCTGGACGGTGGTGACGAGGTCGTCGTGACGCGCCTCGACCACGACGCCAACATCTCCCCGTGGGTCGCGGCGGCGGAAGATGCCGGGGCGAAGGTGCGATGGGTCGATTTCTCGGGCGCGTTCAGGCTCGATCTCGAATCCCTCGATCAGGTTCTGAATGAGCGAACCAAGATCGTTGCCTTTACTCTGGCCTCCAACGCCCTGGGAACCATCACCGACGCGCGGGCCGTGGTCGAACGCGCCCATCGTGCAGGTGCGCTCGTGATCGCAGATGCCGTTCACTTCGCGCCGCACCGGCTCATCGATGTGCGGGCTCTCGGTGTCGACGTTCTGTTCTGCTCCGCGTATAAGTTCTTCGGCCCCCACGCCGGTGTCATGTATGCGCGCAGAGAGCTCCTCGATGCCTGGCATCCCTACAGGGTGCGCCCATCGAGCGACCATTCTCCGTGGCGCTGGGAGACCGGAACCGCCAACCATGAGGGGATAGCCGGTGTTGCCGCCTGCGTGGACTACATCGCGAATCTCGTTCCCGGCAGCGGCAACCGGCGCGGGCGAATCGTCAATTCGATGCAGGTGGCCCACGAGCACCAGCAGGGTCTGACGGAGCGCTTCCTGCGCGGCATCTCCGGCCTAGACGGAGTGACTCTCTACGGACCCGACGACGTCGACCGCACCTCGACCTTCGCCCTGCGGGTGCGCGGCCAGCATCCGGACGACACGGCCAAGCGCTTCGCCGAGTGCGGGATCTTCGTGTGGTCCGGCAACTACTACGCCCTCGCCGTGATGGAGGCGCTCGATCTGGAGGAGTCGGGCGGCGCCACCCGAATCGGCTTCTGCCACTACAGCACCGCCGAGGAAGTCGACTACGCGCTCGACGTCCTCGGCCGGATAGCAGCCACCGGGTAGAAGAGCGCCCCGCCACGAGGCGGACTGCCTTCCCGGTTGTATTCCGAGACCGGCTCGGCCATGCTGAGATCGGGTTCGGCTGCGATCAGATGGGCCACCAGAAAACCGAGGTCCGGATGGGTGGGCTGACGTTCTATCGCTTTCGCTCGGAGTGGACCTTCGACGCAACACGCAAGCGCGTGTTCGAGGTCCTCAGAGAGGGCGAGAGCTACGAACGGTGGTGGCCGGAGGTCAAGAGGTCGACCAAGGTCGGCGACGGGCGCTACGAGGTCGTTGCCCGCTCCTTTCTTCCTTACGAGCTTCGCATGGTGCTGACCGAATCCGTGGTCGACGAAGCCGGCGGGATTCTCGAAGCCAAGCTCGAGGGCGATCTCGATGGTTTCAGCCGCTGGACGCTCTCGTCGCGGAGCCATCGCGCCGTGGCCGTCTTCGAAGAGGAGGTGGTGACGCGCAAGCGCCTCCTCAATGTCCTCGCTCCCATCGCCCGACCCGCGCTTCGCTACAACCACACGCTGATGATGCGTCACGGCGAAGAGGGACTCCGCCGCTATCTGTCGAGCGCTTAGACGAACAAGCTCAGAATCAGCACCACCGCGATCCCGACGATTCCGATGATGGTCTCCATTACCGTCCACGACCGCAACGTGTCCTTCTCGTCCATGCCGAAATAGCGGTTGACGAGCCAGAAGCCGGAGTCGTTGACATGGCTTACGGCCGTGGCCCCGGCCGCAACGGCGATCACGAGGAGCCCCTTGCCGGGCTCACTGAGATCGAACTGGCCGAGGAGCGGCGCGGTGAGGCTCGCGGCGGTCACGATCGATACGGTTGCCGACCCCTGAGCCACGCGGACGGCGAGAGCAATAAGGAATGCCAGCAGATAGATGGGTAGGCCGCTTCCGGCGAGCGCCTCGCCGAGCTGCTCGCCGACGCCCGAGTCCACCAGTACCTGCTTGAAGTCCCCACCGGCGCCGGTGATGAGAATGATGATGCCGGCCGGCTCGAGCGCAGCGGTTGCCACCGACTGCACATCGTCTCTGGAGTAGCCGCGCAACGAACCCAGGAAATAGAACGCGAGCAGCACCGTCAGAAGAAGAGCGATGAATGGGTTCCCGAGGAAGGTAAGGAGGTTGTATCCGCCGCTGCCCTCCTCGAGAGTGACGCCTGCGACGGTGTTGAGCAGGATGAGAAGCAGCGGGACCAGTACGAGCGTGAGAACCAGGCCGAAACTCGGGAGCTCTCGTTGCTCGCCGGGCGAGCGGCCGGCATCGCGCTCCTCGACCGTCCCCCCCGCCACCACCACCGACGGTCGCCTCTTCCCGCATGTAATCCGGTTCCTCGACCATGATCCTGTTCGAGATGTACCGGCCGAACACCGGTCCGGCCAGGAGGGCGCAGGGAATGCCCACGAGGACGCCGAACAGAATGACCCAGCCAAGCTCCGCGTCCAGGAACTCGGCCGCCGCTATCGGACCGGGCGTCGGCGGGACGAAGGCGTGAGTAACCGCTAGTCCTGCGAGCAAGGGGATGCCGTACAACAGAAGCGATTTACCGGTTCGCCTCGACAGGGAGTAGACGAGCGGCACGAGGATGATGAAGGCGACGTCGAAGAACACCGGGATTGCAACCAGAAAGCCGGCGAACGCAAGGCTGGTCGGCGCTCGATCTTCTCCGAAGCGTTCGACGATGGTGTTGGCCAGGCGCTCGGCCCCTCCCGACATCTCCAGCATCTTGCCGAACATGGCACCGAGTCCAACCACGATGGCGACGAAGCCGAGTGTCTCTGCCATGCCCGTCTCCATCGAACCGACCACGTCGGCAAGAGGGAGCCCCGCCGCGATTCCTACGATGACAGACGTCAGCAAGAGCGCGACGAACGCTTGCAACTTGCCTCTGATTACCAACACCAGAAGCAGCGCGATGCCCAAGACGGTGACGATGACTAGTCGTGCGTCCATCACTCACTCCCTTCCGAGTGGCTAAACGATGTGATCTCCGGAAACGCTCCTTCGACGAGGTCGTAGAGCTCGAGGTAGTGCTCGAATATCCCGGCGTAAACCGGCGTGAGGTCACGATTCGGTTCCTGAGTCGCCGTGATGGTGACCATCTCGTGCACCGCATCGAGCGAGTCCACCATTCCCGTAGCGACCATTCCCAGGACCGCTGCCCCCAAGGGAGCGCCATCCTCACCGCTGGGGATCATCACGGGCCGGCCGAAGACGTCGGCGAGCATCTGTCGCCACAGCGACGATTTCAAGAAGCCACCGGTGGCACGGAGCTCGCCCTCGAGCGACACGCGCTGCTCTAGCACGCGCGCAACACTCAGCAAGCCGTAGAGAACACCCTCGAGCGCGGCACGGGTGAGGTGGGCGCGGGTGTGATCGAGTCGCAGCCCGGTCAGGGTTGCCCGCACATGCGCGTTCCAGTTCGGCGCCCGTTCTGCGACGAGGTAGGGCTGGAAGAGTAGCCCGCCGGCGCCCGGCTCCACCTGAGCGGCCTCCTCGAGCAGCGTGTCGTAAGCATCCGGAACGTCGGGGGCCAGCAGATCGCGCACCCACTGCAACACGACTCCACCGTTGCTGACCGGTCCGCCCGCAACCCATCGGTCCTCGGTCAGCGCGTAGCAGAAGGTCCTGCCGTCGGGGTCGATGAGCGGCCTGTCCACCACCGTGCGAACCGCTCCTGAGGTACCGATGGTGAGTGCACTTACTCCCGGGCCGATCGCACCAACTCCGAGATTCGCGAGACAGCCGTCCGACCCGCCGGCTACGACCGTCGCTCCGGTGGCCAGCCCGAGTTCCTGTGCTGTCGCCTCATCGAGCTCTCCGACCACCTCGGTCGTAGACACCGGTTCCGACAGGAGGTCTGCATCGACTCCCGCAACCTCGAGTGCGCCTCGATCCCAGTTCAGTTTCTCGAGGTTGAACATTCCGGTTGCCGACGCGATGGAGTGGTCGATTACCCAGCGACCGCACAGACGGTGAGTGACGAGCTCCTTGATGCCGACGAATCGTGCCGTTCGAGCGAAGGTATCGGGATCCGTAGCGCGCAACCATGGGAGCTTGGACAGCGGTGCCATCGGGTGCAGAGGCGTTCCCGTGCGCCGGTAGATCTCGATCCCGCCGTCGGCCTTGATCCGTTCGGTGTGCCCGCGCGCGCGACTGTCCGCGAAGGTCAGCAGAGGTGTGAGCGGTTCATCGTCGTCACCGATTGCGACCAGGCTGTGCATGGCCGAACTGAAGGAGATGACGCGCACTTGCCGGGCATCGACGCCGGGCGAGTCAATGGCCCCACGGATGG
Source organism: Actinomycetota bacterium (assembly GCA_050694055.1). Lineage (GTDB taxonomy): Bacteria > Actinomycetota > CADDZG01 > CADDZG01 > WHSQ01 > WHSV01. The sequence goes on from JBOGWX010000022.1 coordinate 9,183, forward strand.
CGTCGAATACCGCGTGCAGGACCTCGTCCGGGTCCTGCACGGCGGCTCCTGTCTCGTCGGTGTGCAGCTCGTAGCCGGCGGAGTGGCGCGCCAGTGGGCGGCCGCGCTCGTCGAAGACGACGCACTTGCAAGTCGTGGTTCCGATGTCGACGCCGAGTACCGCGTCCATGAGCCACCCCTGGTTCCTTGGGAGGCTCCTTACCCAAGGGACGTATCGGACAATCCGCTCAATTGAGGTGGCTTACGACTGGGTGCCCGAGACGAGATCCAGATCCCGTGCGGCGCCGGCTGCTTGAACCCGACTCGAAACCCCCAGCTTCTGCAGGATGTTCAGCAGCGGCGCCGCTCCGAGACGAGTCGCGATGGTCCCGGAACGAGCGTCTCAATCGAAGGGGGTGGAGTCGGTGAAGTCGATTCGGGTTTTCTCGTCCCACGCGCTCAAGCGGACGAAGTATGGCCCCGTTCTCTTGGGCAGTGGTATCCAGAATTCACCGCTGGCCCGGTCGAACGCCGCCTTGGGTTGCGCCACCAAGGCGCGCCGGTTGACGAGCCAGTCTCGAGGAACCTTCGCGCGTTTGTCTCCTCGGAAGAGAGACCATCGAACATCGATCTTTCGTTTCTCGTAGCCCTCGAGAGTGAGGTCGAAGCTGATGACAACGCCCAGGGGTTCCGTAACTCCGGCAGACACCTGACGTTCCCGAGTCCTATTGAGCACCTCCAACAGGCTTGCGCTACTCGTGGTAGCTACTCCATCCTCGACGGAGACGGTCCCGGGGGCGGTAATCGATCTCAGCACCGCGGCATCCTCGCAATCCATCTTGGCTCTTCTCGTGTATTCGCATCCAAGCAGCCCCTCATCGGGCAGTTTCGTCTGTACCTCGTCGAATTGGATTGCGACTCTGTCGGGACAAATTGGACACTCGAGCACTTCAGGGGTCGGTGAGGGTAACGGAGTAGGGGAGGATGTTGGATCGGGCGAAGGGGTGGGGGTCGGGCTCGGTGACTCCTGAGCCGAGACATTGACGAGCCGCAGTTGTCCGCCGGTGAGCAATTTCTGACGACTCGCTCGTTCGGGACCTTCCACAGAACCGAACTTCTGGCGTTCGGTGAACTCCGCCAGGGTTACGTCGGCAATGACCGTGATGTTTGCGAGCTCTCCCGCAAGGCGAGGTGGAGGGTCGGGCCACAGCTGCCTTGCAAAGGCCACGATTGTCACCAGCGCGGCGACGATGGCGCCGGCTCGAATGATCCGATCTCCGAGGCTCTGCTTCTTCTTGCCGGGTTCCTGCTTCTTCTTGCCGGCACTCTCTTGCTGCATCGTTGCCCCCACTGCATTTGAATGACATCACTACGCGACGTCAACCTTCATTGAAGTCAGCGGAAGGGAGGCGCACAAGTGGAAACAACGGTGGGGTTTTTTCCCAGCCCGCTCTGGGGTGCGGAGCAGAAATGTTTCTAGGTCTCTGGATGATGTCCTGAGTCCGCGCGCATGATCGGTAATAGCTTCGCTGCTCGAGGGACAGGTGATGGGTCAAGATGAGCACACCGCACTCCGAACCAGACGATCATGGATCGGCCGCTCCCGGCCCGAACTCGACTCCTCCGCCCCCCACGATCGCGCCGGAGATTGTCGTCGAAGACTTTCGGCAGCAGTGCGCGGCTTTGCAGAATCAGTACTCGCGGATGCACAACCGTATGCAGCTGCTTACCGGGTTGAACACGGCGTTGCTCCCAGCCTTGGCCACCGTGGGCATCGCTTCGAGCGAGGGCAATGTCGACTCGAGCTGGCTACTTCTCTTTCCCGTTACAGGACTGCTGCTGTCTGGCATCGGATTCGTGATCGGCAAGAACGACCGGTGGCTGGTCACCGTGTACCGTCGACAGCTGTCGCACATGGCACAGCGACTTCTCGAGGCCTCCGAGCGCGACCCGGCGATCTTCTACGAAGGCTGGCTTCATGCAGGCCGTGACCCCGCCGAGGTCGAGCAGCTTCTCCCACGGGAGTCCCGGGCGACATGGTGGGATCGGCTCGTATCGGGTCGCTGGGAGCCGGTGTCGGTCACTCGTCTTCCGGCCGTGCTGTCCTTGACATTCGCCGTGGTTTGGGTCGCGGTGCTGATCGTGCTGCTAGGTGCGAGATAGCCGCGGTGCTCGACTGCTGCAGCCGCTCTTGTCGCGACGCCGACCTCGATCGGACACGTTGTCACAGGCGAGAACCAGGATTAGGTTTATCGAGCATGATCGCCCAGGAGGAACTCAGCTCTCCCACCGGTCTGGCGATAGGGCCGGATGGAAGTCTGTACCTATCGAACAACAGGGGCGGTATCGGAGAAGTGCTGCGGATCCCGGCGCCCTGACCGCAAACGGGGACGTGCGAGGAGGGCCCGACTCGGCCACGCTGGTGGCGTTCTTCTTGCTTGTGATGATCGCCGGCGGGAACGCCGTCGCGATCCGCCACACATCCTGCGAGGCGTGCGAACTCGACCCCTTCTGGGGCGCGAGCACGCGGTTCGCGCTCGCCAGTGTGTCCTTTGTTGTGATCGCGCGCGCTCTCCGTGCGGGGATGCCGCGCGGGCGCGCGCTTTTTGGCGCGGTTCTCTATGGGGCGTTGCAGTTCGGCGGCGGCTTCGGGCTCATCTACTGGGGACTCGTCCGTGTTCCCGCAGGACTCGGGCAGGTGTTGCTTGCTTGCGTCCCGCTGCTCACCTTCGCCCTTGCCCTGGTGCACGGTCAAGAGCGCTTCCGGTGGAGCGGGCTCGTCGGCGCGGCGCTGGCCGTCGCTGGTATCGCGGTGGTCTTCAGCAGCGGGGTCGACGCCGGCGTGCCGCTGACGTCGATGCTGGCGATCGTCGCGGGCGCCGTCTGCTGGGCGGAGGCGCTGATCGTGGTCAAGGGCTTCCCTCCCGTGCATCCCGCGGCGATGAACGCGATCGGGATGGGGGTCGGGACCGCGATCTTGCTGGCTCTGACCGCGATCTTCGATGAGTCCTACGTCATCCCTGAAGCCGCTTCGACATGGGGTGCGCTGGCGTATCTCGTGGTCGCCGGATCGATAAGCGTGTTCTGGCTCTATGTCTTCGTGCTCCGTGGCTGGACGGCGAGCGCAGCCTCGTACCAGATGGTGCTAATCCCGCTCGTGACGGTTGTGCTGTCTGCGTGGCTGCAGGACGAGCAGATAACTTGGGTGTTCGCGATGGGCTCGATGCTGGTGTTGGTCGGCGTCTACTTCGGCGCGCTTCGGCGTGCATCAGCTCGAGGAGGACGTTAGTTGGTCGGCGATCGAACGAACCCCCCCCAATGAGGTGGAATGTCGGGTCCTTCTAGGCTGTTGGGACGCGATGCCCCGAATAGCGAAGGAGGGAATCATTTTTGGTTCACCGTGAGGCGGAGTACCCGGTAGTTGCGGAGTCCCTCGTACGCCGCTTCGGCAAGATCGAGGCAGTGGCAGGAATCGATTTGCGCATAGGGGCGGGCGAGATCTTTGGTTTCCTCGGCCCCAACGGCGCAGGTAAGTCCACAACCGTACGCATGCTCACGACGCTGCTCGTACCGACCGAGGGCCGGGCCGAGGTGGCGGGTCACGACGTCGTGACCGAAGCCGACGCGGTGCGGCGCGCCATCGGGGTGGCGCTTCAGGACGCGGCGATCGACCCGCTCATGTCGGGAAGAGAGCTCATCAGACTGCAGGCGACCCTGCACGGCATCGCGCGCTCGCAGTGGAGAAGCAAGAGCAACGAGTTACTGGAGCTGGTCGGCCTCGCGGCGGCCGCCGATCGCCGCGTCGGAACCTATTCGGGCGGGATGAAGCGCCGCCTCGACCTTGCGCTCGCCCTGGTTCATGCTCCGCAGGTCCTGTTTCTCGATGAGCCGACCACCGGCCTCGACCCCAACAGCCGGCAGGCGATCTGGGACGAGGTGCGCGCCCTCAACGATGCCGGCACCACCGTCTTTCTCACCACGCAGTACATGGAGGAGGCCGACAGGCTCGCAGGGCGGATCGCGATCATCGACGAGGGCTCGATCGTCGCCGAGGGTAGTCCGGCCGCGCTCAAGTCCCAGGTGGGTGACCCCACTCTCCAGGTGACGCTGGGCGAGGGTCAAGACGCGGTCGAGGCCGAGCGCGTCTTGCTGGACTTCGGCGAGCCCGTCGAGGCGCCCGCCGGATACTGCGCGGTCCGTTTGAAAGGCGGCGCCGGGCGCGTCACCGGCGTGGTTCGCGCCCTCGATGAGGCCGGGCTGGACATCGACGGTTTCGAACTCCACAATCCAACGCTCGACGACGTCTTCCACCGGGCGACGGGCCGGAGGCTCGAGGGGACGGAGCCGGCCGAGCCTGAGCCCGAGGAGGTTGAGGCGTCGAGATGAGCATGGTTGCGTCGCATTACCTCGCGCTCAGCCGCCGCTCGATCATCAACACGATTCGGCAGCCGATCTCAATCGTGCCGGCGCTGACCTTTCCGCTCATGTTCCTCGCCCTCAACTCGGCCGCACTGGCGGAGTCGACCAACCTCCCCGGCTTTCCGCGCGTCGACTCGTTCCTCCAGTTCATGGTTGCGACGACGATCATGCAGGGAGCGCTGTTCGGCTCGATCGCCGCCGGCGCGGACATGGCGCGCGACATAGAGGGAGGATTCTTCGACCGGCTCATCGCTACGCCGGTGGCGCGCACGGCGATCCTCGTCGGGCGAGTTGCGGGCGCCTTTGCGCTGTCGTTCGCCCAGGCGTGGATCTTCTTCGGAGCTGCCACCGTCTTTGGCCTCGAGGTCGAGGGCGGGCTGCTCGGGATGTTCGGTGTCGCGCTGATGGCGGGCACCTTGGGGGCCGGGTTCGGCTCGGTGTCGATGTCGTTCGCGCTGAAGACGGGCTCGTCGGAGGCCGTCCAGGGCAGCTTCCCCGCGCTCTTCATGTTCCTGTTCCTGTCGAGCGCCTTCTTTCCTCGCGAGCTGATGAACGGATGGTTCCAGGACGTCGCGACTATCAACCCGTTGTCTCATCTCATCGAGAGCGCCCGACACCTCGTGATCAGCGGATGGGACACGGGGGAGTGGCTCACCGGGCTGGGCATCGCGGCGACCATCTTCGTCCTGGGGATCTTGGCTTCCGGGCGCGCGCTGGCGAGCAGGCTCGCGGAGGCGGCGTGATGTCGTCGCTCGAGGTCACGTGGGGTATCGCCAGGCGGAGCCTCATCCTCATACCGCGCGTGCCCTCCACCTTCGTTCCCTCGCTCGTGATGCCGGTCTTTCTCGTCGTCGCGTTCACGGGCGCGTTCGCCGGGCTGGTGGATCTGCGGGGATTTCCAGCCGGCCAGATGCTCGACTGGATCCTTCCGATGTCGACGCTTCAGGGCTGCGCCTTCGCCGGGGTCACCACCGGGCTGGGCGTGGCGCGCGACCTCGAGAACGGTTTCTTCGACCGCCTCATCCTGAGCCCGGCCCCCCGAGGCGCCATCCTCGCCGGGCCGCTGCTTGCTTCCATGCTGCGAGCGTTCTTCCCGCTCGTGATCCTTCTGGGATTGGGCTTCATCGCCGGCGTCAATCTCCCCGGTGGACTCATGGGAATCGTGGCGCTCGCGTTCACGGGTTTCGCTCTAGCTCTGGTTGCCGGTTGTTGGGCCGTGGGCATGGCCCTGCGAGCCAAGAGCATGCAGGCGGCGCCACTCATCCAGATGGCTCTGTTCTTGACCTTCTTCCTGTCCACGGCTCTGATGCCGCTCGAGCTCCTCACCGGGTGGGTTCACGCCATCGCGCGGTTCAACCCGATGACCAGCGTGCTCGAGCTCGCCCGCCAGGGCTTCCTCGGCGACGTGGCGTGGTCCACCACCTGGCCCGGTCTCGTGGCCCTCGCCGGCATGATTGCGGTGTTGGGCTGGTTCGCTCGCCGTGGTCTCCCCTGATGAGCCGGCGCGGCGCGCGGCCACGCCGAGCGATCTCGCTGGTCTTCTCGCGGCTATTCCGTGAGCCGCTCGATTACGGTCAAGGCCAGGGCGGCGTTGGCCGAGGGGTCCGCAACCGGATACATGAGTTCGCGCAGTAGGCGCGCTCGGTCGACGATCAGGGTTGCCCGCTTGATCCATGGCGGCTGGCCGGCGACCCGAAGTAACGGAAGCCGCAGAGCGTCGACCAAGCGATGCTGCGCGTCGCTCAACAACGGGTAGTCGATGTGCTCGCGTTCGGCGAACTCCTGCTGTTGGGCAGTGGTCTGCGTGCTTACGCCATGGATGGTGGCGTCGACGCGGGCGAACGCTTCAGAGAGGTCCCTGTAAGCGCACGACTCCGCGGTGCAACCGAACGCTCCCGGCAACTCTAGCCACCCCTCGGGCAGCGGCTCCCCGGGGGAACCGGTCATCGGGTAGAGAAAGACCACCGTGAACGCCGACGAAGCGACGACGTCCAGCGACTCCCCGGTGGTCGACGGCAGCCTCACCTCGGGTACGAGCTTGCCCGCCCGCAGGTGGCTGAAGGCACCATCATCGACGGTCTGCGCGGTTCCCCTCATCGATTCCCCAAGGAGTTTCCCAATGGCCTCATGGAGGAGACAACCACCGGCAGGTGACGCGTCTTCCGGGGCCCTCAGCGCATGAACGTGTCTGGCCCCGTGTCACCCAGTGGCTCGGGAGCGCGGCTGCCTCGGGAGGGACGATGATTGGACGATGAGGTTCTCGGTCGCACCCCAGATCTTCGAGTTGTTTCCGAAGCTGCGGCTCGCGGTGGCCGTCGCCGAAGGCATCGACAACCACAGCCGGCGACCCGCCCTCCTGGAATCGTGGGGCAGCACCTGGGAGGAGGCGGGCAGCCGGGCGCGCGCCGAGGTCAACGCGCAGTCGCATCCGCGCGTGCGTCCGTGGCGGGAAGCCATGAGCGCGATCCGCGTGTCCGGACAGAAGTTCCCAAGTTCTGTTGAAGCGGTACTGCGGAGAGCGATGAAGGGAGGCGAGCCGTTCTCGATTAATCCGCTCGTCGACTTCTACAACCTCGTATCGCTGAAACACGTCGTTCCGGCGGGAGGCTTCGATCTCGACAAGCTGGACGACGGGCTCGAGTTGAGACTCACGCGCCGGGGCGACACGTTCCAAGCGCTCGACGAGAGCGAGCCGCTGGCGGTGCTCGATGGTGAGGTGGCCTATGTCACCGGACGGACGGTGCTGACACGTCACTTCGTATGGCGCCAGTCGAGGGCGGGGCTAATCACGCCGGAGACGCGCTCCGTGTTCCTGGTCTCGGAGGTCTTGGGCCAGATCGGTGACGGGCTGGCCGACCGCGTGATCGAAGACTTCCGAGGCGGTCTGGACAGTTTCTTCGACGGCGAGCCCAGGACCTTCATCGTGGACGAGGCCCGCCCGACGATCAGCTGGTGAGCTCGGCGCTCGAGAGGTGCTGGTTGTCGTGGCCTCGACAGGGTAATGTCGGTTTGTACATAGTTAGGACCCAAATAATATGGAGGTGATCGGGAAGATGGCATCCGGACCCTTGCGGGTGGAGGCGGATCACGCGCGGCGCTATCCGGGCGCCGACAAGCTCGCCACCGAGTGCGTGGTCAACCTGATCCGCACCGAGAGCCTCGTGGTCGCCGAACTCGATCGCCTCTTCCGCTCTTATCACCTGACCGGGCCGGGGTTCAACGTCCTGATGATCATCCAGGGAGCGGGCCGGCCGCTGTCTCCGTACGAGATAGGAGACCGGCGCCTGGTAACGCGTGGAACCGTCACAGGACTGCTCGACACGCTGGAGAAACAGGGCCTCGTCAGACGCACCCCACATCCCGACGACCGCCGGATGCTATGGATCGAGCTGACCGACCGGGGCCGAGCGCTGCTCGCCGAGGTCTCCCACGAGCTTTTTCCCGCCCAGGCCGAAATGATGTCGGCCCTGTCCGAGCGTCAGAGGGACACTCTCATTCGCCTGCTCGGCAAGCTCCAGACACATCTTCAGAACCGCTCCGAAGGCGTGGAGAAACCCCTCGAGGACGTGTCGTGAGGCTCCCAACGGAGGGGATTTTTTGGGGGAATATAGTTAGGTAACAAATAGTTAGAAGCCAAATGAAACTGCAAAGACACGACCCGGGCGGGGGCGGAGCCGCACTTGCCGGGCAAGCCAATCAGATGCAGGTGTTCACGGACGCGATGGGGCTCTCGTTCATGGTCTTGTCCGGCGTTGCGCTCGTTGCGGCAAGGCTGGTGCCGAGGTCCCCCAACTCGAAAGCCTCGAGACCGGCGACCGTCCGGTCGTGACAACCTGAGGGTAGTCACCTTCGAAGGGAGTGACCGTGAGCCTGTTCACCGATGCGGAGATCGCATACATGACGACCGAACGGCTGCTGGGACGCATTGCGACCGTCGGGCGCGATGGCACCCCTCACATCGCGCCGGTCGGGTGGAGCCTCAACCGCGAGCACGAGGTCATCGAGATAGGAGGTCACAACCTCGCAGCCACCAAGAAGTACAAGGACATCGCTCGATCAGAGCGCGCAGCCATCGTGATCGATGACGTCCTGCCTCCATGGAGGCCACGTGGAATCGAGATCCGGGGCCGCGCTGAGGCCGTCGAGCGGCCAGAGCCCCTGATTCGCATCCATCCCGAACGCATCGTCGCTTGGGGTCTCGATGACACTGGTTCAGGGAGTCGGAACGCCCGCGACGCAGTCTCGGAGCCTGGCTGCTGTCCCACTCCAAAGCCGGCCACCCCATGAGGGCGAAGGGCTCTTGGGCGCGCTCTCCCGTGGGCGCCGCTAGAGCGTGGAGGCCAGCGTCATCAGGCCGAGTGACAGCAGGGCAGCAGTGGTGCGGGTGACGAAGTCTTGGTGGTCGAGGACGATTTTCCTGCGACGGTCGTCACCTGGTTGCCGCTGAAGAAGCGCGGAGTCGAGGTGCGCCTATTGAGGCCGGAAGGTGCGGGTCCGACCGTCGAGGAGCTGGAGCGAGCCATTACGCCTTCGACGCGCCTCTTCTGTTCGAGCTGGATCTTCTCGTTTCTCGGTCACGCCATCGACGTCGATGTGATCGGTCAGGTTTGCCGCGCCAACTACGTGATATTCGTTCTCAATGGTTCGCAGGCGATCGGAACCGGCATCATCGATGTGCAACGCTCTCGTGCCGACGGTGTCGTAGCGTGCGGCTTCAAATGGCTCTGCGGTCCCTACGCCACCGGCTTCTGCTGGATGCAGGGATCGACGAGATCGCGAGACACAACGATGATTTGGTCCAGCGGCTCGTCTCTGGGCTGGACGAAAAGCGGTTCGAGCTGGTGAGCCCTGCGGCCGGCTCTCAACGGTCCACTCTGGTCCTGGTCACGCCCAGGGATCGATCCCAGACCACGAGCATCTATCGAGCCCTCATCGAGCACGGAGTCGATGTCGCTCTTCGGGGAGACAAGATCCGGTTCTCGCCGCACCTCTACAACTCGGGGGCCGATATCGATCAAGCACTCGAGCTCTTGGCCTCTGCGTAGACGCGACCGCGCGGGCTCGGTTACCGACCACCGCCTTCAATCCGGGGAAGTTCACGTCTGATCCGTGTAGCTTCTCCGTCGATGGCTCGCTACCGACCTGTACCCGCTCCGCGTCATGACCTCGCTCCCGGGCAGGCTCGCGAGGCATCGACGCGGTTCCGAGAGACGATGGCCTCCCGTCGCTCGATCCGTGACTTCAGTGCCGAGCCCTTCGACCTCGAGCTGGTCCGCAATGCCCTGCACGTTGCCAACTCGGCTCCCTCGGGGGCCAACGTTCAACCGTGGCACTTCGTGGTGGTCACGGATCGCGCGGTCAAGAGGCGTATCAGAGAAGGAGCGGAGAAGGAAGAGAGGGAGTTCTACGCGTCGAAGGCCTCGAAGCGGTGGCTCGACGCTCTCGAAGCCCTGGGGACCGATCCTCGGAAGCCTCACCTGGAGATCGCACCCGTGGTCATCGTGGTTTTCGAGGTCCATCGCTCTGACGTCACACCCCAGCCCTATTACGTGAAGGAATCGGTGGGCATCGCGGTGGGATTCTTGCTGGCCGCGCTTCACCACTCCGGACTCGCAACCCTCACCCACACGCCCAGCCCCATGAAGTTCCTGAACGAGATCCTCGGTCGTCCCCGGCACGAACGCCCCTACGTCGTGATCCCTGTGGGAAAAGCGGCTGCCGGTGCTCGGGTTCCAGACATCGAGAAGAAGGTCATCGAAGACGTCACAACGTGGATCGAGGATCACTGAGGGGATAACCGCGTGGGGATCGTGGAATAGGAGCCGAAGGCCCTGGCGAGCTTGGTGCCGGTTGGCCGAGGCTTTACCGGAGCTCGGGGCCTCGAGCACTCGGGAGCTGAGCCCATCTCGGGCTGGTAGCGTTTCTTGCGTCGGTGCTGACGGCTTAGGGGGTTGGTATGAAGCGTGCGCTATTGGTCGCGCTGTTGTGCGGTGCCGTTACCCTGGCGGTGGTGCCGCCCGGGGCCGCTCAGACAGTCGGTGACGTCAAGGTCAGCGATCAGGTTTACGTGCGTCACGATGGCGGATCGGACCAGACGACTGCGGCGTGCTCCACCAACAAGCGGCAGCAGAACGAACCCGCCGCTGCCGTCTCACCCACGAACTCCGATCTCATGTCGTCGGGCGCCAACGATTACTGCACGGTCGAGACCACCAATGATTCGTGGGCGGGCTTCTACTACTCGTCCGACGGTGGCGCCACGTGGACCAACAGCCTCTTGCCGGGCTACTCGACGGACACGTCGGCTGAGGGTCAACAGTCTCCTCTGTATCAGTTCACGTCTGCCGCGGGTGACCCGGTGCAGGAATGGAACAACGACGACAAGCTGTTCTACGGAGGCATCGCCTTCAATCGAACGCAGCCGGCCAATGGGTCGATCTGGCTCGCGCGCTACGACTGGAGCGCGGGAGCGACACCGGACTACGAGTTCACGACGCTCGTGTCGCGCGGCGCCTCGAGCCCGTTGTTCCTGGGCAACTTCGAGGACAAGGTTCAGCTCGGTGTCGACCGCGGCGCCGATAGCCCACACGAGGGCAACGTCTACATGTGCTGGGCGCGCTTCAACGCCAACACCAACAGCAACTCGATCTTCTTCGCTCGCTCGACCGACGACGGTCGCTCCTTCTCGATCAAGCGGATATCGCGCAACGTTGTCGGCAGTCAGTTCTGCGACATCGCGGCGACGAAGAGCGGCGACGTGTACGTCGGGTGGCGCCAGTTCGAGAGCACCGGGGAGGGGGCCAGGGCTCAGGACAACGCAGTCGTCTACGTGAAATCGACCAATGGTGGTAAGTCGTTCACCAACCCACGGATTGCGGCCGAGTTCACTGCATGGGATGTCGGCGACGAGTTCTCCAACCCCGAGGCTGCAGGGCGGGCACGCTTCGACGCCTGCCGCAACGCCGACCTGACCCCGGGAGCATGTGCTTCGCCCGAGCCTCAGATACCGGCGCGCGACTGCGGCGACGGGCCGTTCGTCTGTGACTCCGGCTACGTGTTTCACCGTCAGGCGAGCCAGATTCGGATAACCGCGGATCCAACGGCGGCCGGAGACGAGGACTCGGTGTACGTCGTCTACGACGGGAGCGTTCCGGGAACGGAAACGCCCACCGGCAGTACCTACGGGACGATCGAGTCCGGGATCGGTAGTCAGGGCGCGGTCTACTTCATCAAGACGAACAACGGCGGTGCTACCTGGTCCGATCCCGAGCGAATCGATGCACAGCCGAAGGGACATCAGTATTTCGCCGATATCGATGCGAACTCGGGCTCGCTCCACGCGGTCTGGCAGGACAGCCGGAACGACGCATCCTCGGGCCCGGATGGCGGCGACTTCCGCACGGTTCCCGTGTCGAACATCTGGGTGCCGGACAACCCTCCGGGCAGCGTCTCCACAGAGTCGACCGGACTGGATTCGTTCTACGCAACCTCGAACGATGATGGTGACTCGTGGGCGGTCGAGATGGTGTCGACCGAGTCGACGATGCCCCAGTACGAGCAGTTCGGCAATCGCGACGTGCCGTTCTTCGGCGATTACAACTACGTCTCGGCATCCGGCGACACCGTGCTCCTGACCTGGACCGATCAGCGTGACACCGTTCCCGGCGACGACCCGCGTTATCCCGACGGGGACGGGACGGACGGGTTCGATGTCTTGCAGTGCAGGGCTCCGAACCCGGACGGGTCCTTCGGGCCGGACACCTGTCCCAATGCCGGAGGGCTCAACCAGAACATCTATGGAGCCGTGATCGCCGACTGATCCGAATTGACGAGGAGTCGTTTTCCGGAAGCGGCTCCTCGTCTCCGTCTGGATGTCGGCGCGCTGTCGTAGCACGTGGCACGACTCCGGCCGCACTATGGGAGCGTTCCGTGATGTGTTGCCGGGGCCGGCTGAGGAGGTCCGGGAGTGAGCCGACCGATGCCGGCTGAGCCCTTGGCTCCCGACGGCAGTCCCGTAGAGCTCTACGCGCAGATGCCGTCGCTGGGGGAGGCCGAGCTGATTCACTCCCTTGTACCGCAGGAGAGCGAGATCCTGGAGCTGGGCTGTGGCGCAGGGCGGATTACCCACGAGCTCGTCGCGCTGGGACATCCAGTTGTGGCCGTGGACCAGTCTCCCGAGATGCTCGCGCGCGTGCGGGGGGCCGAGACGATCCTTGCCGACATTGAGTCTCTCGACCTCGGAAGGGTCTTTCCTGCGGTGGTGCTGGCGAGCAACCTCATCAACACGCCCGACCCCGAACAGCGACGCGCGGTTCTGCTCGCGTGCCGGCGGCATGTCGGCCCCGGAGGCGTAGTCGTGATCGAACGGCTGGATCCCGATTCCTCGGCCTGGAAGGAGGGCAGCGTCAGGAGAGGACCCCTGGCCGTGACCCTTCGAGGCGTCGTGCGGGACGGCGACCTGATCTCCGCGGACGTGGACTACGAGCTCGATGAGCGACGGTGGACGCACTCGTTTACCGCTCGGCTGCTCGATGACCGCCACACGGAAGACGCGCTCCGGGATGTGGGCCTCCGCCTCGAGGGCTGGGTCGGGCGGCGCTGGTTGCGCGCGACGAGAAGTAGCCAACCGAATCGGTGCTCAGCTCACTTCGAGCGACGGACTGGGCGGGCGAGTTAGCACCAAGGAGGAGCGCGAAATCTTTGGTTCACCAATGCCTCGCAAAGCCAGCTTTTTGACGCTGGTCCTTGTTACACAGGGTGAATGACAAAAACGCAAAAGACTCGCGGGGACATGACCCTGTCCCAGGCCCTGCGCGGCCTCCCGCCCGACGACCTCGCCGCAGTTCTAACGAATCGGCCCGAGACGAGCTTCGCGGGGGGCCAGAACCCTCAGCTCGCTCTGCTGGCGAGCACCCTGGCCCGCCCCGACGGCGTGCGGCGGGCCATCGCCGCGCTCGATGAGTTCCGGCTTCAGCTCCTGATCGTGGCGGTCTGGTGCGGGCCGGAGGCTCCCCTGGCCGACCTGCGCCGGCAGACGGGAGGGGTCGACGAGCGCGATCTGGCCGCGGGTGCGCGCGGCCTCGCCCGGTGTGCGCTGGCGTTTCCTTTAAAAGGCCCTCAGGGCTGGGCGCTGTGGGTCCCGGCGTGTGTGATGCAGGTGGTGGAGAACTTCGCCGAACCGGGGCGCCGGATCAGGCCCGTGCTCGAGACGCTCACGGTCGACGAGCTCGCGGGAATCGCTCGCAATCTCGGTATCGACTGGGCGAGGCGCCCGCGCAAGGACCACATGCTCGGCGACATCATGCAGGTGCTGTCCGACCCGCAGCGGGTGGCCGGGATTCTCGAAGACGCCCCCACAGGCGTCCACGATGCGCTTGCCCTGATCAGGGCCGGCGACGGAGCCACGGGATTCTACGAGTTGCAGCGGGCGGGGCTGGCAGAGTACGCGGACTACGCCTACGGACGCTCGTTCGGAGGAGATAACGGTTCTCCGCTCGCGTGGCTGAAGGGTCGAGGCCTGGTTCTGTGGGAGTCGCCCTCGCAATGGTCGACATCCGGCGGAGTTCTGGTCGGGGGAGAGGTGGAGTGCGCCCTTCGAGGCGGAACGGTGTTTCCGGCGTGGCAGCCTCAGCCCCCGCCCATGCAGCAGACGGGTGCTGCGGGCGTCCCCGAGCGCGGGCCGGAGCAGATCGTCGCCGAGACCGATGCCCTGATCGACCTGTGGGCGAGCACTCCGGCCCCCCGTCTCAAGACAGGCGGGCTGGGAGTGCGTGAGTTGCGTAAGGCGGCCAAACGCACCGGCATTGACGAGCGCCTAACGCAGTTCATCTACGCGCTTGCCGTAGAGGAGGGGCTCCTCTGCCATGAGGGCGAGGTCGTGACCGCGGCCGGCGCCGCCTTGGAGTGGGCCCACCGCGATCCTGCGGCCAAGTGGGCGAGCCTGTTCGATACCTGGCGCCGGGTGCTGCTGTGGAGCGAATCCGAAGATGCGCTGGTGTCGCTGTCGACCAATCCCTTGGCCGACCATTCCGAGTTACGCACCGCGGTGCTGCTCGCCCTTGCCGACGTCCCGCCAGGCGCTTCGGTCGGGCTGTCGTCGCTCGGCCGCCGCTTGAGCTGGATGCGGCCTCAACTGTTTCACTGCGAGTCCTGTGCCGCGATCCTTGCCGAGCGCGTGGTGGCGGGCCTCGTCTGGCTGGGCGTGGCTCAATCCGACCTTGAGGTCTCGCTTCTCGAGCCGGCCCGCAGCGCGCTGTCCGGCCCCGGATGGACGAACGACTGGGAGGGCGCGGCCGCGGCCTTCTCGCCTCCGGTAGATGAGTGCACCGTGCAGGCCGACCTCACCGTGATTGTGCCGGGTCCCCCCCTGGCCGAGCTTGGCCGTGGCCTCGCTCGCTTCACGGATCTCGAGGCCTCGTCACCGGCGCGCGTCTACCGGATCAGCGAGAGCTCCCTCCGGCGTGCGCTTGATCTCGGTACCACCAGGGAAGAGATGACCTCACTGCTCGAGCGCTTTGCGCCCAAGGGTGTTCCCCAGACGGTGAGGTTTCTCATCGAGGACGTTGCGCGGCGTCACGGTCGCATCACCGTCGGCGAGGCAGGGCTCTACGTGCGGACCGACGAACCCGCTCTCCTCGCAGAGCTGCTCGCCGACCGGCGCATTCAGAAACTCGATCCCCGTACCCTCGCCCCGACCGTCGCGGTGGTGTCAGGAACGACCGTCGAAGCTCTTCTCAAGTCGCTGCGAACGGCCGGCTACATGCCGGTGGCCGAGAACGGCGGCGCGAGGGTCGAGTCGGCCGCTCGGCAGCATCCGATAGTGAGGCGAGGGGAGCCTGGCGGTCGTCCACCACGATCCCCAGAAGAGGCGCGCTCGATTGCGGTAGCGCTGCTGGGTGGAACTGAGCCCGCGCCCACATCCGAGGACGAGCGAGTGTTCACCGCGCGCGCCGACATCCTGCAGCTTCTGCGGCGCGCCGAGCGGGACGGTCTCGTGGTCGAGCTCGCCTACCGCACTTCGAAACGAACGAATCTTCATGAAGTCGAGCCCGTGGTCGTCAACCGCAGGATGCTCTCCGGATGGTCCCTGTCCGAGCAGATCCCAAAGAACTTCGAGATCGCTCGCATCGACTGGGCTCGGCTCGGCGACCGAGAGAGGAGCTCCGTCTATGGAGAGGAATAGTCCCCTCATCGTGCAGGGGGACCGCACTGCGCTGCTCGAGGTCGACAATCCCAGAGCGGACGCATGTCGTTCGCTGCTCGCTTGCTTCGCCGAGCTCGAGAAGAGTCCCGAGCATGTTCACACCTACCGGATAACACCGCTGTCGCTGTGGAATGCGCGCGCCGCGGGGATGAAAGCACAGGAAATGGAAGAGGCGCTCGTCGAGTTCTCCCGCTTCCCCGTCCCCAGCGCGCTGCTCACCGAGATTCACGACCAGGTGGCCCGCTACGGGCGCCTGAAGATCATTCGAAGCGAGAGTGGAATAAGGCTGATCACCGAGGAACCCGCGATTCTGGCCGAGGTGTCGCGGGCCAAGTCCGTGGCGCCGCTTCTCGGGCGACGAATGGCTTCCGACCAAGTCGAGGTCCCGCCCGGAGCGCGCGGGCGGCTGAAGCAAGCGCTGATCAAGATCGGGTGGCCGGTCGAGGATCTCGCCGGCTACGTCGAGGGCGCCGCACTCGAGCTCTCCTTTAGAGAGAAGATGAGGACGGGCCCCGACTTCTCGTTGCGTTCCTTTCAACGGCGCGCCATCGATGGCTTCTGGGCTGCCGGCGCGCCCGAGGGCGGGAGCGGCGTCGTGGTCTTGCCCTGCGGCGCGGGCAAGACGGTCGTGGGGATGGGCGTGATGACGAGAGCGCGGACGCACACGCTCATCCTGGTGACGAGCATCGTGGCGGCGCGACAGTGGCGGCGCGAGCTACTCGACAAGACCAGCTTGGCAGACGACGAGATCGGCGAATACTCGGGAGAATCAAAGGAGATTCGTCCGGTCACTCTCGCCACCTACCAGGTCATGACGCGCCGCCGTAACGGAAGCTACCCGCACCTGGGTTTGTTCAGCGAATTCGATTGGGGGCTCGTGATCTACGACGAGGTCCACCTTCTGCCCGCTCCGGTGTTCCGAATGACGGCCGAGATCCAGTCGACGCGCCGACTCGGGCTCACCGCGACGCTGGTGCGCGAGGACAATCGGGAAGACGATGTGTTCTCCTTGATCGGACCGAAGCGCTACGACGCTCCCTGGCGCGACCTCGAGACCCAGGGGTGGATCGCGCCGGCGACCTGCACGGAGGTGCGTGCCACCCTCACTGAGGAAGAGCGGCTCGAGTATGCGGGGGCCGAACCGCAAGATCGCTACCGTGTCGCTGCCACCAGCGACGTCAAGCTCGAGATTCTCGACGCGCTACTCGCTCGGCATTCCGACGACAGAGTCCTGGTGATCGGTCAGTACCTAACGCAGCTCGAGGCCGTGGCACAGCGGCTGGGCGCGCCGCTCATCACGGGAAGCACCCCGACCCCCGTGCGCGAACGCCTGTACCAAAGCTTCAGAGAGGGATCCTTGCCGGTGCTGGTGGTCTCCAAGGTAGCCAACTTCTCGATCGATCTCCCGGAGGCCAACGTCGCAATCCAGATTTCCGGCGCCTTCGGATCACGCCAGGAGGAGGCGCAGCGTCTCGGCCGCATTCTTCGTCCCAAGCCCGGCGGAGGCGAGGCGCACTTCTACGCGGTCGTAGTACGCGAGACACGCGATCAGGAGTTTGCGCTACACCGTCAGCTCTTTCTCGCCGAGCAGGGCTACCGCTACGATATCGTCGACGCCGCCGAGGTGTGCGCCGCGCCGCGCTGACCTTCACTACCGACCTGCCCAATGGAGAAGCCCGACATTCGGTGCCGAACTTGAAGGCTTTGTTGCATTTCTCGATTCGGGCGAAACGGGCCAGCCCCGCTGAACTGACCGGCGCGGAACACGCTCAGTCGGGAAGATGGGGCACCTCGAAGCCCTGGTTTCGTCCCAGGAGCACGGCCCGGGTGATTGCAGCCGTTCCGAATCGGTCGCGCAGACTGTCGAGTGCCGCGTCGAGTGCGTCCAGGTTGTGGCGATCGAACGGCAGCACGAGCTGGATGGCACGGTCGTTGCTGAGGTTGGTGAGCGACACTCCCACGAGCGTGAGGCCCTGACTCCGGATCAGGGGAGTGGCCTCCCTCATCAACGCCCTCGCCGCGCCGAGGATCGTCTCGGTCTGTGCGGTTGCCGCGGACAAAGTGCGCGACCGT
The DNA here is from genome assembly GCA_050694055.1 of Actinomycetota bacterium. GTDB lineage: Bacteria > Actinomycetota > CADDZG01 > CADDZG01 > WHSQ01 > WHSV01. The sequence continues at coordinate 26,857 of JBOGWX010000022.1, forward strand.
GTCGCCCGCGAGAGATCGTCGAATCGCAACCGAAGCACCACCGTGCGACACACTCGGTGCGCGGACCGCAACCGGCGAGTGAGACGATCGACGAGTCCAACGAGAACGGTATCAACCGAGGCGGCCGACTTCGGTGCTCGGCCGATCGATCGCTGTGCCCCCATCGAGCCTCGCCGGCGGCCGACCTGGACGGGGCGTGGATCGCGGTTGTGTGCGAGGGCATGAAGGTGGCGACCGGCGGCCACCCCAAGCATCCGAACCAGCGTCCTCTCGCCGAGATGGGCCACCTGGGCAACGGTCGTGATCCTCTCGCGACGAAGCTTGCCAGAGGTGACCGCCCCCACGCCCCAAAGCTGTTCGACGGGAAGCGGGTGGAGGAAGGCCAGCTCGCGATCGGGGGGCACGACGCACAGCCCGTCGGGCTTTGCCACTCCGCTCGCCACCTTCGCGAGGAACTTGGTCCTTGCTACACCGACCGAGATGGGCAGACCGACCCGCTCGAGCACTTCGCGCCGCAGTCGTACTGCGATCTCCTTCGGCGACCCCGCTTGTCGCCACAACCCTCCCACGTCGAGGAAGGCTTCGTCGATCGACAGGCCCTCGACCAGCGCCGACGTCTGGTGAAAGACCTCGAACAACGCTTTGCTCGCCTCGGAGTAGGCGGACATCCGGGGCGAGAGGACCACAGCATCGGGGCACAGCCGAAGGGCCCGGGAACCCGACATCGCCGTTTGGACGCCATGGGCCTTGGCCTCGTAGCTCGCCGCCAGCACGACACCCGCTCCGACGATGACGGGCCGCCCCCGCAGGCGGGGGTCGTCGCGCTGCTCGACCGAGGCGTAGAACGCGTCCACGTCGGCATGCAGGATGCAAGCGAGATGCCTCATCGAACATATGTTCGCATACGATGCAAGGGCCGGGTCGGCCCTCGTTGCGGATCGAAGTCCTCTAAAAAGTCGCTGCCGGCAGCCGAGTCCTAGTCGGACGGTGGTTGCGGATCGGGATCGAGATAGCGCAGCTTGTCGGGATTGGCAACCGCTCGCAACGTCTGCACGAGGCCGTCGACGATGTCGACCGAGATGACGGCCACGGGGTGCCCGTCGGCATCCAGCAACAGCGCCCCCGGCTGACCGTTGACCTCCACGTGGTGCAGGCTGGTGTAGGCGGGCGGCCGTCCTCTCAGGAGCAGGCGCGCGACCTTCTCGCGTCCGAACACGGGGCGGGGCGAAGCGGGGACCTTGCCGCCACCATCGCCGTAGGCGACGACGTCGGCGGCGAGGAGACCGATCAGCCCTTCGGTGTCGCCCTCCAGCACCGCGCCGAAGAAGCGCCGCGCCAGCTCTTCACGCTTTCTGCGAGAGGCCTCGAAACGAGGCTTCTTTGTCTCGACCTGCCGCCGGGCTCGTACCGCGATCTGACGGCAGTTGTCCTCGCTCCTCCCGACTATGTCGGCGATTTCGTCGTAGCCGTAGTCGAATACCTCGCGCAGCAGAAAGACGGCGCGCTCGACCGGGCCGAGGCTCTCGAGCAAGACGAGAAAGGCGAGCGATAAGGAGTCCGCCGTTTCTGCGTTCCGGGCACCCTCCGACTCCGTGTCGGTGATCAGAGGCTCGGGTAGCCACGTGCCGACGTAGCTCTCTCGGCGCACGCGCGCAGACCTCACATGATTGATGGCGAGGCGCGTGGTGACGGTTGATAGCCACGCCTTGGGCGACTCGATCTCCGTCCCCTCGCTGGATTCACGGTGGAAGCGGAGGAACGCCTCTTGGACGATGTCTTCGGCTTCGCTCGCGCTGCCCACCATGCGGTACGCGATGGAAAACAGCAGCGGCCGGAGGTCTTCGTACACGGCTTTCCTCTTTGTCTGTGGGGCGCTGTTGGTCTTCATCTTCACCCATTGAGACAAGACGAGGCGCCGCTCTGTGACACCCGTCCCGAGATTCTTTCCGGTGTCACAAACGGGCGCGTCCGGTGTCTCAAGGGTTGAAGGACCGAAACCCTTCGTGACATTGAACCCCGACCGAGGAGGTAACCCCTCATGGCCTTTGAGAACCGGATCAAGTTGATGAAGAGAGGCGGTTTTCCGATTCAGTGGCGTTTCATTCTGACCGCCTTCATCGGGCTCGTTGCGTTCGTGCTCAGCGCGTGTGGAACCGGCGACGCGTCGGAACCTGCAACTACGGCCGAGACCGCAGGGCCATCGGTAGTAATCGAGGACTTGGCCTTCGAGCCCGAAACGCTCACCGTCGAGCTCGGCAACTCGGTCACCTGGACGTGGAACGACGGCGCCGTTACGCACGACGTTTCGGGAGACGAGTTCCAAAGCGAGGTCATGTCTGAGGGGACCTTCAGTCATCGATTCGACGAACCGGGCACCTATGACTACGTCTGCACCCTTCACCCGAACATGACGGGAACGATCGAGGTGACCAAGTGATGCTGCTGCGAACCCCGCCCGAGCGAAGGAAGAGGCCCAGACCGAGGCCGGGCGAGCGGCTTAACGAATTGCTCCGTGTAGCCGCTCCACTGATGCTGCGGATCTCTTTGGGCATCACCTTCATTTGGTTCGGCGGACTGAAGCTCGCCGACGAACCGACCTTGCCGGCGTCGTTGGTCGCCGCGCTCACACCGTTCGTAGATCCCGGCGTGTCGGTACCGCTAATGGGCGCGTTGGAGGTCGTGCTGGGGGCCGGGCTCCTGCTCGGTCGCCGCATGCCGATCTTCCTGGGCGCGGTCGCGCTTCACCTCTCGGGCACGTTTCTGGTGCTGTTGCTGAGGCCCGACGTTGCCTTCGTGGACGGCAACCCTCTGCTGTTGAGCGTGGAGGGCGAGTACGTGGTGAAGAACCTCGTGTTGCTGGCCGCTACTGCGTCTCTCGCACTGCATTTCCTAGGCCCGCGGCCGACCAAGACCGGGGAACTTCGTCTCGCAAGGGACGGAGATCCGGAGGGTGAAAGACAGACGAAGGGAGCGGCATGAGACTTGCAAGCCGGGTAATTGTGACCGTCCCCGTCTTCCTGGTGGCGCTTCTTCTGATCTCGATCGGAGTGAAGCTCGCGACTTGGGGCTTTGGGGTATTGATCATCGCCATCGGCCTGGGTCTGATCCTGCCGCAGGAATCGGTGAGGGCGACCCTGCACACCGGTGGGGTTGCCCATCATCAGCTCGGTGATCCCTCCGGACCCGCAGGAGTAGGCGCGGTGCTGCGTTCGGACTCGGGCGAGGTTCTGGGTGAGGTCGGTCGGAGCATCGGCGTGACGACCAACACCGTCGCCGATTACACCGCGCTCATCGAAGGCCTCGAGCTGTCGCTGGACAGGGGAATAGATGAGGTCAACGTGTTCGTCGACTCGCCGCTGATCGCCGGCCATCTCCTGAAGGGCTACCGGGTCAGGGCCGATCACCTGCGCCCCCTTGTCGAGCAGGTGCGTCAGCTACTGGACCAATTCCCGAGATGGTCGCTGACGCGCGTTCCGCGAAGGCTGAACCCCGAGCCCGACCTGCTCGCCAACCGGGCAATTGACCAGTCGATGGCGACCGCGTGGGTGAGTTCCTGATCCGGACGCGAGTGTCTCTCGTCGGCCGGTTGGCGGAACGCAGGGGACGGGTCCTCCCAGGCGATCCGCAGAACACGCACTCGTCTCGGGCCTTCTTGTCGAAGATGTTCAATGAGCAGGTATTTCTGGCTCTCCTGACATCGATGTAGGTCAAACCGCGGCCATTTCGTGAGGTAGACGCAACTCGACAGGCCCGCACGCGAGCATCACGAGCGCGATCGCGGCCTCAGCGGAATGGAACCCGTAAGCGCGCCGGAT
>JBOGWX010000023.1:0-15539 GCA_050694055.1 Actinomycetota bacterium
GATGTGACCTGTGCCGTGGAAGTACCGGCCCATCGGAAGGACGCTGTCCTCGTTCATCCCGCGTTTCAGCACCATGGTGATCTTGACGGGACCGAGGCCGGCGGCCGCGGCCGCCTCGATGCCCCTAAGGACCCGCTCCACCGGAAACTCGACGTCGTTCATCGCCTTGAAGACGTCGTCGTCGAGCGAATCGAGACTCACCGTGACTCGCCTCAAGCCGGCATCCGCCAGCGCGCGCGCACGTGTAGTCAGCATCGATCCGTTGGTCGTCAGAGCCAGATCGAGGCCGTCAATGGCGGCCAGCATCTCGATGAGCCTCTCGATCTCGCGGCGCACGAGAGGCTCTCCTCCTGTGAGCCGGATCTTGTTCACCCCGAGCTCCACGAAGATGCGTACGACACGCTCGATCTCTTCGAAAGTCAGAAGCTCGGCGCGTTCGAGGAACTGATAGTCGCGCCCGAACACCTCTTTGGGCATGCAATAGACGCAACGAAAGTTGCAGCGGTCGGTCACCGATATACGCAGATCGCGCAGCGGCCGTCCGAGGGTGTCGATCACAGCCATCACCTCATCCTGCCACGACCTCGGGCGCAATCAATCAGCCGGGCTCCTATTGCTTGTGCTGATCCGGGCCGCCGGCGACTCCAACGGCCAGAAGCACGCTCGGCCGGCGTGACGTTCATGACCCTTTCCGAGCACCGATCTGCCTCATCGTCCTAACGGACGCAAGGGGGCGGTCGTGATGGCACCGATATCAGCCACCTAGCTGTCGCAGCGCATCCTCTACACCTCGCACGAAGGTCGGGTACGGATAGATGAGGTCGCGCAGCCGCCCGATCGGGATCCGTTCCTTGATGGCGAGGGTCAGGAAGCCCACGATTTCGCCGGCGGCGGGACCCATCGCCGAGCCGCCGACGAGAACGTCGCGATCAGCATCCGCCACCAGCTTGATAACCCCGTGCTCCGCGCCGGGACCGTGGATCCATCCGCGCGCGGACGACTTCGTCTCCGCGAGGCCCACTCGGAGGTTGACGCCCTGCTCGTGCGCTCTCTGGGCGGTCGGTCCGACGGACGCCACCTCCGGATCCGTGAACGTCACACGCGGTACCGCTCGGTAGTCGGCCGGGGCGTGGTCCCGGCCGAGGATGTCGGCCGCCGCGATGCGGCCCTGGTACACGGCTACGTGAGTGAACTGTCCCTTCCCGGTGACGTCGCCGACCCCCCACCGCCCATCGCCGGCGCGCATGTGGCCGTCGACTTCGAGGGATCTGGCATCGGGATCCAAGCCGACGTTCTCGAGCCCGAGACCGGCTAGGTTCGCTCGCCGCCCGGTCGCGACCAGAATCCGCTCGGCCGTAAGGCTGCGTCCGTCGCTGAGCTCGACCGCGACCCCGCCGGTCGTCGCCTCGACCCGCTGCGCGCTGACGCCGGTATGCAGCGCGATGCCTTCGGCGCGTAAGACGTCGGCCATCGCCGCCCCGATCTCCGGTTCGTCGTAGGCGAGGGCGTGCTCGAACAACTCGACGAAGGTCACCTCGGAGCCGAAGCGCCTGAACACCTGACCCAGCTCCAACCCGATCGGGCCCGCTCCCAAGATCACGATGGAGCGGGGTACCTCCTTGGCTTCGATGGCGTCGCGATTGGTCCATGAGTCGACCTCGTCGATGCCCTCGATCGGGGGAATCGCCGGCTCCGTCCCCGTCGCGATCACGATGCCCCGGTCGGCGCTGTGAGCCGTCCCGTCGACCTCGACCCTTCCGGGGCCGACGATCCGAGCCTGCCCCCGGAGGAAGGTCTCGCCTTTGCCCACGTGGCGCTCGACGGCGGCCTCGTCGTTCCAGTCGGCGGTGACCCCGCGGACCCGCTGCGCCACCGGGCTCCAGTCGGGCGAGATGCGCGCGTCGCCGGCCAAGCCCGTTACCCGGGCGGCTTCGGCGAGGGAGTCGGCGGCTCGCACCATGACCTTGGACGGGATGCAGCCCCAGTAGGGACACTCCCCGCCCACGAGCTTGCGCTCGATCGCCAGCACGTCCCGGCCTTCCTCGGCGAGCCGGCCGGCGACCTCCTCACCGCCGACCCCCATGCCGATGACGATCACGTCGTGACGACTCATCCAAGCTCTCCTTCCGTCGAGCGAGGTGGACCCTCGTCCTCGTAGCCCGTCTTTCCGCAACTTCCTTGGCCTGCTGGAGGTGCTCGAGCACGAGGCGATCGAAGCGGCGCTTGACGCGCAGGCGCCCGATCACCCAGCCGAGCAAACCCCTCCCAACCGAGAACCTTCCCGTGTAGGCCAGCCGGGTCTTGTGGTCGCCAAGCGAGGCGAACCGGATCGTCTCGTGCACCTCCGGCAGCGGGCCTTGCAGCCAGCGGTAATGGATGGCGATCGGCCGCTCGAGAGTGAGGAGCTCGATGGTTCGAAATTCGCGACTGCCGGCAGAAGTCTTGAACTCCACGACCCACTCCGCTATGGAGCGTTCCTCGAGGCGCCGGCCCGCGGCTGCAACCACTTCGAAACAGATTTCGCGCGGAGCGTCGACGACGACGCTTTGATCGTTGAGCTTCACGGCTCTCTTCCTTTTGAAAGGGATAACCACTGTAGCGGCGGCAGCTCTCTCAGACCCGTCCGCTACGCGACGGACCACCGATGAGTTTTGGTGAGCTCACCGGTCCCAGTAAGTGAGCCCGACGCAATCCGACTGTTCTGAGGAGCGGAGAGCACCTCGTCGAAGAGAGCGGGAATACGAGCTGCTTGAGATTTGTCGATACAGCAATGTTCGATCCGAGGGCTCTGAGTGGCCTGAGACCATTCTCGGACCCTGAGGGGCGCGTGAGACGACACCTCAGGGTCCGAGAGTGTCCGACCGGTCGACGGCGCATCGAGAAATCGGTCGCCGTGCTCCGAGAGGGGCGAGCCCGCTGAGGCGCCATGAGTAGCTCGCCGCCCCCGAGTGGCCTGGTTCAGCCCGCCCAGACGCCCCGCTCCATCCAGCGCACGTATCTATTACTCCTGCTCGGGAACACGCTGGCGGCGTCCCTCATCTGGGGGATCAACACGATCTTCTTGCTCGACGCCGGGCTCTCGAACCTGGAGGCGTTCGCTGCCAACGCCTTCTTCACGGGTGGAATGGTGCTATTCGAGGTGCCGACGGGAATCGTCGCCGACACCGCCGGCCGCCGCATCTCGTATCTCTTCGGCACCGTGACGCTCGCCGCATCGACGCTCCTCTACGTGTTGCTGTGGCAGATCGAGGCGCCGTTCTGGCAGTGGGCGGTGGTGTCGATTCTGATCGGTCTCGGGTTCACGTTCTTCTCCGGCGCGGTCGAAGCCTGGCTGGTCGATGCCCTCACAGCGACGGGGTTCACGGGAGAGATGGAGGCGGTGTTCGGGCGCGGCCAGGTCGTGGCCGGAGCAGCGATGCTCACCGGCTCCGTCGCCGGAGGGTTCATCGCACAGCAGACGAATTTGGGCGTCCCCTTCGTGCTTCGAGGCCTCGTCCTGTTCGTGATGTTCGTGGTCGCATACAGGCTGATGCACGACATCGGGTTCACCCCCGAGAAGGGCGGTCGGCCGCTGGCCGAGATGCGCAAGGTCGCGTCCGCCTCGATCGAATACGGCTGGCGCGTACCCGCGGTCAAATGGCTGATGGTCGAGGCGCTGTTCACCGGCGGCGTCGGCATCTACGGCTTCTACGCGCTGCAGCCGTACTTGCTGGAGCTCTACGGCGATCCGCAGGCTTACCAGATCGCCGGCCTAGTGGCGGCTATCGTCGCCGGCGCGCAGATCGTCGGGGGCCTGGCGGCGCCCCGGATCCGCCGGCTCTTTCGCCGCCGTACCTCGGCGCTGATCGCGACGACGGGACTTGGCGTGATAACGCTCGGCCTCATCGGGATCGTCGAGAACTTCTGGGCGGTGATCGGGCTCATCGTCGTCTGGGGGCTGCTGTTCGCGGCCTCGATGCCGATTCGCCAGAGCTATCTCAACGGCCTGATCCCCTCGCGGCAGCGGGCGACGATCCTCTCGTTCGACTCGTTGATGGAATCCAGCGGTGGCGTCTGGGCCCAGCCGGTGCTCGGCCGGGCCGCCGACATGTGGGGCTACGCGCCGTCCTATCTGATCGGAGCAGGGATCTCGGCCCTGGCTCTGCCCTTCCTCGCGCTCTCCAGACGTCAGAACGCTCCCTCGGACACCCTCGAGGTGGCCGACGCGGAAGTCCCACAGCCCGGCTGAACCGACTCGGACCCGAGAACTCCCCGAGCCCATCACTTGACTTAAAGCCCACTTGAGGTCGTAGCGTCGCTCGGATGACTGTTCGCCCAGAGAGATCTTCGCCCGTGCACGCGTCTGGCACCTTCGCGATCGGTGGCGAGCTGAGCGTCCACCGGCTCGGGTTCGGAGCCATGCGGCTTCCCGGCGTGCGGGGCGAGCCCCGGCCGAGCGCGGCCCACGACGTGCTGCGCGAGGCCGTTCGGCTGGGGGTCGACTTGATCGACACCGCGCATGCCTACGGCCGCTCCGAAGAACTGATCGCCGAGGCGCTGCATCCCTACCCCGAGGGACTGGTGATCGCCACCAAGGGCGGGCTGGGCCGCGGTGGTCACCCTGATGGGCGCCCCGAGCGTCTGCGCGCCGACTGCGAGGACAGCCTGCGACGACTTCGCCTCGACACGATCGACCTCTGGCAGCTGCACCGGATCGATCCCGAGATACCACTCGAGGAACAGTTCGGCGCGATCCGCGAGCTGCGCGACGAGGGGAAGATCCGCTTCGTGGGCGTCTCAGAGGTATCCGTCGACGAGCTGCGCCGTGCCCGGCAACTGGTCGACATCGTCACGGTCCAGAACCGCTTCAACCTCGCCGAGCATGCAGCCGACGATGTCCTAAGCGAGTGCGAGGCGAACGGCGTCGGATTCCTCCCCTGGGCTCCGATCGCCATGGGCAACCTTCTCGGCTCGTCCAGCGCGCTGGCCGGCGTCGCTGCTGGTCACGGAGCGACACAGTCCCAGATCGCGCTCGCCTGGCTGCTCTACCGATCGCCGGTGATGCTGCCAATCCCCGGCACCGGCTCGCCCGAGCACCTACGCGACAATGTTGGCGCCGCTCTGATCGAGCTGTCCGAGAATGATCTGGCGGCTCTTTATCGCTCAGTTAGGTAGGCCCAGCCGATCCGCGAGTTCCTTGGGGCGACTAAGGGCAACGCTGTGACTCCCGTCGATCTCATCGGGAGTGAGTCCCAAGCGTTCCTTCACCACTCGGCGCAGCCAATGGGCGGGAAAGAAGCGATCGTCGCGACAAAGCAAGAACCTCGTTGGTACGTCCGGCCAGGCTTCCAGCGGCCATGGCCACTCCCCCGGCGTTGCGGACTGGCCCGCGCCATCTTCAACGCCTCTGCCGCAAGATCCGGCGGAACGTCATGGAGGAACGCGGCAATGGCGCCACCAAGACGAGATCCCTGCGGTCTCCGATGGCATCGACCACCGTGTCGGCGTACTCCACCAATCCAGCTGAGTCGTCTTCGCCTGGGAGGTCCATTGCTACGACATCGCGGCCGCGATCACGAAGCTCGGGCTCCACAAGATGCCAGTACCAAGCACTGTCGAACGCTCCATGGATGAGTACGAATGTCGCCACAGGGGGAGGCTCCTTGATGCGCCGCATGATGTCATGGACGTCTAAGTCGTCCGACCCTTATATCGTGTGGCTTGCTCCTCGTCCGTGCGACAGGTACCTTTCTTATTGCTCGGTTTGAGTCACCAAGGGATGGAAACGAACCGAGTTAGACGCACCGGTGGAACAGACAAAGGGGGAACCATGTCTGCAGTAAGCGGACCCAGCGAAGCGCTGGCCAAGGAACTACCCTCCAAGCACTTACCCGGCGTTGGCTATCGGGACCTCCCCGAACCCCTACCGCTCCGCAAGATAATTGGGCCGAGTGTGGTGCTTCTCGCCGTCTCCATTGGGTCCGGAGAGTTCGTCCTGTGGCCTTTCATCGCCTCCAGGGTGGGAACCGGCATCTTGTGGATCGCTGCGATAGGCATTCTCACTCAGTACTTCATAAACATGGAGATCGAGCGGTACACGCTCGCCACGGGGGAAACGGCCGTGACCGGGTTCACCCGTTTGTGGAAGCACTGGTCGTGGTTGTTCATCATCTTCACCGCAGGGGCCTGGGTGTGGCCGGGATGGGCCACGGGGGCCTCGACCTCGCTGGGGTTTCTCTTCAACTGGGAGTCGGGCACCGTCAACACGGTCACCGTCCTCGGGCTGGTGGCCATCGGCATAGCGCTGACGGCCTCGCCCGTCGTGTACCAGGCGGTCGAGAAGTTCCAGATGGTCATGGTGGGAACCATCTTCGTGTTTCTCATTCTCGCTCTGTTCATGGGCTCGGAAGCCGCGGCGTGGGGCAACCTCTTCGCGTTCGAGACACCTGATCACCCGGACCTGACCCCGGCCCTGATGCTCGGCGCCCTCGCCTTCGCGGGCGCGGGGGGATCAGTGAATCTCGCACAGAGCAACTGGCTTCGCGACAAGGGCCTGGGAATGGGCGCTCACATCGCCAGGATCGAGTCGCCGCTGACCGGCCAGCCCGAAGCCGTCCCATCCCTGGGGTGGATGTTCCCCTCCGACGAGGAGAACATGAGGCGCTGGCGGGGATGGTGGAAAGTGGCCAACCAGGAGCAGTTCATCTTCTTCTTCGTGCTCGGCGCCATTTCCATCATCGTGCTGTCGGTGCTGACCGCGTCGACGGTATTCGGCGAGGAAGTCGGCACGGGCTTCGATTTCATCAGGTTCGAGGGAGAGGCGCTCAAGGACAGCGTCGCGCCGTGGTTCGGAAGCTTCTTCTGGATCACGGGAGGTGTAGTGCTCTTCTCCACGAACCTCGGGGTGCTCGATCACGTGGGGAGAGTGATCGCCGACATCCTCAAGATCAACTGGCTGGCCGAGAACGAGCGCTGGAGCGAGAGCAAGCTGTACTTCGCAATCGTGTGGACCGAGATCGCCGTTGGGGCCTTCATCCTGCTGGCCGCGATCGACCAGCCTCTCATCCTTCTCGTGATCGCATCGTCGCTCAACGGGCTCGTGATGCTCGTTTACTCGGTTCTGCTGATAATTCTCAATCGGAGGACCATGCCGGCGCCCATTCGCATCGCCGGAGTGAGGTTGGGTGCGCTGGTGTGGTCGGTGTTGTTCTTCGGATTCTTCTCCGTCATCCTGCTGCAAGACCAGTTGAGCACGCTGTTCGGCGGATAACGATGGTCAAGCATCTGTGGATCAGGCTGCTGCTGGCGATGACGATATGGATCGTCCTGATAGTCTTCGCCAGCCTCGTGGGCCTGATCTAGGCAAGGGTTTGCACTCCGGCCCCGAGCTACGGACTTGAGTCATGCCTAGCGCGATCGTCACCGGGAGCGCGAGCGGGATCGGTCGCGCCGTCGCACAGCGGCTCACCGATGACGGCTGGCGGGTGCTGGCCGTCGACCTCGAACCCGAAGGTGATGGCCCCGGTGATCCGCACAAGACCGACCTCGCCACTCGCGAGGGCAACCGCAGCGCGGTCGACGAGGCCGTTCGTCGCTTCGGAGGCATCGACGCGGTTGTCGCCAACGCGGGCTTCCAGCATGTGTCGCCGGTCGCGGAGTTCGATGAGGACAAGTGGGATGCGCTCATCGCCGTCCTACTGACGAGTCCGTTCCTTCTCGCCAAGTACGCATGGGACGAGCTCAAGAAGAGCGAGGGAGGCCGTTTCCTGGCGATCGCCTCGGTCCACTCCCTCGTGGGGTCTCCCTTCAAGAGCGGCTACGTATCGGCGAAGCACGGCGTTATGGGCCTGATCAAGACCCTGGCGCTGGAGGGCGCGTCCGACGGCATCCGCACCGCCGCGCTATGTCCGGCCTTCGTGCGCACTCCCCTGGTCGAGAGCCAGATCGCCTCACAGGCGGAAGCTCACGACATGCCCGAGGGGCGCGTGCTCGAGGAGGTGATCCTCGCCGCCCACGCGGTCAAGCGCCTGATCGAGCCGGAGGAGGTCGCGAATGTTGTTTCGTTTCTGCTCGGGCCCGGAGGCGATGCCTTCACAGGCGCAGCCGTGACCATGGATCTCGGCTGGACCGCTCGCTAAGGATCGTGAGTGCGTTACTCAGTCGAGGTATTCGTAGGCGGGCGGCGTCAGGAACTCGCAGGATCACTAGGAACCCGGCAAAGCAACGGTAGGAAGTCACAGTCGTAGGCTACGTACTGTCTGACATCGATCTCGACGCCGCGGCTCGCTGCCTCTTCGCGGTCAGCACAAGTTCGGCACTCCGTCGTGATGCGCCCGGTTGACGCCGGGCCGTAGAAATCGCCATCGCGTTCGACAGCTTCACCCGAGTGCACCGCGAACGGGACCGACCGCTGCGCACAGACTCGAAGGGTGGCGACGCCGCGTGATTGCTCTGGGCCTTCGCCGAAACGTCACTAGGGATACTCAGGGAGAGGATTCGCACGAAACTTGCCCGTAGTCGACTCGGTCTCGCGGCGATCATCGATTTTCTCCTTGTGCTTCCATTGATAACTCTCGAATGGATAACTGCGTCGGACGAGCCCTGGTCACATTTCTCGATCCTGTCGTTCGTCGTAATGTGCGTATGTGCCGGGGTTTTCATCTTCGTGCTGACGCCCCTCGCGCGCACGATGCGAACGAGGACATAGCGAGCGCCAACCGCATTTCTCTTGCGGTCAGAGTTGCATTCGCGGTCTCATCGCGTGGTGGTGGATAGATCTGGTCATCGACCAGTGGCCTTGCTTCCTTGGCGCCACCGGATGCTGATGGTGGGCGGTGACGGTTTCGAACCGCCGACCCCTGCGTTGTAAGCCGCCCCCGGTGCGGGCCAGAGTACCTGGTCAGGGGTGATTCCTACCTGGCGTTTGAGGGGGCCCCGGTAAGACTCGACCGCATGAGCGCGCACGGAGCCAGGCAAAGCCGAAAGAGAGCAAGGTGAGCAGGACCGCGGCCCTCTAGGGCGTCGAGCCCACCGACGGCTCGGCTGCCGACTGGCGCGCGAGCTTGGCCGCCAGTTGAGCCCGGGAGCGGACGCCGAGCTTGCGATAGATGTGCTGGAGGTGGAACTCCACCGTCTTGGGGGCCAGGAACAACTCGGCGGCGACCTCCCGGTTGGTGGCTCCCCGGGCGACCGCGGCCGCGACGCGTCGCTCTTGGGAGGTGAGCATGTCGTCGTGCGCCCGGCTACGACGTCCGCCGGCCGCCCGTAACTCGTGGGCGGCCTGGGCCGCCCAGGGGGCCGCTCCGAGACGCTCGAACCCGGCGAGGGCCTCTCGCAAGCGCTCCCGCGCCTCGGCGCGCCGGCGAGAACGATGCAGCCGGCGCCCGTATGCCAGCAGCGTTCGGGCCCGCTCGAACGGCATGGGGCGGCGATCATCGAGCACGAGAGCCTCGGCAAACGCCGCGTCGAAGTCGTCCTCGACCATTCCCCGGCAGCGCGCCAGGGCGGCGTTGGCCACGGCTGTGCTGCTCGACGCGGCCTGCCGTGCCAGGGTCCTCAGGACCCGGGTGGCGTCGTCCGGCCGGCCCACCCGAATGTAGGCCTCCACCAGGTCGGGCGCCCAAGGGATGAGGGTCGGCTCCTCGAGCCCGGTTTCGGCCGCGAGGCGTTCGGCGGCCTCCAGCTCCCCGACCGCCTCGTCGATGCGCTCGAGCCCGAGTTCGAGGAACCCGAGCGCGGCGCGTGCGAACATGAGCCCACTGGCGAGGCCCCGCGATTCGGCGATGCTCAGCGACCGGAGCGAGGTCTGCTTGCTCGTCTGCTCATCGCCCCGGGCGGCGGCCAGGCGAGCGCGGATGATCAGGGCGAACGCCATCCAGTTCAGCTGCCCGCTCTCTTCAGCCGCCAGAAATCCTTCGCGGGTTGCGGCGTCGGTGAGGTCCCAGTTGCCCACGCGGTAAGCCGCGTCGGCCGCAACGTTCAAGGGGATCGGCAGCGCACCGAGGGCGCCCGCCTCCCGGGCACGTTCGCAGATACCCAGGCACTCCGCGAGGGTTCGCTCGAACTCGCCCGTCGGAAGGCGCGCGTTGATGGCGATCAGCATCGACTGGGCGGTGGGCGAGAGGGGGTCGATGTCCGCCGCCAGGCGCCCGGCCTCGTCCAGCACGGGCCGGGCGCGATGCACCTCGCCGCGCAGGGTCAGGGCCCAGCTCAGCACCGCGAGCACGTGGGCGCGCGTCGGCGCATCGCCGGAATCGCCGAGCAAGGCCCCCGCACGCTCCGCAAGAGCGAGGACGCGGCGACAATCGCCGGTGGCCGCGTTCGCCATCGCGGCGTCCGCTAACATGCCGGCGGCCTGGAGCGGGTTCTCGGGAGCGGCTCGCTCGGCCTCACGCACGAGCAGTTCGGCGGCCGCTTTCGCATGGCCGCTCCAGAGCATGGCGAGGCCGCGCAGGTGCTCGGCGCGCGCCCGCAGTGCGTGCTCTCCCGTTGCCCCCGACGCCTCGACGAGGAGCACCGACGCCCGATCGGAAAGGCCCGCTGCGATGGCGGTCTCGCCGGCCACAAGCATCCGTCTGGCGAACAGCTCGCGGTCGGGCGACAACCGCGCCGCTCGTTCCAGCGCGGCCGAAGCGGACGCGTAGCCTCGCCGGGCCGCGGCCGCGCCTGCCACGCGCTCCAGTTCGGCCGCGACCTCCTCATCGGGTCCAACCGAGGCCGCGGCCAGATGCCATGCCCGCCGCTCATCGTGAAGCACCCGGCCCAACGCTCGATGCGCGTCGCGGCGCTGATCCGCTTTGGCTCCGTGGTAGGCAGCGCCCCGCATCAGCGGATGCCCGAAGGCAACGCGCCCATCCCCGATCCGCACCAGGCCCCCAGTCTCGGCATGGGCGAGGAGCTCGACATCTGTTCCGGCGGCCGCGCACGCCGCCGAGATCGTGGTCAGATCGTCCCCCTGATAGGCCGCGGCCACAAGCAGGGCTCGCCGGGCTCGGCCGGGCAGAGCGGCGATCCGGTGGGCGAAGGCGGCGTCGAGTCGCCCTCCGGGCACCAGCGGCAGAACGAGCCCGACGTGGCCGGAACGCTGCTCGGTGGTGAGGGTGGCGGGCAACTCCACCAGGGCGAGCGGGTTGCCGGCGGCCGCCTCGACCAACGCCGCGGCCACCGGGGCCGCGAGGTCCGGAGCCGCCCGCGCCAGCAACTCCCGGGCGCTGTGGTCGTCGAGCTGGGCAAGTGACCGCGCGGGCACTCCCTCGAATTCGCGGCCGGCGTCTTGTCTAGTGCGGGCGGCGAGCGCGAACGTCACCGCCCCCGAGACCCTGCGAGCCGCGTACAGCACGCACTCCCGAGACGGCACGTCGAGCCACTGGAGATCGTCGACCAGGACGAGAACGGGACATTTCCCACCAGATGCGCTCAGCAATCCCCAGGTTGCAACGCAAACTCCCAAACGGTCACCCGGCTGTGGAGGTCCCCGGGAGAGCGCCGCGGCCAGGGCGCTCGACTGCGGAGCGGGCAGGACCTCCCGGTCGTCGATGATGGGAGAGAGCAGATCCAACAGGGCCGAGAAGGCGATCTCGGCCTCGCTCTCCACGCCACGAGCCCGCAACACCGTGACGCCGTCACGCGCGCGTTCGGCGAGGGCGTCCAGCAGGGTCGTCTTGCCGATCCCGGCCTCGCCCAGGAGGATCAGCGCGCGCCCCCGCCCCTCCCTTAGGTCCCCGAGAAGACCTTCGAGCTCGGCGAGCTCGTCGGCCCGCCCCACTATCATCGATCGAGTCTACCGCCGTCCCCATCGGCCGCACCAGGCCGGGCCCGCTTAGAGACTAGGGATTCTCCCGGTGCATCGACGGCGACCTTCTTCGAGACTTGAGGCTGATGGGCAAGCCCGGCGCGACTTCATCTTCACTGAAGCCGCCCCACCGGCGAACGTGCGCTCCGCCACGCCGCCGCTCACTCAACGGGCCGGGTGAAGAAGAAGCTCTCTTTTCGGGAGGAGTTGGACGATGCGATTCCGACGTCCGAAGTTGGCGGCGCTTCTCGGCGCCGCCGCCACGCTACTCGCAGTCGTTCCCGGGTCGGTCGTCGCCGGCAACGAACACGACGGTGGCTACGAAGTCTGGGCGATAGACCAATCGAACACGACGGGTCTCACGTACGGGGGAACCGTGTACATCTGGGATGGCGAGGACATCGAGGACGTAGAGAAAGCGCCGACGGCCACGCCCGAGAAGATCGACTTGGCAACCGACGTCGCCGACATGTGCTTCCAGAAGACCGGCGCCAACCCAGTCAGGCCGCACATGCTTGCCATCAATCCCGCGCAGACTCACGCCATCATCTCGTTTGTCGCGTCGGGTCACGTCGTCTTCCTCGACGCGATGACGAGGGCTCCACTCGACTGCATCCGCTCCTCACCAGGCGCGGGCGGAGCGCGCCAGGTTCACTTCGCCATCCCGTCGCCCGACGAGACGTACGTGGCCGTGGCCAACCAGAATGGAAAGCTCCTCGAGCGAATCGACACGGATTACGCCACCAACACCTTCACGCTCAACCAGGCGGCGACGATCGACCTGGCCAACTGCATCACGCCGAATGGGTTGGCATGCGAGGACGTCGACCTGCGGCCGGACAACGCTCCCATTTGCCCGATCATCGACTCGACGAGCCGGTACTCGTTCGTCACCCTGCGCGGCGGCGGCCTCTTCGTAGTCGACGGCAAGCAAACACCCATGCAGATCGTTGCCGAGTACGACAAGGAGACGGTCCATCCGAACGGCTGCATGGGTGCCGAGGTACCCGCAAGGAGAGGGGTGCCGGCGAAGATGTACATCGATTCGGGCGGAGGCACCCCCGCCAACCTCTTCGAGGCGGATCTCTACTCCTTCCCCGTGACTGGCTTCTCTCCCCTCAACCCGCCCAACACCCCGGCACCGAAAGTCGTGTTCAGCGAGGACGTCGATGAGGCCGACTCCCACGGTGCGACCTTGACCAACAAGGCTCGCTTTCTGTGGATGGCGGACCGCGGCCGCAACTTCCTGTGGGTAGTGGACACGTGGACGGACGAGATCGTGAGGCGCATCCAGCTCGTCGGTGAACTGTCGTCCGACCCGACACCCGACCTGCTCGCCCTGTCCCCCGCCGGACACCGCGTCTTCGCCTCCTTGCGGGGCCCTAACCCACTGACCGCCGACCCGCACGTCAGCACGGGGCTGACCCCCGGAGTCGGAGTCCTGCTCGTGCGGCGCGGGGGAGGCAACGGCCACTTCGTGGCGATCGCTCCCGTGACCAACATCGACGCGGGCGGAGTCGAGCGCGCCGACGTTCACGCGCTCGCGGTCAGGAGAACGGGGGGCGACGAGTAGAGCGCGCTTCACGAGACCCCAGGACCAGAAGCCAACTAGGCGGCCCGCCGTGAGCCCTCCGACCACGGAAGCCGGATGAAGAACTCGAGCGAACTCATTCGAAGGGAGTTGCGGTGAGTTCCCAAAATGGTATGCAGCGTCGCCCGTCGCAGCGGGCCGCGCGTGGACCGTTCGTCGCCGTCGTTGCGTTCATGGCGCTGCTACTGGTGCCCACGCACGCGGCCGGACAGCTCGATCCGGCCTTCATGATCGGCTACGGCGACACGGTCTCCGACGGGGTCCCAGCCCCGGGGGCCGGCAACATCGAGGTCGGAGGTGCCACGGACTCGTACAGCTTCGAGGCGACGGCCGGCGACGTCGCCATCTTCGACGTGCTCCAGGGCAGCGCCGGCAACTTTCGGTGGCGACTCTCGAGGCCGCCGGAGGCACCGTGTTGTTCGACACCCTCTACGTGGACCTGAGCACGGAGCTGACCGAGACGGGCACGTACACGCTGACCGTACGCGGCGCGACGGCGACGACGGTCGGCACGTACTCGTTTCGCCTACTGCTGACCCCCCCCTCCCGAGGAGTTCACGATCGCGTTCGGCGACACCGTGTCCAACGGGGTCCCCGCGCCCGGCGCCGGCAACATCGAGGTCCCCGGGGGGGTCGACCTCTACCTCTTCGACGCGACGGCCGGGCAGGTGGCGATCCTCGACGTCCTCACCGGCAGCACCAATGAGGTCCGCTGGAGCCTGCACGCACCCGACGGGATCGAGCTGTTCGACGCCTTCTATGTCGACCGGCAGGCCACGCTCCCCCAGACGGGCACCTACACGCTCGCCGTGCGCGGGCTGAACGTCACCAGGGTCGGCACCTATTCGTTCCAACTGCTCGAGGCTCTAGGGGCCCAGGAGTTCACGATCGCGTTCGGTGACACCGTGTCCGACGGTGTGCCCGCGCCCGGGGCCGGCAACATCGAGGGCCCCGGCGCGATCGACCGCTACCTGTTCGACGGGAACGCGGGGCAGGTCGCCATCACCGACGTGCTAACCGGCAGCACCAACGAGGTCCGCTGGAGCCTGCACGCACCCGACGGGACCGAGCTGTTCGACGCCTTCTACGTCGACCAACAGGTCACGCTCCCGCAGACCGGCACCTACACGCTCACCGTGAGCGGTCTGAACGTCACCAGCTCCGGGGTCTACTCGTTTCGCCTGATCGACGTTCCACCGCGCGTGGACGAATTCACGATCGCGTTCGGCGACATGGTGTCCGACGGTGTGCCGGGGCCCGGCGCCGGCAACATCGAGGGCCCGGGGGCGGTCGACCTCTACCTCTTCGACGCGACGGCCGGGAAGGTGGCGATCCTCGACGTCCTCCACCGGCAGCACCAACGAGGTCCGCTGGAGCCTGCACGCACCCGACGGGACCGAGCTGTTCGACGCCTTCTACGTCGACCAACAGGTCACGCTCTCGCAGACCGGCACCTACACGCTCACGGTGAGCGGGCTGACCATCACCAGCTTCGGGGTCTACTCGTTCCAGCTCCGGGAGGCCCCCGCCAACGGCCCCCCGGTCGCAGAGGACGATGCGGCCGAGACCGACCATGGCATCCCCGTCACGATCGACGTACTGGCCAACGACTCCGACCCCGATGGCGACGACCTCACCATCGATTCCGTGACGCAACCGGCAAACGGCACCGCGACCATCGACGGCAGCCAGATCACTTACACGCCGGACGGCGGGTTCGCCGGCCCCGACTCGTTCACGTACACGATCTCGGACGGCAAGGGTGGCAGCGACACCGCAACCGTGATCGTGACCGTCCACGCCCCTGCCAACACTGCACCGGCCGCGGAGGACGATTCCCTAACCACCGACGAGGACATGCCGGAATCCGTCGACGTGCTCGCCAACGACACCGATGCCGACGGCGACGCCCTGACCCTGACGGACTCCACACACGGCTCGCACGGAACGGTTGCGTGCATGTCCACCGGCTCGTGCACCTACACGCCCGACGCCGACTACAACGGACCGGACTCGTTCACCTATACGGTGTCGGACGGGAACGGGGGCAGCACCACCCTTGCGATCAACAACGCGTCCAGTGAGTCGTTCTTGCCCTTGGCAAGTGCCCGTCGAATCTGCTTGACCAGTTGTCCGGGGACCTCCTTGACGTCCCAGCCCCTCGCGACCAAGTGCTGA
>JBOGWX010000024.1:0-6617 GCA_050694055.1 Actinomycetota bacterium
TGGCTCTCCTGACATCGATGTGGGTCACAGGAGCCCCTGGTAGGGCAACCGCAGCGTGATCGGTCCGCAGCACAGCATCACCAAAGCGATGGCCGCTGCGGCAGAGTGGAAGCCGTAGGCCCGGCGAGCTATCAAACGAACGACATTGTTCAGGCCCTCAGCACGACCGTTGTTGATGCCGAGCCGAATGGCCGCGAGGATCCCGTCCCGGTTCGCGCGCAGCGTCTTGGCGAGCTTGACGAACGACTCGAGCCGGCTGCGCTGAGCCTGAGAGATGAGGCGGTCGAGCAGCTCCTCGACCTCATCGGGATCGAGATCGCCGGAGAAGATCGCCCGGCACGACTCCTTGAGCCGGTAGGCGCGCCAAAGGTCTCCACCGCGTCGCTTGAGACGACGCAAGGTCGCCGCCTGTTTGTCGGTGAGGTTGCCGGGGTTCTTCATCAGCGACCAGCGCGCGTCCTTGAACTTCTTGGCCGCCTTGTCATCGAGCGCTCGCATGTCGTTCCACACGTCACGGCGAACGTCGTCGAGCGCCTTGGTCGCAAGCGCCACCACATGGAAGGGATCGATGCAGATCGTCGCCTGCGGCGCGTGGTCCTCTTTCCTCACGCTCTTGAGATAGGCCTTGCCCATGTCCATCGACACCGCGCTGAGCCTGGAGCTGCGCTCCTTGCCCAGCTCGGCGAAGAAGCCGTCACAGGCCTTGGTGTCCTTGCCCTCGGCTCCCCACACGACCTTGCCCGTGCGGTGGTTGGACACGAGCGTGAGGTAGTTGTGCTGCTTGCGCCACGAGATCTCATCGATGCCGATCTCGAACAGGTCGTTGAGACGCTCGGGGTCGAGCTCGTCTGCCACCACGCGCTCCACGATCGCTCCCACCGTGCGCCACGCGATCCGCAGCAGGCGCTCGATCGCAGACTTGTCGGTCTTGGCCGCGAGCCATGCAACCAGGTTCTCGAAGTCGCGGGTGAACTCCGAGCGGTGGCGGGCGAAGGGCACCCCCTCGACCCTCACCCCATGGTCCGGGCAGCGAAGTCTGCGCAGGCGAGCGCGGACCTCGAGGCGCCAGGCGCCGAGGTCGAGATGACGCCAGCGCGAGTCGACGTCGCGGGAGTCGTAGCGGACCCGGGTCGAGTGCTCGCACAGCGGGCAGGCAAGACGCCGCCGACGCAGGGCCACGGTCACGATCACCCGGTTGCTCTGGAACACGACGCCTGTGACATTGACGCCCGGCAGACGGAGAAGATGCTTGAATGCAGTGGTGACGCGCATGGGCACGACCTCCAGGTCCGGTTGGTTTCGTCACCCCGAACCTAGGGGCGTGCCCTGCGCT
The DNA here is from genome assembly GCA_050694055.1 of Actinomycetota bacterium. Lineage (GTDB taxonomy): Bacteria > Actinomycetota > CADDZG01 > CADDZG01 > WHSQ01 > WHSV01. The sequence continues at coordinate 1,334 of JBOGWX010000024.1, forward strand.
CATCTTGGATTTGCGTCCTGGGATCTCAGAAGCCTTGCGGTGCAACGGCCTCCGGCTCAGCTCGGCCTCTCCTGACCCACATTCACGTCAGGAGGCCCAGAAAAGTTTCGCTACGAGTTGGCGCGGGCGCCGGTGCAGCACCACCAAACCAATAGCGACGAACAAGAACTGGGACAGTGTGTAGATCGAATCACTTACCTCTTGGTAGTCGTCGATGCCCGCAATTCCCTCCGGACGAGAAAGACCGAGGGCGACCGTTGCCACCGCCAGACTGGCACTGACAAGCATCCAGACCGAGCGCCATAGGCTCACGCGCCCGCCTCCCTGGCAAGGGTCCACCCGGCCACGGTCAGGGCGAGGGCTCCCCACGCAACCCAAGAAGCCGCTTTGGTCTTCATTGGTTCTCCTGTTTGGTCCGCAACCACAGTGAAATGTGCGTGGGATGCATGGTCCGGTCGACCACCCTGACCAATTGGTGGCTCAGCGAGTCGAGGTCGACCTCACGGCGAAGGTCGGCACCAAAGGACTCGATCGTCAGCGCAGAATCGTAGCGGCTGCGGTTGAAGCGGCGGTCGACGACTCGCTGAATGCGCAAGTGAAGGGGTCCGAATGCGGCGACGACGGCGAGGGTGGACATGGCCACGATCAAAGGGGAGTCGTCGGCCACCGGGAGAAAGGACTGCAATGTCAACACCGCGAGGAGGTAACCACCGGCGAGCAGAGCCGACAACAACCCGTAAGCCACTGTACGGCTGATGATGCGGTCGATGTCGTACAGCCTGTAGCGGAGGATCGACATACCGACCGCAATGGGCACCAGCGAGAACAACACGAGATCACCGATCTCTAGGCGCCCCACCCCCGTCGCGTCCAGGAAGCCGTTCACGATGAAGCCGACGATCAACAGCGATCCCGCAAAGGTGAACCATTTGAGTTGCTGTCGTTCCTCCCCTGTGGACCGAGCGAAGCGGACCACCAGTGCGGCAAGGGCGGTGAGGATCGAAGCGATCGACACCAATACCAGTGGACCGCCCATCCACCCCTCCTCGATGTCGTCAAGCGGAAGGAGTCCGATCGGATTCTCGATGGTGAAATCGCTGTTGGGAAGCGCGAGCTCTCGCTCTAGTCCCGCCATGACCGCGAGCCCGGCAACGGCGGCGCAAATCAACTTGAAGGCGGGTCTCCAGCGCGGCGAAGGCAGGTGCCCGGAGGGAAACAGAAGGGCCGTGAAGACGAAGGTCAGGTAGAGCCAGACTATCCAGTACCATTCACCGAACCAAAGAGCCACCCAGGGCGCGGGGAGCGAACCCGGGTTCGTTACGTACGCGTACTCCGCGTACTGCTCGGACAACGGTCCCGCGATGCCGATGACGCCGATCGCAACGAAGATCCAGCCCATCGTGTTGCCCGGCCGACGAGAGGCAACCAGCGCCCCAAGAGCGACGAACAGCATCTGAACGAGGATCAATGAGACGGACGAGGGACCCGATCCATTGCGTCGGGACAACTCAAAGGTGGACACCGCCATCACCCAGGCCATGCCGAACACGGCCCACGGCAGCCACGCACCCGCCCGCCTACCCACGGCCCACCTGCTCTTCTCTGGTGAAGAGCTGCTCCTCGGTATCGCCGAGCGACGCGATCCCGATCGGGTTCGGGACGTTGTAGTCGCCCTCTGCCAATCGTTCCTCCAGCATCGCCGGAACGGTGACTATCACGAGAATTGCACCCGTGAACCATGCAACCGGACGCCACCGTTTGGTCGGCAGGGAGCCCGTGGGAAAGAGAAGCGGAAGAAAGGTGGGGATCGTGAGGATCAGCGGGAACCACAGCCAGGCTACGAACCAGGCGGCGATGGTTGCGCCGGGAGCCCCTTCATCGTTGGTCACCAGGCCGTAGGCCGCGTATCCCATAGACGCGATGAGAAGGCTGGCAACTAGACCGATGCCGAGCAGCAGCCATCCGATCGCATTCGCCGGTCGGCGGGACGCGAGCAGGGCCCCCATCGCGGGAAACGATAGGAACGCGATCCCGGTGAGCGCATTTTCTGCGGCCGAACCGTCGGCCGAGGTCCCGGTGATGTTCCACAGGAACAGACCTGTGACCATCAGTGCGATGGTCAGCGCCAGCGCAGTCCACGCCAAAGGTCCTGCCCACCGGCGACTGTGAGTACTTGTCTCGATCACGCTTGCCCCCGTGATGGCTCCGCTTCCCTCCAACCACCATGGCTAGATAACGTCCGGCGATCGTTACGAGAAAGGGGCTTGCGGAACTTTCGTTCGGGCGTGTCCAATATGTGCCGAAGTTCCTCCGATTATCGAGGTCGTCTTGTCCGATATACAGCTATTTCTCTTGGGTGCCCCGCGCATCGAGCGTTTGGGTTCACCGGTCGAGGTGGACACCCGGAAGGCGGTCGCGCTCGTTACCTATCTCGCGATCGAGGGCCAGGCGTTCCGGCGCGATTCTCTAGCGGGGCTCCTGTGGCCCGAGTACGACTCCAACCAGGCGCGCGGGGCGCTGCGCAGGACGCTGTCGACTCTCAAGAAAGCCATGGGAGGCGAGGGCCTCGTCGCCGACCGAGCAACGGTCGCCCTGACCCCCGATTCAGTGTCGACCGACGCGGTCACCTTTAAGGCGCTCGTCGAGCAGAGCGCGGAGCCGTTCGGAGCCGGCGACTGTGGTGCCTCACTTCCGTTGCTCGAACGGGCCGTGGATCTCTACAGGGGGGACTTCCTGGCCGGTTTCTCGCTCAGGGACTCCGTCGCCTTCGAAGACTGGCAGTACTACCAGGCCGAGTCCTACAAGCGCTTAATGGCCACCGCACTCGAACGGACCGTCGAGTGCCTTTCGATGAACCGTCGATTCTCCGAGGCCATCGAGCACGCACATCGGTGGTTGTCGCTCGATCCCCTACACGAACCCGCGCACCGAAAGCTCATGCTGCTGTACTCGTGGAACGATCAGCGCGCCGTGGCGCTCAAGCAATACCGACAATGCGTGGCGCTGCTCGACCGTGAGCTCGGTGTTAGCCCGCTCGAAGAAACGACCGAGCTCTACCGTCGGATAACGGAAGGCCGGGGAACCGTGGTGGAGCCGGCGGTGCTCCAGCCCGAGCCTGCGGCCCCGGCTCGTGGCGACGTCGTGGCCTCACCTACGGTTCCGCTCGTCGGGCGCGACGACGAACTGCAGGCCTTGTCTCGGGTCCATGAGTCGATCCAGTCGGCCGGCCGGATCGTAGTCATCGAGGGGGAAGCGGGGATAGGCAAGAGCCGGCTTGCCGAAGAGTTCCTGGCGCGCGCACGCCGGGCCGGCTCCTTCACCGCGACGGCGCACTGCCACTCCGAGGAGACCCGCCTGGCATTCGGTGCCGTGACCGAACTGATGCGCAACGCCCTCGAAGCGCGCGCCGGCGAGTGGCTGGCGGACGTTCCGAGACATTGGTTGAGCGAGTGCGCCCGGCTCCTGCCGGAGCTCGTGGCCCTGGACCTCGAGATTGCGACGCCTTCACCGCTCGACGCTCCCGGCGCGCAGGCGCGCTTCTTCGAGGGCATCGCCAGCTTTCTTGCCGCGGCTTGCGCCGGCTCACCCTGTGGAGTGCTCGTGGTCGATGACCTGCACTGGACGGACGAGTCGTCCATGGAGGCGTTGCTCTATCTGGCGAGCAGGCTCGAGGGCCGGCCGCTGCTGCTTCTCGCTACCGTTCGCAGCGAGGAGCAGGTCGGAGGCCAACGAGCCCGGCATTTGCTGGCATCGGACCGAGCAGGTGCGACCGAAGCGCTGGTCCTCGATCGCCTGACGCGCGCCGAGGTCGGCCGACTAGTCACTGCGGTCAGGGAGCAGGATGCCCCTCTGAGCGACAGGTTGTTCGAAGAGACCGAGGGGCTGCCGTTCTTCTTGGTCGAATACCTGGCAGCGATCGAGGGCGGGGCCGACCCGGGCTCTCCGAGCTGGTCACCTCCGTCGGGGGTGCGTGAGCTCATCGCATCGCGATTGGATCGACTCAACGAGACGTCCCTGCAGGTGCTCACGACCGCCGCGGTCATCGGTCGCACCTTCGACTTCGAGACCGTCCGCGAGGCCGGCGGGCGCTCTGAGGACGAAACCGTCGCGGCCCTCGATGAGCTGGCCGCCACTGGACTTGTGAGAGAGGTCGGCATCAGCACCAGTGACCGCTCCCCTAGCTTTGACTTCAGCCACGAAGGAATTCGCCGAATCGTGCTCGACACTGCCAGCAGCGCTCGACGACGCCTCCTGCACCGGCGAGTCGGTGACTCCCTCGCACGTTCGCGCCGGCGCGCGGGGGCCGAGCCGGGCGCGGTCGCCCAACACTACGAAGCGGCGGGTGACGCACCTGCTGCCGCCGGCTACCACGAGATCGCCGGGCAGGAAGCGCGCGCCCTGTTCGCACACGCGGAGGCGCTGTCCCACTTCCGAACGGCGCTGGCGCTCGACCACCCGGAGCCGTTCCGCATTCACGAAGCGATCGCCGATGTTTCGGTGTTCGCCGGCGACTACGCTGCCGCGTTGACGAGTTACGAGACGGCCGCCGCCCTCAGCGATCAGCACGACCTGGCGGCGATCGAGCACAAGATCGGATCGGTTCATCACCGCCGGGGCGACCTCGATGCAGCCCGTAGCCACTTCGAGGTTGCGCGCGACCTGCTGGACGACGGCGACACGGCTCGCCGTGCACGCGTGCTCGCCGACCTCAGTCTGACCGCGCATCGGTCCGGAGGGGAGGCCACCGCCCGTCGGTTGGCAAACGAGGCCCTCCAACTCGCCGAGAGGACCGAGGAGCTCGACGCCCTTGCGCAGGCACACAACATCCTGGGGATCCTGGCCAAGAGTCGATCTGATCTCTCCGGCGCGCTCGAGCACCTCGAGCGCAGCGCCGACCTGGCAGCCGAGCTCAGCGATCCCACCGCTCGTATCGCCGCCCTCAACAACCTTGCCCTCGCTCAGGGCGAAACGGGCGATCGAAAGGGCGCGATCGGGATGCTGGAGGAGGCGCTGAAGCTCTGCACCGAGCAGCAGGACCGCCACCGAGAGGCTGCATTGCACAACAATCTGGCGGATCTGTGGCACCGGGAGGGCAACCATGAGCGCTCGATGGCGCACCTCAAGCGAGCGGTGGCGATCTTTGCGGAGGTCGGCTCGAGAGAGTCCACGATGCAACCCGAGATATGGAAGCTGGTCGAGTGGTGACCCAAGAGCAGTAGCGCCCCTTCCACAGTTTCGACCGTTACCGACGCCGACCGTCGGATTTAGTCGAAACTGTGACCCC
>JBOGWX010000025.1:0-29140 GCA_050694055.1 Actinomycetota bacterium
CGGTGCCGCTCGACGTCACCGACGCTCATGCGATCGAAAGCGCGCACGACGAGGTCGCCGCCGAACTCGGGCAGGTCGACGTGCTGGTGGCCAACGCAGGCGGCCCTCCGCCCGGAAGCTTCGAGGAACTGGACGACGACGCCCTGCGCCACGCGTTCAACCTCACCACGGCGTCGGCCTGGAGGCTGGCTCACGCGGCGTTGCCTGGCATGAAAGAACGCGGCTCCGGCGTCATCATCTTTCTCACCTCGTCCTCGACCAAGGAGGTCATCTCCGGCCTGCTCCTGTCGAACATGATGCGCGCCGCCGTGGTCGGCATGGCCAAGACGATGTCAAAGGAGCTCGGCCCCCACGGCATCCGCGTGCTCTGCGTCGCGCCGGGTCGCATCGAGACCGCGCGCCTGCAGTCACTCGACGAGAACAAGGCGAAGAAGACCGGCAAGTCGCGCCAAGAGGTCGCCGACGCGTTCCAGGAGACCATCCCGCTGGGTCGCTACGGGCGCACGGAGGAGTTCGGCGACGTCGTCGCCTTCGCGGCGTCGGGACGAGCGAGCTACCTCACCGGCACTACGTTGATGGTCGACGGGGGCCTGACCAGCACCACCCACGCGTAGTTCGCGCGCCGGGGCTCGCCGGCCGGGGCGGCTATAGCTATAGCCCTAAGCGTTTGCAGCCCAATACCAATCATCGAAAGGTATTCGAGTTTCGACCTGTAGGGCTTCTGTGCGGAAGAACCAAGCTAGCTCCTCACCATCTGCCGAGGGAGCCGCGCTCCGGCAAGCAATTCCGATCTCGTCAGAATCCCAGGCATCTTGACCGATCGGCCGACAGGTTGAGTGCGGAACGATGTTGCCGTCGCTCTCTCTCGGATAGGTGGGCGGTAGGCCCAATCCGACGCATCCTTCATCCGTAATCGCGTCAACATAGGCACCTGAGGGAACGTTGGTGACAACCAGTTCGGGACCTTCCGCAGGATCTAGGTCCTCAGGATTGATCGAGCTTCCAACCAGACGCCCCTCAACGTTTGCCTTTGCCACCTCGCGCGTAGCGTTCAGATAAACTATCGGGAAGGAACCAGGCGGATTCCAACGTCCCCCGGCGTTCCCTGCGTAGGATGCATCAAGAGGGTCTGCCCAAGAAGGATCAGCAACTCTGAAGTACTCCCCACCTCGCGTGACTCTTCTCACCTATGCCGTCGAGGCCCACTCGAATCGACTGCGAGTATCGTCGAGGACCTCCAGATGCCGACCCTCGGCAATCATCTCCAAAATGGTTCGGCCTTCGAAGGCTGCTGCGGGCCGTCGGACAACAGCCGGAATCCGGGTTGCCTCGAGTTTCTGTTCGAGAACATTAACCAAGGCATCAACTGCGGCCACTTTTTCCTGACGCGCTGAAGGCACGCCTTTCGCGTCCCAGGTATCCAGGGCCTGTCGTCGCACCCCGAACAGCCCGGCTGTCTCAGTCTTCGTCAAACCAAACGCTTCCATGATGTGTCCCAGTGGGTCCTGCCGACCACGTTCGAGTTCAGCCCACACTCGTCTGGCGAAACGGGAATAGTCGCGTCGACTGATTTCGAAGTGCGGGAAGACGGCCCATTCCTCAGGCACTTCAAGTGGTCCAAATCCTCTCAAGAACCTCCTAACTTCTGAAACAGCAAAAACTGCTGTGCCCGCCCCAGGACCGAACTTTTCAACCCAGGGTGAAAAGGGAGCCTGCAGGACGCCCTGCTCGAGGACGTCAATCACCAGTTCACTGGGCGCCCCTTTCGAATCAATGAGGAGCAGCTTCGTTCCGCGCTTCGAGACCAGGTCGGGCTCGATAGAGTGGGCGGCCTTCAGGATGCTTTGTAGCAACTGGTCATACGACGAGACAAAGAGATGAATCTCGTCGGCGTAGCCGAGTACCGCGCCCGGCATCGAGTCGGCGAGGCGCGCGACTAGATCCTCGAATACCACCGTGACTGTGCCGGCGACCTCTTCCGGCCGGCCTCGAAAGAGAAGGTCCGAAGAATCATTTCCCATGCTCGCCAGGCTAGCGCAAGTGATACGCAAGCGCAAGTGATACGCAAGCAGCTCCGCCGCGGTCAGGTGCCGCGTCGCGGCGCGGCCGGCGACGAGCGGCGGCCGGCCAGCCCCCTGACCGACACCACGCCGAAGCCGGCCAGCAGGCCGATCAAGAAGGTCATGAGGTAGACCCGCACGTAGGGCGTGTCGCTCGAGGCGGGATCGACCGGTGCCGCGGCGGCGCCCGGATCCTCGGTCTCGGTTGGGCTCGGCTCGGGAGTCGAAGTCGGGGTCGGCGTAGGCGTGGGCGCCGGCTCGACCGCCGTGCCCGTCACCTTGACCTCGTAGCGCGTCTTGAACTCGCGCTTCAGGATCGGGCTGTTGCGCTCCAAGCCGACGTTGCGGAAGAACTTCAGCGAGAAGTAGTACACCCCCGGCGCGGCGAAGAACTCTTCATCCTCGCTGAACTCACGCCCCTCGCTCCCGACCGCAGGAGTCTTGATGTTCCATTTCTTGGAGTCCGACTCACCGTCGAAACCCTCGAGCTCGTTGAGCGACCAGCGGTCCCGCAGCGAGCTGTAGACCTGGAGCTGCGCGATGGCCCACGCGTCGCTCCCCGCATTGCTCCGGCCCAGCATCTGTGCGGTCACCTCGAGCGCCTGACCCTCGGCCAGCTCGACCCCGTACAACAACTCTTCGGTCATGCGGATGGTGTCCGAGTAGCTCCCCTCGGCCAGCACCGGCGCATCGGTGAAGCTCCCCCCGCCTTCGACGGGAGTGGCCCTCTGAGCGGCCGCCGGCGGCGCGGCCACGGCAACCAGCAGGAGCGAGCAGAGCAGAACCGCCGCTCTCCTCATCTGCCGCCCACCAGCTTGCGCCCGCCGAGCGCCCCCAGCGCGGCACCCAGAAGGCCAAAGGCCAGCCCCCCGAGAGTGAGCATGAGCGTATTGCCGCCCGAGGTGCCGTCGGGGATCGCCGAGGTCGGATCATCGTCCTCGTCGCCTGGGGGATCGGGCTCCTCCGTGGGAGAAGGGGTCACCGGGTCACCGGTGACCTCGACGACCATCTCGATCGGATACTCGTCGTCCGCTTCACCCCGTGAATCGAGCGCAACGGTCAGGTAGTAAGTGCCGGCCTCGTGCATGCGGTCGTCGCTCGAGGCCGGCCCTACGGTGGCCGACTGGACCCCTATCGACTCGAGGTTTCCTCCGGTGGCGACCGAGGCGTTGTCGGCGATGAACTCCTCTGTGGGACTCTCCAGAGTCAGGTACAGGATGCCGAGGAAGTCGATCGTGCCGACCGACGTGACCGCCGCCCCCAGCGCCTGACCCTCGGCCAGCTCGACGGCGTAGTGGAGCTCGTCGCCGGGCGAGATGGAGTCGGTGAACTGGCCGGATTCGAGCGTCGGTGCGCTTGCGGTCGAGCTGCCGCCGGTCACCGCCGTGCCGGTCGTCTCGAAGGTGCGCAGCGCGCGCAGCGACAAGCGTGAGAGCTGGTCGGAGAGCTCGGCCGAGGAACCGGCGTCGAAGTAGCTTCCCTCGGCCACGCGCGCGATGCACTGGAGTTCTTTGCGGGCGCGTGGGTCGACCTGGAAACCGACGGTGTCGATGCGGAGGTCGACCCCCTGTTGGGTGAGCCGTTTGGCGACCTTGCACGGCGGGGGCGGGGCGCAGGTGTCGATGCCGTCGGACACGAGCACGATGGTTCGCTTGCCCTCGGCCGGAAGATCCCTGGCCCCCTGCTGCAGGGACAGCCCGATCGGGGTGAAGCCCTTGGCGTCGTACGACCGGATGCGCTGCTTCATGCCGCCGCGCTCGAGGGGGCCGACCGGCACGATGAGCTCGGTGTCCTTGCAGCCCCGGCGCTCGTTCGTGTTGGGGATGCGGTGGCCGTACACGCGCAGGCCCACCAGGGTGTCGTTCGGCAGCGCGTCGACCACCCCGTTCAGCGCCGACTTCGCGGCCTGGATCTTGGTGCCCCCGGCTCCGTCGCTCGCGTTCATCGACCCCGAGGAGTCCATGATCAGAAGCAGCGCCGGAGCGGCCTCGTCGTCGTCTTCCTGCGCCCGCGCGTGGGTTGCGCCGGCGAACGCCACCGAGAGGATCAACAGGACGGCGACGAAGATCCCCCGTGGGAGTTGGGGCGCCGCGCCGGTGAGGTGCGCAGCCACAGAACGCGCTCTCATCGAGTGCGACCCTACCCCTGGGCGGGGATAACTAGTCCTCAACCGGGACGAAGTGAATCTCGAAGACCGACGGGCCGTAAGCGCCGCCGGCAAAGTCGGTGCCGATCAACCCGGGACGGGCTCCCCCCAGGTCGATGTGGAGGTGGTCGAAATGACCCGCCGAACGCCAGATGATCCCGAAACCCATCTCTCCCAGGTGTGGGATGAGGGGGTCGATGGCCGCCATCTCGCCCGCGCTCTGTCCTGCGCCGTAGTTCACGTCGATCGCCCCGTTGCGATAGTGCCACGAGCCCGTGGTGTGGACGGGTGCGACGCCACCGAACGCGGGGTGCTCGCCGACCTGGAAGCCGAAGCCTTGCAGGAAACGCCCCAGGGCGACGACGTCCAGCGGCTGGTCGGCGAACTCCTCTTTGAAGGCCTTCCACTCGTCCCCCGGGATGCGGCCGTTCCCGCTGCCGGCCGTGCCGCCTCCGGGAACGCCGTTGCTCAGGACGAGGGGCTGGGCGTCGAGCTCGGCGCGCGCCCGCTCCGCCCCCTCGAAGTCCTCCGCCTCGACCGGTGCCGCGGCCTCACCCAGCTTCTCCTCGGTTACCACCGCGACCTGCACCTCGAGCCCATCGCGCTCGCACGAGGTAACGACCGAGTCGTTGCGGGATGCGTAGTCGCTCGCCGCCGCGCAGACCTGCGCGTCGATCACCAAGGCCAGATCCGAGTACCCGAGGCGCCCGGCCATAGCGACGAGCTGCGCGCGCAGGTTCTTGGCCGCCGCCAGCGCCGCCGCATCCGCGCCCGTCTGGGCCGTAGCGGACAGTCCCGAAGCCCTGCCGACTTGAAAGAGCATGGCTCCCGCCGCGAGCAGCGCGGTGAACAGCAGGAGGAGGACAGGCATGACCTGTCCTCCTTCGCTTCGAGTCCTAAGCGAGCCGAGAGCCATGCGGCGGTCTAGGAATCGGTGCCGATCGAGCTGATGAGGTCGGTGATCCGAGCGACGATGGAGTCGCCGATGGTCTCGTTGGCGGCGAAGATGATGCCGACCACGGCCGCGACGAAGGCGAGGATGCCGACGTACTCCGCGGCGCCCTGGCCCTCCTCGTTCGCCAGCGTGTCCTGCGCACGGTTCTCGAGAGCAACGTAGGTGCGAATCGCCAGATCCTTCATCGCCTTCTCCTCCTCCTGGGCCGCCGCCCGTCAGTCCTTGCTCTGCACGAATTTCCGCTGTGACAAGGTTCACGTTAGGGGTCGGAGGCGCAGGCTTCGAGGGTCCCCGGGCCCAACTTGCGCTCTGGGCCGGGCCCACTAGCGCGTGGGCCCCCTCGGGCCCCGCCTGCGCTCAGGCACCGTCATCCCTCCGGGCCACGCCGAGGTGGGCGGCGATGGCCTCGGCCCGGTTGCCGACCGCCAGCTTGGCGTAGATGCGATTGATGTGGTTCTTGACGGTCTTCTCGCTGATGAACAGCTCCGCGGCGATGGCGCCGTTGGAGCGCCCCTGAGCCAGGAGGTTCATGACCTCCGACTCCCGTTCGGTGAGGCCCGCGGGGCCCTCCTCGGGCGGCGCGGCGGCACCTTGCTTGAGCGCCTCGAAGACGACCGACACGACCGAGGGCGAGATCACGTTGTGGCCGCGCGCGAGGTCCTTCACCGCCCGCTCGAGCTCGTCCGGCGTGAAGCGCCCGTGCACCATGTAGCCCGAGGCGCCGGCCCTGATGGCGCCGGACACGCGCTCCTCGTCCTCGGCGTAGGTGAGCATCATGACCTTCGCCAGCTTGCTCAGGGGCCGCGCGGCGGCGATGCCGTCCATGACCGGCATGCGCACGTCGAGTAGGACCACGTCGGGCGCGCACCGCTTGGCCAGCGCAATGGCCTCCTTGCCGGTGCCGGCCTCCCCTACCACCTCGATGCAGTCGGCGACCTCCAGCAGGCTGACCACACCCCGCCTCAGAACTGCGTTGTCGTCGACGACCAGGACGCGCGTCACCGGCGGCCCACTTCCCGTTCGCCCGAGGTCTTCTCCCGCGGGACGATCACCCGGAGCCTCGACCCCTCACCGGCCTCCGAGCTCACCTCGAGACGCCCCGAGATGCGCTCCGCGCGTTCGGCCATGCCGATGATCCCGAAGTGGCCGCCCCCGCGCAGCTCGCCGATGTCGTCGGGCACCTCGAAGCCGCGCCCGTCATCGGACACCTCGAGCAGGATGGCGCGCTCGTTGCCGTCGAGGAGGACACGGACCTTGTCTGCCTCCGCGTGGTGTTCGATGTTGCGCAGCGATTCCCTGAGGATGGAGAACAGCTCCCAGCGCGTCTCGGGCAACGCATCGCAGTTCTCATCGGCGTCGCACACCGCGGATATGCCCGAGCGCTCCGACCAGCTCGACAGGTAGCTGCACACGGCCGTCCCGAGCGCCACGTCGAGCATGTCCGCTCGCATGTCCACCAGCAGCTCACGAGCTTCCGCCGAGGCCAGCTTCGCAGCCTCGGCAACTCGATGCGCCTCGGTGACCGCGCGCTCGGGATCCCGCTGCACCCACCGGGGCAGCACCGCGGCGGACAGCGAGAGACCTTGGATGGTCTTAGCGAGCGAGTCGTGCATCTCACGAGCGAGCCGCGCCCGTTCGCGTTCGATGACCGCGGAGCGCTCCGCCTCGGCGAGCTTGGCCTCGATGCGGGACTGCCGGTCGAGCAGGTTCCTCACCGCCGCGCCGCCGGCGGCGCAGAGTGGGTACAGAGCCGGAAGCCCGACGATCATCTGCCAGGTCTCGACTTCGCCGACCCCCGAGCGCAGGTAGAGCCCCGCCCAGTAGAAGGCGAGGATGGCGACCGACAAGATGCCCGCGCCGGTCCACCCGTACAGCACGCCCGCGAGGAGCGCGGTCCCGAGGGTGAAGTAGAAGAACGGGGTGTCGGGTCCCGTGATCGTGAGGATGCCCATCGCGATGAAGAGATCGCACACAAGGTAGCTCGGGTGCCGCAGGAGGAGGGGGCCGTAGCGATCCCAGAAGAGAATCGGCAGAGCCGATGCCGCCCCGGCGATGCAGAGAAAGCCGAGCAACACCCCGAAGTCGTCGATTCGGAACGGAATCCAAACCACGACGACCGTCAGCGCGAGGAGCCGGAAGTTGAAGATGAGACGCGCGAGCGCGCTGACTCGACCCATCGAGACCCCGGCGGTGCGCTCGAGCTCAAGCACCGAACAGACTTCCGAAGTCGATGTCGGTGCCGGCGATGACCGAGGCGATGATGAGGATGACCGCCCCCGGCACGATGAGGGTCGAGACGATGAGGCTGACGCGCGGCGACGCCTTGGCCGCGCGGCGGCGCGCCGACTGATAGAACGACCGCCGCATGTCCTCGGCGAGATTTCCGATGGCGTCGGCGAGCGGCACTCCGAGCTCTTCGGCCTGGAGCAACGCGGTCACGAAGAGGTTGAGTGACTCCGAGGAATTGCGGTGCTTGATCCCCTCGAGCGCCTGGCGCCGGCTCATACCCAGCTCCATCTGGCGCAGCGCGGTCATGATCTCTTCACTCAGCGGCCCCTCGAGGGCCTCGGCGACGCGCGCCAGAGCCGATCGAAAGGCTACGCCCGCCGCGATGGTGACCGCGAGGATGTCGAGAAAATCCGGGAGATCGCGCTCGATGCGCGCCTGACGCGCCCGGGCGACGCCGGCGAGCCAGATGTCGGTGTAGAACCACCCGAACGCCATGAACAGCGCACCGGTCACGAGGTTTCCGCGCAGCGCGAACAACACGCCGGTGCCACCCATGACGATCGTGTAACCGGCCTTCCTGCCCGCGTAGCCCTCGAGCGTCATCCCGCCCGGCTTGCCCGCCGAGTCGAGCTTGGCTCGAATCGACGCGCGCTTGTGCTCGCTGAGATAGCCGAGGACGCTCGGCGCAAAGCGATCCCCCAGAGCGGCGTAGAGGCGTCCCACGAGAGTGCGGCGGTCTCCACCGCGCGCACCCGAGATCCGCTCGGCTTGCAGGCGCGCGGCCGGTCCACGGTCTTTCATGAGCCGCCATCCCCAGCCCGCCATCACTAGGCACGCCGTCATCGCACCACCGGCCAGTAAGGGGTTCACGTCATATCTCGACTCTCGTGACCCTGCGGATGAGCAGGAACCCGAGCGCGAAGAAGAAACCCGCGACGGCTATGGCGATGAGCCCGAAGAGCGAGGAGGTGAGTTGATCGAGAACCCCGGGGGTGATGGCGTTCATCAGCAACACCGTGACCGCACCCAGCGCGGCCACCATGTACCCGGTGGACACGGAGCCGGCCATGACCGTGCGGATCTCGCGCGCCAGATCGCGTCGCTGATCGAGCGTCTCGGCCATGTCATGCAGCGCGTTCACGAGGTCGCCACCGGAGCGCTGTTGAATGACGAGCGTCGAGATGAGCACTCCCACGTCGCGCGACGGCATCCGCTGCTCGAGGTTCTGCAACGCTCGTCCGACCGACTGACCGAGCGCCAGTTCCTCGCCGACGAGACGCAGCTCCTCGGCTGCAGGCTCGTCGAGCTCGTCGGCGGCCATGTCGATGGCGGCCCGGATGGCAAGTCCCGCGCTGGAGGCGTTCGACAGAAGCCGGGCGATCTCGGGAAGCTGAGTCACGAAGGCGAGCCGGCGCCTCTCCCTCTGCCTCTCGACCCGGGCGACGCATATCCGGACACAAACCGCGCCCCCCGCCAGCGCAAGCCAGAGCGGCGCAATGGTGTTGAACAACAGCGTCCCCGCCACGAAGGCGGCCGCACAGAGCATCAGAAAATCGATCGTCATCATGCGCACACCGGCCGACCCGATGCGCATTCCGAGTGACCGGCCGAGCGCGGTTCTCAGCAGGCGGCGATCGAGCCGGTAGCGGAGGCGCGCCGCGCGCTTCTCCGCCAGCTCCAGGGCGCTGCGCTCGGCGATGGCGGCTCGCTCGGCCCGGTCGCGTAAGAAGACTCGCAGGGCCAGCAGCGCCACCACGGTCGTGACGAGCAGCAGGGCGAGGGCGACGGCCGGGTCGGCGAAATCCATCACACCGCCTCACGCTCGGGAGCCACAGGCCTGTCGGCGGCATCGGTGAACTCGCGCGGCACCTTCTCGCCCGCCATCAGCAGACGCTCACGGACGTTGTCCGGCAACGGGAAGTGGACGAAGCGTCCGGTGACCCTTCGGTCGGGACCGACGGCATTGGGCTGGAAGCCTGCGATCGTGGCGAGGCGAAACTTCTCGCGCCGCTGGGACGCAACCACTGCGATCTCTGCGACCCTCCTCTGGCCGTCGGAGGTGCGCACCAGTTGGACGATGACGTCGATCGCGCTGTTTATCTGGTCGCGCAGAGCGTCGTAGGGCACGTTGAGGTCGCTCATCGAGGCGAGGGTCGAGAGGCGCACGATGGCGTCCTCCGTCGAGTTCGCGTGCAGGGTTGCGATCGATCCCTCGTGCCCGGTGTTCATCGCTTGGAGCATGTCCAGCGTCTCGGCGCCGCGCACCTCGCCCACGAGGATGCGGTCCGGGCGCATACGAAGGGAGTTGCGAACGAGATCCCTAATCGTGATCTCACCCTTGCCCTCGACGTTGGGGGGCCGCGACTCGAGAGAGATGATGTGCGGCTGTTTGAGCTGCAGCTCCGCCGAGTCTTCGATGGTCACGATGCGCTCACCCTCCGGGATGGACTCGCTAAGCGCGTTGAGCAACGTCGTCTTTCCGGTGCCGGTTCCTCCGGACACGATCACGTTGAACCTGGTGCGTACGAACGAACTGATGAGGCGCGCGATTCCTTCCTCCATCGCGCCCATATCCATCAATTCCTCGAGTGAGTAAGCGCGTGGAAAACGCCGGATCGTGAGGGTCGGTCCCGTGAGCGCAAGGGGTGGAATGATTACGTTGACGCGCTCTCCGGAGGGCAGGCGAGCATCCACCATGGGACTGGACTCGTCGACCCTACGGTTCACTGCGGAGACGATTCGGTCGATCGTTAGGTAGAGCTGGTGCTCGTCGGCGAAACGGGCATCGACCCTCTCCAGAAGGCCATCGCGCTCGATCCAGATGTCGGTGGGACCGTTCACCATGATCTCGGTTATGGACTCGTCGTTGATCAGCGGTTCGAGGACACCCAGCCCCAGGGACTCGTCGACGATCTGTCGGATCAACGAGGAACGCTCGGCCGTGGTCAGCACCGGCCCCTCGCGCGTCAGGATGTGTCCGACTACTCTTTCGAGCCGGGCGCGGCGCTGCGAGTTGCTAAGCGTCGCAAGCTCGGTGAGGTCCACCTCTTCGAGAAGCTTGCGCCGGTATAGCGCGACCGTGTGCTTCTCGCCCGGGCCGGCTGCGCCCTGCTCGAGGTCGTCGGCGGCGATTCTGTCCTTCAGTCCCACTAACGGCTCCCCTGTGACGGCTAGTCGGTAGACGGCAACGTGGCGGTGCGCGTGATGGCGAAGTTCTCACTGGTGATCTGCGGCAGAACGATCGGTATCTCGACCCTCACGGTGGCTCTCTCGCCGTCGACCGACGCCGTCGCGCCGTCGCGCACGAAGGGCGCAAGCGAATCGATTGCCGCGGCGCTGCCGTCCCCGCCGCGGCCCTCTACCCGGCTACCGTTGCGAGCAGCGTTCTCCGCGTTCACCGCGATGAATCCCGCGACCAGCACCTGCCACGCGAACAACGCCGCCATCAGAAGATAGGGAAGCATGCCGATGGTCTCGATCGACGCCGAGCCACGCTGGTTGCGGCGACAGCTTCTGTCCACCTCGCCCACCTCCGTCTCAGTCATCGTCGCCGTCTCTCGGTTCCGGCGCTCTCGTCTCGAATTCGTCCGGCAGCGGTTCGTCCTCGAGGACCGCGCCGGAACGGGCATCGACTTCGAACGGGCTCCTGACTCCGGGCACAATCAGCGGCACCTGCAAGGTCACCTCTACGAAGTCCTCTCCCTCGTCGACCTCGAGGCCCCTGCGCCAGACCGAATGGGTCTCGTCCGTTACCTTCTGGCTCGCGTTCTCGCCCACCGACAGCGCCCTGGCCCCCTCGCGTGCCCCGTGACCTGCGACCACGTAGGTGAGGCCGACCAGCACCATCTGGAAGGTGAACAACGCAAGGAGGATGATGAGGGCGGCGAGCCCGACGGTCTCGATCGACGCCTGGCCACTCTGACCCAGCGCGCTCCGCGGCTGCCCCGCCCGGGCCTTCGTCTTCCTGGTGCTCTCGGTGGGGAGCAAATCGATCTCTTGCGCCAGCGCCACGATCGAGCTACGCAACGACCCCTCGGCCAACCGGGCCGGCACTCCGGTGTTCACGGCCGGCTCGAGGTCCCTGAAGCCGGCCGGGAGAATCGTACGAGCAAGTGGCGCTTCGACGACCTTCTTGACGAGATCGGGTTGCACCTCGGAGTCGCGGTGGGCGCGGTTGAGCACGATCGACACCTCGTCTCTGCTGCTCGACTTCGGATTTCGTATCTCGAGCCGGTTCCACATCCCGAGCAGACGGTTGGCGGCACGTAGCGATGGGACGTCGGGGGTCGCCACCATCAGCACGCGATCGGCCATGTCGATGGCAACCGCGTTGGCTTCGGTAACGACCGAGCCGACGTCGACGATGACGACTTCGAAGTTGGACTTGAGCGTGCCCAGGATGCGGCGCGCCGCGGGTGCGGTGACGTCTTCCTCCTGCTCGCCGTCGGGAGGCGCCAGGAGCACTCGCAGTCCCGACTGGTGCACGTAGAGCGTGTCCTCCAGCACTCTCGGCGACAGCTCGTGTGCGACGTCGATGAGATCGAACACGCTTCGTCGATGCGACAGATCCAGCAAGACGCCGATGTCCCCGGACTGCAGGTCGAAGTCAACGAGGCATACCGAGCGGCTGC
Organism: Actinomycetota bacterium; assembly: GCA_050694055.1. Lineage (GTDB taxonomy): Bacteria > Actinomycetota > CADDZG01 > CADDZG01 > WHSQ01 > WHSV01. Next base: position 12,022 of record JBOGWX010000025.1, read on the forward strand.
GTCCCCCGGGCGTGGTCGACGACAGGGCGAGGTGCAGTGCGACCGTCGAGCATCCCGCGCCGCCCTTGGCCCCCGCAACCGCGATGAGGTGGCCGCCGATGCCGAGGTGCATCGAGCTCGCAGCCTCGTCCCGGGCGCGGGCGCGCAGCTGTTGCGTCCACGCGCCGGCCGCCTTGACCCCCTGCAGCTCCTCGAAGCTGAGCGGCAGCGCGAGCACATCGCGTGCGCCGGCCTGGAGAGCCGAGCGAAGCACCTCGGAGGTGCGCTCGCGCACCACCAGCACGATGCTGACCTGTGGGTGTCGCTGGCCGACCTCGCGCGCCAGATCCATCACCGGCAGGGGGCCGATGTCCTCGTGCAGCACGACGACGTCGACCGGCTCCGAGGCCAGGGCCGCCATCACCTCGCCGGCGTGGGCCGCGGTCGCGGTCACCGCGAGGTCGCCGTCCTCGGCCATCAGGTCGGCGGCCTGGCCGCTCAAAGCCGGATCGGCGATTCCCAGCAAGACCTCGTAAGTCATGTTCCCTCCACGCGATCGTCGAGACGATCGCTCATCTCTTCTTCCACGCGATCGTCGAGACGATCGACCATTCCGGGCCTCACGCGATCGTCGAGACGATCGCTCATTCCGGGGCCCCCTGGGCTCCCTGGAAGTTCAGGCCCGGCGGCATCGAGCAGTTGCCGGGTTGCGGCACCTCCGCCTGCGCGGATCCGACCGGACCGCTTGCGCCGTCGTCGAACGCGCTGGTGGCGCCGAGGACGGCGAGGCGCACCTCCGAGGCGAAGCTCTCGGCGAAGACGAGCTGAACCCCGAGCTCGGGGGGCAGCGCGAAGGTCACGGGGATGACGGTCGACACGTCGGTGGCGCCCGTCTCCGTAGCCTCGGGATCGGGCCGCTCGCCGCCGACCTTGAGGACCGTGACGTCGCTCATGAGCAGCATCGCGCAGTCGCTCGGGATGGCGTCGTTACCGTTGCCCCCGGCGGAAAAGCTCGCGTAGATATCGACCATGGAGCCTTCGGCGATCTCGCCGAGCACGCCCGTCACCGCGTCGACCGCGATCGCGATCTCCTGCTCGCCCTCCCTCAGGGCCGGCGGAGGGCCGAGCACGCCCTCCTGCAGGATGGTCCCCTCGGGAAGGTCGGCCGAGGGCACCAGGGAGCCGGCCAGCAGATCCTGCTCGGTGAGGGCTCCGGGGGGCACGTACTTCTCGGGGATCTCGACCCGCTCGACCGAATCCGCCGGCAAGGGCTCGAATGCCGCCACCTCGGTGTTGAGCTGGAGCACCATGCGCTTCGGCCCGACCTCTCGCTGGACCTCCGCCACGTAGCTCGAGATCGAGAAGAAGACGGCCACCGCTCCGATGACGGCGACGGCCAAGAGGAGGGCGCCCCGACGCTGGCGTGGATTCATGCGGCGCCTCCGGCAAGGGCGTTGGATGCGACGTCGAGCCCGCAGAAGGGGCAGTGCCGGGTCGCGATCGCCTCGCCGCACCAGCGGCACAGAAACGGCGCCAGGCTCTGGGTGATACGCCGAGCGATGACCGGCACGTCTACCGGATAAGCCACCGCCTCGACCAGCTTCGAGGTTCCCCACCAGCGGGGGCCGAGCGGCGTGGGATCGAAGCGCGCCGTAGGAGGCCGTCCCAGGGCGGGAGAGATGACCTCTTCGATCCAGGTCGGGCCGCCGGCGTCGCGCGCGGCGATGGCGAGCATAGTCGGCCGAAAGGTGGTCGGAAGCGGCACCGTCCTGTCCTTCTTGCCGAGCGTCTTGACCGCCGGCTCAGGCCAGAACGAGACGCCGAACGACGTCGTCGGCCACATCGAGACCAGGTGCTGGGTCATGCTGGGGGCCGGGTGACTCAACCGCGCAACGCTGCCCAGCCACGCGAGCACCAGCAGCTCGCGCTCGAGGCTCGGCAGGCCCGCGATCAAGACGCCGGGGGCCTCGATGTACGGGGTGACCGCCGAGGCCAGAGCAGTGAGGGTCGCCCCCGCCAGCGGTGGAAGCTTGGTGCCGTAGCTGGTCAGGCTCGCCGTGTTGAGCGCCGTGCGCACGGTCTCGAGACGGGCGAGAGAGGGCTCCGCCGCGTAGTCGGGATAGATCGCCAGCGCGTGTCCCGTGCCGGCGATGCCGGAGCGCACGGTATCGACGAGTCGCTCGAGATCGTGGGGCTCGGGCTCGTGCGAGAACGCCGGAATCGGGCCTCCGCCCGACACGAAGGCCTCTGCCTTGAAGCCGATAGAGATGATCGCCGTCATTGTGCCGTCACTGTTTGCCGCCCTAAGGCCCGGCGCACGCTCCCCCTCGCAGCTCGCCCGCACCGGACTCCTCAACCTCGGTTTGAGTGCGTCCCGTCGTCATTCATTGACGTAACGTGCCCGTCGTAAACCATTTCTTTCCACTCCGGCCGCCTCAGGCGCGCTCAAGATACACCCAGATCATTCCTGTTTGTGGTCGTTTGGAAACAATGCGTGCCGGGCCCGTAACGCGCGCTTTCTCCTCGCGTTCTCCCTACGGGGACGCGCGACCGCAGAGCACGCTAACCTCACTGAAACCGGTTCGGACCTTGGGGGCGTGATGGTCGAAAAGGACGTCGAAAAGACGATCGAGGCGCTGCTCCAGGAGCGCCGCATCTTCAAACCGCCCGAGCCCTTCGCGGAACAGGCGAACCTCAACGATGCCTCCGTGTACGAGAGCTCGAAGGAGGACCCCGACCGCTGGTGGGCCGAGCAGGCCGAGCGGCTCGATTGGTTCTCCAAGTGGGGCACGGTGCTCGAATGGACTCCGCCGCACCACAAGTGGTTCTTGGGCGGGAAGCTCAACGCCGCGCACAACTGCGTCGACCGTCATGCCAGCGCCTCGCCCGAGCGCGTCGCTTACCACTGGGTCGGCGAGCCCGAGGGTGAGGCTCGAACGATCACCTACCAGGACCTTCACGAGGAGGTCTGCAGGCTCGCCAACGTCCTCAAGGACCTCGGCGTTCGCAAGGGCGACCGAGTGGCCATCTACCTGCCGATGATCCCCGAGTTGCCGGCGGCGATGCTTGCGTGCGCGCGCCTCGGCGCGGCTCACTCCGTAGTCTTCGCGGGGTTCTCGGCCGAGTCGCTGCGCGACCGCATCAACGATGCCGAGTGCAAACTCTTGATCACCGCCGACGGCGGCTACCGGCGCGGCCAGATGGTCCCGCTGAAGCAGAGTGCCGACGAGGCAATCGAGAAGACCCCCTCCATCGAGAAGGTTCTGATGGTGCGCCGCACCGGAGGCGACCTGCACCTCGTCGAGGGACGCGATGTCGTCTACAACGACGTCGTCCCAGGCGCCTCCACCGATTGCGAAGCCGAGTCCATGGACTCCGAGGACATGCTCTACGTGCTCTACACCTCGGGTACAACGGGAAAGCCGAAGGGGATCGTGCACACCACCGGCGGGTACCTCACCGCGGTGTCCTCGACCCACAGGGCGGTCTTCGACATCAAACCCGAAACCGACGTCTACTGGTGCGCCGCCGACATCGGCTGGGTCACCGGGCACAGCTACATCGTCTACGGGCCCCTCGCGAACGGCTGTACCTCGGTGCTCTACGAGGGCGCGCCCGACTGGCCCGACAAGGATCGTTGGTGGAACATCGTCGAGGAGCTTCAGGTCTCGATCCTGTATTGCGCCCCGACCGCCATCCGCACCTTCATGAAGTGGGGCACCGACTATCCGGCCAAGCACGACCTCTCCTCGCTGCGCCTGCTGGGTACCGTCGGAGAGCCGATCAACCCCGAGGCGTGGATCTGGTACCAGGAGTACATCGGCGGGGGCCGCGCGCCCGTGGTCGATACCTGGTGGCAGACCGAGACCGGCGCCATCGCCATCACTCCCCTGCCGGGACTCACGACCCTCAAGCCCGGCAGTGCAACCAAGCCCTATCCGGGTGTCGTCGCCGACGTCGTCGACGAGAACGGCGAGTCGGTCGGTCGCGGGGGTGGCGGCTACCTCGTGCTCAAGCGCCCGTTCCCCTCGATGCTTCGCACCATCTTCGGAGACGACGAGCGTTACCGCGAGACCTATTTCGGCCGTTTCGGCGACGAAGTCTACTTCCCCGGCGACGGCTGCAAGCTCGACGAGGACGGGTACTTCTGGCTCCTCGGTCGGGTCGACGACGTCATGAACATCGCGGGGCATCGCATCTCGACGTACGAGGTCGAGAGCGCGCTGGTGGACCACAAGGGTGTTGCCGAGGCCGCGGTCGTCGGTCGCAAGGATCCGAGAGAGGGCGAGTCCATCGTGGCGTTCGTAACGCCCAAGTCCGGCGTCACGGGTGACGACGACTTCACGAAGGAGTTGCGCGACCACGTCGCCGGTGTGATCGGAAAGATCGCTCGTCCGCAATCCATCATCTTCACCGACGACCTTCCCAAGACCCGCTCGGGTAAGATCATGCGCCGGTTGCTGCGCGACGTCGCCGAGGAGCGCGAGTTGGGCGACGTCACCACTCTCCTCAACGCTCCTATCCTGGAAGAGATCCGGGCAAAGGCTTCGCAGAGCGCGGGCCAGGACTAGCGCGCGGTAGGAGTAGCCTCTGGGAGCGGCAGACAGGAGCTTAGATACAAGCCGAGAGCGAAGCAAAGCGGAGTGATGGAGTGGTCAAGCCGCAGGGCGAGATCAGGGTTCTGGTTGCGGACCACACACCGGAAGCGCGCACGGTGCTCCGCCGCCTCATCGAGAGCGACCACCGCTTCAGGGTCGTAGCGGAAGCCGCTACCGGCCTCGAGGCCGTCGAGCAACTCGACGCGGCGCGCCCGGACGCGGTGGTTCTCGATATCGCCATGCCCGACATGGGGGGCCTCGAGATGATCCCCGTGCTGATGCAGCGCGCTCCGCTCGTTCGCATCCTCGTGCTGTCGAGCATGCAATCGCGCGACGCGGCGGAAGAGGTGAAGCGCCGAGGCGCCCACGATTACCTGGAGAAGGGCAGCGGGGTCGGAGCGCTGTTGACGAAACTACAGAACCTGTTCCCCGAACTCGGCCCTCCGCCCGATGCGTCGCCCGAGACGGCGGCACGAGTGAACATCGATGACGTTATGTCGCTGCTGGTGCACGAGCTCCAGGCGCCACTGACGGTCGTCGAGGGGCTTTCCATCGCTCTGTCCAGTGCGGTCGAGCGCGGGGACGACGCGACCATCTTCGAGACCTCCGAGGCGATCAGGCGGGCGATGGGTACGCTGCGGGCCTTGATTCGCTCCTTTGCCGAGGTGGGGGCGATGGAGGCGGGCCGGCTCACGCTCAACTTGCGCGAGGCGCAGGTGCCCCAACTCGTGAAGCTGACGGTCGACGATCTGTCGGCCGGGGCCGGGTTTCACACCCTGACCGTCGACGATACAGATGATTTCGCGGCACAACTCGACACGGTGCGCGTCCGTCGGGTGATCACCAACCTCATCGCCAATGCGATGAAATTCAGTCCCCATCACACGGAGATCACCATACGCGTTCGTAAAGAGGACGAGAGGTTCTCGATCGGCGTCACCGACGAGGGTCCGGGCATACCTCTCGAACGGCAAAGAGAGCTGTTCCAGAAGTTCTCGCGGCTCGGAGCAACCGGATCCGGCACGGGCCTGGGGCTCTACCTCTCGCGCGGCATTGCACTGGCGCACAACGGCGACCTCGTCTGCGACAGCCGGCCCGGCCAAGGTGCCACCTTCACTTTGTGGTTGCCACTCAAGCAAGAGACTTCCGCACGCGCCTGACGGCTCGCCTGCATCGTTAAGGTTGCACGGCGATGACTTCTCCGACCACGGTGGCCTTCCCCGTCGACCTGCCGGTCGTCAAGCGGCGCGAACACTGGGTTGCGCGTGCGGGCGAGCGCGAGCTGAGGTTGTCCAACCTGGACAAGATCTTCTGGCCGGACGAGGGCTACAACAAGGCCGATCTGCTGACTTACTACTTCAACATCTCGCCGGTGATCCTTCCTCACCTCGTCGAGCGTCCCCTCACGATGAAGCGCATGCCCAATGGAGTGAAGGGTGACTTCTTCTACGAGAAGAACGCCCCGAGGCATACGCCGGAGTGGATGCCGACGATCCCGGTGTTCTCCGAGGACGGCAACAAGACGATCAACTTCCTCAGCGTGTCCGATGTCGGGCACCTATTGTGGATGGTCAATCTCGGTTGCATAGAGTTTCACCCATTGCACGCCAAGGGCACCGATCAGCAGCACCCGAGCTATGCCTTCTTCGATCTCGATCCCTTCGAACCGGCCGGCTGGGCCGAGGTCGCGCACGTAGCGGGACTCATCAAGGTCGTGCTCGACCAGTTGGGCATCGACGCATACCCGAAGACGTCGGGCGCGACGGGGATGCAGATCATGGTTCCGCTCGACTGCACGCTGACCTTCGACGAGGTGCGCGGCTTCGTGGGAGCCATCTCCGACCTGGTGCACAAGGTCGATCCCGGCACCACCACCTTGGAGTGGGAGGTCCGCAACCGAACCGGCAAGGTCTTCCTCGACGTCAACATGAACCGCTCCGGCGCCAACATCGCGGCTGCGTACTCGGTGAGACCCGAACCGGGGGCCACGGTGTCGACGCCTCTGCGCTGGAGCGAGGTCGCCGAGGTCCATCCTCGCGACTTCACGATCGAGACCATCTTCGACCGGGTCGCCGGGGTCGGCGACCCGTTTCTCCCCGTCGCCGAGGGACCCGGGCAGTCGCTAGGAGGAGCGATCGACACGCTGGGGGCCGAGCCCCGCAAAGCCCGGGTAGTCCGCCGCGACCGCTGACTCCAGGCTTTTCAGGGGCGCTATGCGCGCAGAGCGCGCATCACACCCCAAAAACGATGCGCCGGATCCGGACGACCGGTAGTCTTCCCGGATGCCGGCGGAGGGGCCCGGCACCAGTGATCCAGGAGGTATTTCGAGATGACCGTCGCCACCCGACCCAGGATGAGAGTCGCGTCGGCGCTGCTGGCCACCTTGCTACTGGCTCTGGACGCCTCGAGCGCCGGCGCGGGGCCGAACCGCTCCGCGAAGCCCTCCAAGGCCGGGGCCGCGCCTGCGACCGTGCGCTTCGCCACCTTCAACGCCTCACTCAACCGTTTTTCGCAGGGGCAGCTCATCAGCGATCTCTCGACTCCGGACAACGCGCAGGCGAAGGCGGTGGCCGAGATCATCCAGCGGACGCGTCCCGAGGTGCTGTTGATCAACGAGTTCGACTTCGACGCAGCCGGCGAGGCCGCCGAGCTGTTCCAGGACAACTATCTGAGCATCGGCCACAACGGAGCTCGACCCATCAGCTACCGGTACTCCTTCCAGGCCCCCAGCAACACCGGCGTCCCCTCAGGCTTCGATCTGAACAATGACGGCACCATCGGAGGGCCCGACGACGCGTTCGGCTTCGGGTTCTTCGAGGGCCAGTTCGGCATGCTGGTCCTGAGCCGCTACCCGATCGCGCGCGAGGACGTCCGCACCTTCCAGAACTTCCTGTGGAATGACATGCCGGGAGCGCTGCTGCCCGACGACCTCGACACTCCCGAGCCGGACGACTGGTACACCGACGAGGAGCTCGAGGTCGTGCGGTTGTCGTCCAAGAGCCACTGGGACGTCCCGGTCAAGATCAACCGTTCGACCGTCCACTTCCTCGTCAGCCATCCCACCCCGCCGGTGTTCGATGGGCCGGAGGACCGTAACGGCCGTCGCAACCACGACGAGATCCGCTTCTGGGCCGACTACATCAGGCCCCATCGCAGCGGCTACATCTATGACGACGAGGGAGGGCGAGGAGGCCTGCACCCGAGCGCTCGCTTCGTCATCGCGGGCGACCAGAACTCGGATCCCTTCGACGGCGACAGCGTCGAGGGCTCCGCTCAGCTCCTGCTCGATCACCCCCGTGTCAACACCAAGCTGACGCCCGCGAGCGAGGGAGGGGTCGAGGCCAGCGAGATCCAGGGCGGGGCGAACGAGACCCACGAGGGCGATCCCGCCTTCGACACCGCCGACTTCGCGGACGGAGCACCCGGCAACCTGCGGGTCGACTACGTGCTGCCGTCTAAGACGCTCAGGCTCATCGACGGCGCGGTCTTCTGGCCGACCACCGACGATCCGCTGTTCCGGTTGACGGGCACCTTCCCGTTCCCGAGCTCGGATCACCGGCTGGTCTGGATCGACGCGCGCGTCGTAGGCGGCCGCTAAGGGCCCGATACCCTGGCAGCAAGGTCGGGCGATTTCCTCGCAACGATCGGGTCTTGCCGGATTGATATCAAAACGATATCATTCTGCATCATGCCATCGCTGCAGGTTCGAAACATCCCGGATGACCTTTATAAGGCGCTCAGGGCAGCGGCGGACAGGGAAGGCAGGTCCCTGTCCGCGCAGACGGTGGCGATCCTTCGAAAGGCCCTCGCCGACTCGCTCGTAGATCGCGAGGGGGTGGCTCGGCGAATCGCAGCGCGTCGTAGGTCGGCCGGGGTTATGACGCGCAGTGGCGAGGAGCTGGTGAGGGAGGATCGGGATCGCTGAGGCTGCCGTTGTAGTCGATGCGAGTGTCTTCGTTGAGTACCTTGCTCCAGGTCCTGCCCACGGCGAGGTTGCTCCCCTATTCAGTGGAGAGTCGAGGATCGAACTATGGACGCCGGACCTCTGCTTGCTCGAGGTGGCCAACGCGCTGAGGAAACGATTCCTCACGGACAAGAGATTCAGTCGCCGGCATCTGGTCGACGGAGTCGCCGATCTCCTTGCCCTAGGCCCCGTTGTCGTGAGCAGCGGTGCTCTGGTCGAAGGGACCATCGAGTTCGCCGAGAACCTCACCGTGTACGACGCGGTTTATCTGGTGCTGGCCGCAGCCCGACGTATTCCTCTCTGCACTCTTGATGCTGGATTGGCCGCTGCAGCTCGGAGGGCAATGGTTGCCGTTCTAGTGCCGGGGATGGACCCGCTCGTTACTTGAGACTCACAGGTAGAAGCCGAGGGTCACCCGGGAGTCCGAATACCATCGTGATAGGAACACTGCACCGGGAGCACTGCACCGAACAAGAGACGTGCGCGACGCTCGGTCGGGCAGTCGGCTCGGGAGTCGGGCAAAGCCTGTCTGCAGTCCTACACAACTCACATCAGTTCATGGCTGAAGACGACGAGGCTCCGCGGCACGGACGCTCTGCGCGCTGTGACCTCTCCGATTTCAAGCCCACGCCAATTAGTTGCGCCGGGACTTGGGCTCTGAGACGTTGCGTGCCGTCAGAGCGATCACGGTGCTCAGAGCAACTACGAGCCCGAGGGCACCCGGCAAACCAACCAGTTCTGCCGTGAGCCCGATCGCCGGCGGGCCTGCCAGAAGTCCTATGTAGCCGATGGTCGATACGGCAGCGATCGCCGGCGCGGATGCCAGTCCCGCAGTTCGGCCGGCAGCGCTTATGACCGTCGGAAAGACACTTGCCAGTCCCGCGCCCGAACTGGCGACTGCGGCCGTTACCGGGTGCGTTCAGCTCGGAGCCGGCGCGGCTCAAATTCCCCTTTGACATTCTTGGCCATCTATGGCTATATCTGGCCATGAAGCGGGTCAAGATTGCCGAACTGAAGGATCGGTTGTCCGAGCACCTGCGCGCGGTCGAGAAAGGAGCGGAGGTAGTGGTCACGGACCGGGACCGGCCGATTGCTCGAATCGTGCCTTTCCCCCAGCCCGGAAGGCGTGTCCGCGTCCTTCAACCGAGTCGCACCTTCTCGGAGGTGCGCGATCGGCGTCGCACCCGCGCCGGCTGGAAGACCAGTTCGACGAAGCTCCTCCTGGAGGAACGACAGGCGCGTTGAACGTTTACGTCGATTCCTCGGTCTTGCTTCGTGTCGTCCTCGGTGAACCCAACCGACTTCGGATCTGGTCCAAGATCACCAGGGCCGTCTCCAGCGAGCTGATACGGCTGGAGTGCCTTCACACGATAGATCGCGCTCGGATCCGACTCGGTCTCGAAGACCGCCTCGTCGCAAGGCGCCGGGCAGATGTGCTGGAAGCGGTCGACGCATTCAGCCTTGTCGCGTTGGATTCCGTCGTGCTCGAGCGAGCCTCAGAACCTTTTCCCACCTTGCTGGGCTCATTGGACGCGATTCATCTGGCCAGTGCGCTACTAGTCCGCGAGGAGTTCGAAGGGCTTGAGTTTGCAACTCACGATGACGAGCTTGGTATCGCGGCACGAGCGACCGGCTTCCCGGTGTACGACCTATAGATAGTCTAAGTCGCATGGGTAAGCTCTACGTTGGTACCTCGGGCTGGGCTTACAGGGAGTGGAAGCCGGACTTCTACCCGGGCGACATGCCGCAGAGCCGTTTCCTCGAGCACTACTCGAGCGCGCTGACCGCGTGCGAGATCAACGCGACCTTCTATCGCATGCAGTCGCCTGCGACCTTCGAGAAGTGGTCGAACGCGACTCCTGAGAGCTTTCGCTTCACGACGAAAGCGCACCGCGGGCTCACGCACTCGAGGACCCTCTCGCCCGACGGCGATCGCCGCTCGTTCCTCGACGCCTGGCTCGCGTCGGTGCGCCGGCTCGAGGCGCGCCTAGGAGCGATGCTCTTCCAACTGCCCCCCTACCGCCGGCGCGACGACGATGCCCTCGGCGCGCTGCTCGCGGCACTTCCGAGCGGGACGCGCGCCGCGTTCGAGTTCCGGCACGAATCGTGGGACGACGACGTCGTGGCCAAGACGATCGCGGAAGCCGGAGGAACCGTGTGCATCTCGAACACGACCGGTGACGTGCCGGAGTCCCTACCCCCCGGCACCCTTGCGTACGTACGACTGCGAACCGAGCGCTACTCGCCGGAGGCTCGTGCCGGCTGGCTTGAGCTCCTGCAGCGCGAGGCGGCCGAGCGCGACGTCTTCGCCTTCGCCAAGCACGAGGGCATCCCCGCCGCAGACGAGTTCGGGGGCATCGGGCTCGCCCGGTGGCTGCGCCGCCGGGCGGACGACTGACGTGTCCGGCCGCGCACGTGACTACGCCGGCAAGCGCCGCTTCGACGAGACGCCCGAGCCGAGTGCGACCTTCTCGGGCAACGTCGATGTCGCCCGGGCGCGCCCCGGCGACTTCTTCATGATCCACCAGCACCACGCCACGCGCCTGCACTTCGATCTCAGGCTCGAGATGTTCAACGGCGACACGCCCGTGCTCGCCTCTTGGGCCGTGCCGAAGAACCTTCCTCTGACCAAGGGCAAGCCGCACCTCGCCGTGCATGTCGAGGACCATCCCTTCGACTACGGCGAGTTCTCCGGAACGATCCCGGAGGGCAACTATGGGGCGGGAGAGGTTCGGATCTTCGACACGGGCGCCTACGAGCTGCTCGAGCAGGAGCCCGCCAAGCTCACCTTCAGGCTCCGAGGGCGGCGCTTCGACGGGGAGTGGCACATGATCCTTCCCGAGAAGATGGCGACCAAGGACGAGTGGCTCGTGTTCTTTCGCAAGAGCCACAGGCCGGCGCCGGATCCGCCGCCGGAGCTGGCGCCGATGATGGCGACGCTCGAACGAGAGGCCTTCGACGACGACAAGTGGCTGTTCGAACCGAAGTGGGACGGCGTGCGTGCGCTCGCCGTGTGCGAGCACGAGACCATGCTCGTGTCTCGCAGCCACAAAGACATGACGGCGTCCTATCCCGAGCTGCACAAGCTCCACGAGCAACTCGTGGCCCACGACGCGGTGGTCGACGGCGAGGTCGTTGCCTTCGACCGAGGCCGTCCGAGCTTCGAGAAGCTCCAGAGCCGCATCAACCTGCAGGACGCACAACAGATAGAGCGCGCCATGAAGGCGATTCCCGTGTCGTATATCGCGTTCGACCTCCTCTACCTCGACGGGCGGAGCGTGGTGGGCGAACCGCTCGAACGAAGGCGCACGCTGCTCGAAGAGCTCGTCGTGCCCAGCGGCCGCATCCAGGTGTCCCAGGCGGTTCCCGGAGAGGGCAAGGCGTTGTCGGACGCGGCGCGCGCGCAGAACCTCGAGGGCATCGTGGCCAAGCGACTGGGTTCCCCCTACCGGGTTGGAAAGCGCACTCGTGAGTGGCTCAAGATCAAGGTCACCTCCGACGCCGACGTCGTCATCGGCGGCTGGTCGCCGGGTGAAGGAGCGCGCTCGTCGTCCTTCGGCGCGCTGCTCGCGGGCGTCTACGACGACGAGGGACTTCGCTTCATCGGGGCGGTCGGCACCGGCTTCAGCGACCGGATGCTGTCCGATTTGGTGCCCCGCCTACAGGCCCACGAGTCGGAACGGTGTCCCTTCATCGAGGATCCCACGGGACTTCCGCCGAGTCGCTTCGGAAAGGCGCTGCGCAACGCGCGCTGGTGCGAGCCGAGCCTCGTCGCGGCCGTCGAGTTCAGGGAGCTCACCGCGGGACTTCGCCTGCGCGCTCCCTCGTTCAAGGGTCTGCGAACGGATAAGAGCCCGGACGAGTGCACGCTGGCGGCACTCATCGAGGCCGCCGGCGTCGACCCGCGATGACCGCGGCGCGCGACGCCATCAAGCGAGGCATCGGCAACCTCTACTCGTGGTCCGCGGAGCGCGTCTACGAACCGCTCGTGGTGCGAGGCGCGTTCCCGTTGTTGGGGGGCGATTTGAACGACCTCGCGCTCGAGCAGGGACGGCGGGCGGTCGCAGGAGCAGGAACGCGGCCGGTGCTCGATATGCCGGTGGGCACCGCATTCTTTACGGTGAGCGCCGCCGCGGCTCACGAGGGACTCGTGGTTGGAGCCGACATCGCCAGCGGCATGGTGCAGCGAGCGCAGCGAGCGGGGGCCGAGGCCGGCCTCGACAACCTCGTCGCGGTACAGGCCGATGCACACCACCTGCCCTTCGCCGACGGAAGCTTCGGCGCAATCCTGTGCACCAACGGGCTGCAGGTGATCCCCGGTCTCGAACCGGCCCTCGGCGAGCTGGCGCGCGTGCTCGCTCCCGGTGCGCTGCTCTACGCGTCGGTCATAACCATGCCCGTCGCGGCCGCGCTTCCCGCGCGCGCGGGACGCAAGCTCCCGACGTTGCTGAAGTCGCGACGCGAGTTGATCGAGGCGCTGACCGGCGCAGGGCTTGCCGTGCGCGCAGTGCGCAGCCGGCGCTTAGCAACGCTCGTCGAAGCGCTGAAGCCGGTTGCCGGCTGATAGCTCGGGCTAGAGCAGGCGCACTCGCACCTGCGAGTTGAGCAGAAAATTGAAGACGTTGTCCCAATTGCTGTAGGTCTCGCCCTCGGCGACGACCTCCTGAATGCCCGAGTTGGCGATGAACTTGGCGCAGCCGAAGCAGGGCACCCCGGTGATGTAGATCGTGGCCCCCTCGCGCTCCTCGGGAGAGGAGTAAAGAATGGCGTTGGCCTCGGCATGGATAGCAATACAGTCGTCGTGAGCCCATCCGCTCGGCGCTTCGCCCTGAGCGCGCGGGCAGGCCCCGTCGCTGCAGTGCGGATGTCCCGAGGGAGGACCGTTGTAACCGGTCGAGCGAATGCGGCGGTTCTTAACGATGACGGCGCCGTGCTGACGCCTCACGCAGTTGGATCGGGTCGCCGTTTCCCGCGCGAGATTGAGGAAGTAGCGATCCCAGTCTGTGCGCGGGGTGGATCTGCCGGTCGGGGACACGCCGCAGATTGTAGGCGACGACAACCGGGCGCGGCCCCCTTATCCTCCGCGGATGAGCCAGGACCCCACACGGGAAGTAATCACGGACCTCATGCGCAGCGGGTGGGTCGTCGAGAGCGCCAGGGCGCTGGTCTACGAGCGTTGGACGCAATCAGACGAACGCTTCGAGTCGCCCGCTGTAAACGCGCGGGCGGCCGCCGAAATCTTCGAAGGCGAGTTGAGCGAACGCGCTAGCCGCACCGACCCTGCGGTGGCGGACGACCACGCCGCGTGGATCACCGGCCTGGTGGGCGAGGCACCCGCAACCCTGCCGCTGGCGGACTGGTTCGTGGCGCGCCTCGGCGATTGGGTCGGCGCTCATGCGGGCGACTTCCTGGCCCAGGGCCCGGCTCGTCTGAAGGAGCTCCACGAGGACGACAAACGAATTCTCGAAGCACCGGAGATGCCCATGCCCCCGCCGTTCGAGCCCGTGCGGACGCCCGCTATCGAGCCACCGGGCGAGGTGTTGTTTCGCTTCGCGGTCCTGGGCGACCTGCACATCGGCTCGCGTCTGGCCTCGGAGATGGTGCGAGCTGCGATCGCGGACATCAACCGTTCGGGGGCCGAGCTCACCATTCAGATGGGTGACATCGCCAACCACGGTAAACGAGACGAGTTCGCGCAGGCCGCGGCGATCATGCGCGCGCTGTCCATGCCGTGGGAGGTCATCGTCGGCAACCACGACATGTACTCGACCGAGGAGGAGCGCCTCGTGGGGCGAGAGTACTTCTGCGAGCACTTCAGTAGGCCGCCCGACGGAAAGCTCCTCGAGTACAAGGGCCACCGTTTCGCACTGCTCGACTCGGCCGAGGAGGTGGCCTCGCCCTTCGCTCCTTACAACCTCGTCACGGGTCAGTTCACCGACGGTAGCGGCGGTGCCATCGTGCGCGGGGCGCTCACGACCCCGCAGCACGAGATCCTCGCCGAGGTGGCGGAGCCCGACTCTCTTCCCGCGTTCGTGTTCCTCCACCACCCGGCGCAGCCTTTCAGCAGCTTCCCGCCGATCGTGTTCGGGCTTCGGGATGCCGACTCGGGCCGCTTGCACGCCGTTAGTGACTCGGGCAACGTCTGCGGGATCTTCGCCGGCCACACCCATCGCAACAAGGTTTCCCGGCCCTTCGGGCGTGTTCCCGTGACGGAGGTCGCCATCCCGCGCGACTTCCCCTTCGGCTACGGTCTCGTCGACGTCACCGCGCGCGGCTACGCCTATCACTTCCACCAGATCTCAGACCAGGATCTGTTGCGCGCGTCCTATCCGCTTTCCGGGGAGATCCATCGCCGCTACGCGCGGGGCCACGACGCGGACCGGAGATTCAGCTGGACGCGCTGAGCGTCTGACGCAGTCCTTCCTCCAACGAGCGCGGCGAGTAACCGAGCTCCCGGCGGGCCTTGTCGTCGCTCGCCCAGTAGGTAACGCCGTCCGACGCGTCGACGAGCTCGGCGATGTTGGGTGGCAGTCCCATCACCTTCGAGACGAGTGGGCTCAGTGGAAGCGACGCGCGTATCAGCGAGGTGGGGAGCGACAGCTTCGGCGGCCGGCGCCCCGAGAGCTCGGCGACCCTGCGAAGCAGCTCGCCCATCGTCCCGATGTGCCCGCCGAGGATGTAGGACTCGCCCAGCCTCCCCTTGTCGAGGGCGAGGAGGAGGCCGTCGGCCACGTCCTCGACGTGCACCAGATTGAGCCCGAACTCGGGGAACATCATGACCTTCGCCCGCCCTCGTTGAGCATCGGAGATCATGCGCCCGACCTGGGAATGGTCCTTCGGCCCGTAGACCGACCCGGGCTGCACGATGACTATGGGAGCACCTCGTTCGATCTGCGCCAGCGCGAGCTCGTGGGCGAGGTACTTCGTCTCGTCGTAGCAAGAGACGAAGTTTCCCGACGGACGCCGGTCGCCCTCCTTCAGCACTCGCCCGAAGGTGTTGCCGAAGTAGTTGATCGTCGAGACGTAGACGATCCGGCCGACACCCGCAGCGAGCGCCGCCTCGAAGGTCAGCTGCGTACCTCGGACATTGCTGCGATGCATGTCCGTGCACTCGTCCCTGGTGATGCCCACCTTGTAGACCGCGGCGATGTGGATCGCGACCTCGCAGCCCTCCATGCCACGTAGGAGCGCGGCTTCGTCGGTGAGATCGCCGGAGGCGAGCTCGCAACCGAGATCCTTCAGAGCACCGGCCTTGGCCGGCGACCGCACGAGCGTCACGACTTCATCGCCGCGCCCACGCAGCCGGGTGACGACATGGGCGCCGATGAAACCGGTTGCACCCGTGACGAAGATCCTCATCGCGCGTCCCGATGGCGCTCACGAGAGCGCGACTGGTTGAGCCTCATTGCCGCCCACCGGTGCAGCGGTGGCGCCACCACGCGCGGTAGCTGCAGGAGGTGATACCAGCGCGGCACGACCCGCTCCATCCTGCGGTGCTCGATCGCGTCGACGATCGCAGCCGACACGTCCTCCACGGTGCCGAGAGCGTGCTGCATCACCGAGTCGCCGGCGAGATCGGAATGAGGAAAGCCCTCGGTGGGAATGAAGCCGGGCTCGATCAGGCTGACACACACGCCCCTGTCGGCGAGGTCGATATGAAGTGATTCGGAGAAGCCCACGACTGCGAACTTGCTCGCGCAGTACGAGCTGTTACCTCCGAGACCCAGCCGTCCGGCGACCGACGATACGTTCACGATGCTCGAGGGGGCCGAGGCGAGGATCATGGGTAGCAGCTCGCCCGTGCAGTAGACGGTTCCGTAGAAGTTGACTGCCATGACGTCCTCGAGACGCTCGATGTCGCCCGGGCCCTCGAAGGTGCCGTCGGTCGAGAAGCCGGCGTTGTTCACGAGCACGTCGCAGCGTTCGTGAGTGTCTCGCACGTGTGCCGCCAGCGCCCGCACCTGCGCGCGGTCGGCGACGTCGCAGACGAACAACGAGTGGCCCCGGCCCGCCCCGCCCAGCTCGGCGAGCAGCTCCTCGAGCCGCTCCTGTCGGCGGGCCACGATGCAGAGCCGCCCGCCGCGCGCCGCGAGATCGACCGCCGTGCGACGGCCTATCCCGCTCGAGGCTCCGGTGACCACACAGACCCTTCCCGGGAGGTCCAGTTTTGCTCCTTTTGCCTAGTTCGCGAAATTTGCTAGCAACTGCCGGTTTTGGAGGTCCGGCCGGGGGGTACGAACCTTATGCCAGTAGAAGGAGAATCTGCACCCCATAGCTTCTCTTCGCTCGGCGTGGACCCGCGACCATCCCGAGCGATCTCACGAAGAACGGCCCCCATGGATTCAGGGGGCCGTTCTCGCGCCCGGGCCTGCACGCTGGGTCCCGCCCCCCGGCTTCCCGCGATATATCCCTCTTCCCAAAAAAGCCAGATCCTGCGGTACATGCGGTGCACCAATGGACCGCATGGACCGCATGGACCGCATGGACCGCATGGACCGCATGGACCGCATGGACCGCATGGACCGCATGGACCGCATGGACCGCATGGACCGCATGGACCGCATGGACCGCATGGACC
>JBOGWX010000026.1:0-40736 GCA_050694055.1 Actinomycetota bacterium
TCGCCGGGCCTACGGCTTCCACTCTGCCGCAGCGGCCATCGCTTTGGTGATGCTGTGCTGCGGACCGATCACGCTGCGGTTGCCCTACCAGGGGCTCCTGTGACCCACATCGATGTCAGGAGAGCCACTTTTCTTGGTCATCGGATCTGTAGGGATAGTCGGAACGTTCGCGTACGAGTACGCCGCGCTCGCTCTTATCGTGGCCCCCGGAACCCTACCCGGGGGAGGGCTTTCGTCGTGGGTTTATTACTTTGTCCTCACGCCCATCGTCGCCTGGACGGCCATCGCGATTCTTCGGTTTCCGAATGGAGAAGTGCCTTCGCGCGCTTGGCGCTTCGTTGAGCTCATGGCTGTGGGGGGGATACTCCTTACGATTGCAAGTGCCGTCGTCTTGTGGCCTCACAGGGGCCCGCTCCTTCTTGATGAGCTTCCGCGGTTGAGCGGTATTGCCGCTCTGTTGTGGGACGCGCCCTACACCCTCATGCTGCCGGCGCTCTTTGGTGCGTTCGTATCGATGATGTTTCGCTACAGGCGCGCAGCAGACGTTGAACGGCTCCAGCTCAAGTTCTTCCTCTTTGCGTTGGCGATCTCGCTTGTCGGCATCATCGTCGGCCCGATTTCGTCGGCGGAGGGGAGCGGTAACGAGCTCCTGGCGAGCGTCGGCGTCCTTCTCTTGCCGATTGCCACGGGTCTCGCGATCCTCCGCTACCGCCTTTACGACATCGATCGCATCATCAGCCGGACCCTGGTCTACTCGGTCGTTGTCTTGTTGCTCGGCCTGACCTACGCCGGGGTCGTATTGAGCATCCAGGCGACACTCCCGATCGATGATGACTCACCCCTGATAGTCGCAGTATCGACGCTCGCGGTCGTCGCATTGTTCCGTCCTCTACAAGCACGCATCCGGGACCTCGTGGATCGACGCTTCTACCGTCGCAGCTACGACGCCCGAGTAACTCTCGATGGCTTCAGCGCGCGGCTTCGGTCGGAAATCGATCTAGGGGACCTCGAGTCCGACCTGCTTGCGGTCGTGTTGGACACCGTCAGGCCCACCCATTGCTCGCTGTGGCTGAGTGGCTCGGAAGCACCAAGGTGAACCGCAAACCGAGGCCATTGCATCAACTTGCTTGGGGAGTCTGCGCCGTCTGCTTGCTTTTGTACGCGAGCGCCTTGGTCTTGCTGATCATCAACCGAGGACACCCGCGCTCCGAGCCCTTCGGACCGCTCACCAACACCCTGATAGACCTCGTGACCTCGGCGGTGCTGCCGGTCGTGGGCGCGGTGATCGCTTCGCGTCGGCCGCGTAATCCCATCGGCTGGTTGTTACTGGGGGGTGCCCTCACAGGCGCGCTCGGAAGTTTCGCGGCGGAGTGGGCCTTCACGGCACCGATGGTCGACCCCGGGTCATTGCCGGGGGCCGGACCCGCGCTTCTGTTGACCCAGACCCTTTGGATGTTCAACATCAGCGCCCTTCCTCTAGTCCTATTGCTGTTCCCTGATGGAACGCTTCCATCGCAGCGATGGCGACCCGTCGCCGCGCTCGCGGCCGCCCCCGTCGCCGTTGGGTTCCCGATACTCGTCGTCTCGGAATGGGGAGCGCCGGCGACGGACCTGTTGCGCGAAGAGAACCTCGGTGTCGGTGACATCATCATCTTTGGCGCGATCGTTTGTGCGCTACTGACCATCGGGGCGGCGATCGTGGCTTTGATTCTTCGGTTCGCGCGCGGAGACGCCACGCGTCGCCGGCAGATCAAATGGTTGATGGTCGCTGCGGTTCTCCTTCTCGTCGACGGAACAACGATGATCGTGTTCGAGACGGACGCGGTCTGGCGTCAGGCTCTTTCGAGCGCCGCCTTCTACCTGATCCCGGTGGCGATGGCGATTGCGATTCTGCGCTATCGCCTCTACGAGATCGACCGCATCATCAATCGGGCCCTCGTCTATACGGTTCTTACCCTTCTCCTGGCCGGCGGCTACTGGCTATCTGTTCTCCTCTTGCAGTCGGTCCCTTCCCGCCGCGGGCAGTTCCTCACCGATCGTGGCCGCATCGACGCTAGCGATCGTCGCCTTGTTCCGCCCTCTGAAAATTGGGGTTCAGACGTTTATCGACCGACGCTTCTACAGAACCCGTTACGACGCCGAGCAGACGGTTTCCGAATTTGGTTTGCGCCTGCGACAAGAGATTGATCTCGACGAGCTTGGCGGTGACCTCGTAGAAGTCATGAGCAGCACAATGCACCCCACGCACGTCTCGCTGTGGCTGCGCGGTTCGGAGGGAGAAGCGTGAACCGCGCGCTGAGGGCGCCTGATCCTCGAACGAGATTGCCCGCCTTATTCGCGTGGTCGTTGCTCGGCGTCAACATTGCAGGACTACTCGCGACGTCGTATATCGCCAATTTCGTCGAAGGGCTCTCTGACCTACTGAACATCATCATCTTTTTGGCCTTCGTTATGGCGTGCGCGGTGGTGGGCGCGTTGGTCGCAGCTAAGAGACCCAGCAACCTGATCGGCTGGATCCTCTCGTTGGTTGCGACCTTCGGCATGGTGGCGGTTGTGGTCAGCAGTTGCATCGAGGCGAATCCCACGCCGAAGGGTGAACCGGGAAGCATTGCCGACTGGATTGGGAGCTTCATCTGGACCCTCACGTTTGCTCCCACGATCTTCGTGATTCAACTATTTCCTACGGGGCGGCCGCTAGGTCGCCGTTGGATACCCGTGCTGTGGCTGGCCGGGGCGGGCATAGCTTGTGCGGTGATCGCCTACGCTTTCGCCCCGGGCCCGATGGAGAACTCAATCGATCCCGCGCTGAACCCCTTTGGCATCGAGAGCCTTCGAGGACCACTTCGTGTCCTCTCGGGTCTGGGTGGTGCGCTGATCGTTTCCTCGGTCGCGCTCGCGGTCTTGTCCCTGATCCTCCGGTTTCGCCGGTCTGTCAACGTAGAGCGCCAACAGATCAAGTGGTTCGCGTACGCCGGCATCGTCATCCTGGGGGCACTGGTGGTTCAGATGGCCGTTTTCTCGATAGTGCCCGAAACGGATACCGCAGTCGACGTATCCAACGCGCTGTTCTCGCTAACCGTCACCCTGATTCCCATCACCATCGGCTTAGCGTGCTTCGTTACCGGCTTTACGACATCGACCGCATCATCAGCCGAACGCTGACCTACGGTTTGCTATCGACGATCCTGGCGGGCGCCTACCTACTGGGGGTGCTGGCACTTCAGTCGGTCCTTCCTGTCGACGACGATTCGCCATTGATCGTCGCGGCATCAACGCTCGCCGTGGTCGCCGGATTCGGCCCCCTGAGAACCAGGCTTCAGACGCTCGTCGATAAGCGCTTCAACCGCAGTCGCTACGATGCCGACCGCACGATCGCGGAATTCAGTGGGCGGTTGCGGTCCGAGGTGGAGCTGAACTCCCTTATCAATGACCTGGTCGGAGTCGTCGATGTAACGCTGCAGCCCTCCCATCTCTCCTTGTGGCTGGCCCGCGGGGAGACCTCCAGAGGAGGAAGTGGATGACACGGCGAGCTTCCTCGCGCTTGGCCATCTCACTTTTCGTGCTGTGCATGGTGATGACCGGCGCCACGCTGTGGATGCAGGTGGCGGCTTTATCGGTCCCCGTCCCGGAGGGGTTCGGATCCGGCGCGGCCAACCTGATCGAAAGAGTGACCTCTCTGCTTTTCCCTCTTGTCGGCACCTTGATCGCGGTCCGCCGGCCCTCGAATTCGATCGGCTGGCTGATTCTCGGGGCCACCACGGTGCATACGTTCGACTCGTTCATGGGCGAGTACGCACTGCGAGGCCTCGTCATTGCCCCGGGCTCCTTGCCGGGCGCGGGTTTGGGGAGCTGGATCTATCAGTGGGCCTGGATCATCCCGCTCTCGCTGCTTCCGGTTCTGTTCGTGCTATTTCCCACCGGGAGAGCGCGCGGACGACTGGACCGTTGGTTCCTCGCGCCGAGCTGGGCGGCGGCCCTTCTGGTCATGGGACCGGTAGCGGTCTTGTCGTGGCCCTATGGCGGCAGGGCCCTGCTGCTCGAGGCCGATTCCATCCCCGAACTCAAGACGGCCAATACTCTGTTGCCGTTTGCGCTCGGCCTGTTCCTCTTGGGCCTGATTCTCTCCGTCGTTTCGTTGCTGGTCCGGTGGCGGAAATCCTCGGGCGTGGAGCGACTGCAGATCAGATGGCTGCTCTCGGCGGGGTTCGTCCTCTTTGTGGACTTCTTCTTCCATGTGTTCGTAGACATCGAAGGCCTCTGGCGCCAGTTGCTATCCGTCGCGGCGTTGATGGCGGTTCCCCTCGCCATCGGGATCGCCATCCTCCGGTACCGCCTCTACGAGATCGACCGCATCATCAGTCGCACGCTCGCCTACGGTGTGCTGACGATGATCCTGGCGGGGGGTTATCTACTCGCCGTCCTCGCGTTGCAGTCCGTTCTTCCAGTCGACGATGGCTCCCCGCTGATCGTGGCGGCATCGACGCTGGCGGTTGTGGCCGCGTTCGGTCCGCTGCGCGGCCGGGTTCAGCGTGCAGTCGATAGTCGCTTCAACCGAGCGCGCTACGACTCCGAACGAATCATCGCCGAGTTTGGCGACCATTTGAGGTCCGAGGTCGAGTTGAACTCCCTGGCCGATGGTCTGCTGGGAGTGGTGCACAGCACCATGCAACCCACTCACCTGTCGCTCTGGTTGCGGCCCACGAAGGATCTTTCATGAAGAGGCCTCCCGAGAGGGCACCCAAGATCCGGTGCTCGAGGATCTCGGAGCGCGCGTCTATGCGTTCATCCAGCCGCTTCTCGAGTTCCTCCAGTCTGATGTCCAGAACCGAGAAACGGTGGTCTATCTCGATCAACCTGCGATCCACGGCATCGAACCGATCGTCGCTCGCCTTCTCGAGAGCCTCTAGGTCGGCCTTGGTGGCCGCCGGTGGCGCGGAAGATGGTCCATCAACGTGGCCGCCTCTTTGGCTCCGAGGACCCGTTCGAGGCGAGTTCGCAAGTCACCGAGCGCCTGTTCACCTACTGTCATTCTGCCCTCCGAGATTGGTCCGGGCAACAGGCGCGCGGGCCCGGACGGGGTGGACTGTCGCTCCAAAGGTAGTGAGGGTGTGTGGACAGGGCGATGAGATTTTCTGGCGGTGTGGTGCTTTTCGTAACGATTCGCGAACGGAATGGGCGTAAAAGGGGAGTGAGATGAGTGCGAGAGCGGGAGCACTGAGACGATTCATAGGCCGCAGGCGGACCCAGGTCGGTGCGGAGGGGGCGGCCACCCTTCGGCGCGAGATGGAAGTCGCCCCCGTCGATATCGCGCCCAACGACCCGATCCTCGCCTACTTTCAGACCGCGTCCGGCGCCGTGGAGCTCGAATCGTTGCAGCTCGAGTCGCCTGCCCGGCAAGCTTTGCTCGAGGCCGGGGTCGAGATCGTGGTTCCCCTCATCACCCAGGGCGAGCTCGTCGGACTGTTGAACCTCGGCCCCCGGCAAAGCGAACAGGACTACTCGGCCGACGACCGCAAGCTCTTGGATGCTCTTGCGGGCCAGGCCGCCCCCGCGGTGCGCGTGGCTCAGCTCGTCAGACAGCAGGAGAGCCAGGCACGCGAACGGGAGCGGGTCGAGCAGGAGCTGCGGGTGGCTCAGCTCATCCAACAGCAGTTCCTGCCGCGCGAGCTGCCCGATCTGAAGGGCTGGCATGTCGCGGCCTATTACAGGCCCGCTCGCGAGGTGGGAGGAGACTTCTACGACTTCATCGAGCTGCCCGAGGGCAAGATCGGCATCGTCGTGGGCGACGTGACTGACAAGGGGGTCCCGGCGGCGCTGGTGATGGCCACGACCCACAGTCTCCTGCGAGCCGAGGCGCCTCGGCTGGTCGAGCCCTCGAAGGTACTCGAGCGGGTCAACGACCTCATCGTTGCCGACATGCCTCCGAAGATGTTCGTTACCTGTCTCTACGCGGTGCTCGACCCCACGTCGGGAACGCTGCGTTTCGCCAACGCAGGACACAATCTTCCCTACGTCGGAAACGAGGGCGAGACCGTCGAGCTGATGGCGAGGGGAATGCCCTTGGGTCTGCTCCCCGATATGAAGTACGAGGAGAGGGCGGCGACGCTCGGTCCGGGGACGAGTCTGCTCCTGCATTCCGATGGACTCGCGGAGGCACACAACCCGGAGGGCGAGATGTTTGGTTTCCCGCGCCTCATGGGAATCGTCGGGAGTGGGGGGGCCGGCGAGGCGCTCATCGACGATTGCCTGAAGTCACTCGATTCGTTCGTCGGCTCCGAGTGGGACCAGGAGGACGACATCACGCTGGTGACCATGCAGCGATCCGGCGGCCCGATGAGCCGGTCCGCTCCGGGCGAGTCCAACCCAGCCAGAGTGCTAACCCACTTCGAGCTTCCGAGCGAGCCGGGCAACGAGCGACGCGCCTTCGCTCTGGTGACCGAGTCGGTGCGGGAGCTGGGCCTCCCCGACGCTCAACTCGAGAAAGTCAAGACTGCGGTTGCCGAGGCGACGATGAATGCGATCGAACACGGCAACCACAACGATCCGAGAATTCCTGTGGGGGTCGTGGCGAGCATCGAGGACGGCGATCTCGTGGTCCGAATCACCGACGCAGGAGGGGCGGACATCCTCGCCCACTCCGAAGCACCGGATCTCGAGGCCAAGCTCGATGGACGCCAGAACGCGCGCGGGTGGGGGCTGTTCCTCATCGAGAGCATGGTCGACGAGATGGATGTCACAAGCGACGGAGATGCGCGGACCGTCGAACTCATCTTCCACCTGAAAGGGGGCGCCCATGGACGCTAACGCCCTGGTGGCCAGCGTTCGCCACAGCGGAGAGGTCGCGATCGTAGATCTCGCAGGTCAGCTGGACGGGACGGCCGAGAAGACGCTCGAAGCGGTTTGGGAAGCGGTTGGAGACGCGCCGGTTGTGGCCCTCAACTTCTCGAAGGCCACCTACATCAACTCCACGGGCATCGCTCTCATCGTGGGCTTCTTGGGACGTGCTCGTAGCAAGAAAAAGACGGTGCGGGCGTTCGGGCTGATGGACCACTACCGAGAGATCTTCAACATCACTCGCCTGTCCGACTTCATCGAGATTCACGGAGACGAGGCGGGAGCCGTCGAAGGCCTGGCGGCGAACGCGTGAGTGGCAGTCATGTGAAGAAGCTGGGGAAGTTGGCTCCTGGAAGGAGGAGAGTATGACGAACGAAGTGCTGGGCGTTCGTGACGCAGGATCAGGCGCCGCGATCATCGACATCAAAGGTGAGGTGACGGCGCGCTCTGAAGATGCGCTGATGGGTGCCTTCGCGGAGGCGAACGAGAGTCGTCCGCAGGCCATCCTGCTGAACTTCACCGACCTCGAGTACATGAACAGTTCCGGCATCGGGCTGCTCGTGACGTTGCTCGTTCGCACCAACCGGCAGAGGCAACAGTTGTTCGCCTTCGGGCTGACCGAGCACTACCGGCAGATCTTCGAGCTCACTCGTCTCGACGAGGCGGTGGGGATTCACGACACCGAGGGTGACGCACTGGCCGCGGCCGGCGCGTCCTAGGGGAGGTGAGTGAAGTGACGACCGATGATGCGTCTCGAACCACTCCCGAAGGGGAGGTCGTTGGAATCGAAGCCTCCACCGGCGAGGTCGTCGAAGAGATCAAGACGGCGCGCGGCGCGGCGAACTGGGCGCAGCTCACGAGCTCGCTGACGGTCGGCGAAGTTCCGGCAGAGGCGCGCAACATCAACGTGACGGGTCGCCGGCAGACGAGTCCGATGCAGGGCTTCGGCAAGATGTGGCAGAAGACCTACCGGGTGTCGCTCGCCGGCGCAGAGGTCACGCCGCAAGAGGTGGTCGCCGAGTGGAAGGCCAAGTTTCCTTCCTTCTGGCCCGATGGAAACCGCTTCTACGGCCCCCTCACCGGCATCGCGCCGGGTGACGTCGCGCTGCTCAATCTGACGATGCCGGGGCGGCTCAAGCTGTCGACCGGAGTGCTGGTGCTCTACGCCGATGAGGAATCGTTCACCTTCATGACTCCGGAAGGGCACATGTTCGCCGCCTTCATCACCTTCTCGGCGTTCGAGGACGGCCACGGCGCAACCTTGGCCCAGGCCCAGGTGTTGTTGCGAGCCAACGACCCGTTGTTCGAAGTCGGTCTGGCTGCCGGAGGTCATCGCAAGGAGGACAAGTTCTGGGTGCACACGCTTACCGCCCTTGCCGCACACTTCGGAGTGCGCGCCGAGGTCGAAACCCAGGTTGTCTGCGTGGACAAGAAACGTCAATGGCGCAATGCAAGGAACATCCGTTACAACTCGGCGCTTCGCTCGGGTGCCTACATGATGGGAACACCGTTTCGAGCCATGAGGCGCTCCGGTCGATAAACCGCCTCCGGTGCGATTCGATGCCACACTGGCGGTATGAACGAGGAGCGCAACTATGACGCGGTCGTCGTGGGCGCGGGACCCAACGGGCTGGCCGCGGCGATCGAGCTTGCTCGAGCCGGGAAGTCCGTCGTCGTCTACGAGGCAGCGAACACCCCGGGCGGAGGTTGCCGTTCGGCCGAACTGACCCTGCCGGGCATCGTCCACGATATCTGCTCGGCGATCCATCCCCTCGCCCTGGCCTCACCGTTCTTCAAGTCGATTCCTCTCGCGGAGCTCGGCGTGCGCTTTCGCCATCCAGACTCGCCACTCGCCCACCCACTCGACGACGGCGACGCGGCGGTCCTGGAACGCACGGTGGCCGAGACCGCGGAGGGTCTCGGAGGCGACGCGCACGCGTACACGAGATTGATGAAGCCGCTGGCGCGCAACATCGACAAGTTGATCGTGGATATTCTTGGCCCCCTCCGCATCCCGCATCACCCGATCGCGCTGGCCCGGTTCGGGTTGCCGGCGGTGCGCTCCGCCCACGGGCTGGCGAACGCGCGCTTCAAGGAACCCAGGGCGCGCGCCCTGTTCGCCGGCATAGCGGCGCACTCGATGCTCTCTTTGCGCCGTCCCCCGACCGCGGCCTACGGGCTCATGCTCGGAGCCGTGGGGCACGGCTACGGCTGGCCGACCATCGAGGGCGGGTCACAGAAGCTGACCGATGCGCTGGTCGCGTGCCTGGCTGGGCTCGGGGGACGGATCGTGACCGACCACCGGATCGAAACACTGGGCGAACTGCCACGCGCACGCGCTATCCTCTTCGACCTCACCCCAAGGCAGGTGGTCGCAATCGCGGGTGACGAGCTACCCGCTCGTTACCGACGCCGTCTGGAGCGCTACCAGTACGGACCGGGAGTGTTCAAGATCGACTTCGCTCTGAGCGAGCCGATTCCCTGGAAGGCAGATGTCTGCCGGCGCGCGGGCACGGTTCATCTTGGAGGAACCCTCGAGGAAGTCACCGCCGCAGAGGACGCCGTCTGCCGGGGCCGCCATCCCGACCGGCCGTACGCGCTGGTGGCGCAGCAGACCACCTTCGACGAGACGCGCGCCCCCGACGGAAAGCACACGGCATGGGCGTACTGTCATGTCCCGAGCGGTTCGCCGGTCGACATGACCGACCGGATCGTGGCGCAGATCGAGCGCTTCGCTCCCGGTTTCCGCGACACGGTAGTCGCGCAGTCGACGATGACGGCCCCCGCGCTCGAGGCCTACAACGCCAACTACATCGGCGGAGACATCTCCGGTGGTGTGCAGCACTTCGGCCAGCTCTTCACGCGTCCGGCCGTTCGCTTCGATCCCTACTCGACCCCGAACAAACGGCTGTACTTCTGCTCATCGTCGACGCCACCCGGCGGGGGAGTGCACGGCATGTGCGGATACTACGCCGCCCGTTCGGCCCTGGGCCGGGCTTTCTAGACCGGCATGAGCTCTTCGGGAAGCAGCGAGAAGAGCGTCAGATCGACGCGCTCGCCTTTGATGAGGCGCGCGCTGCGCAACACGCCCTCGCGCTGAAAACCACACTTGAGGGCCACACCCTCGGAGGCCTCGTTGCCGATGTTGGTCAGGAGCTCGAGACGTTTGACCTCGAGCTCGCCGAACGCCCAGCGCGCCATGAGGCACACCGCTCGGGTAGCGATTCCCCGTCTCCTGGCATTGGCCGCGACCCAGTAGCCCACCTCCGCGTTGGCGTGAGCCGGGTGCAACTTGAGCCCGACTCCGCCCATCAGCTCGCCGCCGACTGCGTCGACGATGGCGGAATCGGTGCCGACCCCCATCGCCTCCTGGCGCGCGTTGGTCTTGAAGAACACCTTTGCCTCCTTGCGCGTGTAGGGGGCCGGGATGCCCGTCCAGCGCGCGATCTCCGGATCTTCGACCAATTGCACGAGCTCGGGGAGATCGGAGTTCTGCCAGGAGCGGATGGCGACGACGCCGTCGGTGAGCGAGGCGGGGGGCGAGAGGTGCGCCATCGCCCCACTCTAGTGGGCCGGGTGAGCCACGGAGGTTGCAGGTCGCTGCCACAATGTGGGCATGCCCAAGGCCACCAAAAACACCGCCAAGCGAGTCGAAGAGCTGCGTGAGGCGATCAACTATCACTCGTACCGCTACCACGCACTCGACGATCCCGAGATCGCGGACGCCGAATACGACGCGCTCAACAAGGAGCTAATCGAGATCGAGGAAGCTCACGCCGAGCTCGTGACACCAGACTCACCGACGCAGCGAATCGGCGCTCCACCCTCCGATCAGTTCGCCCCGGTCACTCATCGTACGCCGATGATGAGTCTGGACAACTGCTTCACGCTCGAGGAACTGAAGGCGTGGGGGCAACGGGCCGAGCGGCTCATCTCCGGCATCGACGCATACATGACCGAGTTGAAGATGGACGGGATCGCGGTGAACCTCGTCTACGAGGACGGTGTCTTCGTGAGGGGTGCAACGCGCGGCGATGGACGCACGGGTGAGGACATCACCGGCAACCTCAAGACGATCAATGCGGTGCCTCTGCGCCTGCGTGGCGACGACGTTCCGCAGACTCTCGAGGTGCGCGGCGAGGTCTACATGCGCACCGACGACTTCGAAAAGCTGAACGAACGGCTCGGCGAGGCCGGTCTCAAGACCTTCGCCAACCCTCGCAACGCCGCGGCCGGTTCGCTGCGGCAAAAGGACCCCAGCGTCACGGCCGAGCGCAAGCTCTCGCTCGTGTGCCATGGGGTCGGCTACGTCGAAGGCGTCCGCTTCAAGGCACACTCGGACGCGCTGGCGTTCATACGGGAGCTCGGTTTGCGCATCAACGACCAGAGCAAGGTGCTCGAGGACCTCGACCGGGTCTACGAGCGCTGCGGCTACTGGCAGGAGCACCGCCACGACGTCCCCTACGAGATCGACGGCGTCGTGGTCAAGGTCGATTCGATCGCGCAACAGGAGGAGCTCGGCTTCACATCAAAGGCCCCCCGTTGGGCAATCGCCTACAAGTTTCCGCCCGAGGAGCGCACCACGGTCCTGAACGACATCTTTGCGTCGGTGGGGCGAACCGGAGTGGTGACCCCGTTTGCGAGCCTCGAAACCGTCTTCGTCGGCGGGGTGAACATCACGACCGCCACGTTGCACAACGAGGACGAGGTCGCGCGCAAGGACGTGCGACCGAAGGACACGGTCATCGTGCGGCGCGCCGGCGACGTCATCCCCGAGGTCGTCGGTCCCGTGCTCTCGAAGCGGCCCAAGGGGACACGGCGGTGGAAGATGCCCCGGCGATGCCCCTCGTGCGGGTCGGACCTGGTGCGCAACGAGGGCGAGTCGGCGACACGCTGCCTCAACCTCTACGAGTGTCCCGTGCAGCAGCGAGAGCGCATCTTTCACTTCGCGAGCCGAGGCGGGATGGACATCGAGGGACTCGGTTACAAGACGATCATGATGCTGCTCGACAAGGGTTGGCTGAGCGACCTCAGCGACATCTATTTCCTCGAGCCCGCTCGGTTCGAAGGACTCGAGGGCTGGGGACCGAAGTCGATCGAGAACCTGATGAGCTCGATAGACGGTTCCCGCCGCCGCCCGCTGGCGGCGTTTCTGACCGCGCTCGGCATTCCTCACGTCGGCTATTCGGCGGCCGAGGTTCTCGCCGAAGAGGTTGGCTCGCTCGAGAAGCTCGAGTCCATGAGCGCCGCCGAGCTCGAGGCGGTCGAGGGAATCGGCCCCGTCATCGCTCAGTCGATCGCATCCTTCTTCACCGAGGAACGCAACCGGGCCGTGCTCGACCGCCTGCGGGACGGGGGCGTGAAGCCGGCGCCGCCCGCGGCCAAGAAGACCGGCTCGCTCACGGGCAAGACCTTCGTGCTGACCGGCTCGCTCGAGGGGTTCTCGCGCAGCGAGGCCGAGACCGCCATCGAGGACCTGGGTGGGAAGGTCACCTCGAGCGTGTCCAAGAAGACCGACTACGTCGTCCTCGGCGAGAACCCGGGGAGCAAGTACGACAGGGCCGTGCAGCTCGGCATCGAGATCCTCGACGAGGACGGCCTCCGGAAGATCCTCAGCTCGTAAGCCGGAAGTACCCATCCGCACTGGTGACTTTCGCCTTCGACTCGAGGGCTTTCACGGGTGTCGTGCGCCCCGCTAGGGATGCAGCATGCGATGAGAGCCTCATCCCAAAAAGGAAGGACCGATGGACGACGCCGCGGGACTGGAGTACCGGGTAGCCCGGTTGGAAGACGAAGTCCGAGATCTCCGAGCGATGCTCGGGCCCCGGCACCCATTCCGCTGGACTCCGCCGCCACCAGCGGCGCAGCCTGGGCCGCCACCACCAACGCCGCGGCCCGAGAGCGAGCTCGAGGCCAGTTTCTTCGGCACCTGGTTTGCGCGCCTGGGGGCCATGGCCATCGTGATCGGTCTCGCGTTCGGCTTTACGTATGCGATCGAGCAGGGATGGCTCACGGCGTGGATGCGGGTCACGCTTGGCTGGGGCGTGGGACTCGGCGCGCTCGCCTGGGGGCACGTCATGGCGCAGCGCCGGTATCGCTCGGTGGGACACGCGGTCATCGCCGGCGGGATCGGGTTGCTCTATCTGGCCACGCTCGCGGCCATGCTCCTGTACGACCTGTTTCCTGTGACGGTGGGGCTTCTTGTCCTGACGGCGATCGCGACGGGAGGTGGTCTGCTGGCCCTGAGGCACGACTCGCTGCCCCTGGCCGTCATGGCGAGCCTGGCTGCGTTTGGCGTTGCGGCCCTCATTGGTTTCGACCGCGGCAACCCGAGCACCGTCTACGCGTGCACGACGGTGGTCAATCTCGGCGTCCTGGGAATGGTGCTGGCCCGGTGC
Organism: Actinomycetota bacterium; assembly: GCA_050694055.1. Classification (GTDB taxonomy): domain Bacteria; phylum Actinomycetota; class CADDZG01; order CADDZG01; family WHSQ01; genus WHSV01. The sequence continues at coordinate 13,233 of JBOGWX010000026.1, forward strand.
TGGGTGATCCTGGCACCGGTCGCGGTGGCGGCCTCGTGTCTTCTCATGGCTCTGAGACTGGACGAGGCGCGTCCTGTGGTCACGCTCTCGTTCGGAACGCTGTGGTTGCTGATGTTCTGCGGCGCGTCGCTGTTCGGTGCCGCGCGGGCGTCGGAACTCGAGAGGGGCGACGTGGCCGTCCTGGTGGCGACCTCCTTTGCGTATCTCGCGCTCGGCAACTACGTCTTCTCCTCCCTCGGATACCAGGCGGCCATGGGCGCGTTTACCGCAGCTCTGTCGGTGTCGTGGGCCGCGATCGGACTGGCCGCCCGTCGAGGTCCCCTCGAAAGGGCGGCGGTCTCTGCCACGGCTTGGGGTTTGTGTGTCGCGTTCGCGGTGCTCGCGGTGCCGGCTCAATTCGACGGCGCCTCGGTAGGTGTTGGTTGGGCGCTCCAGGGTGCCTTGCTGGCGTGGATCGCCCGGCGCCGGGGGGCGGCTCGACTCCAAGGCCCCGCGGCGTTCGTGTGCTCGCTCGGGTTCCTCGCCGGGCTCTATCGCCTCGCCGACATCTTCTGGGCGGGCCGGCCGCTGTGGTCGTCGGACACCATCGTCGTCTGCCTGCACCTTGCGGGACTGGTGGCGGCCGCGTACTGGTTCGAGAGGGCGGACTCGCAAGAGGGCCTGCAACTGGGGCGGGCGGCCGGGGCGATGGCGGCCCTGTTGGGCCTCGGGTGGGTCAGCGCCGAGGTCCTCGTCTACGGCGAGCGTCTCGACGCCGGCGAACAAACCGTACAGTTCGGTCTATCGGCGGCCTGGGCCCTCTACGCCGCGGCGTTCCTGTGCGGGGGAATCCTGGCCCGGCGGTCGGAGCCGCGGATCCTCGCCCTCGTCCTGCTCGCCACGGTCATGGTCAAGCTGATCCTGCTCGACCTCTGGCTGCTGCCGGCCCTGCTCCGCACCGCCAGCTTCGTGGGACTCGGGATCCTGCTGCTGCTGTGCTCGCTCATGTACCATCGGCTGTTGCCCACCCTGCTGGGGCACGAGTCACAGGACTAATGGACTAAAAAAACCGGCCCCCGAGCCGGGGGCCGGTCGAATTGGCTTACTCACACGCCCGAACGCGCTTCTCCTGGTCGAGCCCGGTGGACCATACCGGGGCGACGGACGCCGGTGAACCGGGTGGGATTACGCCAGTGGCCCAATACAACTAGCCAATCCCGTCAATGCTGGTGCCGAACCACTAGCCGCCGGCCACCTCACGAGGTCCGCAGAAACTATCAATCACTGTGTCTGGACCACCTCCTTTCTCGTGTACCGCCATGAAAGCACACGGCGCGAGCAATGTGGTGCACTTTTCCGGTTCTCCTCCTCGAGATTTTTGTGAAATCGCCCCCGCGGCGCGCCCCGGTCTGCTCGCCACCGCCGGCGCTGGATATACTGCTCCGAGAAACTTGACCGCTTGGTCAATTCAAGGCCCGAAAAGAGGATGACCCTGGGGTTCGACCTACAGCCGACCGAGGAGCAGCTCGCCCTCAAGGACACGCTCGCCGCGTTTGCGTCGAAGGTCCTTCGTCCCGCCGCGCGCGACGCCGAGGCGGCCCGGCGAACCCCCGACTCCGTCGCCCAACAGCTGCACGAGCTAGGCGTCGCGGCGCCCGTCGACGAGGCCTACGGGGGCGGAGGGACCTTCGACGCGGTCACCTATTGCATGGCGGCCGAGGAGCTGGCCTGGGGCGATCCGGCGATCGCCTATCAGGCGCTCGGCGCCGGTCTCGCCGCGCTGATCGTGGGACGGGCCGGCACCGACGGCCAGAGGAAGGGCCGCCTCCCGCTCTTCGCCGGCCCCGCTCCGACCGGCTCGTTCGTCGCCGTCGGGGAGAAGGTCGCCGCGGGCGATCTCGAGAGCCTGGAGACCACCGTGGACGGGGGCAGGGTCTCGGGCAGGAAGTACGGGGTGCTCGACGCCGAGGGGGCTCAGCTCGGCATCGTCGTGGGCCGGGGACCGAAAGGGGAGCTCGCCGCCGCGCTGGTCGAGCCGGGCGGCTACGACCTCGTCAAGCCCGAAGACAAGCTGGGGCTCGAGGCTGCGCCCACCTGGGTGGTCGACTTCGATGCTGCGGGCGAGGCTCTTCCGCCGGGCGCGCACCTCGAACAGGCTCTGTTCCTGACCAAGATAATGACCGGTGCCGTCGCGCTCGGCTGTGCGCGAGCGAGCCTCGAATACGCGGCGCACTATGCGACCGAGCGCGAGGCGTTCGGCAAGCCCATCGGCGCCTTTCAGGGGATCAGCTTCAAGATCGCCGACATGGCGATCGCAGTGGACGCCGCGCGCGTCGCGCTGTGGCGCACCGCATGGCATATCGACCGGGGCACCGCGACACTTGCCGACGCCGCCGAGGCCAACGGACAGTGTCTCGCGGCCGCGGTGCTCTGCGGCGACGACGGGATCCAGGTGCTTGGAGGTCACGGCTTCGTTACCGACCATCCCTGTGAGATGTGGTTCAGGGACGCGGTGACGCTGTCGGTGTTCGATGCTCCCGAGATCGCCGGTGACGTGATGGTCGCTCGTAGCGTGTTCTAGACGAACTCTAGCGGGGACTCGAACCAGACCAGAAGGAAAGGAAAGAGATTGTCCATCGACTTCGAGCTCGACGAGACGGTCGCCACCGTGCGCGACTTCGTCCACGCCTTCGCCGAGCAGACGCTGCGCCCCCTTGCGCGCGAGGCCGACGAGAAGGGTGAGCTCCCCCGCGACGTCATCAAACAGCTCGGCCGGTTGGCCGGCAATCGGGCCACGATCATGGCGGAGGAGCGTGTCGAGACCGACGTGAGCAAGCCCATCGGAGCGATGGTCGGCGTGGTCGGCTCGGAGGAGCTCGCGTGGGGCGATCCCGCCGTGCTGCTGAACATTCCGGGGCCGGGGCTGGCGGCGCCGTCCATCACTGCGGCGGGCACACCGGAGCAGAAGCAGCGTTTCTTGACGGACGTCTTCAACGTCGAATCGAACGAGCCCCGCTTCGGTGCTCTGGCCGTGACCGAGCCTCAGGCGGGTTCCGACGTCTCCAACGTCCAGACCACGGCGGTGCGCGACGGGGACGAGTGGGTGCTCAACGGCACCAAGGTCTACTGCACCAACGGAGCGCGCGCCGACATCATCGTGGTCAATGCAACCGTCGACAAGAGCTTGGGCCGCGCCGGGCAGAGGTTCTTCGTGATCACCAAGGGCACGCCCGGCTTCAGGATCGGAAAGATCGAGAAGAAGATGGGCATCCGCGCGAGCGAGACCGCCGAGTTCGCGCTCGACGATTGCCGCGTGCCCCTGGACAACATCCTCGGGGGGATTGAGGCGCTCGAAGCGGCCCGCAGCGGCCGTGGCTCTGGCTTCAAGGGAACAATGAAGGCCTTCGACTCGTCACGCCCCTCGGTGGCGGCGATGGCGCTCGGTATCGGACGAGCGGCCTACGAGTACGCGCGCGACTGGACCAAGGCCGAGCTTCCGATGAGCTCGAACTTCGTTCGCCGGAACGCGATCACCTCGAAACTCGGCACGATGAAGCGGGAGCTCGACTCCGCAAGGGGACTCATATGGAGGGCTGCCTGGATGGCGGACAACAGGATCTCGAACTCGAAGGAAGCGTCGATGTCGAAGGCCTATGCACCGCAGGCGGCGCTTCGCTGCTGTGTCGGTGCGATCCAGATCATGGGTCCCGAGGGATACAGCAAAGAGCACCTCGTCGAGAAGTGGTTTCGCGACATCAAGGTGTACGACATCTTCGAGGGGACGGGGCAGATTCAAAGGGTCATCATCAGCCGGGCGATCCTCGGCCGGCTGGACAGGTGAGCCCGCCGGGCCGAGTCGACCAATAGGGCAACTAGGATCACGACCAAGTCGAACACCAGGAGGGACGACGAGATGGGTTTGCTCGACGGAAAGGTAGCGATCGTCACGGGCGCGGGTCGCGGTATCGGCCGGGAGCACGCGCTCGCGCTCGCACGAGAGGGGGCCGGGGTCCTGGTCAACGATCTCGGCGGCTCCGCGGCCGGCGAGGGCAGCGACCAGACTCCGGCACAGCAGGTGGCCGACGAGATCACTGCGGCCGGCGGCGAGGCGGCCGCCAACTACGACAACGTCGCGGACTTCCAGGGTGCCGAGAACCTGATCAAGCAGGCGGTCGATGCGTTCGGCCGCCTCGACATCCTGGTCAACAATGCCGGCATTCTGCGGGACCGGATGCTCGTGAACCTCTCCGAAGATGAGTGGGATGCGGTCATCAACGTGCACCTCAAAGGCCACTACGCGCCGACCCGTTATGCGGCCGCGTACTGGCGCGCTCAGTCCAAGGAGGGCAACCCCGTCTCGGGCCGCATCATCAACACGGCCAGCCCGTCCGGCGTCTTCGGCAACGTGGGCCAGGCGAACTACGGTGCCGCCAAGGCCGGGATCGCAGCGTTCACCGTGATCGCGGCGCAAGAGCTGTCTCGCTACGGGGTCACCGTCAACTGTCTGGCCCCCAACGCGCGCACGCGCATGACCGAGGACATCTTCGCCGGCCTGCCGGCACCCGAGGAGGGCGGCTACGATCCCTTGAGCCCCGACAACATCTCTCCCATAGTCGTGGCGCTTGCGAGCGACGACGCCGCCAACATCACGGGTCAGGTCTTCTTCGTCTACGGCCCGGCCATAAACGTGCTCAAGGGTTGGGATTCGGGGACGCTCATCAAACAGGATGCGAAGTGGGATCCGGTCGAGCTCGCCGCCAAGCTCAAGGAGAACTTCCCCCACGGCATCGCCCCCGAGGGAATGATGCCCATGGTCTTGAGAGCCGCGGGGGAGGGCTAGATGGCGAGCGAAGGTCGGGGGGCGGCAGAGCGAGAGCTGATCTTCAACCTGCCGGTCGATCTCACCCACGTCCAGGAATTCGCGCGCGCGGTCGGCGAGGACAACCCCGTGTTCTTCGACGCGGAGGCGGCCGAACAACATGGCTTCCCCAACGTGGTGGCTCCGCCGACGTTCACCACCACGCAGATCTTTCAGGTGCCGCGCGACCGGCGCGAGCAACAACTCGGGGCGAACCTCGACTACGGGCGCGTCCTGCACGGCGAGCAGGAGTTCGTCTACCGGCGCCTCCCCGTTGCAGGCGAGACGCTAAAGGGCCATATGCGCATCGCCAAGGACTTCACGAAGCAGGGCAAGCGCGGCGGCGCGATGCGGTTCGTAACCTACGAGTCTGTCTTCAGCGACGACGCGGGGGAAGAGGTGCTGACCGCCCGCTACACGCTGATCGAAACCGCTAAGGACGTTGGCTAGCAATCCTCTCGAGGGGCGCGCAAGGGGGACACGCATGAGCGAAGTTCAGAGGATCAGGCGGGACGGGATCACGCCGGGAATGGATCTGGGCGAGGTCGTCTACGGACCCATGGAGCGCGGCGACTTCAAGGCCTACGCCGACGCGTCGGGCGACGACAATCCCATTCATCAAGACGAGGATTACGCGCGCAGAACCGGCGCTCCGACCGTCTTTGCGATGGGGATGCTCCCGGCCGGCTACCTTGCGCACGCGATCTCCGACTGGTTCGGGGGTCCGCAACACCTGCGCCGTTTCAAAGTTCGCTTTACGACGCGCTCGTGGCCGGGCGACGAGATCGTGTGCATGGGTAAGGTCGAATCCATCGAGGGCAGCCGCGTCACGGTGAAGGTGGAAGCACATCGGCGCGGCGACGGCCCCCCGGAGCTGAACCTCGACAACGAGCAGGTCGCGCTCATCGGCGAGGCCGACATCGAACTCCCCGAATAGGAGGGCTACACCATGGGATTGAACAAGGAGCTTGCCGGTAAGGAGTACCCGACCAAGACCTTCGAGGTCACCGCGGACCGCATCGAGACCTACGCGCGCGCCACCAATGACGACAACGAGCGCTACCTCAGGGGGGACGACTCGGTGGCGAGCCCGATCTTTCCGATCGTGAGCGCGTTCGACTCGTTCATGGAAGCAGCCATGGACTCGGAACTCCAGGCCGACCTGCTGCGGCTCGTCCACGGGGCCGAGGAGCACGTCCTGCACAAGCCGCTGCGTCCCGGCGACACCCTGACCGTGACTCCGGTGCTGGAAACGATCGAGACCAAGGAGACGGGCGAGACCTTCACCGTTGCGGCGCAGCAGACGAACCAGGACGGCGACCTGGTGGCGGAGGTGCGCGGCACGATGTTCATCCGCGGGACGGGCTCGCGCAAGGCCGCGGCAGCGGAGGCGAGGAGCACCGAGCCCGCGCGTGAGATCGTCTACGAGGAGTCCACCAAGGTCGACGAGGACCAGCCCAAGCGCTACGCCGAGGCGTCGGGCGATCACAACCCGATCCACCTCGACGCCGACATCGCCAAGATGGCAGGACTCCCCGGAGTCATCCTGCACGGCATGTGCACGATGGCCATCGCCACCAAGGCTGCGGTCAACGGTCTCGCCGGCGGCGACCCCACGAGGCTCACGCGCGTCGCCGTGCGCTTCTCGCGCCCCGTGCTGCCGGGCCAGGAGCTCACCACGCGCTTCTGGAAGACCGGGGACTCGACCTACGGCTTCGAGACCTACAACTCCAAGGGATCGGCCGTCATCAAAGAGGGCGTCGTGGAGCTCGCCTCGTAGTCGCTAGGTGAATAGAAGGTTCGAGGTCCGCCACAGGATCAGGGCGACACCGACGACCAGGACCGCGCCGAGCGCGGCGCCGGCGAGGAGGGGGCTCGGTTTCTTGCGGCGCCGGTCCATGAGCGCTCCCAGCGCCAGGCCCCCGATGAGTCCTCCGATGTGGGCCCAGTTGTTGATGCCGGGCACGGTGAAACCGAACACCAGGTTCAGCCCGACGAAGGCCAGCAAGCCGCGCAGATAGTTACCGAGCGCGGCCGAGTGGCGCCGCTTGTAGAGGTAGGCGATGAGGAAGCCTACGACCCCGAACACCGCCCCCGACGCGCCCAGCGATGAAATGAAGAAGGGGCCGAAGGCGTAGGAGAACGCGTTGCCCATGAACCCGCTGGTGAGATACATCGCAACGAAGGTTGGGGTTCCGAAGAGTTGCTCGACCTCGGGTCCGTAGATGTAGAGGATGTAGCAGTTCAGAAGGATGTGTAAGAGAAAGAAGCTGCCGCCGTCGGCGTGCAGGAACATCGAGGTGATGAGCCGCCACCACTCACCCTGCGCAACCAACTGAGGAACGTCGGCGAAGCGGTCGGTGAATCCGGGGACCAGCAACTGAATGAGCCACACCGCCACGTTGATGCCGATGATCGTGTAGACGCCCGGCGCGTTCGCTCTCAGGGCGGTGCGGACCTTGGGGGCCGACTTCCGCGCCTCGGCCACACATTCGGGGCAATGCTGTCCCACCGAGGCGGGGATCGCACAGCGTCCGCAGATGGGGCGCTCGCAGCGCGAACAGCGCAGGCGCGTGGGGGTCTTCGGGTGTCCGTAGCAGTACAGCTGCTCGGATTCGTCGACGACCTGGCGCTGGTTCGGCTCCGCTGGTGGTTGCTGGCTCACGGACACAATCGTGCCATAGGCCGCCTGCTTGTCATTCGACCCGGCGGTTGCACCCCCCGTGGTGAGATGCCGACATATCCCACAGATCCGATGCTTCATGCCGGACGATGTCGGTATGTTAGACGAACTGACGGTCGCCACGTACAACCTTCATCACTGCGAGGGCCTGGACGGAATCGTGGACGTCGGTCGTGTGGCGCGCGTGCTCACGGGAACGGGAGCCGCGGTCGTCGGGCTGCAGGAGATCGACGACGGCCTGTCCCGCAGCGGGCGCACCAATCAGCCCACGGAGCTGGCCGAGGCTCTGGGTTTGGAGATCACCTTTTATCCGACGCTCGAGCGGGGCGGTGGACGCTACGGCCTGGGGCTCGCGGCGAGAGGTGGCGTGGAGGCTCGCTTCGAACGCCTGCCGCGGCGGGGCGACGAGGAACCGCGCGGTGCCTTGGTGGCGCGGACCGGCGACGTCTGGGTCGTGGTCACCCATCTGTCGCGCGACCGCTTCAGCCGTGCTTCGCAGACGCGCGCGCTGGCCTCCCTGGCGAAGGACCTCGACGGCCCGGTCGTGATCATGGGCGACCTCAACCAGACCACCACGTCGCTCGGCCCCCTCACCGAGGTGGGCCTCGTCGGCGACGGGCTGCGCCACCAGACCATGCCGCTCCAGAACGTGAGCTGGTGGAGGCGCTGGCTGGGGCTTGCGAAGGGCCGCCACATCGACCACGTCCTGGCCGGTGGAGGGGCGCGGGTGGTGCGCTCTTGGACCGTGGCCTCGGACGCGTCCGATCACCTGCCCCTCGTCGCCCAGATTGGGCTGCGCTGATGCTCTTGTTAAGGATGTTGTTATTGTTAAGCTCTGAGCATAAAGTAAAGAATCAACCACCGGCCGGGAAGAAGGAGCGATCGTCTCGACGATCGCGGGCATTACCCGACGGCGCCGCTGGGGCGGCGGCGAGAGTGGAGCCACCCCGCGGGTGGCGCAACGTGAGGGAAGAGGAAAAGTCGTGAGGATTCCGGGGAACCGCCTCGTGGCGGTCGTGGTCCTTGCCTCGGCGGCCCTGCCCGCGTGCGGGTCCGGCGAGGGCGAACAAGCCCTGGCGTCGGCCAGGGAGCAGACTCGAGAGGCGCTGGCACGACTCGAGCGGCTCGAGGGCCGCATCGACGAGCTCGAGTCGGAGCTCGGCGACGCACGGGTCTCCAACGACGGGGTCTCCGCGCGCCTCGATGACCTCGCGCGCAAGCTGAAGAAGTCGACCGCGCGGCTCGAGGGCTCGCTGGGCGAGGCCGAGGGCTCGGCGACGTCCGCCGGCGGGCGTGCCGAGGAGGCGCTCGGCGTGGCCGGAGAGGCGGCCCGCGACATCTCGATACTCACCAACCGCCTGAACTACCACCTGCGCGATCACGGAGGTGGCTGAGACGTGAAGGTGATGAGGGATCTCGTGGGTGAATGTCTGTCCGGTCGCTACCGGCTCATCACCAGGCTCGCCGGCGGGGGCATGGGCGACGTCTATCGAGGTCACGATCTCTTGCTCGACCGGCAGGTCGCCGTGAAGGTGCTGCAGTCGAACCTTGCCGCAGATCCCGAACATCTCCAGCGCTTCAAGGCGGAGGCGCGCGCCGCCGCACGCTTCAGCCATCCCTGTGTCGTCGCGGTTTACGACTGGGGGAGCGAGCAGGACGACCTCCCCTACATGGTCATGGAGTACGTGTCGGGCAGCGACCTGCGCGATTTGCTGGTTCGTCGAGGCGGAATGGAACGGGGCGTCGCTCTCGAGATCATGGCCGAGGTGTGCGACGCGCTGGAAGCCGCGCATGCAGTCGGGCTGGTTCATCGCGACGTCAAGCCGGAGAACATCCTCATCGCGCGTGACGGCAAGGTGAAGGTCGCCGACTTCGGAATCGCGGTCGTAGCCGACAACGACCGGTCGAGCTCGGGCACGATCCTCGGCACTCTTCGGTACCTGTCGCCGGAGCAGGCGGCGGGACGCGAGGCGACCCCGTACTCGGACATCTGGGCCGCGGGGGCCGTGCTCGGGGAGTTGCTGACCGGCCGTCCGCCGGAACATGGCACGGGAACCGATGCTCTCACGCGGCGCGCGCTCCAGGAACCCACCAAGCCGTCCGACCTCGACGCCTCCGTTCCACCGGAGATCGATGCCATCGTGATGCGAGCGTGTGCCCGCGACCCGGAGCAGCGCTATGCGAGCGCAGCCGAGATGGGTGACGCGCTAAGGGCTTCGAACGTCGAGTCCTGGGGCCGCAAGGCGCCGGTGGTCGGCGCCATGTTCGGCGATGCTACGAGCGAGGTGCGCTTACCCGACATGGAGCCCACCTCCTTCGACCCCGGGTCCAAGAAAGCGCGCGCCCGGCGCCTCGAACGGATTCGAGCGCGCCGGCGGAACGCCTTCTTTGGTCTCGTTGCGGCGTTGTTGCTTACTTTCGGTGGGGCGCGCGCGATCGTCGCGCTGACCGCGCCGGAGCGCATCGAAGTGCCGCGGCTCATGCACCTGGCGCGCAACGATGCCGCCGGGGCCCTTCAGGAGCGTGGCCTGGAGCTCGAGGTGACCGGGCGCGAGCTGTCGCGCACGGTGGAGGCCGGGGCGGTGCTGGACCAGAGTCCTGCGCGCGGAACGCTGCTGGAGGGCTCGTCGGTAGAGGTCGTGCTGTCAAAGGGTCCTCCGAAGGTCAACGTCCCCGACCTCACCGGCATGACGAAGTCGCAGCTCGAGGTCCGTCTCAGGGCCAGCGGTCTCGAGTTGGGGAAGCTGTCCCGCGAGTTCTCTCTCGAGCCAGAGGGCACGGTGATCTCGCAACAGCCCGCAGACGGCAAGGTCAGGTGGGGCGATGCGATCTCCGCCGCGCTGAGCAAGGGTCCGCAGTCGCTCGACCTCCCCGAGGTGTCGGGACTGAGATTCGCGGCCGCAGCCAAGGCGCTCGAGCGGGCCGGCTTCGTTGCGGTGAGGGTCGATTCCTATTCGGACGATGTCGATGAGGGCGATGTGGTGTCGATCGAACCCGGCGCGGGCACCTCGGCCCCCGAGGGCAGCGAGGTCAAGGTCTACGTCTCGGTGGGCCCCGAGTTCGAGGAGCTCACCATGCCCGACGTGCGCAATCTCTCGCTCGCCGCCGCCAGGGCGAAGCTCGAGAGCAAAGCTCTGCGCGTCGACGTCGTGCAGTCGTGCGGAAGCAACGGGACGACCGTCGTGGACACCGATCCCATCGCCGGCGTCACGGTGAGGGAGAACGAGGTCGTGGCGCTGTTCGTCTGCTGAGCCGAGCTTTCCTTACAGCACGCCCCAGGCGGTAAGCAGCTCCACGAACCGCGGCGTGCACTCGAGCGAAGCTACCTCGCTAAGCGGCACCCAGCGCACCTGGTCGGCGTCGTCGCCGGCCACCGGCTCGGCCTCTCCCTCGTAGGTCGCGAGAAAGTCCATGATCACGTAGTGGGACTCCTCGCCGATGACCTCGAAGAATCCCGCCAGCTCACCGACGACCACCTCGAGCCCGGTCTCCTCACGGACCTCGCGCCTCACTGCGTCGGAGAGATACTCGGCGCGTTCGACCTTGCCGCCGGGCAGCGACCACAGCCCCCGGGCGGGTTCCTGCGCGCGCCTCACCATGAGGAGCGCGCCGTCCCGAACCACGATGGCCCCGACGCCCAGTGTCGGAGTTGCCGTGGCCGAGACACCCTCGATGAGTTGGGGAGCGGGCTCGTCCATGTCCGCACGTAGGCTACGTCGTTCATGAAGACCTCGAAGCAAGTCAGCGCGCAGCAGCGTCCTGCCTGGGTCGCGTGGGCCGTGCTGACGGTGGGTGTGCTCGCCGCCTCCGTGGCCGCGATCCTCATCCGCTATGCGGAGAACGCCAACCCCCTCGCGATATCGTTCTGGCGCTGCGCGCTGGGCGCGCTCGCGCTCGTGCCCTTCGCGCGCTGGCACGCCAGAGGCACAACGCGCGCGACCATCAAAGCCTCGGCTTTTGCCGGAGTCTTCCTCGCCGTTCACTTCGCCTCGTGGATCACCTCGGTCGGACTAACGAGCGTGGCGTCGTCGGTCCTCCTCGTGTCCACTACCCCGGTGTTCACCGCGCTGGTCGCGTGGCTTGCCTTCAAGGAGCACTTGCGCGCGCTCGGCGCGGCCGGCATCGCTCTCACGCTGGTCGGTGTCGCTCTCATCGGTGGCGGTGATTTCGGCGGCTCGTCGGGTACCGGCAATCTCCTGGCGCTCGTCGGCGGAGCCACCGCCGGTGGCTACTTGATCTTCGGCGCGCTGGCGCGCCGTAGCCTCGGAATCGTCGAGTACGCGGTCATCGCCTACACCACGGCTGCCGCGTTACTGCTTGGCGTCTGCCTTCTCGGTGCGGTCGATCTCTGGGGTTACGAGGCGCAGACGTGGTGGGCGATCGCCGGCCTGGTCATAGGACCGCAGCTGCTCGGACACACCATGATCAACGCCACGCTGTCGGACATCGACGCAACCAGTGTGGCGGTCACCGTCATGGCAGAGCCGATCGTGGCGACCGCGCTCGCCTTTGCGCTGTTCGCCGAGACTCCCTCCGGCCTGATCTATCCGGGAGGGCTGCTCATCCTCATCGGCATCTATTTGGTGACGACGGTGAGCAGTAAACCCTCGGTTCCCCTCGAGTAGCGACGATGATCAAACACGCGCGCGGCGAGTTGTCCACGCAGCACTGTCTCGTCATGGGCATCGTCAATCGCACGCCCGACTCGTTCTTCGACGGTGGCCGGATGGACCTCGCCGAAGCCGTCACGTACGCACTGGAGCTCGTGGAGGAAGGCGCCGATATCCTCGACGTGGGTGGCGTCAAGGCGGGTCCCGGTGAGGTCGTGCCGCACGAAGAAGAGGCGGCCCGGGTCGTGCCCCTCATCGGCGAGCTGGCCGGAGCTGCGGGCGTTCCGATCTCGGTCGAGACGGCCGATCCCGCCGTCGCCGAGGCCGCGATCGAGGCGGGCGCGTCGATCCTCAACGACGTGAGCGCGCTCGCCGACGAATCCCTGGCGAGAGTCTGCGCCGATACCTCGGCGTCGCTGGTGATCATGCATCACGGGGGACAGGTCAGAGGTCGCCCGCGCCACCCCCGCTATGACGACGTGGTGGTTGCCGTCATCGAGGAGTTCGAGCGCTGCGCCGGCATCGCCACCGCGGCGGGGGTCGTCGAGGAGCAGCTGATCGTGGACCCGGGCCTCGACTTCGGCAAGACGACCTACCACTCGCTCGAGATCGTGCGGCGCCTGAGCGAGCTGACCGCGTTGGACTGGCCGGTGCTGGTGGCTCCGTCGCGCAAGGACGTGGTCGGTGAAAGCCTCGGGCTCGAACCGGACGAGCGACTCGAGGGAACCCTCGCCCTCGTCACGATGTCGGTCGCGGCCGGAGCGTCGGTCGTTCGAGTGCATGACGTGAAGCCCGCCGTGCGAGCCGTCAGGATGGCGGAGGCGGTGCTGGGGCGTCGAGCTCCGATCGACCCGGTTCGTGGGCTGTGGGATTGATCCAGTCGATGATGGCCTCTGCCACCAGTTCGGCCGGAACTTCGTACGCGCCCGTGACGATTGCCGTCCGCAGCTGTGAAATCTTCATCCACGGTTGGTATCGGCAGATCGTGCTTCCGAGTTGATAGATTCTTGTAATTATGACGAAGCGCATATTGGTCGTGGAGGACGAGGAAGCGGTCCGCGAGCTCGAGAAGTTCATTCTCGAGCAGCACGGTTATGAGGTCATGGAGGCGCGCGACGGTCTCGAGGGGCTCGCCAAGGCCGAGTTTCGAAAGCCGGACTTGATCCTGCTCGATCTCATGATGCCCGATGTGTCGGGCGGCAGGATGTTCGACGAGATACGTCACCATCCTGCGACCAAAGACATCCCCATCGTGGTCGTGACGGGGAAGCCGGACGCTCACGAGATGTTCGACGACGCTATCGGTGAGGACAACGTCATCATGAAGCCGTTCGAGGCCGACGCGCTGGTCGAGCGAATCAGGACTCACATCGGCGACCCCGAGTGACGCCAGAGGTAATCCTGGCCTTCGTGCTGGGCTTGATCTTCGGCAGCTTCGGCACGGTGGCGGCGCATCGCATCCCCCGCCGCGAGACGATCGTAACGGGGCGCTCGAAGTGCCCCAACTGCGGGCGTGAGATCAAAGCCGCGGAGAACATCCCCGTCCTCAGCTATCTCGCGCTGCGGGGGAGGTGCCCGGGCTGTGGAACCTCGATCTCACCCCGCTATCCGCTGACCGAGCTCGCCGTCGGGGTGCTCTTCGCTCTCTCGGTCGCCAAGTTCGGCCCGTCCGTCACGGCCGTGGTCTACGCGGCGTTCTTCTGGGTGCTCGTGGTGCTGACCGTGATCGACCTCGAGCACAAGCTGCTCCCCAACCGGATCGTGTATCCGGCCTTCGTCGCGGGCTGGATCGGCCTCGTGATCGCGGCGCTGGTCGACGACCACACCGCGCGACTGACGAGCGCGGCCCTGGGGGCCGCGCTGTTCGGCGGTTTCTTCTTGCTGGTGGCCTTCATCTACCCGGCGGGCATGGGCGGGGGTGACGTCAAGCTGGCCTTCGTGCTGGGCAGTTTCCTCGGCTATGCCGGGGGGGTCGGGGCGGTGATCGCGGGCATGTTCTTGTCCTTCCTCCTCGGGGGCGTCATCGGAATCATCGCCATAAGGTTTTCGGGAAAGGGACGCAAGACTCAGATTCCCTTCGGTCCCTTCCTGGCCCTCGGGAGCGTACTTGCCGTCTTTGTCGGAGAGAACCTGGCGCGCGGCTACGTCGGCTTTCTCTGATCGTCGCCTGGCCGAAGATCTCTCCTGCCGATCGGCGCAGGCTCGAGCCGTGACTCGCCGAGGCCGTATCCGACCGCACCGCTCCCGCGCTCGGAAAGATCTTTGAAGTTGTCCCTCACGAAGTCCGCCAGCCGCACGTCGGGCGGGATGTGAAGCTTGCGACGGATGCGGGCCTTGTGGCTGCGAACCGTGCCCGAGCTTATGCCGAGGATCTCGGCGATCTCGTGCTCGGTGCGCCTCTGGGCGAGGTGGGCGAGCACGTCCCACTCCCGCAGGGTCAGCTCCTCCGAGAGCGACAGCGTGCTCAGGCTGTGCTTACGGGGGTCGTCCGAACGCCAGCTCATGTTGCCTCCGGACTCCTTGGCCTTGAAGAGTGCGATCTCAGCTTTCGACATGAGCTCGCCGGGTGTCTTGTTGCGGCTGTACTCGGAGATGCCCACGGAGACGCTCGTCAGAACCGCGTCGGACTCGATCTCTTTGACCGCGGAGCGAATGCGCTCGGCCGCAATCCATGCGGTCCCGGCATCGCTCTCGGGCAGCAACGCCGAAAACTCGTCCCCGTCGTAGCGGAACAGCAGGTCGGAAGCTCTCAGGCTCGACTTGACGACGCGCGCGAGACGTCCCAGCAGCCGGTCTGCCTGCTCCCGGCCGATCTGCTCGTTGATGGCGCCCATCTCGTCCACGTCAATGATCAGAACCGAGAACGGCGCTGAGGTTCTCTTGGAGCGGGCGATCTCCTCGTTCAGGCGCACGTCGAAGGCACTGCGTCCCGGCAGCGCGGTTATCGGGTCGACGGAGCTGCGCTGCAGTGCTTCGGCTTCTTTTCGCCGCCTGCGTATCGCCGACCAGATACGGGCCACGAGCTCACGCTGGTCGGCCGGCTTGGTCATGTAGTCGATCGCCCCGCCGTAGAGGCCCTTGAGCTTGTCGTCCACCCGACTGAGCGCGGACAGGCAGATGACCGGGATGTCGGCCGTCGTCGAGTCCTCGTTCAGAATCTCGAGGACCGCCAAGCCGTCCATTTGCGGCATCATCATGTCGAGCACGATGACGTCCGGATTGCGGCTTCGGGCGATCTCTATGCAGTCGGCGCCGTTGTCGGCGAGGATCAGCGAGAAGTCAGCGCGCAGCTGGACCTCTGCCAGACGCAGAAGGTCCGGGTCGTCGTCCACGACCAGAACTAGAGGCTGTTCGCCGCTGGGCTCGTTGTTTTCGGTCACCGCGATTTCTTGTCTCCACTGGCCCTGCCTTCTCCTGCGACCACGATGTCACGGAACAGGCGCAGTTTGAAGAAACATGAGGCCCCTATTTCGACTAGTTGTGGTCTCGGCGCGACCGGCCGTTACCATGAGGCCATGAGTGACTATGTCGAGCCTCCGGACGGCGACCAGCCCGAAGAGCAGCCGCTGGACCCCGAGGAGCGCGCCGCGCTGCGCCAGGACCTCGTCGATGTGCAGGTCCTCAAGGAGGTTCTCGAGCCTAAAGGCATAAAAGGGGCGGTCTTCTACTGTCCGGACTGCGGCGAGGACCATTTCCTCGGCTGGGATCTTCTGGCGGGCAATCTCCAAGAGCTCCTCGAGGCGGGGGAGTCGCCCGTCCACGAGCCGGCCTTCGAGCCCAATCCCAACGACTACGTGTCGTGGGACTACGCCCGGGGCTTCCTGGACGGGTACGAGTCCTTCGAGCAGGAGGAGCTGAGCGAGATCGGAGCGCGGCTCGTAACCCGCCTGGTCAAGTCGGGGATGCGCCTCGAGGAGGTCGAGGGCGTGCTCGCCGCGGTCGGCCTGCAGCCTCCCGACACCAACGACGGCCACGAGCCCAAGCGGCTCAACCGAAACGACTAGCGTTTAACCGTAGTCTCGACGATCGAGCGGAAGATCGAGCGGGAAGATCGAGCGGAAGGAGGAGCCGAACGAATCGTGGCCAGAATCGTCGCATTCGCCAACCAGAAGGGCGGAGTGGCCAAGACCACGTCGGCTCTGTCGATCTCGGCGGCCCTGGCTCGCAGGGGTAGGCGCGTCCTCAGCGTCGATCTCGATCCCCAGGGGGCTCTCACTTATTGCGTGGGGGCGGACCCCGACGGGATCGACGAGACCATCAACGACGTCCTGGTACGGCGTCTGCCGATCGAGAAGGTCATCATCACGCGGCCTGAGGGCGAGGCCTCGATCGACGTGGTGCCCGCCAACATCGACCTTGCGGGGGCCGAGGCGGTTCTGCTGGCCAAGACCGGCAGGGAGTACGCACTCGAGCGCGCCTTCAGGGAGATCACCGGCCGCTACGACTTCATCTTGATCGACTGCCCGCCCTCGCTGGGCATTCTGACGATCAACGGGCTGACCGCCGCACAGGAGGTCGTGATCCCGCTGCAGTGCGAGGCCCTGTCGCACCGCGGCGTGGGGCAGTTGCTCGAGACGCTGCGCGACATCCGCCACTTCACCAACCCACACCTCGAGATAACCGGCATCATCCCCACGATGTACGACGGGCGCTCCCTCCACGCGCAGCAGGTGCTGGCGGACGTCGGCTCTCGCTACGGCGTGGCGGTGCTCCAGCCGCCGGTGCGCAAGTCGATCCGCTTTGCCGAGGCGGCCCAGGCCGGCAAGTCGATTCTCTCTTATGCTGCCTCGCATCCCGGCGCTCACGCGTACCGGGAGTTGGCGCGACAGATCGATGAGGGTGTAGATGAAGGTGTGGATGAATGAGCAGAACTTCGGAGACGGGACGATACGCGCTCTACAGCGCAACCGAGCGCAAGCCCTTCACCGCGACCGTGGAGTGCTCCTCGTGCAGGGAGGAAACGCGCGTCTCCTACGTCGAGCTCGGCGCGCTAATGTTTCCCCTGCACTTTCACCTTCCACCCATGCTTCGTTACTACAGTTCGTGGTTCCGCTGCCCCTCCTGCGGTAGGAGGACGTGGATGCGGATCCACCTCGACCGCTAGGCATAATCGTGTGAGGTTTCGACCGTTCCACGTTCGACCGCTATTAGTCCGATTCACCGACTGGAAGGGAGCCGGCATCCATGGCACGGAAGACCAAGGCCCGCAAGGATCTCGACAATGCAACGAAACAGCTCAAGGACACCGCTAAGTCGCTCGCCGAAGTGAGCCGTAAGGCGGCCGACGTCGCATCCAAGACCGCCAGGGACATCGGCAAGACACGAGACGCAAAGCAAGCGAGGAAGGCCGCGCAGGTAGCCCAAGCGGCGGTGGCCGCGGCGGCCGCGGCGGCCCTCGAACTGGTTAGGACGGCCGGCCAGCAGAGCCAGAAGGGCGCCAAGAAGGTTTCGGGCTCGAAGGAGATGTCCGGCGCGAAGAAGTCGGTTCGCAGAGCCGCCGACGCTACCAAGAAGGCCGCCAAGACGACCGCAGCCCAAGGCCGCAAGCAGAGCGCCGAAGCGGTCAAGGAGGCTCGGAAGCGCACCCAGGGAGCGCGCAAGTCGGCGAGCAAGAAGACCACCAAGGCCCGCAAGACCGCCAAGAAAAAAGTCGGCTGAGCCTCAGCGGCTCGCACCGGGGACGTTTCCTATCTGGCGACCGGTGGGCGGTTGCCAAAGGGACATGCGGGTCGCTCGTCCAAACGGCGGTATTCGGCTAGTACGAAAACATCTGGCAGGGCGACGGGCGCCTGTTCGAGACTGAAGCGCGATCTATTGATCGCGCCGGGTGTGGCGGCCGGCTCTCAGGTCGGTCCTCCGTCATTCCGAAAACCGAACTATGAAAGCTCGCAGCGACAGAGAAGGCATGCAGTTGATGGCCGCCGGCTCGCGCCTGGCGGTCTCGAGGGTGCAGTGGCTCAAGCGCCTCGCGCAACGACGCCACGACCGTGTCGCCTTCGTCTTCTCGGGAGGCGGACCTCTGGGCGCTCTCCAGGTGGGCGCGCTGAAGGCCTTGTTCGAGCGCGGGATCCGGCCCGATCTCGTGGTGGGAACCTCCGTCGGAGCGATCAACGCGGCCTTGGTTGCGTTCGAGCCCTCGCCGCACGGAGTGCGGCGCCTCGAGGCCACCTGGGGTCGCCTCAGCGAGGATGATCTCTTCCCCGGCTCTCGCTTCATGGGCACCTGGGGACGCATGCTGCGACGGGGCGATCGCATCTTCGACAACACCGGCATGAGGAGGCTCATCCACACCAATCTCGGCGAGAGCGCTTCCTTCGAGGACGCTCAGATACCCCTGGGGGTGGTCGCGACCGAGTTGACGATGGGCGAGGAGAAGGTCTTCACCTCGGGTCCGATTCTCGATCCCCTGCTGGCCTCCGCTGCGATGCCGGGCGCCTTCTCACCCGTGACCATCGACGGATGTCGTTACATCGATGGCGGAGTCGTAAACAACGTACCGGTGGCGCCGGCGATCGAGATGGGGGCGAGCACCATCTACGTGCTCAACTCGACCGCCCACAGCCATCAGCGGAGACCGCTCAACCGGCCGATGGACTATCTCATGCACGCTTTCTCGCTGGCTCGTTCGCAGCGCTTGATCGTCGAGCGCAAGATTATCGACCAGGAGCGCGTCAAGCTCGTCGTGCTCCCCTCGGTTCCTCTCGACTTCTTCGTCCCCTTCACCTCCTTCGAGCACACCGAGGAACTGATCGCGCTGGCTTTCGAGCACGCCCGGCGTTTTCTGGAGTCGACCGACGAGCCCAGCGACACGACGCCAAGCGCAGACGCCTGGTTGGAGGCGACCACCCCCGCGGAGTGATCTGTGGTCGAGGCTCGTAAAAAAGTTCCTCTCAATTCGGGCATATGGGTACGAGACGCGCCCGAACGCGCGCATGGCTCTTGCGGTCGTGGGAAGGATGCCGAGCACGGACGGCGAAGACTCCGTCATTGGAGCGCCGGCGGACAGACGGCAAGAGCGAAAGGTTCTTCGATGGACGACAAGAGGTCATGCGTGTGGATGCGGGGGCCGCGCGACGCGACGTTTCAGGTATCGGCGGCCAAGTGGTGGCTGGCGATCACCCGGGACGTGATGGCCAACGAGTACCGGCGCATGGCCGCCAAGCACCGCTCGCCCGTGAGCTGCGACATGACGCCGAAGTTCGTGTCACCTCTGGAGCATCAGAAGCACTCCTAAGGCGAACCTGACAAAACAACGCCGCGACGAGGACCCGGATGTCGCAGGCGCCGCCGCCGAGCACTACCCTTCTTCCCGGACCTGCCTGACATGCCTGACATGTCCTGCGAAGGACCTACGCGTGCCCCCGGTGAAGGAAGCTTCAGAGCTGTCGCTGGATCCGGCCGACTGCAGGATTAGCATTAGCGTCTCGCGGGAGCCAGTGGTTCCACACGGGCTGTGCCGAACCAGCGTGGAAGAAAACGGCCGCGCGCCTCGCGCTCCTAGGTGGGCCACTGAGCCGAGGCGCGGCGCGGCCCGCGCTCTAAGATGACCCCCCTGTTCTGAAAGCAAGGTTCTGAGCAAGGGGGTTTCGATGTCAGTAGAGAAGTCCATCGATCTCACGGCGACCGGCTCGACTGTCGAGGAGGCGATCGCCGAGGCCGTTCATCGCGCGAGCCTCACGCTGCGGGGAGTCACCGGCTTCGAGATCGAGCGGGTCGAGGGCATCGTGGACGGGGGGGACATCACCTACAAGGTGCTGCTTCGTCTCAACTTCATCATCAAAGAACAGGTCCACGAGTAGTTCTGATGCCGCACAAGAGACGCGAGCCCGCGTCGGGCGTCTTTCGTCTCGTCCTTCCGCTGCCGTTTCCCGGTCTCGACCGGGTCAACGCCTACCTGCTCGAAGGTGAGGCCGGCTGCACCCTTGTCGATTGCGGCATGTGGGATCCTCAGGCCGACGACGGCGGCTACGCCGAGCTCGAAACCGCGGTCGAGGCAACCGGACACCGCGTCGGCGACATACAGACGCTGATCGTCTCCCACCCGCACATCGACCATTACGGCATGGCCGGAAAGCTGGCCGAGGAGTCGGGCTGCGGCGTTTGGATGCACGAGGCCGCGCGCGCCGAGCTCCAGATCTACCGAGACCCCGAAGCGCTCGCCGAACGGTTGCAGGCGATGCTCGCCGATCACGGAGTGGGCCCGGACGAGGTCGCCGAGCTCACGGCCTTCGAGGACTGGCGTCCCTTTGTGCACTCCTTGATCGAAGCCACGCGCTGGTTGAAAGACGGGGACACCTTCGAGGTCGGGGCCCGGACCTGGAGCGTCGTGCACACGCCCGGCCACGACGGAGCACACATCTGTCTCTGGGCCGAGAGAGATCGGATCCTGATATCGGGTGACACCCTGCTGGGCTCGATCACGCCCCACATCGACTTTCGGCGCGGCGACGACGATCCTCTGGGCGACTTCCTCGTCTCTCTGAGCAAGATCGAACGGCTCGACCCGGCGCTGGTTCTGCCGGGTCACGGCCGGCCGTTCGAAGATGGGGCCGAACGCGCGCGCGTGACGGCCCGGCATCACGACCGGAGGCTCGGGGCGATCGTCCAGGTCGTTCGTCGGGAGCCGCACAGCGCGCGCGAGATCACCGACGAGATCTTTGGCGACACGTTGCTGAACTTCCACCGGCGGCTCGCACTCGGGGAAGCACTGGCTCATCTCGCCTATCTGCGCAGCAGCAAAGAGGTCGAGCGCATCGAGTCCGAGGACGGCGTGTTCCGCTACAAGAAGAGGGCGCGTCGTGCCGAGGAGGTCGACGGTGAGTGAGCTCATGAGCTCGCTGGTTATCCGCGCCGCGGACCAGGTGGTCGCCCTCGAGGGAGAAGGACCTCTGCGCGGCACGTCCATGCACACGATTCCAAGCGCGTCGCGTTCGGCCCTGACGATCGAGGGCGATTCGATCGTCGCCCTCGGCGACGCCGCCGGAACCGATGC
Source organism: Actinomycetota bacterium (assembly GCA_050694055.1). Lineage (GTDB taxonomy): Bacteria > Actinomycetota > CADDZG01 > CADDZG01 > WHSQ01 > WHSV01. The sequence continues at coordinate 34,355 of JBOGWX010000026.1, forward strand.
TGTGTTCGATGCAAGTGGGTGCACGGTCGTGCCCGGCTTCGTCGATTGCCACACTCACCTTCCGTTCTTTGGATGGCGTGCCGACGAGGACGCGGCACGACTCTCGGGGCTTCGTTACGAGACCCTGCATCGCGAGGAGGGCGGCATCTTTCGCTCGGCTCGGCTGCTCGCAGACGCGCGTGACGATCAAGTGCTCGCCTTCTCGAGCCGGCTCGCCCACGAGATGTTGCGCTGCGGCACCACCTCGTTCGAGACGAAGTCGGGCTACGGGCTGAGCGTGGCCGCGGAGTTGCGACAACTGCGGCTCGCCCGCCGTCTTGCGGAGGAGGTCCCGCAAACCGTGGTGCGGACCTGCTTGGCCGCGCACGCCATACCAAAGGACAGATCGCCGGGTGAATGGGTGGGGATCGCGGCGAACGAACTCCTGCCCGTGGTGCAGGCCGAGGGCCTTGCGTCCTCCGTCGATATCTACGTCGAGTCGATCGCCTTTGCACTCGAGCATGCCGCTCGTCTGCACGAGGCGGCCAAGCCGCTCGGGTTGAGGATACGGATGCACGCGGATCAGCTCGAGGACGGACAGGGCGGTTCCTTCGCGGCCCGCTGGGGCTTCACCTCGGCCGACCACCTCAACCACACGTCACTTGCTGCGGTGGGTGATATCGCGGCGAGCGACACGGCCGCCGTGCTACTTCCGGGAGCTACCTTCACGCTGCGCCAGAACAAGAAGCCGCCGGCGCGCAATCTCATCGATGAGGGTGCCGTAGTGGCGCTCGGGACGGACCTCAACCCGGGAACCTCGCCGGTCCGGTCGATGCCGTTCGTGATGGCGCTTGCCTGCAGGATCTACGGGTTGCGTCCGCTCGAGGCACTCGCGGCGGCCACCATCAACGCCGCCTACGTGTGCGGGCTCGATCGGGTGGGTCGCCTGGCCCCCGGTTATCGCGCCGACGTCGTGGTGCTCGATGCCCCGAGCTTCGAGCAGGTCTGCTACCGCCCCGACTACGACCCGGTGGTGGCCGTGGTCTGTGGCGGCGAGGTCGTCCATCTCGCCGCCGGGGCCGAGCACCGCCTGCGAACCTGACCGAACCTTCCGGCCAGCTCGCGACGCAACTGCGCCTCTAACTCAGGGAGCCGATGACCTCTTCCGCGGCACCGGCGAGTTGCCCGCGCGCGAGCAGCGCGCGCACCGCGGCGATGTCCCCCGAGAGTGGCCTGTCCTCCTCTAGCTGCGGCGACACCGCGCTCATGTGCTCGAGCACGTGAGCCGTGGCGGGCGACGGCGACAGGGGCGCGCGCAGGTTCAGGCCCTGCGCCGCCGCGAGCGCCTCGATGGCGATGACGTTCTCGGTGTTCGACGCGACGGCCATCGCCTTGCGTCCTGCGGTGGCGCCCATGCTGACGTGGTCCTCCTGGCCGGCCGAAGTCGGGATCGAGTCGGCCGACGCGGGGAACAGCAGCGAACGGCTTTCGCTCACGACCGACGCGGCGGTGTACTGCACGATCATGAAACCCGTACGCACGCCCGGCGCCGTCGTTAGAAACGCGGGCAGACCGTTGTTGAGGTTCGGGTCGACGAGGCGCGCGACCCGTCGTTCCGAGATCGTGGCGAAGCCTGCGGTGCAGAGCGCAAGATGATCGAGGGCGAGTGCGAGGGATTCCCCGTGGAAGTTACCCCCCGACCGGACCTCCCCGGTCGGCACGATCACGTTGGGGTTGTCGATCGCCGATGCGAGCTCGCGCTCGAGCGTCGCGCGCACGTAGGCGATTCCGTCGCGATAGGCGCCGTGCACCTGTGGGATGCAACGCAACGAGTAGGCATCCTGCACCAGGTGGTCGGAGTGCCGGTGCGAGCCGACTATGTCGCTGCCGGCAAGCAGGCGGCGGAGGTTGCCCGCGACCTGCAGAGCGCCGGGATGGGTGCGCAGGCCGACCACCTCTTCGTCGAAGACCCGGTCGGTGCCGAGGCACGCCTCGACGGTCATCGCTCCGGTGACGTCGGCCGCGCGCGCGAGCGTTTCCGCCCTGACTAAGGTCAGGATTCCGAGCGCGAGCATGCCCTCGGTGCCGTTGACGAGCGAGAGCCCCTCCTTGTGCGACAGCTCGAGCGCGTCGAGCCCGGTGGCGCGCAGGGCCTCCGGCGCGGCCCGGATCTCGCCCTTGACCTCGAGGGTGCCCTCGCCGATGAGCGGAAGGGCGAGGTGCGCGAGCAGTGCGAGATCGCCCGACGCCCCCAGGGAGCCCTGCGCGGGGACGACGGGATGAAGCGACTCGTTCAACATTCGAGCGAGTCGTTCGACGAGCGCGAAGCGAACCCCCGACACACCCATCGCGAAGGTGCGAGCCTTGAGCAGCATCATGGCGCGCACCACTTCCGCAGGCAGTGGGGGGCCTACTGCCGTGGCATGCGAACGGAGGATGGCCTCCTGCAGGGCCTTGGCCTCGGCCGACTCGATGCGCACGTTCGCGAGATCACCGAGCCCGGTGGTGATGCCGTACACGGCCGCACCGGACTGGACGGCCTCCTCGACCACCCGGCGCGCGGGGGCCATCGCGGCTTCGAGTCCGGGTGCGAGACCGACCGCCTCGCCCCCGGCAACCGCGACTACGGCATCGATGTCGAGTGGTTCACCGATCAGGACCGTCACGTCGTCACTCTAACGAAAGAGGCCCCCGGCCCCCTCGTTATCCTTCTGCTCATGGATGCGATTCGCGCCGAGCTCATCTACAGCGATGGAGCTTTCAGGCCGGGGAGGGCGGTCCTTCTCGACGCCGACTCCTTCGGAGGGGTGATCGACGTCCGCGACCTGAGCGCCGAGGCCGCCGTGGATGACTGGGGCGACGTGGCGCTGGTGCCGGGAACGGTCAACGCCCACGGCCATGCGTTCCAGAGCTTGTTCAAGGGATTTGCCGACGACCGCCCCTTCGACTCGTGGCGCGACGACGTCCTCTATCCCTTTTCCGAGCGGCTCGACGGCGACGCGATCTACGCGGGCGCGCTGTTCGCGTTCGCCGAGGCCGCGCTCGCCGGAGTCACCACGACGGTGGACTTCTTCTACCTGCACGACGAGGGCAACGCGAACGCACAACGGGTCATACGCGCCGCCCGGGACATCGGAATCCGGCTGGTGCTCGCTCGCACTTTCTACGACCGCGACGCTGCGACGCGCGCGCCCGGCCGTTACCGGGAGTCGATCGACGACGCGGCGACGCGCTGCATCGAGCTGGCGAAGTCTTATGCCGGCGATCCTTGCGTTTCAGTTCAGCCTGCGCCGCACTCGCTGCACGCCGCCTCACCCGAAACCATCGGCCGCGCCCTCGAAGTGGGGCAGCAACTCGGAGTGCCCTGCCATCTTCATCTGGCCGAGGCGTCGTACGAGCGCGAGCAGATCGTCGCTCGCTACGGCACGACTCCCGTTCGCCTCCTGGAGCGCGAGGGGCTCCTGCAAAGCCACCTGGTCACGGTCCACACGGTGTGGGTGGACGACGAGGAACTCGACATGCTCGCCGACGCCGGTGTGGGGGTGGTGCACTGTCCCGGCGCGAATGCGTTTCTCGGCGACGGCATAGCTCGCCTGCCCGAGATGCTCACTCGGGGCATCCGCGTGGGCCTCGGCCCCGACGGGGGCTGCGCCAACAACCGGCAGGACGTCTTCGACGAGATGCGCACGGCCTCGCTGATGGCCAAGGCCCGGCTGCGCGACGGCAGCGCGGTCGAGGCGCGCACCGCCTTCGCGCTCGGCACGAGCGGGGGAGCGGATCTGCTGGCTCTGCGGACGGGCGAGATAGCCAAGGGACTCCGTGCCGATCTCGTCGCGCTCGACCTGAACGATCTGTCGCTGCAGCCGCTTGCGACGCTCGAGCAGCAACTCGTGCACTCGATGCGGCCCACCGCGATTGCGCGCGTGATGGTCGGAGGAGCCCCCGTCGTCGAGCACGGCCGCCTCACTCGCATGGACCATGCCGGCATCCGCCGGGGCATCGCCGAGGTCACGAGCGAGTGGACCAGACCTTAGGTCACACCTATCAGGTCGTTAGTCGCGCCGCTGAGGCTCCATCGGTATCTGCACCCCTCGCTGCGCGGCGACCTCGGCCGCCCTCGAGTAGCCGGCGTCGACATGGCGCATGACGCCGGTGCCGGGATCGGTGGTCAGAACCGTCACGAGCCGTTCGGCCGCATCCCGCGAACCGTCCGCGACGACGACCATGCCGGCGTGAATCGACAGTCCGATCCCGACGCCGCCCCCGTGGTGGACACTGACCCAGTGGGCGCCGGCCGCGGTGTTGAGCAGGGCGTTGAGGATCGGCCAGTCCGCGATCGCATCCGAGCCGTCGACCATGCCCTCGGTCTCCCGGTAGGGAGACGCAACCGAGCCGGCGTCGAGGTGATCCCGTCCGATCACCAGGGGAGCGGCTACCCGGCCCTCGGCGACCAGATCGTTGAACACCGCGCCGGCCTGAGCGCGCTCCCCGTAGCCGAGCCAGCAGATGCGCGCCGGGAGGCCCTGGAAGGCGACCCGCTTCGACGCCAGTGTGATCCAGCGGTGCAGGCGCTCGTCGCCGGGGAAGAGCTCGAGGATCGCGTCGTCGGTCGCCGCGATATCGGCGGGGTCTCCCGAGAGCGCGGCCCAGCGAAACGGGCCTTTCCCCTCGCAGAACAGGGGCCGGATGTACTCCTCGACGAAGCCGGGGATGGCGAAGGCATCGTTCACGCCCGCCTGCTGCGCCTGAGCTCTGATGGCGTTGCCGTACTCGAAGCACACCGCTCCCGCTCGCTGGAAGCCGAGCCACGCTTCGACGTGCTGGGCGACGGACTCGAACGAACGCTTCGTATACCCGCCTGGGTCCTCGGCGCGCAACGCGGTGGCCTCGTCCAGTGTCAGCCCGGCCGGCACGTAACCACCCAGCATGTCGTGAGCCGAGGTCTGGTCGGTCACGACGTCTGCAGCGAAACCCCGCTCCAGCAGTTGAGGCAGCACCTCGGCCGCGTTTCCCAGAAGGCCGAGCGACTCCGCGCGCCGCGCGCGACACGCATCCTCTGCCCACGCCACGGCCTCATCGACGTCCTCGGTGGCGCGGTCGAGATAGCGCGTGTCGAGCCGCCGGCGGATGCGCTCCGGATCGACCTCGACACACAGGGCGACGCCCTCGTTCATGGTGACCGCGAGCGGCTGCGCGCCGCCCATGCCCCCGAGCCCCGCCGTGAGGACTATCCGTCCTGCGAGGCTTCCGCCGAAGCGCCGCGCCGCCAGCTCGGCGAGCGTCTCGTAGGTGCCCTGCAGGATCCCCTGCGTCCCGATGTAGATCCACGAGCCCGCGGTCATCTGACCGAACATCGTGAGCCCGTCCGCCTCGAGCCGGTTGAACTCGTCCCACGTCGCCCAGCGGGGCACCAGCATGGCGTTGCTGATGAGCACGCGCGGCGCTCGCTCGTGCGTGGTGAAGATCCCCACCGGCTTACCCGACTGCACCAGCAGCGTCTCGTCGCCTGCCAGGCCCCGAAGCGACTCGACGAGCGCGTCGAAGGCGGCCCACGACCGGGCGGCTCTGCCCGTTCCGCCGTAGACGACGAGCTCGTCGGGACGCTCTGCGACCTCCGGGTCGAGGTTGTTCATCAGCATGCGCAGCGCCGCCTCCTGCGGCCAGCCTCTGCAGCTGAGGTCGGTCCCGCGCGGCGCTCGAACCGTTCTCATGTGCTCCTCGTGCCCCCTTGCGCTCGACGCTCCGGGCCTACTTGACCGCATCTCGGCCCCGGGGGCAAGGGGTCGAGGCGGCGAAGCCCGGATGCGGAGAGTGAGCGAAGTGACAAAAAATCTGCTGTGGTCGGTGGTTTGATAACTCTCCGTAGTTGCAATTCCGGGTGCCCCGCATCGATAAGTGGCACCATGGGTAGGCACAGGCGGACGAGAGACAAACGGTGTCCCAGAGAGGAGATAGCAGATGGCGGAGACCTACAACGGCTACTGCGTGAAATGCCGTGAGAAGCGCGACTTCGAGGGCGAGGTCAAGGAGCTCGCCAACGGCTCGAAGGCGGCGCAGGGCCAGTGCCCCGTCTGCGGGACGAAGATGACCCGCATGCTTCCCAAGAGCGCCAAAGCCTGAGCCGCCGAACTTTCCAGAGGGGCCGCCCCGCAGGGGGCGGCCTTTCGCGTTGCGGCCGGCGGCGCCGACAGCCAGCCTGCGCGCCGCCCTGACGAACGGACCGAGCCTAAGGGTGTCTTTCCTAGAATGGCCAAATCCTGCGGTACATGCGGTGCGCCAATGGACCGCATGGACCGCATGGACCGCATGGACCGCATGGACCGCATGGACCGCATGGACCGCATGGACCGCATGGACCGCATGGACCGCATGGACCGCATGGACCGCATGGACCGCATGGACC
>JBOGWX010000027.1:0-9886 GCA_050694055.1 Actinomycetota bacterium
AGCGCCGCGCGCTTTGCCTATCTGCGTCAAGACGTGGAGACCGAGATCGCCGACCGCCTCGCGGAAGCCAGGACGGATCTCTTGCCAGAGGGCTTCGAGGAGAGGGAGGAAGCGCGCGTCGAGCGGCGATCGGAGAGGCGTTCCGTGGAGCGTTCCGTGAGCCCTTCCGTGAGGCGTCCAGATCGGCCCACCTCGAATCCCCCGAACGGGCACGTCACGGACCCCGCGAGGTGGGCCGATGGCTAGTGCGACTCGCGTCGATGCCAGGGCGTTCCGCCCACGCATCGAACGCTCACACGTTCTCTCCTCTCCCTCCTGGCTCACCAAGCGGGACGACGCCATCTGTCTCGATCTCCACGAACACCGGGTGTTGACGACCCCACAGATCGCCGATCTCCACTTCGAGGACGTCCGCCGTGCCCGCAGACGGCTGCTCATCCTGCACCGCAAGGGCGTCCTTGAGCGCTTCCGCCCCTACCGGCCCGCGGGCTCGGCTCCGCACCATTACATCCTCGGTGAGGTCGGAGCACGAGTCGTCGCCGCCACTCACGGCCTTGACCTCAGGATCATCAAACAGCGCATGGAGCGCGATCTCTATCTCATGCTCAACCCGCGCCTCGACCATCTGCTCGAGGTGAACGACTTCTTCGTCCGGCTCATCAAGGAGTGCAGGAATAGTCCCGACTACGACCTCACGCGCTGGTGGGGAGAGCGGCGATGTTCCGGAGCCATTCCCACGTTGGTTCATCCCGACGGTCTCGGTCGGCTGACATCTTTCGGCACAAGCTGCACTTTCCTTCTCGAGCTCGACCGCGGCACCGAACGGGGGGACCGGCTCCGGCGCAAGCTCCTCTCTTACGGGAGGCTCGGACGCCGCCGGGAGAAGCCCGACGCGATCATGTTCCTCTTCCATAGCGAAAGGCGGGAAAGAGCCGCTCGCTCCAAGCTCGAGCTCGACATCGGCATCCGCGTCGCGACCAGTCACCGCGACCTTCACGAGGCGAATCCGCTCGCGCGCAACTGGCTTCCGATCGACGACGACAGGCGCCACGCGTTTATCGATCTCGCTATGGCTGCCCAGAACTCCTTCTTCGGTGCCCTGACAAAGCCAGGAGGTGACCAATGAACGGATTCTCGTGCCCACGTCACGACCCGGCCGATCGGCTGTGGCCCCCTCACGATCCGGAGGACTTCATCGACCTGGCGGAATGGGAGCAACTCATAGATCGGGACACGGAGCGCTACGACCGCCATCTCCAGGACAACCTGACCACTCCCCCCATCCGCGAGGTGATCCTCGCCGAGGAAACGGAGTTCGGACGGGAAGTCGATATCGGCACGTGGTTTGAGTGCACTCCGTGGGACGATCCCCTTCAGCTCCCCCACCGCATCTCGCACACTCGGATACTTCACAGAGACAAGCGGCACTTCCGGCCGGAACGGCTGGTCGAGTCGTGGGTACCCGCGGGACTTGTACGCGCAGACGTGCTCAAGGAACAGGACTGCGAAGACGCACTCCTTGGTCTGCTCGCCCGGAAGTGCGGAGTCAAAGTCAGCCGCTCGGTGGGCGAGAGCATCGCGCTCAGGGAGCCGGATGAAGATATCCGCCTGCTCATGGAGCTTCGGCGAGGAGCACCTCTTTTCTTCGTGTGGCGGATCTATGACGACGAGGATTTCGAGCCACTCCTCATGCAACAGCTCGCCATCCGTACGGGCTGGGTCTTCAGCCACGACAGGGAGCTGGAGCGGCCGTGACTCGCCCAAGCGAGCTTGTCGATCACGAGGCGCTTGAGAGACGGCTGTCCTCCGTCCGCCGACAGCGGGACCGACAACGGGACGATGGGGGGTGGGAGACTCTCTCCGAGCCCAGCTGCCGAAAACGCAAGGGCGCCTTGGCCGACGACCTGGACGCGCATGATGGCGCCTGGTGGGACGATCTCGAGGAATTTGCTCGCGCGACGCGCGCGAACCATAAGGGGCACCGAGTCCACACAAGGCGGAACCGGTGAGCAACGAGGTGATCGTGGCGCTCATCGCCGCCACCCCTCCCGCGATCGGCTACGTGCTGTGGTTCCTCGCCCACCGCCGCCTGCGGCGCTCGGTAGGCGCGTCACCGGAAATCCCGCTGTCGAGGCTCATCCAGGGGATCGAGGAGCGCTTCGAGAGGCGATTCGACAGGCTGGAGGACCGACTCGCCCGCATCTCCAGCGTCCAGAATGAGCAGGGGGAGCGGCTCGCCCGACTGGAAGCGAACCCCGAGCAGCGCCTCTGGAGGGCTGGCCGCTGACCCCGGCTGCCAAGTCATCAAGAGCCAAGGGGCCACGAGCCCAGACCTGCGGCACCGGCAAGGAGTCGACGGGCGCAGGTAAGGCCGCACGAAAGAATGTCAGCGCCACCCACTACCCTGCTCGAGAGGCCCCAGATCGGTCTTTGCCGGCTAAGAACTCGGAACTGAGAATCCTGCCGGCGGTCGTGACCGAGCTGTCGCCCGAGGACTTCGAGGAGGTCACGGACCTTCTCGCCGAGCTGATCGTGGAGCGATTGCGAGGTAGAAGATGGCAAGAGAAACGATGACAAAGACGGCTCGAAAAACCGCGCGAGGAAAAAAGCGCCCTGCCACTCAAGGCGGGATTCTTCCGGCCTCGCGAGTCCGAGTGGCCGTCTACACGCGCATCTCCACCGACGAAGACCACCAGCCATTCTCGCTCGAGGCACAGCAGGACCGTCTCGACTCCTACGTGAAGTCGCAGGACAACTGGAAGGTCGTGCGCCGGTACGAGGACCAGATGACCGGAAGCATCGTCGAGCGTCCCGGACTGCAAGACGCTCTCCGGGACGCCCGGGCGCGGCGCTTCGATCTCCTGCTCGTGGTGAGGGTCGATCGCCTGGCCCGATCCGTTCGAGCACTGGCCTCGATCTTGGAAGATCTCGATGCCCATGGCATCGCTTTCCGCTCGGCCACCGAGCCCTTCGATACGGCCTCGCCTGCCGGCCGCATGATGGTCCAGATGCTCGGCGTGTTCGCCGAGTTCGAAAGAGCCACGATCATCGAGCGCGTCGTCGCCGGCATGGAGAAGAAGGCCGCTAAGGGTGGCTGGAATGGTGGCAAGCGTCCCCACGGATACGACTACGACCCCAACACCGGCGCGCTTCGCGTCAACGATGAAGAAGCGCCCTTGGTGCAAGAGATCTTCGATCTGTATACCAATCAGCAAATCGGCTCGGCCGCGATCGCGCGACTGCTTGACGAGCGCGGCCACCGCACCAAGAACGGAGCCCGTTGGAGCGGGAACGCGATCCGCGTTGTGCTCTCGAACTCCGCCTACGTCGGCAAGGTCTTCTTCCGCGGCGAACTGTATCCCGGACAGCACCCTGCACTAATCTCGATCGACCAATTCGAGCGCGCGCACCAGATCCTCGACGAACGCGGCGAGGAGCCCGCGAAGCGCCGCTCCAACATGTCCGAGTTCCTGTTCTCAGGTCTGCTCGTCTGTGCTAAGTGCGAGAAGCATTTCGTGGGGACGACGGCAAACGGCAACGGCGGCATCTACCGTTACTACACCTGCTATTCGCGACAGCGTTATGGGCCCAACGCCTGTGACCAAGAGAGGCTGCCGGCCGATCAACTCGAGGTCACCCTCATCCAGCACATCGTCAGGAATCTCAGAGACAATTCAGTCCTGGATGCCGCCATCGATAAGGCGCTGGCAACAGACGAGGGGAAAGCGCCGTCCTACGAGCGAGAGATGTCGGCCCTTGAAGCTGAAACCAGAGACGTCCACAAGAGGATCGACCGCTACCTACAGGCCTTCGAAAGCGGTGCCATCGATCCCGATGCGTGCGGAGCCCGACTCTCCGAATTGAAGGATCGACAGGACGCGCTCGAATCCCGTCGGATCGAGCTCGTCGCTCAGGCCGAATCAGGACAAGCTCCACTCCGGGCGGAGGACGCAAAGCAGGTTGCCACCGCCTTCGCCGATCGGCTTGAGGAAAAGGAAATCCCGAGGGTCAAGAAGGTCCTCCAGACACTGGTCAACAAGATCCTCGTGGAGTCCCGCTCGGCCATTCAGCCATTCATCAGTCTGCCCTTGGTTCGCATTATGGGCGGTTGGGTGGGGGCGGCTGGACTCGAACCAGCGGCCACCAGATTATGAGTCCGGCGCTCTGACCAACTGAGCTACGCCCCCAGGCGCGAAATGATTCTCACGGAGAAAGGATAAGTGTCACACCCGATCCATAGAGTAGTGGGGACCACGACGTTCGCCCTGGTGATAGTCCTGTTCTCGGCTGCCTTCGTCATGGCGGTCCTCGTCCATCTGGAACCCCTAAACGCGAGGGGCTCGGAGAGCTCCTGCTCTTCGGGCCATGCTGGCATTCCCCCTCGTCGGCATCGTCCTCGCACACCGCCTCCCCCGGAACCCGATCGGTTGGATCCAGGCCTTCATCGACCGTAGCTTCTATCGCACGAGGTACCACAGGACGAAGATCGTTGAGGGATTCTCTGCTCGTTTGAGAGACGCCGTGGACCTAGATGCCTTGTTGGAGGATCTAGGTGGTGGGGTGACGCGGACGATGCGACCGACACATGCTTTGGTGTGGCTGAGGGCCGGCGGTCGCCAGCATCCCTGACGCTAGAACGCTGGACCGGCCGCCTGTCGCACCGGCGCTGCCACCGGCGCCGGGCCGCGCCGGATCAGTGCGATCGTTACGCTGATCACCCAGACCCAGAAAACGAGGTCGGCGATTTCGCCCACGGCCGTCTCCGGGAGGGCGAGAGCGGCTAGGAACGTTGCAGCGAGTGCAAGGGCCAGGACCACCAGCCATCTGGGGAAAGCCTGCGTCCTCGCTCCCACGGCACCGGCCCCGGCTAAGAAGATTGCGAGGCCTCCCCACGCCAGCGTGTAGGCGAAGTTGCCGCTGTCGAGAAGAGCGCGAGCCACGCCAAGCTCGATCCCATCCCCCGCGCGGTAGTACGCGGCCGCCTCGCTCGCGTAGCCGATGAAGGATGTCGCGACCACAAGCAGGCCTGCCGCGGCTACCGATGCCGAGGCCCAGCGCGGCGCAGGTTCGTAACCGCTCAGCGCGACGCCGAGCCACACCGCGAAGACGACGAACAAGAGGTAAGCGAGCACCTCGACGTAGCCACCTATCCAGACGGCTGACGGCACCGCCTCACTGGTCGCCTCTGTGACCGTGGCGTCCGTCGACGTCAACGTGACGCGCTCGAAGCCGCGCGATGCGCCGCCGATCCCGAACCCGACGAATTGCATGACGACGAAGAGGAAGCCGCTGAGGGCACCCACCCGGTGCCACTTAAGGTCGGTCATATAGGTTTCTCTCTCACCATGTCGTACGGTTACCTGACGATATGGCATCCTAATTAACGATGTCAAGGCGACGGACCGTGCCACGCACGCAGGCGATGCTGTTCCTCGCCTATCAAGCTTCGGCTCGTGAGCTGACCCAAACCATCCACGGCGGCGGCCATCCCGCGCTGCGGCCCAAGCATGGCGCGGTGTTCGCGACCATCGACCACCGCGGCACGCGCGCAACCACGCTCGCAAGCCGAGCGGGGATAACCAAAGCGGCGATGGGTGAGCTGATCGACGAACTCGAGGGTCTCGGTTATCTCGAACGACACCCGGATGAGAGTGATCGACGCGCGAAGCTCGTTGTGCCAACGCCGGCCGCCCTCGACGTGCTCAGGCTGGTTGATGAGTTCAACAAGCGTTGGGAGGCGCGCTACCGTCGCAAGCTCGGCCGCGAAGCCTATGAGAGCCTTCGCGCGTCACTTCGCACGATCGCTGCACCTGCCAACAGATCGCGCCGGTCCCGAAACCAGCATTGAGCCTGCGCTGGGTTCGTGAGACGCTCAGCGCGAGAAGCGCAATATATCTCCAGGCCGCGGCGGTAATCGTGGACGTAGACGATCTGCTTGGTGATCCATTTGGCCGCCGCGGTATGCCCGGCGCCGATTCAGTTGCGGAGGACGACGTCGAGTTCGCTTACATCAAGGCGACGGAAGGTGAGGACTTCATCGATGACCGCTTCGAAGCAAACTGGCAGGCCGTCCAGGAAGCGGGACTCGATCGAGGTGCTTATCATTTCTTCACGCTCTGCACGCCAGGTGATGACCAAGCGGAGAATTTCCTGCAGGTCGCGCTACCCGACTCGAATGCTCTAGCTCCCGCGGTTGACCTGGAGCTCGCGGGGAACTGCAGTGCCCGTCCCCCACGGAGTGATGTTCACAGCGACCTACGGAATTTCATTGAGAGAGTGGAGGACGCCTGGCAACGAGAGGTCCTGCTGTACCTCGGCGATGACTTCGAATCCTTCTACGAGGTTCGAGAAGTCTTGGATCGTCCACTTTGGCTCCGCCGTTTCCTATTACGTCCCCGCGGCGACTGGGCCATTTGGCAACTGCACGGCTATGCAACCGTGGAAGGGGTTTCGGGAGGCGTCGATCTCGATGTGATGCGGCAACCTCAGGAGTGAACTCGCGAGGCCTCGGAAGGACGTCGCAACGTGGAACAAATGTGGAACACCGCCTCTGCCGTCGCGCGGTATGTGCTCTGACCTGCGCTTTCGCAGCCAGGAATCGAGATGACCGTTACATTATGAGTCCACCGCTCTGACCAACTGAGCTACGGCCCCGATGTGCCCATCTTTGCCCAGATCCGGGTTGATGCGAGCCAGGTTTCGCGGGCACGACCGGCTGTCGCGGCGGCTACCTCGCCTGGAGGGCGTCCATCCCGACGGCTATCGCCAGTATCAACCTGCGGTCGACACTCCGGTCGGGGTCACCATGCATATCGATCGTGTAGGCGTCGACGAACTTCCACAGGTGGCGGCGATGGCTACCCAGTTCGGTCCCGTTTCGCTTGAAGACGAAGTGATACGGAATCGGCAGCCAGTCCGCGAAGTTTTCGATGAACGGAATGAAGCCGACCAGTCTGCGAACCAGCGCAACTGCGAGATTGAGCTCCGTGGCCTGCGCGACCTCGTTGCCGGCCGAGTCGTAAAGCTTGTAGGTCGAACGCAAGAGGCTCGCGCCGAAGACCTTCTGGATCTCGCCGATCTTGCTGCCGTCCGGAGCGGTGACGTCGTATCGAGCACGGGGGTCGAATCGCTGCCGGGCCTTGATCCGCATGAGCTCGGTGGTCTGGCTCTCGTCGGTGTAGAAGCGGATGTCCTCTTTGAACTTGAACACCTTCTGACGCACGAAGCAGAATGGGGGCCCGGGTGAATCGCCGTCTCCCTGAGGGAGCGAGAACTGGTACTCGTTGACGACGAACCGAAACTTTTGCTTCAGGATGAAGCGGTCGTACTGGTTCGGATCGATCCAAAGGTGTGTGTCCACGGCCCGAAGAGTACCCGTCCCCGGGGACCAACTCTTTCGCTATCGGGCTTTGTTCTGCCCCCGAACCTCGTAGATGGTCGTCGAACCGCTGACCTCGTTGGCGACGACCAGCAACGGTCTGCCGTTCGGGCTGTCCGAGTCGGCGATGAGGGTGAGGCCCTCGGGTCCGAGGTCGCCCGCGGTATCGGCCTCCGGGTCGCCGTCGAAGTCCCGATTGTTGACGTAGTCGACGAACCTCGGCTTCCGAGGATTCTGAACGTCGTAGATCATCACGCCGCCGACCCGTTCCAGCCCAATGAAGGCATAGGTCCTCGAGCCCACCTGCCCGATCTCGATTGCCTCGGGCTCTGGTCCTTTGTTGTCGCTGCGATTGTCGAAGGAGTCGTTGGCCTCGTTGTCCGAATTGAAATCTTCCGGCAGCGCGTCTGCGGTCACCTGTTCGAAGTCATCGCCGCTGTCGAAGACCAGTCGGCCCGATGCGTTCCATACAGAGAACGAACGACCTCCGAACGCGTGCAGTTCCTGAAACTCGCCGTCACGGTTCTGGGGTGCGGTCGTCGTCACCGTCAGGCGACCGAGGCTGGCCTCCTGCTGAAGCTCGTCCGCGTCCTCGAACACAGACTCATCCAGTGTCACATCCTCAACTCGTTCCTCCTCGGCGAAACACTCGTAGTCCCGAGCATCTCCCTCGTTGGCGGAGAGGATGAACTGCCGTCCCTTGTGCTTGATGGCGTCGAGCGCGTCCGGCATGTACACGCCGCGCACGGGCCATCTCTGGATGTTTATCTCGCCATCGTCATCACTTGCGTCGATGCCCCTATTGCGGCGCGAGTGGTCCTTCAGTCCGAGCGAGAGGATGTCCGTAACTCGTGCTCGGCTCAGGTTGACCACGGCTAGGGCGTTGTTCTCCTGCAGAGAAACCCACGCCCGCGACGAGTTCTTCGCCACCGCGACGTATTCGGGCTCGAGGTCCTGCGCCACGGTTGCTCCGGGCCCGAAGATCCTCACACCCCGGCGGACGAGGCGATCGCGCTGCTTGTTGAAACGTTCAAAGGAAGCAGTGGCCACGTCCGATTGCTCGACCCCGGCGGCACCCCCGGAGAGGTCGATGATGCTCACCGAGCCCGGTGGATCGACTCCTCCGGCACAGTATCCGTCGGGCTCGCCTTCGTTAGCGACGACGACCTTCGAGCCATCAGGCGTGAAGGTGAGCATGTCGGGAAGCGAACCGACCTGCACGTCGCTCAGCAGCACTCCGGCCGTGTCGTAGAACGCGACCCTGCCCGGATTCTGATTCGGATGTGGTTCTATCGCGACGGCAACAACTCCGTCGTCTATGTCGACGCTGTTGATCTGGGCACCGAGATCCCCGGGCTCGATGACGCCCACCTTCTCGGGGCTGGTGGGATCCTCGATGTCGAGAATGTCGACCACTCCCGCGTTCGCATTCACCACGAAGAGCCGCTGGGACTCGGGATCGTGAGCCACGATCTCGGCTGCGCTCTCGGCGAAGACGCCGGTTCGAAACGTTCCGATGACCTCGAGCGAGATCCGGCCCCTTGCCGCGGCCGTGGTCGAGCTGGCGGGTAGTACGACCGCGATCGACGCAAGGACCGCGATCAGTGGCGAGATTCTTCTGATGTTTGGCATCGGCGGAAACTAGAGGGCGAGCGAGAACGAGAGGCGAACCGCGCGCGAACAGATGGGGAACTGGACGGTCAGACTCCCCCGCTCGCTTCCTCGATGCCGCTCTGTAGTCGCTGCCCAAAGGCGTCCTCCACCGTCCTCGACATCGTCCGGTGGAACGCGCCGAGCAGTACCTCCGCCAGTGGGCGGAGTTGCTCCAGCGAGCGTCTGACCCTCGGCCACTCCTCCTCGGGACTCCCCGCGGACTCGAACGGCCTCCAGACGTCGTTGAGGAACAGCTCGACGAACACGTTCGCGACTCCTTGGGAGTGCATCATCAGCTGCTGGAACACGTCGATGACCCGTTCGACCGGGATGCCCAGCGAGACGACCTCGGCCCCCGCCCTCAGCAGGCCTGGACTGGGTACCTCGTAGCGGCCGTCGGCGAGCTCTACGATCACGCCCAGGGCAACGGCCCTGTGGATCGTTTCGGGCGACAGCTCACCGCCGAGCATGGTATCGAGCTCGGCCGCCTCGATGGCGTGGGGTTCCTCCGCGGCCCAGGGGGCCATGAGGGCTCGTTCGAAGCGCAGCACCTCCTCTCCAGAGCCGACGGGAGCAGCATCCAGCAACTTCTTGATCGCGCCGAGATTGAAGCCGGAGGCCTGCATGTCCTTTATCAGCTCGAGGCGCGCGACGTGCTCGGCGTTGTAGAAGCCGGTCCGGCCCTCGAGCTCGGGGGCCGGCAGAAGACCCCTGGTCTGGTGGGCGCGAATGTTTCGGG
Source organism: Actinomycetota bacterium (assembly GCA_050694055.1). Classification (GTDB taxonomy): domain Bacteria; phylum Actinomycetota; class CADDZG01; order CADDZG01; family WHSQ01; genus WHSV01. Next base: position 9,771 of record JBOGWX010000027.1, read on the forward strand.
CCGTCATACCCGAGCGCTGGGCGAGCTGGTCGATCGTCATTCGGTCGCTCACGCAGGGATTCTACTCCTTCTGACGTACCATAATCTGATGCTACATCTTTTGGTGTAATGTAACC
>JBOGWX010000028.1:0-50249 GCA_050694055.1 Actinomycetota bacterium
TCGCGCTCGAAATCGGAGAGCGAGACGAGATTTCGCGGAATGCTGCGAGACTGTCGTTCGTCCTGCGCGCCGAAAAACGATCTGGAGCGGCGGCCCACTTCGCTTCTCTCAGCACGCGGACGGCGCCATCCGAGGGTGTCGAGGCCCAAGCTCTGTCGCGCATGGCACAAGCACAGGGACTGACGGAAAGAGGAGATCATCGAGCCGCCGAGGCGCTCGCGCGACAAGCGGTCGACCTTGCGCCGCGCGAGATGCTCAACCTCCGCGCCGATCTCCTCGTCGAACTGGCCGACGTTTTGCGAACCGCCGATCATCGGCGCGCCGCGAGGGAACCCATCGATGAAGCTGTCAGGCTGTACGATCGCAAGGGGAACATCGCTGCGGCCGAGCGCGTTACGCAGGCGCCGGGAACCGATCCATCACCCATCCGTCTCCCAGAAGCCGGCGGGCACAATCCTCTTCACAGGGGCGCGGACTGAATCGGATGGTGCACCAAATGGTGGCCAGATCGTGCGGGCCGAATGCCCTCATCAGCGCCGCGATCGGCGCCGCCGGTGGGGGCGCTGGAACTGAAGAGGCGAGCGGTTCGGACACCCGCGCGCTATTCCCCGTTGTGAGTGGCCGGCAGCGCGTCCGCAGACGCGAGGTTCCGCGCATAGTTCCGCGGCGCCGACGAGCCGTCACCGGTTCTCCACAGCCGCTCGGCAGTTCCCGCTCTGCGCGCCACCGCGGGAGTGTAGGGGCGCATGTTATGGCGTTCTCGTACGATGGGGGCAAGGTGGCGTCCATGGAGATGCAGAGCGGGCTGCCTGTTGGGGTCGCGGCATTCGTCGGACGCGAGCGTGAACGTGCGAAGGTGGCCGACCTGGTCGCGGACGCCCGGGTGGTGACGTTGACTGGTACCGGCGGTTGCGGCAAGACGCGGCTTGCGGTGGAGGTCACTGGGGACGTGGCGTCGCGGTTTTCCGACGGGGCCTGCTGGGTGGACCTGCAAAGCGTGAGCGACGTCGGGATGGTGGCTGCGGTCGTTGGTGCGGCGGTGGGCGTCCACGAGCGACCCGACCAGGCGCTGGTCGACACGCTCGCCGAGCAGCTCCGTGCACGGCACCTGCTGGTTGTGCTCGACAATTGCGAGCACTTGGTGGAGGCGTGCGCGGAGCTGGTCGCCGGGTTGTCGTCGGCGTGTCCGCAGCTGCACGTGCTGGCCACCAGCCGTGTGCCACTGGTCGTCGAGGGTGAAGCGACGTTCGAGGTCGCCCCGCTGCCGGTGCCCGACCCCGATGCTGGGTCCGCCAGCATGGTCGCGGCAGCGGACGCGGCGCGGTTGTTTGAGGTGCGGGCCCGGCAGGTTGCCGCGGACTTTCGGATCGATGACGACAACGCGTCGGCCGTGGCCGAGATCTGCCGGCACCTCGATGGGATCCCGTTGGCGATCGAGCTGGCGGCGGCGCGCGTGCGGGTGCTGACGCCAGCGCAGATCGCGGCCGGGCTGCCGGACCGCTTCGGGCTGCTCACTGGTGGCCTGCGGGGGGCGCCGGCACGTCAACAGACGCTCGAGGCGTCGCTGGACTGGAGCTACAACATGCTCGATGACCTGCAGCGGTTGGCGTTGGCGAGGCTGTCGGTGTTCGCCGGCTCGTTCGAGCTTGACGCTGCGGAGGCGGTCGTGGCCGGGGACGGCATCGACGGCGACGACGTGCTCGACCTGGTCGCCACACTGGCTGAGCACTCGATGTTGGAGGTCGTCGAGCGCCACGGTAGTGCCCGCTACCGGCTATTGGAGACGATCCGGGTATATGCCCGGCAACGACTGTCCGTGCTCGACGATCCCGCCCGGGTGCGTGATCGCCATCTCGCGTTCCACGTCCGGCTGGCCGGGCGGGCACACGCCGGTCTCACCGGTGGACAGCCTGAGCCCTGGATGGCGAGGCTTGCGGCCGATCTGGATGATCTGCGCGCCGCGATGGACTGGGCGGCGGAGTCCGGCAACCTGCGAGGGCTGGTGGACATCACCGAGCCGATCGTCCGCTTCTGGTTCGAGCGCGGCCTGTCCGGAGAGGTGCATCGACGCCTGCACGACGCGGCCGAGATCCGGAGCGTACCCGAGGAGGAACGCGTGCGGGGGCTGACCACCGCGGCGCTGCTGGCCATCGGTGGCGGCGAGTATGCCAGCGCCCATCGGTCGGCGACCCAGGCGGTCGAGGCGGCACGCGCCGCTGGTGTGGACGGTGCGCTCGCGCTCGGCTTGAGCGTTCGGGCCCAGACGGGGGCCGTGGCGGGGCTGTCGACCAGCGCGCAGGTGGACGCTGACGTCGAGGAAGCGGTCGAGCACGCCGAGCGGTGCGGTGATGCTGCGACCCACGCCTACGCCCTGGCGATCGCTGGATGGACGCTGATGCGCAGTCGCACGATCGACGCTGGGTGCCACCTGCTCGAGCAGGCGATCGAGGTGTGCGAAGCCAACGACGTCGTCTTCCATCTGCCCGCCGCCCACGCGGTTCTTGGGCTGTGGGCGGGGTGGTCCGGGCGGCTCGACTGGTCACGTCTGCACGCTGGACGCGCCGTCGAGCTCGGCCGGCAGATCGGACGTCGCGGGTGGGAAGCGATCGGGCTCGTCGGCCTCGGAGCGGCCGACGTCCTGCATGGAAATCAGGGTCAGGCCCAGCGTTGGCTGTCCGAGGCGCAAGCGGTGCTGCGGGCACGAGGCCTGAGGGGATCCAACCACGAGATGTGGTTGTGCCCGTGGCGCGCGTTGTCGGCCTACGCATCCGGCGAGCTGGACACCGCTCGGGCCACGGCTGCGGAACTCGTGCGGATCGGCCGTGGGAGTGGCAGCCGCTGGGACGAAGCCGTCGGTGAGTGGCTGCTGGGTGTGCTCGCACACGTCGGTGAGCGCGACGACGACGCGCGAGCACATCTGGGGGCCAGCCGCGCACTGTCGTCCGACCCACGGCTCCCGTTCCCGCTGGGTCGGTCGTTGCTCGGCCTCGCGGAGCTGGCCAAGAAGGAGGACGGGGACCTCGGGACGGCGTGGGAGCTGGCCCATGACGGCCTGGAGGTCCTGGACGACTACGGCGACCAAGTCGGCACCGCCGCAGCGCTGGAGACGATCGCCGACCTGGCCATAGCCCTCGGCGAGCCCGAGCGCTCGCTGCGCCTGCTCGCCGCGTCGCAACGGTTCCACACCGAAACGGGCATCGCCCGCTTCCCGGTTCAGGCCGACCGCTTCGATCGTGCCCGCAGCACTGCACGAGCCGCGCTAGACCCTACCGATGCGACCGCATGCTGGGACGCGGGCTGCGAGCTGTCGCTGGCCGACGCGGTCGCCTATGCCCGCCGCGGGCGGGGCGAGCGTCGGCGCCCGCAGATCGGCTGGGCGTCACTGACTCCCGTCGAACGCGACGTCGTGCGGCTGGTCGCCGAAGGTCACACCAACGCCAACATCGGTGAGCGCCTGTTCATGAGCGTCAACACGGTCAAGAAGCACCTGACCCACGTCTACGCCAAGCTCGACGTCGACGGACGCGCGGATCTCGCCGCACAGGTTGCCCGCCGCGACCTGTAGTACCACCTTTGGCCGCCGAAACGTACCCGGTCGGGTGACGTTCTCCGGCGTCCTTCGCGTCATGGTTGGCATGACCGCACGAGACGCAGGAGAGAGCACATGAGCAGCCAACGCACCCACTACGTGACCACCACCGACGGCGTCACCATCGGTGGGACCGTGCACGGCGAAGGACGGCCGCTGGTGTTCGTGCACGGGATCATGGGCGATGGCGACATCGACTGGCAGGCGCTGCTGCCGCATCTGATCGGCCGGTTCACGTGCTATCTGCCGAGCTGGCGGGGCCGTGGCCTCAGCGACGATCACCCCGACCTCAGCTGGGGTCGGCTGGCCGATGACGTCCTCGCCTACGTCGACAGCATCGGAGAACCGACCGGACTGGTGGGTTGGTCCGCCGGCGGCGGCCTGGCACTCACCGCCGCGGGGGCGCAGCCCGACGCGGTGGACGCGGTGGCCATCGTTGGGCCGGTGATGCCGTGGCTGATGGACGGGCAGGAGCGAGCGGCTCTCGGCGCGGCCGTCGCCCGCATGGGCGGGCTGGCCGCCGAGGACAGGCTGACGGATGCGATTCGCGCGTTCGCTGGTTTCCCCTTCAACGACGACGACATCGCCGTCGCCGAGGACGCCGATTACTTCGAAGCCACAGGTCGCTACGTCCCGAATGTGCTCAACGTCCAACGGCAAGCGATGGAGTACGAAGGCCCCACCCCTGCTGATCCGGCCGTGCTCGGCGCGATCTCCGCTCCGGTGCTGGTGCTGCTCGGATCGGACACCAAGCCCTACGACCACGCTGGCGCGCGGTACGTGGCCGACCACGTTCCCAACGCACGGATACAAGAGATCCCCGGCGCCGGGCACGCCGTCATGCTGACCCATCCCGAGGCGCTCGCTGACGCACTCACCGAGTTCTTCTCGCCAGCGCAGCAGCCGGCCTGACCCGCCGATCGGCACCAGCATGCACCTGTACCGGATCGACGGTGCGGTCCACCTCGAACCTGAACCGGTCGACGACGTCGTCTACCGACGATCCTCGTCGACACGTCGTACAAGGAACATGCACAAGGAGTAGCACGATGACCCAGAGCCGAGCGCCGGTACGAAGGCCACACGTGAGATCTTCGGAGCCTCGCAGCGGGGCGCAGAAGGCGGCGTCGACGACCTTGCCACCATCACCCCAAGATTGCTGGACGAGCTCCGTCGCCACCCGGTACATCGCGTCGCGTCTTTCGCGCGTCTCGAACGCTTCGCAACCGGTCACAAGCTCATCAAGTAAGACCCGCACTCCCCTCCTCGACCCCTCGGGTCAACAGTCGGTTCTTAAGAAAATGAGTCTCCGGTCGGGCTGCGCCTCGAGCCCATCCGCGAGCGCGGCTTCAAGCTCCTTGTAGACGCGCTCTACATCGTTGCGCCGACCCAGTCTCGCGTACAGCCCCATGACGCTTCGATAGAGGTGCTCGGCGTAGCGATCCACCGTGATCGCCTCGAGGAGCGCGCCGACGGCGGCTTCGTCGTCTCCCTCGGCTGAACACGCCTCCGACAGTTGCACCTGGGGTCGATGAACTGCTTGCGGAAGTGAGCCTGCAGCGGCTCGACCCACGGGTAGTAGACGCCCTGAAGCAAGTCGCCTCGATACAGCTCACCCACCGACGACAGTTCGCTCGGACGTTTTCTCCCGCCGCGGCATCGGCGATGAGCCTGTCGAACTCCCAGACATCGACGTCGAACAACTCCGGCATCGGACGGTAGGACTGCCCGGACGCCTACCTCAGGGCACAGCCAGACGTGAGGAGGCTGTGGAACCAGGCCTTCTTCCGAAAGATCCTCGTAAGGAGCGGCCCCTCCGCCCAGGCTCAGGCCGTCTACGAGGAGCCCTTCGCCTCCCTGCTCGACTCGCAAGAGAACGGTTCACACAAAAGCACAATTGTGGAGCTGCCGGGAATCGAACCCGGGAGCAAGCGGCGCAGCCGCGGTCCGGGTGAGATAAGGCTCGGGCCTCGGGCGGGGCTGCTCCGCGTAGCGCAGCGTAGTGGAGCTGCCGGGAATCGAACCCGGGTCCCTCGACCCCTCGATAGGCCTTCTACGAGCGTAGTTTGCGGTCAGATTTCGGGTGCCGGCCGGCCCGCAAACGGCGGCGACCGGCTCCTAGATCGGTTTGGTGTCCCGTCTCAGAGCACCGACCGGGCTCGAGGCGGCGAGTCTGCTAGGCGACGCCGGATCCCGAAGACGCAGACGATCTTCGGGCCGACGGCCATCAGTTAGGAGATGGCAACCGTGCTTTACGCAGCGGCAGTTATAAGTTTCCGGGAGAGATTTTCGAGACCACCCGAAATTCTCGGCTCGCTTCTCCTATCTCGGTCCGGTCAAGGTCGAATCCAGTTCAGCCCCTTGAGGGACGAAGACGGCCGGCGGCCGTCCATTGTCAACGTCCTGTCCTGAGAGATTGTCGCACAGTGGTGCGACGTCTCAATAGGCAACAACGCCGCAGCATCCGCGAAGCTTCCCGCCCTCGTTGCCCAGACACCCAGGCATCGAAGAGATGATTGGTATGGGTTCGGCCCGGGGAGAGCCGCTGCGGTCCGTGCGGGATACCTTTGCGGTCTGAGTACCGGCTACCGGTTGCCAGATAGCAGACCTCCCGCATAGAGCCGATCCAGCAAGTACCTATCCGGTTTCTCTTCGTCGGCGCCCGGTTTTGACTCCGACTACCGCCCGCTACTTCGGTTCGAGGTCTAGGGCGCAGGAGTTGATGCAGTAACGCTTGCCGCCGGGGCCCGGGCCATCATCGAACACATGGCCGAGGTGGCCCCCGCAGCGCGCGCAGGTCACCTCGGTGCGAACCATGCCGTGGCTCGTGTCGCTCTCCAACCTCACGTTGGCGACGTTCTTGGGGTCGGTGAAGCTCGGCCATCCGGTGCCGGACTCGAACTTGGTATCCGAGTCGAACAGCTCGGCCCCGCAGCCCGCGCATCGATAGGTCCCATCATCTTTTGCATTGACGTACTTGCCCGTAAAGGGACGCTCCGTCCCCTTGTTCCTCAGCACCTCGTACTGGTCGGGGGAGAGCTCTTCCCGCCATTGAGCTTCGCTCTTGGTGACGTGCTCGGTCATGGCTGACCTCCTAGTTGTCGGACATTCTCCATCTTGTCCCCTCCGAAGAACTATCGTCGCTGGTCCTAGACGAACGAGTCGCGATCCCGTATGACTACGGAGCGGCGAGAGAGGAGACCCCGTGAAATTCGTCTACGTCGGTTCCAAGGGTGAGAACGATGCCACGCTCGCCTCGATTCCCTTTCACCTCGCCGTCAACGGGTCGCTCGAGGTCGGCCAGGAGGTTGCGGTCGTCCTGGTGGGCGACGCCGCGGACCTCATCGTGGGCGATACCGCCGCCACGGTCGAGGGCCGGGGCGTCCCGCCGCTGAAAGACCTGCTGGCGAAGGCGCGTGATAACGGAGTCCCGGTATACGTCTGAAAGGCTTGCGCGGTCGCCCGTGGGGCGACCGAGGAGGATCTCGGAGCGGTCGAGGGGACCTGGACCACACCGCCGGACGTGGCAAAGCTCTGTGCCGAGGCGGACAAGATCCTGACTTTCTGATCGCCCATCAGCCTGACCGCCCATCAGCGGCGGCGGCCGAGCTCCTGCCGGATCGCGCGGTCCGCGTCACGCTTGGCCCTGTCCCGGCGTTTGTCATAAAGCTTCTTACCTCGTCCCACCGCGAGCTCGACTTTGACGAGTCCGTGCTTGAAGTAGAGACGCAGCGGAACGAGCGTGCGGCCCTCCTGGTTGACCTTGACCCCGAGTCGAACGATCTCATCGGAACGAAGCAAGAGTTTGCGCGGACGCAGGGGCTCGTGGTTGCTGCGGTTGCCGTGACTGTAGGGACTGATGTGGCACTGCAACAACCACGCTTCGTGGTGGTTGTCGATCGTCGCGTAGGAGTCGGCAAGGTTGGCGCGACCGTCGCGACACGACTTCACCTCGGTGCCCACGAGCACGACCCCGGCCTCGAGCGTTTCCTCGATCTCGTAGTTGTGGCGCGCCTTGCGGTTCTGCGCGATGAGCTTCGTGCCGGACTTATCCGGGGCTTTGGTCGTGGCCACGCGGACTCCTATCCCTGAGCGCCGTCGGCCGAGATGATGATCCCCTTCAGGATCTCCTTGGCCCGCTCCTTTTGGGTGTCGGGGTCGGAATCAACCTCGATGTCGGGCTCGATGCCCGATCCGTTTATCCGGCGCCCGTCGGGGGTGAAGTAGGCGCCGATGGTGAGCTTGAGCGCCGACTCATCCGACAGCGGGAGCACTTCCTGAACCGAGCCCTTCCCGTAGGTGCTCACGCCGACGACGACGGCTCGATTCGTGTCTTGAAGTGCTCCGGTGACGATCTCCGAGGCGCTCGCAGTGCCCTCGTTCACCAACACGACGAGCGGCACGTCCTCGAAGGCGTCGCCCTCCGCGTCGTAGCTGATCTCGGGCTCCGAGCGCTCTTTGTAAGAGACGATCTCTCCGTCCTCGATGAAGACGCTCGCCACGCTCACGCCCTCGCTGAACAGCCCGCCGCCGTTGTCCCGCAGGTCCAAAATGATCCCCTCGGCGCCGGAGGCGGTGAGCTCGTCCACCTCCTCCCGCAGCTGCTCCCCCGCCCCTCGGGAGAAGCCGAACAAACGAACGTAGCCGAGACCCTCGGGCGTCCGGTTGGCGATCAGGTTCGGGAGCTCGATGGTCTGGCGCGTAATGTCGAAGCTCAGTTGCTTGCCGGCTCGGGCGATGCTGAGGCTGACCTCGGTGCCCTCCTTGCCCTTGATGCGGTTCACCGCCTCATCACTACTGAGTGAGCCGACCGACTCGCCGTCGATCACCTCGATGACATCACCCTCTTGCAGGCCCGCGGCCTGCGCGGGGGTTTGGGGGATGACCGACACGATTTCGAGGCGCCCCTCTCGGTCCTTCAGCCACACGCCGATGCCCGAGAACCGGCCGGTCGTGATCTCCTGAAAGGAGCGGTACTCCTTGGGCGTGTAGAAGAGGGCGAAGTCGTCGCCCGCTTGCTTGACGGACTTGGTCATGCCCTTGACCGCGCCCCGCACCAGCTCCTCGTCGTCGGGAGGATCGACCGACTCGCTCTTGATCTTGTCGTAGACATCCTCGATCAACGAGAGATCCGCATCGTCGCCGCTCTCGCCGACGAAGATGCGCGCGTCGCCGCCGGCAACCGAATAGCCGAAGGAGAACGCGCCGAGGGCGACGACCGCGGCCGAAAGCAGCGCAATTAGGATCTTCTGCCAGCGTTCCATGAGGGTTACAGGGTAGTGCGTTCCGGCACTACTGAAGGTAGGGCATGGGATCGACCGGCGACCCGCCCAGCCGGACCTCGAAGTGCAGGTGGGGGCCGGTGCAGTAGCCGGTGCAGCCGACGCTGCCGATCGTCTGGCCGCGGCTGACGCGCGATCCCTGGCCGACGCTGAAGCCCGAGAGGTGGTTGTAGGTGGTGCCCACCCCACCGCCGTGGTCGACGACGATGGCGTTGCCGTAACCGCTCATCGTGCCGGCGAACACGACCGTTCCGCCGCCGGCGGCATAGACCGGAGAGCCGTACCCCGCTCCGATGTCGATGCCCGTGTGCAGGCGAGAGCCGCCGAAGATGGGGTGCGTGCGGTAGCCGTAGGGCGAGGTCACCGGCCCGCTCGCCGGCCACCCGAACTGGCCGCCGGTGCTCGGAGCGGGAGCGCTGCCACCACCCGAGCTCTGATTGGCGGCCCTTGCCAGGATGGCCTGAATGTCCTGGGAATCCTGCTGGAGCTGAGAGTCGAGCTTTTCGAGCTCGGACTTCTTCGCGAGCTGGCCCCTGAGGACGTCCTCCTTCTCGGCGATCAGCGCGTTCTGCAGGTCCAGCATCTGTTGCCGCTCGGCCTGCACCGCGACTCGATCGGAGCGATCCTTCTCGAGCTGCAGCTTCGCCGCGGCGATGCGCTCCTTCTCCTCGGCGACCTGCTCCCGCCGGGCGTCGGTCTCCGAGTCGAGCCGCTCGATGTCATCGACCAGCGCGCTGTCGAGCTCGACGGTGGTCTCGTAGTACTCGTAGCGGTCGGAGAGGTCGGCGAAGCTGTCCGCCGACAGGATGCCTTCGACATACGCGCCCGGCCCCGCCTTGTAGCTCTCGATCGCCCGTTCGGTCAGGGAGTCGGTGCTCTCGATCAGATCGGCCTGGATGTCGAGGAGCTCCTCGGTCAGAGTGGTATAGCGCTGCTGCGCCAGCTCGAGCTCGGCCTGGCGCTCGGAGATCCGGCCATCGAGCGCGGCGATCTCGGCGTTGACCTCGGCGAGCCGGCTCTGGATGCCCTCCGCCTCGTCATCCAGAACCGAGATGGAGCCCCGAAGAGTCTTCGTCTTCTTGGCCGTGTCGTCGATCTGGCCCTGGATCTGGGACCGGCGCTGCTCGATCCGGTCGAGACGGTCCTGCGGATCGGCTGCGGCGGGGAGGGCCGCCGACGCGAGGCAGAGAACGAGTGCCGCCACGACGCCCGCGAGTCGAAAGCCCTGGTGATGCAACTGCCTATGACCGGTTCTCATAATGAACAAGCTGCCGAGTTTACAGCTTTAACAGTAACCACAACATCAACAACAAGGGGGGAATTCACCCTCTTCGAATCGACCCCTCGAGCCCCCTACTTGAGTCCCAGGCCTCACTCGAGTCCCAGGCCCCGCGAGCTCAGACCTCGAGGAAGCGGCGCAGGGCCAGGCCCGAGCCCACCACGCCGATGCCACACCCCACCGCGAACAAGACTCCGAGCACCGTGGCGATCTCGCCGGTCGAGAAGCTGAAGACCGGTCCCAGGAAGGTGATCTGCTCGCCCAAGTTCGAGAACACCGCCCATTGCGCTCCGACCACGACGAGACTGGCGATCAGCGCGCCCACGAACGCGGCGAAGACACCCTCGAACAAGAACGGGATCCGTATGAACCAGTTGGTCGCTCCGACGAGCTTCATGATCCCGATCTCCTCGCGCCGGGCGTAGATCGCGAGGCGGATGGTGTTAGCGATGAGGGCCGCCGCCGCGACCAGAAGAATGAGTGACATCGCGAAGGTGATGGTCTGCAGCAGCGAGTTGACCTGGAGCAGCCGCCTGAGCACCAAGCCCCCGTCGCGTACCTCGTCGATGCCGGGAGCCCCGTCGATCGCCCCCTTCACCTGCTCGGCAAAGCCGGCGTCGGTGAGCTTGATTCGAAGTGACGCAGGAAGCGAGTCCTCAGGCAGGTTCTCGTAGAACTGCGGTTGATCCTCGTAGATCTTCTTGTACTCCTCGAAGGCCTGCTCCTTGGAGACGAAGAAGACCTGCTCGACCTCCGGCATCGCCTCGACGTCGCGCGTGATCGCTTCGATCTCGGCGGGTTGTGCGTTGTCACGGAAGTAGGCCGACACTTCGACCTTTGCTTCCCATGACAGCGTGACGTTGTTGACGACCATGCCGAGGATCTGGACGCCCCCCAGTAGCAACAGAGAGATGGCAACCGTGGAGATGGCGGCGATCGTCATCAACAAGTTGCGCCTGAGATTGGTGATGGTCTCCGAGAGGAAGTAACCGATCTTCATCTCTAAGTTCCCACTCCGTAGATTCCCCGCGATTGGTCTCGCACAACGCTTCCGCTCTCGAGCTCGATGACTCGACGGCGCATCGAGTCCACGATGGCGTGATCGTGAGTCGCCATGACGACGGTGGTGCCGGTGCGGTTGATTCGATCCAGTAGTCGCATGATGCCCACTGACGTTGCGGGGTCCAGGTTTCCCGTCGGCTCGTCGGCGAGCAGGATGAGGGGACGGTTGACGAACGCCCGGGCGATGGACACGCGCTGCTGCTCTCCGCCGGAGAGCTCGTCGGGGAACCGGTCCAGCTTCTCGCCCAGCCCCACGAGCTCGAGGATCTGCGGCACCTGCCTGCGCACGACCGCGCGCGGTCGTCCGATCACCTCGAGGGCAAAGGCCACGTTCTCGAACACGGTCTTGTTGGGCAGGAGCTTGAAGTCCTGGAAGACGCAGCCAACGTTTCGTCTCAGATAGGGAACGCGCCATCGAGGAAGGCTCGCCAAGTTCTTGCCGGCGACGTAGATGCTGCCGTCGGTGGGCTCCTCCTCCTTGTTGAGCATCTTGATCATGGTGGACTTACCAGAGCCGGAGGGTCCCACGACGAACACGAACTCGCCCTTCTCGATGTCCATCGAGATGCCGTTAACGGCGTGCGTACCGCCTTTGTAGATCTTCTTGACGTCAACTGTCTTGATCATTCGTTCCTCAGGTCGGCAATCAGGTCGCGGCCGGCGCGAGTCGATCGAAGAAGCGCCGGGGATGTTCTTCGCCGTGGATGTCCTCGTACTCGTTCCAGGCGTTGTCGTAGTACAGGTTCCCACGTTTGATGATTTCGTCACACGCTTGACTTGTTAAACCTGATGTACGCAGCCGCTTCGTGAGTGAAATGAGAGAGAACGTCCGTACTTCGTAGGGATTGATCAGCAGATTGGGCGGGGTATCCACCGGCGCAATGGCGTACTTACGGTCCGGCGCAGCCACGATGCGACAGGCCGACTCGAGCAGGCCGAAGATCGTCGCTTCGACTCGCTCGAGATTGCTTCGGTCTCTGACGCCCGCCTCCATGAGGGCTCGCACACCGAAGTTGACATGACGTGACTCGTCGCGCGCCACCGCGGTAAAGCCGGTGTAGAAGCCTGGAAGGATTCCCATCTCGCGAATAAGCCCGAGTAAGAACTTCTGGCCGGTGAGCGCGAGCATGCCCTCGACGACGAGGTGGTAGATCGTGATGCCCTCGACCCACGCGCCGTAGTCGTGTGGGTTCTTTCGCACCCGTTCGGTGGCCTCGACCAGATCGTTGTCGAATATCACCCTGAAAGCACCGACGGTTCGGTCGCGCAGGCCGGCCAGGGCCTCGGGTAGGCCGCCCTCGATTCCCACCACCTCCTTGAAGAAGCGAGAGAAGAAGACCGAGTGCCGTGCTTCGTCGACCAACTGCGACGACAGAAAGATTCGGGATGGTTCATCGGGGGCCGCGTGCACCAACGGCGACAGCGTGTCGGTGACGGCCTGTTCTCCGACGAAGAAGAGCGTGAAGGTTCGCTGCAACTCGGTGCGAAGTCCTTCGAGGCCATCGCCCAGGGATTCCCAGTGAGCGCGATCTTCGGAGAAGTCGAGCTTCTGGGTCGACCAGTTCTGATTTTCCCAGCGGTGATATAGGTCGAGCGGCGTGGGCCTCGATTGCAGGAGGTAGTCCATCTGGACGTAGACGTCGTCGATGTGGACGTCCCGCAACTCGGGGAGAGTGGCCTGCTCGACTCGCTCTGCGGTACTTCGCATGGAATCGGTCATAGGGAAAATTGTGGCAGCTTCGGCTTGAATTGTCTTGCTTGGATCATGTGGCCTCCCAATCACTACCTACTTCTCTTCGGCATCCCCCGCCTTGCGCCTTAGTTCCGCTTGCACGAAACGATCGAGGTCACCGTCGAGCACGGCCGAGACGTTGCCCACCTCGACCGAGGTGCGGTGGTCCTTCACCATCTGATACGGATGCATGACGTATGAACGGATCTGCGAACCGAATCCGATATCGCGCTTCTCGCCACGAAGGGCATTGACCTCGAGCTCGCGTTTCTCGCGCGCGAGCGCGACGAGCCTCGACTTGAGGATACGCATGGCGACCGCTCGATTCTGCATCTGCGAGCGTTCGTTTTGAACCGCAACCACGATGTTGGTTGGGACGTGGGTGATGCGCACCGCCGAGTCGGTGACGTTGACGTGCTGGCCCCCCGCCCCTGAGGAGCGATAGGTATCGATCCGTAGCTCGTCGGGATTGATCTCTACGTCGAAGTCCTCTTCGATTTCCGGTGTTACGTCTACCGACGCAAACGACGTATGGCGGCGCTTGGCGGAGTCGAACGGTGAGATACGCACGAGCCGGTGCACACCGCGCTCCGTTACGAGCAGGCCGTATGCGAAACGACCCTCGACGGTCAAGGTTGCGCTCTTCACTCCGGCTTCCTCACCCTCGGTCAACTCGACGAGCTGATACTTGAAGCCGCGCCGTTCGAACCAGCGCTGGTACATCCGCAGCAACATCTCGACCCAGTCCTGCGAGTCGGTGCCGCCCTCGCCTGCGTGCACCTCGAAGATGGCCGGGTAGTCGTCGAACTCTCCGCTCAATAGCGCGACGACCTCGAGGCTCGCGATCTCAGATTCCATCGCCTCCACCTCGCCCGCCACTTCGGCAAGTGACTCGTCATGGGACTCGGCCTCGGCCAGGTCCAGGAGCACGAGCGCGTCGGAGGCGCGCCGGGACAGCTGATCGTAGGAATTGATGTCGTCGGCAATCCGAGCGATCTGCGACATCTTCTTCTGCGCCGAACTCGAATCGTCCCAGAAGTCGGGGGCCGCGCTTGCCTTTCTCAGCTCCTCGAGGCGTGCGCGCTTGGCATCGACGTCAAAGGTACTCCTTGATCTGTTCGAGCTTATTGGTGATGGCTATCAGCCGGTCGCGTACGTCATCCATGGGATCGTCAGGCTACCGCTACTCACTCGTCGGGGAGGGCCAAGCGCGTGACGGTGTTGTCCCCCTGATTGGCGACCCATACCGCACCGCCCGCGACCACTATGCCCTGAGGGTTGTCGCCGACTGCGACTCGATCGCTGACCTCCAGCGAGGTGGGATCGACACGAACGAGGGCGTCCTCCTCCGGGAGCGTGACCCACACGTATCCGTCGCCGGTGGCGACACCCGAGGGTGCGGCACCGAGGTCCACGACCCGGACCTCACCGCTCGGCTCGAGCGCGGCCAGCGCCTGCTGTCGGAAGAGGGCGACCCACAACTTGGTCCCATCCGCAGCGAGTGCCGTCGGCCCCGACCCGACCTCGATCGTCTCGGCCACCTCCGCAGTGCCGGTGTCGATCCGGCTCACCGTGCCCTCGGTCACGTCGGCGGCCCACAACTCGCCTCTGAGAAAGGCCAGCGCCGAGGGGAACTCGAGCTCGGTGATCTCCTCCACGATGTCGCCCCCCGACGACAGCTTGATGATGGAGCCCTCGTTGAGCGCAGCCACCCAGACGTCGTCATCCTCGAGCGCGACCGCGGCCGGGTCCCGGCCCACCACGAGAGGGACCGGTCGTCCGCCGGCGGCCTCAGGATCGAGCCGGACCACCTCGGCGCCCTCGATGGAGCCGACCCAGACGTGCTCGCCCACGGCGATCCCCCCGGGTCGTGCCGGGAGGGTGATCGGAGCGCCGGCGGCGGCTCCATCGCTCAGTCGCAAGCGAGACACGCTGAGGTCGCCGGCATTGCCGACCCAGAGGACCTCGTCCCCGGCCGCCAGGCTAAAGGGGGCCGCGCCGGCCGGCAGCGTCAGCACCTCGGGGGCCTCGTCGCCGGAGAACGCCACGACCGCTGCCAGGACCAACAGGCTCGCGACGACAAGGCCTCCCACGACCAGCACCACGGGTGAACGTCGCTCTGTCGCCGGACTCTTCCTCGAACGAGAGCGCGCCATGTTCCCCACGGAGCGAACCCTAGTTCACCTAGCCCGGCCGGAGGATGGTCACTCGATCGAGGGGCGTTTTCCGTCTGGCAACCGCTCAGCGGTAACCAGACAACAAAGGTGGCCGGACAATCTGGATCTCAGGACCTGGGGCGCGAAAATCCGGTTCCCATTCCCGATCGCCCCCCTCGCCGCCGCCTCTTGCCGAGCGAAGACAGACCCGAGGGGCATGAGTGCGGCTCGAATACAAGCCGCAGGTTTAGAGCGCTTCGGCCCCCGGGCGCCCGTGGCACTGCTTGTATTTCTTGCCGGAGCCGCACGGGCAGGGCGCGTTGCGAGGGATCTTCTCGGAGCGCGCCTGGACGAACTTCGCCTCCTCGGCCCCCTGCGCGGCACCGGGCTGCTCGTCGGGCCCGGCACCCTGGTGTCCCGCCGCGATGGGAACCTGACGGCGCTCCTGCCGCAGACGCGCCGGTCGCTCCCGCTGCTCGTCCCGTCGCACCGTCTCGACGTGGAACATGTAGCGAGCGAAATCGGCCTTGATCGATTCCTGCATCCCATGGAACATGTCGTAGCCCTCGCGCTGGTACTCGACCAACGGATCCTTCTGAGCCATGGCTCGCAGCCCGATGCCCTCTTGTAGGTAGTCCATCTCGTAGAGGTGCTCGCGCCAGCGATTATCGATGACGTTGAGGAGCACCAGGCGCTCGACGTTCCGCATCTGCTCGGCCCCGATCTGCTCCTCGCGCTTCGCATAGCTGTCGAGTGCGTCGGTCATGAAGCGCTCGCGCACTTCCTCGTAGTCCGCGTTGTCCAGCTCGAAATCCTCCGGCGTGAGCGTGGTCGGCCATACTTCCCGGACCGTGGCGAACAGCTGGTCCCAATCCCAGTCCTCCGAGGAGATGTCGGGGTGAGCGTTCTCGGCGATGATTCCTTCCACGACATCGGACACGAGCTCGAGCGCGGTGTCACGGAAGTCCTCACCCTCGAGGATGCTGCGACGCTCCTCGTAGATGACTTTCCGCTGCTTGTCCATGACCTCGTCGTACTTGAGCACGTTCTTTCTGATCTCGAAGTTCATGGACTCGACCTGCGTCTGGGCACGCTCGATGGCCTTGCTGACCATCTTGGCCTCGATGGGAATGTCGTCGGGGATCTTCAGTCGCTCCATGACGCCGGCAATCCGGTCGGACGCGAAGAGCCTCATGAGGTCGTCCTCGAGGCTCAGATAGAAGCGGCTCTCGCCGGGATCGCCCTGACGCCCGGAACGCCCGCGTAGCTGGTTGTCGATGCGACGGGAGTCGTGGCGTTCGGTGCCCAAGACGTACAGCCCTCCGGCCTTTAGCACCTCCTCGCGTTCACTTGCAGTCTGTCTCAAGTACTTCTCGTGCAGAGGCTGAAACTCGGTCTCGTAGCCGGTCCGGTCCTCGTCCGAGTACTCGTCGAGCATGTAGGCATCGACGTCCCAGCCGCGCGCGATCATCTCTTGCTGCGCCATGCCCTCGGGATTGCCGCCGAGGACGATGTCGACGCCTCGGCCGGCCATGTTGGTGGCCACCGTGACGGCACCGAGACGACCAGCCTGCGCGACGATCGCCGCCTCCTTCTCGTGGTTCTTGGCGTTGAGAACCGAGTGCGGCACGCCGCGCTTGGAGAGGATGCGACTCAGCGTTTCTGACTTCTCGACGGACACCGTACCGATCAGGACGGGCTGCCCCTTCTCGTGGCGCTCCTTGAGGTCGTCGGCGACGGCCCCCCACTTCGCCTCGGCCGACTTGTAAATCAGGTCCTGCTCGTCGGCTCGGATCATCGGGCGGTTGGTCGGGACCGTCGCGACCTGCAGTCCGTAGATGTGGTTGAACTCGGCCGCCTCCGTCAAGGCGGTACCGGTCATGCCGGCGAGCTTGTCGTACATGCGGAAGTAGTTCTGCAGCGTGATCGTGGCGAGCGTCTGGTTCTCCTCCTTGATCCGCACGCCCTCTTTGGCCTCGATGGCCTGATGCAAGCCCTCTGAATAGCGGCGGCCGGGGAGGATACGGCCCGTGAACTCGTCGACGATCTTGACCTCGCCGTGTTCGACGACGTATTCGACATCGCGCTTGTAGAGCTCTTTCGATCGGATCGACTGCTCGAGGTGATGAACCATGTCGACGTTGACGTGGTCGTAGAGGTTCTCGACGCCGAGGATCTCCTCGACCTTGGAGATTCCCTCCTCGCTGATCGCGATCGTGCGCTTCTTCTCGTCGATCTCGTAGTGCACGTCGCGCGTTAGGCGCGGAGAGATGCGCGCGAACTGGGTGTACAGCTTTTGAGATTCCTGCACCGCGCCGGAGATGATGAGCGGCGTCCGAGCTTCGTCGACCAGGATCGAGTCCACCTCGTCGACGATCGCGAAATGATGGCCGCGCTGAACGAGTCGATCCTTCGAGGTCACCATGTTGTCGCGCAGGTAGTCGAACCCGAACTCGTTGTTGGTCCCGTAGGTCACGTCGCAGCCGTAGGAGTGGTGCCTCTGCTCCGGCGGCATCTGGGCCTGAATCAATCCGGTGGTCAGCCCGAGGTAGCGATAGATCTGGCCCATCCACTCGGAGTCCCGCTTGACGAGGTAGTCGTTGACCGTGACGAGATGAACGCCCTCTCCGGCCAGTGCGTTCAGGTAGACGGCCAGGGTCGCAGTGAGCGTCTTGCCCTCACCGGTCTTCATCTCTGCGATCCACCCGTAGTGAAGTGCCGCGCCACCCATGAGCTGCACGTCGAAGTGACGTTCCCCGATGGCCCTCGTTGCCGCCTCGCGGGTGACCGCGAAGGCCTCTCCCATCAGCTCGTCGAGGTCTTCGCCCCGGTCCAGCCGGGCGCGAAACTCGGCGGTTTTGCCTTTCAGCTCGTCGTCGGTCAACGCCTTCATGTCGTCCTCGTGAGAGACGACGACGGGGACGACCGTTTCGAGGGCCTTCAGCTTCTTGCCCTCACCCGCGGTAAGAAGCTTCTGAAAAATGCTCAACTCTGTTTCCCTCCCGCTTCGCCGAAGCAGGCTCGGCTCCGCTCTCGCCGTCACCGCCGACGGCATCGGGTATGCGCGCTCGTCGAGACGACCGCAACTTGCCGGCCCCATTATCCCCCGGCTCTCGACTTGGGCGGCGAGGGCTACTTGATGTCGAGCAACTTCTCCCGGACGGCGTACACCACGGCCTCCATGCGGGAGTGGAGATGCAGCTTCTCCAGGATGTTGCGGACGTGATTCTTGACCGTGTTCTCGCTGATGAAGAGCTCTGCGCCTATGTCACGGTTGTTCATGCCCTTGGCGACCAGCTTGAGGACCTCGAGCTCGCGGTCGGTCAGGCGGGGCCCCGGGACCTGGTTGCGCTCGTCACGCCGCTTGACCATCGCCGCGAACTCGGTCAGCAGCTTGGAGGCCATGGAGGGCGAAATGAGACTCTGACCTGCATGAACCGAGCGAACCGCGTTGGCGACCTCTTCGATGGAGATCTCCTTGAGCAAATAGCCCGAGGCCCCGGCCTTGATGGCGTCGTAGAGATCGGCCTCCTCGTCGGAGATCGTCAGCATCAAGATGCGGGTCGAGGGCAGCGTGTCCTTGATCAGGCGGGTGGCCTCGATGCCCGAGCGCTTCGGCATACGCACGTCCATGAGCACGACGTCGGGCGTGGTCTCCTCGGCCTTGGAGAGCGCCTCCTGGCCGTCGGAGGCCTCGCCCACCACGTCGATGTCGGGCTCGCCCTCGAGGACCATCTGCAGCCCCCGTCGGAACAGCGCATGGTCGTCGACGATGAGCACCCTCACGGCCTCGATGCTGTCGGATTGCGGCTGCTGTGCCACCCAAACCCCTTTGCGTTGCGGGCTGCGCAGGTCAACCAATTTTTGCCGCAACCAGCCCGATGTGGTTCTTCTTGACCAGATTGTACGGCCTACTCCGGCGAAACTCCCTAAGCAATTAGTACTAGAGCGCTGCCCTGGGGGCCGGAACCGGGGCTGCCGGGCCGTCTGCGCCTCACACCGAGCACGCCGCCAGCACCTCGACCCGGATCGCCCCCGCCTCCCTCAGGGCGCCGGCACACGCCGCCGCAGTTGCTCCGGTCGTGACGAGATCGTCGACCAGCGCTATCTGGGGCGGGCAATCGACGGCCGTGAACGCGCCCCTGAGGTTGGCCCAGCGCTCCGCCGCCCCCAGCGAGGTCTGGTCCGGTCGTTCGGCCACGCGTAGCAGCGAGGGTCGGACCGGGAGTCCGAGCCTTCGCCCGACCTCGAGCGCGAGGACGTGGGCGTGATCCAGCCCTCGTCTGCGGTTCTCGCGCGGCTTGCCGGGGACCCAGGTGAGACCCTGGGCGCCCAGGCCCTCGGCCATGACCCGCTCGACGAGCGCACCGGCGAGCGGCGCGGCGGCAGTGCGATCACCCCTGAGCTTGAGGTCGAGCACCAGGGACCGAGCCCCTCCCTCATAGGCCCATCCCACCAGCAGGCGATCCACGCCTGGCACCTCGGGGACGGGGGCCTCGCCGAGCGACCTGGCGCAGACCCGGCAGAGAGGCGTGCCCCCGGCGCCGCACCCGGCACAGCGCAACGGGGCCCCGAGAGCGACGAAATCCAGCAGCGACATTCGCCGACAGTAACCAGCAGCTGTGACGAAATACGGGCACGCGGGTTGCGGGGCCGCGAGAATGACGTTACACAGTCAGGCGGGTTGCGCCGCGGCTTGCTCCACGAGCTGCGCTGAGCGCCCGGCTCTCCCCATCCGAAGCATCGAGCTGACGCGGAGGCGATTTCTCATGGAGTGGTGGGAAACAATCGAGAACCTGTGGGACATCTGGATCGTCCAGAGCGCGATCCAGATCGGACTCGTCTTGATCATCGCCTTCGTCCTCACCCGGCTGTTGCGAAGAATCACGACCAAAGTCGGCAACAAGGTGTCCCAGGAGACGACGCCGCTACGCGCCCTGCAACGGACCGAGACGCTGACGCGCGTCCTGTCGTCGGCGGGGATCGTCGTGATCTGGGTGATGGGAACCTTCTACATCCTGGGAGCGGTCGGGGCCAATCTCGCTCCCCTGCTGGCGTCGGTGGGCATCATCGGGCTGGCGGTTGGTTTCGGCGCGCAGAACCTGGTGCGAGACGTGGTGAGCGGGTTCTTCATTCTGCTCGAGGACCAGTACGGCGTCGGCGACATCATCCAGGTCAACCAGGTCGCTTCGGGCAAGGTCGAGACCCTGACCCTGCGGGTGACCGGCATGCGTGACCTCGACGGCACGATGCACTTCATCGCGAACGGTGAGATCACTCACATCGCGAACCGATCGAAGGATTGGGCGCGCGCCGTCATCGATGTCGGGGTGGCCTACAAGGAGGACTCGGCCAAGGTCCGCCGGACGCTCGAGCGCGTGGCCACCTCCTCGAAGGAGGACACCGAGGTCGGGCGCTCCATGTACGCCGCACCGGAGATCCTCGGCGTCGAGATGCTCGGAGAATACGAGGTCACCTGGCGAATCATCGTCGATACCAAGCCCGGCAAGCAGTTCGAAGTCGGGCGGAGCCTGCGTGAGCGCATCAAGGTCGCCTTCGACGAGGACGACATCGAGATCCCCTTCCCGCACCAGGTCACGATCACGGCCGCCGAGAACGGCACGAAGGTCGGAGCGTGACGAGCTAACCCGACCGAGCTACTCGCCGGTCGTGCCGTCGATCATCTCGCGCAGGATGTCGAGGTGGCCGTTGTGGCGAGCGGTCTCCTCGATCATGTGAATGACGATCCAGCGGAGGCTGCGCTCAGACTTCGAGTGGCGCGCGATGTCATCGGGGCTCGCCTCGTCCACTATCGCGCGGCTCTTCGAACACTCGCTTTCGTAGAAGTCGAACACCGAGGTGGCGGTCTCGTGGTCGGCAACGCGAAACTCGGCGTCGGGATCTTCGTCCGACCAGGGGAACTCGGGATCTTGGGCGGCGAAGACCTCCTGGAACCACCAGCGTTCGACATAGGCCATGTGTTTGATGATGCCGAGCATGTTCGTCCCCGATACGACCATCGGGCGCCGCAGCTCCTCGTCGCTCAAGCCCCCGCACTTCCTGAGAGCGGTGGCGCGGTGATAGTCGAGCCACGCGGCCAGCATCTCCTTTTCCGGCGCGCTCGGCGGAGGGTCGATCCTGGAGTCGTCCGCCACGAGCTCTAGGTCCCCTCCTGCCATTCCTCCAAGTAGGCGGACTGATCCTTGGTCAGCTCGTCGATTTGCACTCCCATCGTGTCCAGCTTGAGGCGGGCCACCTCCTTGTCGATCGCATCCGGAACCTCGTAGACCTTCTTCTCGAGCGATGCGTGGTTGCGAGCAAGCCATTCACAGGACAGCGACTGGTTGGCGAACGACATGTCCATGACCGATGCAGGATGGCCTTCCGCCGCAGCGAGGTTCACCAACCGGCCCTCACTGAGAACGTAGATCTTGCGATCACCTTCCAGAGCGAACTCCATCACCTCGTGACGCACCTCGCGCCGTCCCGAGGACATGGCCGTGAGCGACCTCAGATCGATCTCGATGTCGAAGTGTCCGGCGTTGGCCAGGATGGCCCCGTCCTTCATGACCTCGAAGTGCACGTCGCGGAGCACGTGCTTGTTGCCGGTAACCGTGATGAAGATGTCGCCATGTCGCGCGGCCTCGTGCCCACCCATGACGCGGAAACCGTCCATCGCCGCCTCGAGGGCGCGGGTCGGATCGACTTCGGTCACGACGACGCTCGCCCCCAGCCCGCGGGCGCGGCTGGCAACACCTCGTCCGCACTGCCCGTAGCCGCAGACGACGACCGTCTTACCTGCAATGAGGACGTTGGTGGCGCGGATGATTCCATCCATCGCGCTCTGACCGGTGCCGTAGCGGTTGTCGAAGAGGTGCTTCGTGTCGGCCCCGTTAATGGAGACGACCGGGTATCCGAGCACTCCCTTCGCCTCCATCGCTCGCAGTCGAATGACGCCGGTGGTCGTCTCTTCCGTGCCGCCGATGATCTCGGCGAGCTGCTCGGTGCGCTTGGAATGAACCGTGAACACCAGGTCTCCACCATCGTCCATAGAGATCATCGGACGCCGGTCGAGGACCGCGTTGATGTGCTTGTAGTAGAGGTCGTCGTCGACGCCTCGGATGGCATAGGTGGGGATCTCGTAGGTGGCCACCAGCGCGGCGGCGGTGGGATCCTGAGTGGACAGCGGGTTGGACGCGCACAGTGCGACGTCGGCACCTCCCGCCTTCAACGTACGCATCAGGTTGGCGGTTTCGCTCGTTACGTGCAGACACGCGGCGATGGTGATGCCCTCGAGTGGCTTGTCCTTCTCGAACCTCTCCCGGATGCGTTGCAGCACCGTCATCTGCCGGTCCGCCCACTCGACTCGGAGACGTCCCTCGTCGGCAAGCCCCAGGTTCCTTACATCACCCTCGACGGTCACGATCGCTCCCTTTCTGGTTCCTATCGGCTTGCAAGTTCCTGTTTGAGCCTTTCTATGACCGCTACGGGTCCGGGATCGACATCGTTGCGCAAACCCGCGTAGATCGCAGCAAGTTGCGCCACCAGCACGAGCGACAGGAGCCGGGCGATCCTGCTGATTCCCTCCGAGTGCACCTCGACCACCTGCACGACAAACTCCTCGATCAACCGTTTCGTGATGTCGAAGCGCAGAGCGACCCGCTCATGCTCATCGGAGTCGCGCAGCAACACCACTACGAAGTGCTCCTTCGTCAACTCATGCAGCGATCCGAAGGACTCGAGCTCATTGTGGGTCATCTCCGGGATCGTGTGGGCGAAGGCCGGCGTCTTCGCGTACTCGTTGAGATCGCACTTGAAGCGGTAGGCTGCAACCTCGGACGCCGGGGAGCCTCCATAGATGAGCGGCACCCGCCGATGCAGCGTGCCCGCCAGCTGCTTGGCAGCGTTGTCTTCTAAGGGGATGTCCCGTCCACACCGTTTCACGATGTCGGCCAGCGCCTGGACGGCCTCGTCGATGTCGTCCGAGCAGTCGGGTACGAGCCCGACCTCCACGAGGACGGCAAGCAGCGGCAGGGCTAGGAAGCCCAGCGAGGCGCGCGGCTGTAGGCCGGGCGGAATCTTTACGTGCGCCACCCCATAACTCGTGGCGAGGTCGGCAAGCCGTCCCCCGGAAGAGATAGCGACGGGCCGAGCTCCGCGGCTGTGGATCTCCTCGAACGCGGCAATGGTTTCCTCCGTGTTGCCCGAATAAGAGACCACGAAAGCGAGCGTGTTGCGGCCGATCCACTCGGGCAGGTGCCCGTAGTCTTTGATCGTCCGGTAGGGCACGGAAAGTCGTGGCTCGACGAGGCACCGAACGACGTCCCCCGAGATGCCCGAACCCCCCATGCCCAGGACCACGATGTTCTCTACGCCGTCCGCGTCCGGTAGGTCGCGCGCGGCTCGCCCTATTGCCCATGCCTCCCGGCACTGTTCCGGAAAGCGCTCGGTCGCACCGAGCACGTCCTCCGAGTCGGTCGCGGCGATCGCCCGCAGGTCGTCTAGATCCACCTCGGTCACCCCCCTTCCGTGCCGGGCGAGGGCTTCTCGGCCTCGTCGATGAGCATCACGGGGATGTCGTCGCGCACCGGGTAGCGATACCTGCACTCACCGCGGCAGACGATCACGTTGGATGCCTCGATGTATTCGATGTCGCCGCGACAGTTCGGACAGATGAGTATGTCGAGCAGCTTCTGATCGAGTGCCATTAACTATGCTCCCCCTTGATCGTGCTCAACACTTCGTCCCGCTTGGCCTCCATGAGCTGCCTGGTGCGAGCCTCGAGATTGAGACGCAGTAACGGTTCCGTGTTCGACGCCCGGCAATTGAACCACCAGTCTTCGAACTCGACGGTCAGCCCATCGGTACGGTCCTGTTTGCCCTCGGAGTAGGTCGCGGCGAGCCTCTCGATCGTTCCCTGCTGATCCGTAACCTCCGAATTGATCTCGCCCGACGCCTCGTAGCGGCGGAACGGCCTGAGGGTCTCCGACAGCGGAGCGTCCGCCGCCGACATCGCCTCGAGCACGAGCAGTGCGGCGATCATCCCCGAGTCCGCTCGGAAGTTGTCCCTGAAGTAGTAGTGGCCCGAGTGCTCGCCGCCGAAGATCGCACCGGTTTCGGCCATGACACCTTTGATAAAGGAGTGGCCGACGCGCGTGCGGATGGGCTGGCCCCCGTTCTCGGTGATGACCTCGGGAACCGTCCAGGAACAGATGAGGTTGTAGATGATCTTCTCACCGGGGTTCTTCCTTAGCAGCGTGTCGGCGACGAGAGCGGTGGTCAAGGAACCCGAGATGGGTTGCGCCTGCTCGTCCACCAAGAACATACGGTCGGCATCACCGTCGAAGGCAATACCCACATCGCAACCATCGTCGAGCACCAGCTTCTGCAAGTCCTCGAGGTTGGCCTCTTCGATGGGGTTGGCGGGGTGGTTCGGGAAGTTCCCATCCAGATCGAAGTAGAGAGGGGAGACCTCGAACGGGAGCCCGTCGAAGACGACCGGCGCCGTCTTCCCGGCCATGCCGTTGCCCGCGTCGATCGCGACCTTCAAAGGCTTGAGCGCGCGCGGGTCCACGAAAGACCAGCAGTGGGCCGCGTAGTCGGGCAGTATGTCCATCTCTCGCAGGTGTGGCGAGACCCTCTGCGGCTCTAGGCTTTCGGCCAGCTCTCGTATCTCGTTCATCCCCGAGTCCGACCCGATCGGGACGGCCTGCGCCTTGCACATCTTGAGGCCGTTGTAGCGGGCGGGGTTGTGCGAGGCGGTGAACATGACCCCGGGCAGATCGAGCCTCCCCGAGGCGAAGTAGAGCGCATCCGTGCTGACCTCGCCGAGATCCACGATTGCGACCCCCGAAGCAGCGACGCCCTCCGCGAAGGCGGCCGCCAGAGGCTGCGACGAGGCGCGCATATCGCGACCCATGACGACGCTCTCGGACTCGACGAAACGCGCGAACGCCGCCCCGATCCTGCGAACGATGTCCTCATGGAGCTCGTCCGGATAGACACCTCGGATGTCGTAGGCCTTGAAGATGGCGCTCAGATCGCTGGTCACGTTGCGCAGTTTAAGGTCCCCGAGACGGGGACGAAGCCCCAGTCAAGGGGAGAAAAAAGGCATTGACGACGACGGCCGGGGCTGCAAGGCTTCGCGTGCCATGATTAAAGAGCAGGTCTTGCTTGAGGATCAGGAATGGCGTGAGCACGCGTCGTGCCTGCACTTCTCTGCGGTCCTGTTCTTTGGCTTCGACGACACCGAGGTCGCGGCCGAGAAGCGGCTGCGCGAGGAGCAGGCCAAGACGATCTGCCTCGGGTGTCCCGTCCGTCGGGAATGCCTCGACTACGCGCTGTCGGCGCGCGAGTCGCACGGCATCTGGGGCGGAATGACGGACGTCGAACGCCGGCGCCTGGCCAACCGGGCCCGCTAGCAAGCCCCCGCTCCGGTGAGACGGTCCCGAGTATCTTCTGGTCGTGTCCGATTTACGACCGACGCCCGGCCAGCTCGTGCTCAAGGTGGTGACGCGCGCGCGGACGCGCGGTGTCGGCGAGGTGCTTCAAACTGGGGTGGACCGCCTGAAAGGGCTCATCTCCTCATCCGACGAGCTCATCATCCTGGCTCGTCCCGCAGACGGCGAGCTTCCCGCGCGCCACGACCTCGATTTCGTGAAGGCAGAGAGGTCGGACGCCGCTCGCTATGCCGGGGACATCGGGACCGATTCCAAGGTCACCTTCGCCGGGCGGTTGTCGCATACCACGCACTGTTTCTTCGTGTCGGACGGGCGCAAGATGCTGCACGCAACCTGGGTGACGACCCGCGCGGCCTGGACCCGGGAGCTCGGCGGATACTTACTCGTGCCGGAGGGCGACTGCTACGTCTACGAGTCGTTCACGCGGTCCGACGCCCGGGGGCGGGGAATCTACCCCTTCGTATTGAAGGGCATCTGTGCCTGGGCCGCCGCTCAGGGGCTGCGGCGCGTCTGGGTGGGCGTCGAGTCGGCCAACGCAGCCTCGCGGCGCGCGGTGTCCAAGGCAGGCTTCGAGCCGCGGCTGACCATCGCCTATCGCCGGAGCGCGGGACGGCTGTCCGTCGACGGGGCGGCCTGCCCCGAGGGCAAAGTGGAAAGGCTTTGCTTGAGCAGGGAGTTGTGAGGAAACGTGGTCGATCCAGGTGGTCCCCGCCGGGGCTGGCGCGAAGTAGCGAAGCAAGCAATACTCTTCCAGTCAGCTATACCGAAGATCTGCGGGCGCTCGGAGGTCTGATACCGACTCGATCTGCCCTGCCGTAGAGGGTCACCTCACCGCCAGGGCAGGCACCGGCACGACCCCCTCAACTGGCACCTGTTGCCGGTCGAACGGCATCGCGACACCGAGCGCCCGCAGCACCACGAAAAAGACCGCCCGGTTCGGGGGTCTTGTTCGTTTTGGGGGGTTTAGGCGCTCGCTTGGAGGCCGTGAGGTTGGCTAGCGCCGGCCGGCAAGACCGAGCACTTGCTCCAGGGCGACCGGGCCACCGGCGTTCTCCCACCACTTCGACTCGCACTTGCGGCACGAGAAGAACTGCACCTTCTCGGCCTCGGCCAGGCGAATCTCGATGTGGATGCAGTCGTGGCCCTGACAGTCTGGACAGTTCATTGGCTTGGTCCTCCCGCTCGAACTCCGCCCCGGTGGAGTCGCTTGCTTCATCATCGGCATCGCCCTCGAGAGGGCCAATACGTAATTGAAGCGGTCTGAATGAGGTAGCGCAGGAGGGGCGAAACGGGTGAGTCACACCAGCGTCGAGCGGGCCTCTAGAAACAGCTGAGGGGTGCTCCGGTGGTCGTCGAGCAACCACCCACGCGGGGTGACGAGCTTGTCGGCGCAGGCCGAGCACAGCGCGTAGAGGTGCGGGGAGACGGCGCCCTCGGGCGCGTCTTCGAGGATCGCCACCCGAGAGGAGTAGTCGTATCCCAGCAGCGCGGACGCCGGATGCCGGCATCCGGGCTTCGAGCAGAGTCTCACGGAGGAAGGCTATGACGGGTTCCGAAAGCTTTGCCGGATTCGGACCTCGGGTCCTACCCCTTTGAGGTGTTTCTCGGCACTGGGATCGCTCCACGAGCGCGCGGCTTACGCTCGGGACATGCCACTTGCAGAGCTCGGAGACATCGCCCTCCACTACCAGCGTCGCGGTCGGGGGCCGCCCCTGCTCGGGATCATGGGCTTCGGCCTCGACCAGCGTTTCTGGGCGAGTCAGATTCCCGTCGTGACCGAAACGCACGAATTCATCACCTTCGACAACCGCGGCATTGGTCGCTCCGAGCCCGGGGCGGGACCCCTGATTTCGAGCATCGAAGACATGGCCGGCGACACCGAGCGCCTGCTGGACCACCTGGAAGTCGAGAGATGTCTGGTCTACGGCATGTCGATGGGTGGAGCCGTGGCTCAGCACCTCGCGCTGCAGCATCCCGAGCGCGTGGCGGGGCTGGTGCTGGCGGTGACTTGGGCCCGACCCATCGAGTTCATGCGCCGGCAGCACCTCCTGGCCCGGGCGCTCATCGAGGCGGGTGGTCCGGAAACGCTCGTCGAATCGTCCTTGGTGCGCATGTTCACCCCGGTCTTCTTCGAGCTGGGAGCAGAGGTGCTCGATCAAATGGTGAAGGCGTTCCTGGCGGACAGTGGCCCCGGGCTACCCTCGACCGAGGTGCTCCTGGCTCATATGGACGCCATCGACAAGCACGATGTGCTCGAGCGCCTCTCGGAAATCGAAGTCCCGACCCTCGTCATCGGCGCGCGCAACGACATGATGGTGCCCTACCTCGGCTCCCAGGAGATAGCAGGGGCGATTCCGGGGGCCGAGCTGGTGACGCTGGCCACGGGTCACGGCTGCATGATCGAAGAGATGCCCGCCTACAACTCCGCCCTGCAGTCCTTCCTCGCCCGGCACGCCTTTTGAGGTGAGCCCGGCGGGCGCCTATGCTGAGAGCGCAGCCTGCGGGGTGAGTAGGCCTCGGCCGAACGCTTACCGCGGGCTGTTTACGTTCAGGTCGCGTCTATGGATGGCCGTCTCTTGCGACGGCCAGTTCACTCGAGTCGCATCGAGCTCGAGTGGCGAGCCGGCCGAGTTCACCGCGAGCGTCTGGTGAACGCTCGTCCGCCCCGCTTCGAAGTTGAGTGCCGCGCCCGCCATGTAGAGCCGCCAGACGCGCGCGCGACCGGGCCCGACCAGTTCCACGGCACGGTCCCAGTTCGCCTCCAGGTTGGAGACCCACCAACGAAGCGTGCGGGCATAGTGCTCCCGCAGCGAATGCACGTCTCGGACCTCGAGTCCCGAGGCGTGCACCGCGCTCACCACCCGACCGACCTCCTGGAGTTCCCCGTCCGGAAAGACGTACCGGGCGACGAAGGAGTTGCGGTCGAAGCCCGGCCCCCCCGACGGACGCGAGATGGCGTGGTTGAGGAGACGCCCGCCGGGGCTCAGCAGGCCGGCGAGCTTGTCGAGGTAGGCGCGCGTCTTGGCAATCCCGACGTGCTCGAACATCCCGATGCTGCTGATCGCGTCGTAGGGCCCGTCGTCGATATCCCTGTAATCCTGAATCCGAATCTCGATGCGGTCCGCGAGCCCGAGCTCGGCGACCCGTTTCGCCGCACCATCCGCCTGCTTGCGCGAGAGCGTGATCCCGACACAGCGCAAGTCGTATCGCAGGGTGGCATGGATGACCATCCCTCCCCATCCGCACCCGACGTCGAGCAACCGCATGTTCGGCCTCAGCCGGAGCTTGCGCGCCACCAGTTCGTACTTCGCGTGCTGCGCATCGTCGAGACTCATGTTGTCGCGCTCGAAATAAGCGCACGAGTAGGTCATGGTCTCGCCGAGGATGATCCGGTAAAAGTCGTTGGACACGTCGTAATGGTGCGAGACCGCCTGCGCGTCCCTGTCGTTGGAGTGCAGCCGTCCCCGAAGCCGGACCTCTTCCGGCGGCGCCGAGGGCCGAGGGCCGAATGCGTGGAGGCTGCGAAGCGCTCGCAGCAGATGCGCTCTTGCGCTCCGGCCGAGGCGTACCTTCACACCCCGCGCTGGATCCGCGAACGCGTCCCGAAGCTCGAGGATGTCGAATATCTCGCCCTCGATGTCGATGTCGCCGGCAACGTAAGCGCGCGCCAAGCCAAGTTCGCCGGGTGCCCACAACAGGTGCCGCAGCGCCGTCGGCGACCGCACGAAGACACTCGAGCGCGCTTCGTCTCGCCCGAGCGCGCTTCCGTCCCAGAAGCGCACCGGCAGGGCGGGCTCGTCGCCCAGCAGCGATACCAGCACCGGCTTCATCACAGAGGCGACCGACTCCATCCCACTCCTTTCGCTGTCTGATTGCGGAGGCTTGCTTCTCAGCAAAGCAGGCGGGGCCGGGCTCGGCCAGAGGGGTCGCCCATGTGTGAGGTTCGTCCGTGTTGCGAACACCTGCCGCACTAAGTCCGGGGGCATTGCCGCGCCGGCAAGGGCGGGGACCTCAGAGGTAGCTACGCAGGTCCCACAGTTCGGGGAAGAAGCGCTTCATGAGGGTCGTGTGCAGGTAGCCGGCCCCCGTGGTGCCGCCGGTTCCGGTCTTGGAGCCGATCTGGCGCTCGACCATCAGCACATGATGCTGACGCCACAGAGCGAACAACTCGTCGTGCGTCAGCAGGGCCTCCGAGAGATAGAACTCCTCGGCGTACTGCCGCCGGTTGCGGGCGACCTGCAGGAGGCTGGCCCGCCGGGCCTCCTCGTCGTCGGCGGGCATCGGGAGCCCCCGTTTCTCGAGCAGGGCGCAGAAACCGTCCCACAGACTCGGCCCTTCTAGTCGGCCGCGCAGACGCACCTCCTCGTCCTCGGTCAGCACCAGGCGCGCGACGTAACGCTCCTCCTTGAGACCCGACAGAAACTCGACCTCACGAAATTGGATCGACTGGAAGCCACTCGCCGGAGCGAGGTGCTGGCGGAACTCGAGGAAGTCCTGGGGCGACATCGACTCGATCACCGGGACCTGCTGGATCATGACGCGCTCGATGGAGTGGACGCGCTCGAGCAGATGCTTCGCCTGGTGCGCGTCGCCCTCCATCATCAGGTCCCTCACGCTCTCGAGCTCGAAGAGGAGTTGCTTGAACCACAGCTCGTAAGCCTGGTGCACCACGATGAACAACAGCTCATCGTGAGCGGGAGGGTCACTGAGAAGGTGCTGGAGCGACAGCAGGTCGGGGATCTTGAGGTAGGTCCCGTAGGACAGCTCGCGATCCTGTTCGCCGAAGCGGGGCGGGCGCGGCCGGGACTCACTCATCGCTGCTTGGTTACCACAGCCACGGTGACGCCGCCGCGGGAAGTGGCAGCGAGAGCGACCGGAAAAACCCTTAGCCGAGGGTCGTCGAGACGATCGAGGCCCCGACCTCGATGATGTCGTACAGCTCGATCGCGTCCGGGTTCGACATCCGCACGCATCCGTGTGACGCCGCGGTTCCGAGAGAGGCGAGGTTCACGGTCCCGTGAAAGCGGATCGCGGGCGCCGACCAGTTGATGGCGCGGACCCCGAGCGGGTTATCGGGACCGGGACCGATCTCGAGCGGCATGTCCTTGCCCCAGCCATCCGGTGCGGGGTTTATCCACGTCGGCATGTAACGCAACTCCGTAACCGAGTAGACACCGGTCGGCGTCGGGTAGGCGGGCTCGCCCACCGCGACGGTCCACGACCTCGAGATCTTCCCGTCTTCGTAGAGATAGAGCTTGCGCTCACCATGACGCACGAGCAAGACCTGACGGAAGTCGTCGCGCGTGACCTCCGGCTTGGTCGCCTTGTAGGCGACCTCGACCCGCTCACCGCCGCCTCTCAGTGCCTTGCGGAGCGACTTGAACGTCTTGTCGGTGTTGACCGTAGTGCCGGTCCGTTCCTTGGTGAGCTCGACCCACCCGCTCGAGTAGTCGACGGCGGCGTCTACGGGCTCGGCGTCGACCTTGCCGGCGATCTTCTTGACGAGGGCCCTGGCCCCCTTGCCCGGATAGGTGATGGCCACCTCGCGCCGGAAGTCGAGACGGTCGTCGAGAAAGCGCATGCCGACCTTGTCCACGAACGAGGTCTGCTCGCTCGCGCGCATCGCCGCCTCGACGGTGCTCCTGGCGTTCCCATGGGCTCCCAGCTTCCGCGGTGTCGTGGTCCACTTGCGGCCGTGGTGGGAGATCGTGATCTTGCGGTCGAGCTGAGGGCCAATCTCGGCCTTAACCGCCTTCAGGGCCTCGTCGGAGGTCATGCCCGCGACCTCCAGCCCGGCGACCGAGGTCCCCGGCAGGAACCTGCCCTCGTAGCCCTGCGAGTAGTCGTAGGTGGCGTAGGCCACGCCGGCGGCGCCCAGGCCCAGCACCCCGAGCAGCACGGCCACGATGACCACGGCCCTCTTGCCCACCCTGCGGCGGGCGTGCGAGCTCCCTGGACTCACCTCTCTGCCTGTCTTGTCTGCTCGGGTCATGCGCCGTACCTCGGTTTTCGGGCTGCCAATCTTACCTGCGCCCTTGTGATTTCCGGAAGCCCCTCTTTCAATCGGCCGAAATCACTCCCCAGTGGAGCCGCCGAGCCCGGGCCGTCGCACGGGCGCCGGCGGTTGCCCCCCGGGGAGGCCGGTGACACGATGAGCTCATGGAGATCTACGACTCACTCATCGACCTCATCGGCAACACTCCCCTTTACCGCTTTAGGGCCATCTCGAGGAACCTCGCCTGCGATGTGGTGGCCAAGCTCGAGATGCTGAACCCGGGCGGCAGCGTCAAGGACCGCATCGGCATCCGCATGATCGAGGCCGCCGAGCGCGACGGGCTGCTGCGACCCGGCGGCACGATCGTCGAGCCGACTTCGGGCAATACCGGAGTGGGCCTCGCGATGGCGGCGGCAACCAAAGGCTACAAGTGCGTGTTCACCATGCCCGACAAGATGAGCCAGGAGAAGATCTCGCTGCTGCGCGCCTACGGAGCAGAGGTGGTCATCGCTCCCACGGCCGTGCCGCCCGACCACCCCGATTCCTACTACCGCGTCGCCGACCGTCTGACCGAAGAGATCCCCGGCGCGTTCCAGCCGAACCAGTACTTCAACCGCTCGAACCCGGCCACGCACTACGAGACGACCGGGCCCGAGATCTGGCGCCAGACCGAAGGCCGCATCACTCACTTCGTCGCGGGCGTGGGGACCGGAGGCACCATCACCGGCAGCGGGCGCTACCTCAAGGAACGGAATCCCGGCATTCAGGTGATCGGGGCGGACCCCGACGGCTCGGTGTACTCGACCGCCGAGGCCAGGCCCTATCTCGTCGAGGGGGTCGGCGAGGACTTCTGGCCCGAGACCTTCGACCCGGAGGTCGTCGACCGTTACGTCACCGTGTCGGACAAGGACTCGTTCTTGGCGGCGCGGAGGGTCACGCGCGAGGAGGGCCTGCTGCTCGGCGGCTCGGGAGGGCTCGCGGTGCACGCGGCGCTCGCGGTGGCGGCCGAGCTCGGTGAGAACGCGCTCATGGTCGTGCTCCTGCCCGACTCGGGGCGCGGCTACCTGTCCAAGCTCTACAACGACTCGTGGATGCTCGAGCACGGCTTCCTCGATCGCCCAGGGACGGCCGCCCGCATCGGCGAGATTGTCGCCGCCAAGCGGAGGCTCGAGCCCGACCTGCCCGATCTCGTCGCGGTGGCGCGCGACGAGAAGGTGGGCCGGGCCATCGACCTGCTGCAGAGCTACGGCATCAGTCAGATCCCGGTGGCGACCTCGGACAAGCCCGAGACCGTGGACGACATCGTCGGGTCGGTGCACGAACGAGGACTCCTCGACCGGGTCTTTCGCGACCGAGATGCGGTCGGCCGCTCGGTCGCGGAGGTGATGGACGAGGCCCTGCCGACGGTCGAGCTACGCCACGGTATCGACGACGTCGTCATGGATCTATCTCAGGGGGCCGAGGCCGTCGTGGTGGTGGACGGCTCGAAGCCCGTCGGAGTGCTGTCGCGCGCCGACCTCCTGGAGTTCCTGGCCCACCAACCGAGCTGACGCGTCAACGCCGAGCGGGCAGCAACCACTTAGCCAGCGCGACGAGCGCGACGAGCGCCAGGATGGCGGCCGCTCCAACGAGCAGACCGGGTGGGCCGGCCTCGCCGCCCGGATCATTCTGCGCGCCGGAGGGTTCGACCTCGCCCGCCGGAGGCCTGCCGCCGAAGCTCACGGACGCGCCGACCGTCTCCGTGCGGGTGCAGAGGTGGGTCTGCAGGCCGCGGCGACTCTCGTACGCGAACACGATGTAACGGCCGCCTTCTCGGAACTTGATGCCGCACGAGGCTCCCTCGGAGTGGGAGTTGACCTCGATCGCGGATTCGACCCCGCCGCCGAGGACCTCGTCGACGGCAAAGGTGTAGAGGAAGTTTCCACCGGCCGCCACCACCGGCCCACCGCTGGGTCGGTCGGTCCGCTCGCTTGATGTCACGACGCCGACGAAGGCGGCGTCCGCGTCCTCGACGGCGGCCTCGAGTGGGGGCGGAGGAGCGCACGAACAGGCCAGTGCCGGACCGGGCACCGCGAACACGACGCCCCCGGCCAGGAGAAGGATCGTCAGCAACCAACGGGTTCGCACGATCCTTGGACGGACCTCGCCGTCGTCAGGTTCCCGTTACAGGCCCTTGCACTGGTCTTCTTTCCCCAGCGCACTCAATCAAGACTTCTCTTTAACGTAAGCAATAACGGGGGGAAGAGAATCCCCGCGATCAGCCAGCCGAGAAAAGTAGGCACTCCGGGCCAGCCGCCCAAGGAGACGGCTACAGGCACAAGCGCACCGTCAATGCTGACATGTACGTAATCCCATCTCCGTTCCTGTTTCCTCCACCAGATCCACGTCATATCAACGAGGCAGAACACCAAGATGACGGCAGCAGCGAGGCCAGCCATTAGTACGAACTGAAACCGTGACAGTAGCCACTGATAATGTGCTTAGCACGCTCACCCATGTCGCTGACTTAAACGCTCCCTTAGCCATTGCCATCACTGTCTTGTAAGCCGGAGAGGGTTTCATTGCTACCCACCCAACACCGGGGGCAGGCCGCTTCGGAGGATGTTTCTCCGCTACGTAGATCATTCCTCGCACATTCCGAAGACTCGCTTTCGGTACGCTGTCAGCTCCCCACCAATCAATGTAGCTGAGCCCTCCGATAGCACGATTGATGATGCCAGGCCCGCAGAACATTCTGTCTGCCGCGCTCGCAACCTTTCGACCAGCAGTTGTGATTCCGTTCCAAGCATCCCCAAAGAAGTCAGCTACGCCATCCCATGGAGCCAAACCCAGCGGATCGGTCGCATTGCAAGGGGAGTTGCCAACATAAGCATAGAGATTCGCGTCGCCCCCCTCGAACCCGATCGGATCCTCTGAGATGAACCTGCCCCAGGTGGGGTTGTAGTAGCGGGCCCGGTAGTACATGAGCCCGGTGCCATCGTCCTCTCGGCCGGTGAACTTGAAACTGTTCGTCGACGCCTCCCCCGAGGTCGAGAACTTGCCGAACGGCTCGTAGGTGTAATCCGTCTTGATCACACTCAAGCCGTCCGCCCGCTGGGTATATCTTCGGATGTGGCTCACGAAGTCTGACGCAGAACATTGAGGCGCAACCTACGCCTGCATCTGGCGGCGCAGGTACAAGAGAGTTGGAGGCATCGTTGCGCCCACCGACAGCCACGACAGGAAGGTAAGCCCTCCGGGCCAATCATGGAGAGCTACTGCACAAACGAGAACGACTCCGTCGCCTGCAATTCGGTAATAGTCAAACCGATGATGATCGCCTCGCCAGTACACGATGGTCGTGTCGACAAAGGAGATCAGCATCAGCAATGCGATGGATAAACCCATCATTGCGGATTCTCGCTAAAAGCTCGACACGCGCCGCTGATAGCCGTGGCCCCCAAACTGACGTAACCAAAAGCCGACACTATGCCCTTCGCCAAACCCAGAGTGCGCAGCCAAAAACGCAGCACGTCCGATACGTCGTTATTAGGATCTCAGGAGATCTCAAACCAAACTCAGATCAATCCGGTTATCCCCATGATTTCGCGGAGTCTCAGGAAGTTTCCACCGGCCGGCACCACCGGCCCGCCACCGGGCCGGTCGGTCAGCTCGCCCGATGTCACGACGCCGACGAAAGGCGGCGTCCGCGTCCTTGACGGCGATCTCGAGTGGGGGCGGAGGAGCGCACGAACAGGCCAGTGCCCGGCCGGGCACCGCAAACACGAGGCCTCCGGCAACGAGCAGCATCGTCAGCAACAAACGGGTTCGCACGATCCTTGGACGGACCTCGCCGTCGTCAGGTCTCCGCTACAGGCCCTTGCACTGGTCCTCTTTGTTGCCCTTCACCCGGTTGCTGCCACCGGTCGGCGCCGGCTTGTTCTCCTTGCACTGAAGATTTCCGTCGATGACGTTGGCGCGGATCGTGACGCCGCCGGTGTTCTGAAAGACCTGAACATTGCCGCCCACGGTGTTCTTGCGAATCACCAAGCCCCGGGTCTGATCGTCGTAGAGGATGTCTCCGTTGACCTTCGAGTTGGCGACCTTGGCCTTCTTGCCCTGAACGACCTGGACGTTGCCACCGACGAACGAGTCCTTGCGAACGATCACGTTGCGCGCGCCCTCGCCTTGCACGTTGCCGATGACGCGCACGTCGATCGCTTCGAGACGGGCACCGTCGTTGATCTTGATGGTGCCCTTCACCTTCGTCTTCTTTAGCGTGCACGAGGCACCCTGAGGCACCTTCACATTGTCGAGGGTCTTGGCGCCGATAGTGCCTCGGCAGACCTTCTCCTCGGCCAGGGCGATCTGTGGGACGACGCCGATGGTCAGAAGTGCCGCCAGCAAGATCGTCAATCTCCGCATCATGAATCCCTCCTCGGGAACAGGCATGTGATCACCGTGCCCCGCTGCCGTGAAGCCTCGATGAGGAGATCGTGAGAAGGCTCTTAGAGTCGCGCGTCCTAGCTTCCGGTGGCGAGCGCACCGTCGAGGTCGGCGATCAGATCGTCGGGGTGCTCGATCCCGACCGACAGCCTGACCAGCTCCTGGGGCACCTCGAAGCCCGTGCCGACGAGGCTGGCGTGGGTCATCTCGCCGGGATGCTCGATCAGGCTCTCGACTCCTCCGAGGCTCTCTCCGAGCCAGAACAGCTTCGTGCGGTTGCAGACCTCGCGCGCCAACTCCGCGCTCTCGACCTCGAAGCCGATCATCCCTCCGTAGAGGGGCGTTCCCGACGCCGCCATCTGCTTGGTGGCGAGCTCGTGCCCCGGAAAGGACTCCCGACCGGGATAGTGCACCCGGGTCACGGCCGGGTGTCCGGCGAGGAAGCGGGCGATGCGCTCGCCCCCCTCGGAGTGCGCTCGCATCCGCACCGCGAGAGTCTTCAGGCCCCGCAACAGGAGCCAGCAATCCATGGGTCCGGGCACCGCCCCGACCGCGTTCTGGAGAAAGCGCAGGCGCTCGGCAAGCTCGTGGTCGCCGGTGGTGACCGCCCCCATGACGAGATCGGAATGCCCTCCCAGGTACTTGGTCGCCGAGTAGACGACCGCGTCGGCCCCGAAGTCCAGCGGGCGCTGGAGGTAGGGCGTGGCGAAGGTGTTGTCCACCACGATCGTCGCCCCCGCCTCGTGGGCCAAAGCGGCGAGCTCGGTGAGATCGAGCACCTTCAACAGTGGGTTGGTGGGGGTCTCGGCGATCAGCATCGCGACGCCCCGGCGGCAAGCGGCGGCGACCGCCTCGAGATCGGTCATGTCTACGGCCTCGAAGGCCAGCCCCAACTGGTTCATCACCTTGGCGAAGAGCCTGTGAGTGCCTCCATAGACGTCGTCGGGAATCAACACCCGGTCCCCCGAGTTCAAGGTCATGGCGATAGTCGTGATGGCCGCCATCCCCGACCCGAACGAGATCCCGTGTTCGACCCCTTCCAAAGTGGCTAAACACGTTTCGAGAGCCCGGCGCGTGGGATTGTCGGTCCGCGAATATTCGAAACCTTTGTGCTCTCCTACAGCTTGTTGCACGTAGGTCGATGTTTGATAGATGGGCACCACGGCCGACCCCGTCGCGGGATCTGGATCTTGGCCCGCGTGAATCGCTGCAGTTTCGAACCGCATATCCTCGGACACTTGTGCGCTCCAGTACCTAGGGAGGAAAGAAAGATCGACGTTTTCTCTAACACGCAGGCAGACGGCTTCGTTGCAGTCGTCGGCCAGCTGCGCAAGGACCACGGACGCCTGCCACTCTCGTACGTAGAGGCGGTTCGGGGGGCCGGGGGCCGGGCGCGGGTCATCTCCACCTTCCAGCTACTCGCCGACGAGCAGGTTCCCGCAGGCCTGGATGCGGTGACAGGCGTCGAAGAGGCCGACATCTCGGTGCTCGACGGCGCCGTCGGTCTCCTGCTGCCCGGCGGGGGCGACATCGACCCCTCGTGGTACGGCTGCGAGACGCACCCGGAGACCAACAGGATCAGCCACCGGCGAGATCGCTTCGAGCTGAACCTCATCCGGGTTGCGCTCGAGCGCGACCTGCCGATTCTCGGGATCTGCCATGGCATGCAGCTGCTCAACGTCTTTGGCGGGGGGACCCTCGACCAGCACCTCCTCGATGACCCCAAGCACACCAACCACGATTCCGGCATGCCGGGCCTGAAGCCGGTCCACGGCTTGACGGTTCAGCCCCACAGCGTGCTCGCCGAGGCCATGGGTGCCACCAGCTTCGAGGTGAACTCGCACCACCACCAGGGCATCGCCCGGCTGGCCGAGGGGCTCGACCCCGTGGCGTGGGCAGGCGACGGCGTTCTCGAGGCCGTCGCGGCGCGCGACTACGACTGGATCGTCGGCGTGCAGTGGCACCCGGAGGCGATGACCGACGACCCCGCGCAGAAGGGCCTCTTCAGCGCCTTCGTCGAGGCCTGCGAGGCTTACGCCGCGCGGCGCAGCGACCGGGTCGCCAGCTAATTCGCTTCTGACCTCGCTCGGCCTGCGAGTCTCCGCGCTTTGTCTGCGCTGAAGGCTCGTGGGGAGCCCTGAGTGCGAGGAAACCCGCCGACCCCGCGCTCGCCGGGGCCCCTGGGTGCCAGTATCGACGCGGAGTGACCTCTCGCTCATGGTTGAAAGCGCTCGCGCGGAACCCTTTGCGGCCTAACAACCGGTCAGCGAACGTAAGATAGAAAAGGCCCCAGACCTTTTCAGGACATAGGGCAAAGGATGCCAGCCACGAACCCCATCGCTCCCTTTGGTGCCTGGTGCCGCTTCTTGCGTCAGCCACTCCCGATTCGCCGGCCGCAGTCGGGCTGGAACTCCGAAGATCGGCCTATCTCTGCACTGAGGGCTCGTGGGGAGCCCTGAGTGCGGAGAAACACCGGGTCGATCGGGGGAGGCTGCCGGGCCTACTATCTCTTGGGGCCGGCCGAAATCGGGCTGGCCCATCACCGAGGAGAGGTCGGAGCGACCCCTGACCGAGGCGAAGCGCTCGACCACTACCTCTCCCCCGGTCGAGGTCACCGCCACGAAGTACGGCTTGGTGCCGACGAAATCCTCGAGCGGAATCGCCGCGCGCAGGCCCGCGGGCACGGTGATGCCCTGAAGTCTCTCGGGCGCGGTCCCGGCCGCGTCTTGGTCCGGCGCTCCGTCGTAGATGACGACGTCAACGCTGGCGTCCCGGGTGCTGGGGTTTTGCACGATCAGGGTGTCGGTCGCCGGAGCGATGGCCGGCGGCCCCACGAGCCAGGCGTCCGAGGTGGAGGTGGCGCCCACCTCGGAGATTCGCCCGGTCGGCTCGTCGCCGTCGAAGGTCGTCGAGCTGTCCGCCGCGATCGGCACGTCGTTGTCCACCGACACGACCGCGCTGATCCCTCCGACGTTTCTCGTTCGCTTGTCGAGTCGGTCCGCCAGCATGAGCTCCTTCGAGGACTCCGGCGGCACCACGATCTCGATGAGCTTCGAGGACTGCACCGGCTCCTCGTCGGTCCCCAACGACACGGACACGCTCGATTCCTCCTCGCTGGGATTGAACAACGTGATCGTCTGCCGAGCATCGTCGCCGACCTCACCCGCGGGGAAGTACCACTCGGTCGCGAGCGCGGGTGCGCCGAGACCGAACTCGAGCCCGGGAGGCTCCCCTTCGGGCTTGGTCCACAGCGCCTTCCACGCGATGACCCGGCCCCGCACGGACCGGAGGTGGACCGAGATCAGGTCCTGCGGCAGCGCTGCACCGCTCACGGAGACGACCTCGACCTCACCGGAGGGAACCGCCACCTCGGCAAGCTGGGCCGAGGGCTCCCGGCCCTCGGGCGTGAAGAGATTGAGCTGCACCACGGCCTCGTCGGGAAACGGGTTGGCGACGACGATGCGGTAATCCGTGGCTACCGAGCTGTCGCCGCCGGGGAAATACCAGCTCGTGGAGGCGTTGGCCGCGCAGTTACCCGCACCCGCGCCCTCGACCGCGCCCGACCGGCTGATGCTCGTGTCTACGAAATGGGAGGTAGTCGAGACCACGGGCCACCCAAAACCCTCGACCGCGATCGGTTGATCACCCTCGATCGGTCGGACGGCGGCAGAGCCGGCCGCCAGCTCGAGAGGCTCGGGCTCGAGCGGATCGAGGCCCACGGGAATCGCCTCGTCCGAGGCCGTGGCGACGGCCAGGTCCGCCCCCGAGCCCTCCCGCAGAATGCGCGCGGGGCAGAATTGGGCGCGCTCGAAGAACGCCGAGCCACTCCGTTCGGCGGCGACCGGTTCGGCATCCTCGGTCGTTAGGTCCAGGCCGATGCCGGCGAGAAGCAGTGCTCCGACGGTGAGGAGCAAGAGGAGATCGCGCGAGGCTTCGCTCACTCTCAGGCTCTCCCCCTCTCGCTGCGGCGGCTGGGGAAGGCCGCGCCGATCATGAAGATCCACAGCAGGGGCAAGGCCACCAGCCACCCGTACTCCGGCAGGGAGTGAGGGAAGTCGACTTCGAGCTCACCCTCGACGCCGGCGGAAAGCTCGAAGGCATTGCCCCAGCCGGAGGGAGCGCGCTCGAGATCTCTCCCGTCGCCCGTGGCGCGCCAGCGATCGTCGTAGGTCTCGGTCAAGAACACGATCCCCGGCCCCTCGACCTCGGCGGCTCGGTAGGTCGAGGGGTCGTGGCGACCGATGGCGGCCTGCTTGGTCTCGACCTCGCCCGACGCGAGTGCCGGGTCCTCCTCTTCGATGGCGGCGATATAGGGGGGCAGCGCGTCGTACACGGCAGCCCGGTCGAGCGCGGC
The DNA here is from genome assembly GCA_050694055.1 of Actinomycetota bacterium. GTDB lineage: Bacteria > Actinomycetota > CADDZG01 > CADDZG01 > WHSQ01 > WHSV01. The sequence continues at coordinate 40,335 of JBOGWX010000028.1, forward strand.
GTCGTCCTGGAACACGAGAAAGTTCGGCTCGGTACGGACCAGCGCGAGGTCGCGCTGGCTGACCCACGGGCGGACGTCGGAGTCGCGGCCGACGATGACGAAGCGGATGTTGAAGGCTCCCAGCAGGCTTCCTGCTCGGTCGGTCTCACCCACTCGGATCGAATCGACGATCCGGTTCAATCGCACGGTGCCCTCGCCCGAAGCGCCCCCGAAGAGATCGGTCAGCTCGAGACCACCAGAATCGGTCACTATCCGATCGCTCAACGGACGACCCGAGGTGGGACTCGCTGCGGTCGAGCCTCGTCCCACCCACAGCGCTCTAATCTCGCCCTCGGTCGCGGCATCCGCCTGCAGCAACGCGACGATCTGATCCACCTCGGTCGCGTCCAGAGCGTCCTCGCCGTGCCCGGGGGCCCACTCGCCGCCCAAGAAGGTCGGCGTAAGGCCTGCGACCACAAGGAACACCGCGACCGCCAGCCCCGCCACCGTCACGGCCTGCACGACGCCGAGCTTGCGGCGGGGAAGGTCCAGACGAAAGGCCGCCACCGCGAGGCCGGCCAACCCCGAGAAGGCCAGCGACACCAGCACACCCATCTCGGTGGAGGTCGCGACTATGGGCGGCACGATTCCAATCGCCGTAGCGGTAAGCAAGAAGCCGACGCCCACGATCAAAGCCCACAGCGCGATCGCCAGGCGACGCCGCTGTCCGGAGCCGGTGGTCACCGCGACCACGCCAAGCACGGGAAGAGCGAGGCCAAAGAGCACGGGACCGTCCGGTGTCTGACCGAGCAGGGCGCTGATCATCCCGTGTCCCGCGAAGTTGGCGACGAAGTCGCCGTAGGGCGCGCCCGCGTCGAGCACCGACAACGCACCCCCCGTCCCGATCCAGTGGAGGCTCCAGGGCAGCAACAACACCCAGCCAAGAGCGAGCCCGATCAGACATCCACCGAGCGCCTTGAGCTCGGTTCCGGCCCTGCCCACGAACGTGCGGACGAGCGCCAGCAGAAGCGCGGCCGCAAGATAGAGGAACAGGGAGCCCGGGACGAAAGCGCCGGAGAGCCCGGCGAAGAGTCCCAAGGTTGCCACCTCGCGTCCCGCCGACCAGCGTGGCGGCCTTACCCAGCCGACTAGGCGGAGGATCGACAGGAGCACGAAGGGGGCGGCCGCGCCGAAGACCAGCGCCCCCAGCGAACCACTGCGGAGACCGGCGTAGCCGATCGCGCCGAGAAGGTATACGACGCCGGTTGCGAAACGCGAGAGCCTGTCCACCAGCTCGGACACGAGGCGTGTCGCGCCGAGGAACGCGGTGAGCCCCAGCAGCAGGATCAATAGTTTCTGAGCGACGCCGGGTGCTCCGAATCCGACTAGTTGGAAGGCACCGAGTACGAGAAACGACGTCGGTGCCGGCCCCCGACTGCCCAAGCCCGCGTCCTGCCAGGCAGAGGCCCATTGACGCCACATCGAGGTCGCTCCCTCGGGGAAGGGCAGGAGCTCGCCGAAGGTGGCGGAGGGCGCCCAGAAGAAGTCCCTGAAGCCGATCACGGCAAGCACCAGCACGGCCAGGACGACGGCAACCTGCCAGCCCCTCACACGCGCGGTTGCGGCGCGCGCCTGCGTCGTCCGGTCCGAGAGGATGTCGGCTCTACGGCCCCAAGTCTCCTCGAGACGCTCCGCTTGATCCAGTGCGTAAACGCGTAGGCGCGACGGCAGTCGCACCATGAGCCGCGACAGTGCCTTGTCGCTCACCCTTCTCGTGCCTTGAATACGCCGCCGCTCGCCGAGTGTCTGTGGGAAACGTACGAAATTCCACATCAGTGCTCGACCGAGGTTGCCGACCTCGCGCGGCTCACGCAGCACGAGAAAACCCAGCATCTCCCCGAGCGTCAGCAAGACGAACAGAGGAATGAGAGTCACCAGCCGAAGCCCCGAAGCGTTCTTGGTGATCGTTCGCAGGCGGTTGCGGCGAATGAAGTACCGAGGGGGCCCGAAGCGCGTGGGGCGCTGGCCGGTGGCCATCGCGATTGCATGACGCGCCACCGCTGCAGGTTCCAGACGCACGGTATAGCCCAGGAGACGCGCGCGCCAGCACAGGTCCAGGTCCTCGCTGTAGGCACCAAGGCGCGCATCGAAGCCGCGCATGTGTTTGAAGACCTCGTGACGCACGAGCATGACGGTGCTCGTGACGTAGAAGACCTCGACTGCACGGTCGTGCTGCCCGAGATCGATCTCGCCCTGCTCGAGTCCCTTGTAGGGATAGCCGAAGCGGTCGATCGCCATCCCCACCTCTTCGAGAACGGCCGGATCGTCCCACGACACGATCTTGGGACCGACCATGGCGACGTTGTGATCCGAATCCAGCCGCTCGACCATCCGGTCAATCGACTTGGTCGTCAAGGCGGCGTCGTCATGAATGAACAACAGGTAGTCGGCGTCTGTCCTAACCCGCGACATGGCCCAGTTGATCGCCGCGCCGTAACCGAGTGGACGAGGTGTTCGCAGAAAGCCCCAGCGGCGGCGTCGCAGGTGACGCTTGGCGATACGCTTGAGGCGCGGCTCCTCGCGCGGACGAGGCGATGCGTCGTCGACGACCAGCACGTCGATGTGCTCGTAGTTCTGGCCGGCAAGCGCGACGAGACAATCCCGCAACCAGGTTCGCCCATCGTGCGTGACGACGACGGCCAAAACACTCGGCTTCTCGGGAGTTGCATTCATCGCTTCCGGGTCGTTGGATCCGCGCGATAACGAAGTCGTGTCAGTAGCCATAGATGTTCGGAGTGAAAGCCCTCGCTGACCGGCTCAAGCCGTGACGGTCTCGTACAGGGTAGTCCTACGGCGCGGCACGCGGCCAATCGACTCGATGAGATCGATCATCGCATCGGCGGTGAGTTCCTGACCGTGGCTCGCGCCGGCGGCGCGCGAAATGTTCTCGTTCATCAGCGTGCCGCCGAGGTCGTTCGCTCCGGCCTGCAGGGCCAGCTTGGCTCCCTCGATACCCATCTTCACCCAGGAGACCTGGATGTTCGCGATGGCACCGTTCAAAGCGATGCGCGCCACCGCATGCATCTTCAAAGCCTCGACGAAGGTGGGGCCCCGGCGGGCTCGACCCCTAAGGTAGATAGGGGCCGCCATGTGCACGAAGGGGAGCGGGACGAACTCGAACAATCCTTCACCGCAGCCGCGCGAGATCCTGTCCCCGGCGCCGGTCTCCTGCGACTCGTGGGCCCGCCCCAGTTCGTCCGCAACGATCTCGTCGTGCAGTTGCCGCACGACGGCGAGGTGGCGCGCCCAGTTACGCGGCCCCTCCACGGTGCCGAACATGATGGTGGCATTACTCCGAAGCCCGAGACGATGAGCGATCTTGTGCACCTCGCACCACTCAGCGGTCGTGATCTTGTCGGGGCAAATGAGTGCGCGAATGTCATCGTCCAGTATCTCGGCCGCGGTTCCCGGAAGCGTCTTGAGCCCCGCATCCCGCAACTGCACCAAGAACTCCTCGACCGACAAACCCGAGGCGACCGCGCCCTGCTGGACCTCGAGCGCGGTGAAAGCATGAACGTGGATATCGGGAACCGCATCCTTTACGGCAGTCAAATACTCGAGGTAGTTGCGCGCCGTAAAGCTGTGATGGATGCCGCCTTGCATGCAAACCTCGGTTGCTCCGAGCTCCCACGCTTCGCGCGCGCGCCCGGCTACTTCTTCGGGGCTCAGCAGATAGGGCTCACCTCTGAGGTTCAGCGACTTCGGTCCCTTGGAGAACGCGCAGAAGCCGCACTTGAAGTAGCACATGTTGGTGTAGTTGATATTGCGGTTAACGACGTACGTAACCTCGTCGCCCACGGTTAGACGTCGTAGCTCGTCGGCAACCGCGTACAGACGTTCGGCTTCGGCCCCACTGGCGGTGAACAACAACGCAATCTCGTCTTCGCCGAGGCGCGCGCCCGACTCGGCCTTGGCGAGTGCCTCGTCGACCTGCGGCCGCACCGAGCGACCCGGCACCCGGTAGGCCCCCGCGAGTCCTTGCTCGACCGCGAGCGCGGCCTCCTGCGGCGGAGCCTCGTCCGCTCCCGAGTACCACTCGTCCGTGCGCGGAAAGCCCTCGCCATCAGTTGCATCCAGAACGCGCGCCCGAAGGCCCGCGTGCACCCAGCGAGCGAGCGAGCCCGGCGAGGCGCAGAACGACGGATAAATCGCGAGGCGCTGGGTCAGACGATGGCCGCGCGCCTCGGTGACCTCGCTCAGCTCCCGCAACTTGGGCCACGGAGCTTCGGGATTGACGTGGTCTATCGTGACCGGCGACACCCCGCCCCAGTCGTTGATGCCGGAGTCGATATAGGTGCCGTACTCGCGCGGGGTGAGGTTCGGGGGGGCCTGGAGACCGATCTCAGAGGGAAGAATCAGTCGAGCAAGGGCGATGGTGAGCGCCATCTCTTCGATTCCGACCTCGGGAGCATGGGCCATCAACGTATTCGGCTTCGCACGGAAGTTCTGAACGATGACTTCTTGGATGTGCCCGTGCCGCTCGTGTGAATCCCTGATGGCAAGCAGCGCGTCGATACGCTCGGCCGGTGTCTCTCCGATGCCGACCAGAATTCCGGTGGTGAACGGGACGCCGGCCCGTCCCGCATGTTCGAGAGTCGCAAGGCGCGCGGCGGGTCTCTTGTCCGGTGCTCCGAAATGCGCCATGCCCCGCTTCAGCAGGCGTTCCGAGAGGGTTTCGAGCATCATGCCCTGGCTGACGCTCACCTCTCTCAGCGCGCGAACCTCTTCGTAGGTGAGCGTGCCGGGGTTCGTGTGTGGCAACAGGGAGGTGTGATCAAGAACGGCCCGGCAAGCCTCGACGAGGTAGTGGACCGTCGAATCGAACCCCATGGCGCTCAGCTCGGCGCGCGCCTGCCGCCACTTGCGCTCGGGCTTGTCACCGAGCGTGAACAGTGCCTCACGACAACCTGCCGCCTCGCCGCTTCTGGCAACCTCCAGAACCTCGTCGATCGACATGAAGGCGCGTGCGCCCGGCAGGGGAGGGTGAGCGAAGGTGCAGTAGCCACAGGCATCCCGGCACAGCTTCGTGAGCGGAATGAAGACCTTGCGGGAGTAGGTGATCCTGGGCCCGGTGGTCGCGGCGCGGCGCGCGCCTGCGGCGCGCACGACCGACGCGGGATCGGCCGTTGCGAGGCAGGCAAGGTGGCGTGCCTCGGTGTCGTCGAGGCGCCGGCCGCCGGCTGCGGCGCTCGCCAAGGTCGCTATGTCGCTCATCGCAGGCAGGCTATCAGCGGGAAGCACGAGCCGATTTGGCCCCCCGCAGCTCGTGGGTGCGCCGGGAATCAGAGGTTATGCCTATGCTCAACGAATGAAGGTCACCGCACTCGCCGGCGGGGTCGGCGGCGCCAAGCTACTCGTCGGGCTGCAGCGCCTGCTCGGCCCGAGGCTCACCGCCGTCGTCAACACCGGCGACGACGCGAACATCTACGGCGTGCGCGTCAGCCCGGACGTGGACATCTGCACCTACTGGCTTGCGCGTATGGCCGACACCTCGAGAGGCTGGGGCATCGAGGGAGACACCTTCACGGTGGTCGAGACCATGCGCCACCTGGGTCTCGATGCCTGGTTCAACCTCGGCGACAGGGATTTCGCCGCATGCCTGTATCGCACCGAGTGCCTGGCACGTGGCGCAACCCTCAGCGAGGTGACCACCGATATCGCCCGGCGCCTGGGAGTGACCGCGACGCTGCTTCCGATGTCCGATGACGACGTTCGCACGGTGATCGTCACCTCCGACGGACGAGCTCTCGACTTCCAGGAATATTTCGTCAAGGAACGCACGCGGCCCGAGGTCGCCGAGGTGCGCTTCGCCGGCATGAACCGAGCCACTCCCGCCGCCGGGGTTCTCAGCGCCATTGCCGAGGCCGGCACCGTCGTTGTGTGCCCCTCCAACCCGTTCGTCTCGATCGGCCCGATCCTGGAGCTGCCCGGGGTACGAGACGCTCTCCGGGCGCACGTGCGCGTCGTCGCCGTGTCGCCGATCGTGAAGGGCGCCGCCCTCAAGGGACCCGCCGATCGCATGCTGCGGTCGCTGGGGGCCGAGGCCAGCGCGGCCGGCGTCGCCGAGCTCTATGAGGACTTCGCAGACACCTTCGTGGTCGATGCGTCCGACGGAGACCAGGTCGCGCGCATCGAGGGCGGAGGACTGCGGGCGCTCAGCCTCGACACCATCATGAGCGACGACGCCGCCTCCGAGTGTCTCGCGGGCGAGCTGCTCGAGCTCTAAGTGAGCGACATCAGCATCCGGCCGGTGCTCGGCCTTCCCGAGGTGCGACCCGGCGACGATCTCGCCGGCTTGATCGCCGAGGCTGCGGGCCCAGGGGCGATAGCCGAGGGCGACGTGATCGTGGTGGCGCAGAAAGCGGTCTCCAAGGCTGAGGGGCGGGTCGTGCCCGGGACCGATCGCCGCGCCGCGGCGCTGGCGGAGTCGGTCCGCGTCCTCCGTCGCCGGGGAGAGATGGTGATCTCGGAAACGCGCCACGGCTTCGTGTGCGCCAACGCAGGAGTTGATGCCAGCAACGTCGAGGGCGACAACGTCGTGCTGCTGCCGCTGGACCCCGATCTGTCCGCACGCCGGCTGCGCGCTCGCCTTGCCCACCTTCTGCGGATAGAGGTCGCCGTGATCGTCGGCGACACCTTCGGCCGGGCGTGGCGCGCCGGCCAGACGAACGTGGCGATCGGCGTGGCCGGGCTCGAACCCTTCATCGACTATCGGGGAACCACCGACACCCAGGGACGAGACCTAACGGCAACCCGGATCTGCATCGCCGACGAGATTGCGGGGGCTGCCGAGATGGTGATGGGCAAGACGAAGGGGATCTGCGCGGCGATCGTCCGAGGTGCGCCGGCGACCTTGGGCCGCGGGGCTGCGACCGAGATCGTCCGCCCACCCGGCGAGGACATGTTCCGCTAGTGGTCGATCCCGCCCGGTCGATAGCGGCATCGTGCGGTCGTTGGCCCTAACCCTGTTTACCCGGGACTTATCCGGCTGCTGGTAGCCTCGCCTGCCGTGAGCAAGAAACTCCAAGAGAAGCAACAGCGACGGCTCGCCGAGGAAGCGAAACGGGCGCGTCAGAAGAAAGATCATCGCAGAGCGAATCTCATCACGGTGGGCATCGCGGCATTGGTAGTGCTCGCCGTGGCGGCGGTCCTCGTCTTTCAGGGCGAGGACCCGGCCGACGACGTCGGGGTCGGCGTCTCGGAAGCAAACTGCACCGAGCGTGACACGTTCGAGTCCGAGGGCAACCAGCACGTCGACGTGGGAACCCCGGTCGAGTACGCCGCCAATCCCCCGACCACAGGCAACCACTGGCCCCCCGAAGCCGTTTCCGATGCGGGTTTCTTCGAGGAGCCCATCCCGCCCCAGAGCCTGATCCACAACCAGGAGCACGGCCAGATCGTGATCTGGTACGACCCCGACGCCCCCCCAGAGGTGATCGACGACATCGAGACCATGGTCGGCCAGGAAGGCGGCGGAGTAAACATCGCGGCCCCCTGGGACGACATCGAAGAGCCCCACAACTACGTGCTCAGCGCCTGGTCCGGCGAGGCCGACGAGGGCGTCCAGCAGAGTTGCGAGCTCGCGAGCCAGGAGATCTGGGACGAGTTCCGCGCAGATTTCCAGGCCAAGGGGCCCGAGAACGTGGGCTTCCCCACCTTCAGCGCCGACTGATCCACCGCCACAGATCACCCTGGAGTTGCCCCGGGGGCCCTTCGACACCAGCGCCTGGGGGAGCAACCTTACGCTGATGAAGGGTCGCCCGGCGTAGTCGGGGCGACTAGCGTCCCGGGGGTGAAGTTGAGAACCAGGATCCTTCTCTGTCTCGGCGCGCTCGGCTTCGTCGCGTTGGGGCTGAGCGCGTTCTTGGCCCTCGAGGTCGCGCCCGAGCTGCTGGGGGCGCGTCGGGTCCTGGGCGGATCGGTCACGGAGCTTTCCACCGAGGACCTCCTGACAGCCCGTGCTCATCTCGAGAACGCGCAGGGCGCACTCGACTCGGGCGCCGCCTCTGCGCTGCGCCTCCTTCCCGTCGCCCGGCAAAACGTCGACGCCTTCGCCCGGGTGAGCGACTCGCTGACCGAGGTGGTGGACGCGGGTCTAATGATGAGGGCGCGGACCGATGAATTCGAAGGCGATCCCCTGTTCGCCGGCGGATCGGTCGATATGGATGCGCTGAGCTCGCTCGACGAGTCGCTGTCGCTGCAGGCCCGAGCGCTCGGCGGTCTCGAGCAGTCCCTGCGCGACGGCCGCAACGGATGGCTCCTGCCGCCTTTGTGGGGCATCTTCGACTCGTCCCTTCGACGCGTGGAGCCGCTGGCGGCCGCGGCCCGAAACGGCGGGCTCGCCGTGGATCTTGCCGAGCCCCTGCTGGGGGTGCCCGAGCCGCGCACCTACCTGGTGGTGCTGCTCAACAACGCCGAGCTTCGAGGCGCCGGTGGCCTGCCCTCGGGGGCCGGGATACTGACGGCGTCGGACGGACGAATCGAGCTGGGAGACTTCCACCGGGCCAAGTTCATGCGCGGCGGAGCTCCCTACGAGAAAGTGCCCGCGCCTGCGGACCTGACGCGCCGGTGGGGACGCTACGCCGCCGACACCACGATGTGGGTGAACTCGACCATGTCCCCCGACTCCACCGAGGTAGCGCCGGTCGTCGCCGCCATCGCGCGCAAGCGGACGGGGCACCGCTTCGACGGCGTCGTGTTCGCGGATCCGACGGGGTTGACTGCGTTGGTCTCACCGAACGCCGAGTTGAACGCACCCGGAGGGCTCGCCGTGCGCGGCAGGGATCTCGGTTCCTACGTGATGTCGGACGCCTACGAAGAGCTGGGGGACGTACCGCGCGAGCGCAAGGAGACCCTGGTCGATCTCGGGCGCAGTGCTTTCGCCGCAGCCGTCGAGAGAGGGTACTCGTCGGTGCGGCAGCTTGATCGGATCGGCCACGCTCTGCGCGGCGGTCACCTGCGCCTGGTCTCCTTCGACCCCGAAGAACAGCGATCGCTCGATCGTCTCGACGTCGGCGGGCGTCTGAGCGCGCCGGCAGGCGACGGCGTGCTGGTCACTGCTCAGAACACCGGGGCCGACAAGCTCGACTACTGGGCCCGGCGCTCGATCGACCATCGATGTTCGATCGAGGACACCATGGCCGCCTGCGCCACGACCGTCACGCTGGCGAACGCCGCGCCGCGAGGCTTGAGTCGTTACGTGGCCAACGAGCCCTATGGGCTATTGCAAAATTACCTCGAGGTCTACGTTCCCGCGCGGGCCGAGATCACCGGCGTGCGCCGTGACGCACAACCCGCGGAGATCCGCCGGGAGAACCACTCCGGATACACCTCGGTCGGTGTCGCGGTCGAGCTTCCCAGGAGCAAACGAACGATCCTGACGGTCACCTACGAGCTTCCCATCGAGGGTCGCTACTCGCTCGCGCTGATTCCTCAACCCCTGGCGCACGATGCGCATCTCAGCGTGAGACTCGACGCGCCCGAGGGATGGGTCGTGCGGGGGCCGGGCGGTGACGCGGTGGAGCCCTCCGGCTATCGGGGAGCCCTGAGCGGCACCGCTCGCTTCAGCGCGAGTCCCGAGGCGCGACCGGGGCTGAGCGGAGCTTGGACGCGCATCGGCAGTTTCTTGAATGAGCCCCTGAGGTTCGGGACTTAGTACTCTCTCTCATAAATATCACTACGTATAATCCGAGGTTGCTGAACCTCGCTGGGCCATGCTTTCCCTCTGAGGAAGGGAGGAACAGCTTGCGCAGAGAGAGCCCGTACGCCATCCGGCTCAGCCACGAGGAGCGCGCCGTCCTGGAGGGACGAGCGCGGAAGTATACGTTGCCGTATCGTGATGTCACCAGGGCTCAGATCGTGCTCTTGGCGGCCCAA
>JBOGWX010000029.1:0-29116 GCA_050694055.1 Actinomycetota bacterium
CTGTCACGTGCCCCTCCGAGGTCGATTGGACTTCTGCACAAGCCCAAGAAACCCGGAGGGGCACGCTGCTTTAGGGATTTCCGGCTATCGAGATGCCGTTTTCAAGCACAAATTCTCGGGAGGAGCCCTCATTGATATCGACTGGAATCCCTGCTCAGGTCCTCATGATGAGGGGGAACGTCCACTCATCGACGGAGCGGCGGGTTGGATGCGGTGGTGTGGCCTCTCGTCAGGTCGTGGAGGTTGGTGGAGCTCTTTCGGCCAGGTCCAGGCGTAGTAGACGATGGCCGCGAGCAGTGCGACCTCGATGGCGCTGCCGAGGATGTAGTAGTTCCACTCTCCGATCGCGCCGGCGATGATGGTGAGCGCATACATGACGCCCAGCGCGGTGTTGGCGATTCGGTTGATCCGTGGTCGCAGGATGAGTGCGCAGAACACCATCAGACTGGGGATCACGACATAGGCGGTGGCCCCCAAGAGGAACGCCTGGTTGAGGGTGAACCCGGCGATCTCGCCGGCCTCGAGGTCGGCCCGGAAGTCGGGTCGGTAGAGGCTGAAGAGGTCGACGTAGGCGAAGACGAACAGCATCGACGTCCAGAGCGCCGAGATCTTGGTCCTCACGTTCACGTTGGACGGTTCGAACTTCGTTTCGGCGGTCATGCGTGATCCCTCCTGATCGATCGGCATGACGTCACGATGACGGAGCGTCTTGGCGGGCACATCGGCCGGCAGGCTCGACTTGTCCTGAACCGGGGGACTACGCGTATCTCACGCTTTCGGCTGATCGACAGCGGGCTTGACTTCTCTAAGCTGAGGGCATGGTGGGACATGCCCTGCGGGCGCTATGGGCCGAACCCCGCCCCGAGCGGGCACCGGTGCGGGTACGGCGGGACTGGGTGCTCCTCGGGGTGTTACTGACGTGGTCGGTGCTGGAGGCACTGCTTCGCGAGGACCTGGCGTGGCGTCCGGTCGTGCTCGCCGTCAGCGTCGTAGTAGCGTTCGCGCTGCTGTTCCGACGCACCCACCCCCTGGCCGCGGTCGTGGTCGCGTTCGGCGTCCTCACGACGGTCGACGTCGTGAGGATCCTCGCAACCAACGAGAGCGGATTGCTGTGGAGCATCTCTGGTGCGCTCGTGCTGCCGTACTCGCTGTTCCGTTGGGGTGCTGGCCGCGAGGCCGGGATCGGACTCGGGGTCATCCTGGTCTGGCTCGTCGTCACCCACGTCGCCGACCCAACCGGCGCCGGCGAGGTGGTGGCCGGGTACGGGTTCTTCCTGTTCTCCGCCGCCCTCGGCGCGTCGATCCGCTTCCACGCCAACGCCCGCTTCCGCGACATCGAGCAGGCGAAGCTCCGCCAGCGCAACCAGCTCGCGCGCGAGCTCCACGACACGGTCGGTCATCACATCTCCGCCATCGCCATCCAAGCTCAGGCTGGGCGCACCCTGGCGGCCTCCCACCCCGACCGTGCCGGGAAGGTGCTCGAGACCATCGAGGAGGCGGCGTCGCGGGCGCTGGAGGAGATGCGCGCCATGGTGGGTGTCTTGCGCGACGGGGCAGAGGCCGACTTCGCTCCGCAACCGGGCGTGGCCGACATCGAACATCTGGCGCGCCGGGTCGACGGGCGGCCGAGGGTCGACGTGCAGCTGTCTGGCGACTTCGACGAACTCGCCCCGGCTGTGGAAGTCGCCCTCTACCGGATCGCCCAGGAGTCGGTCACCAACGCGGTGCGCCACGCCCGCCACGCGACCCGGATCACCGTCGATGTCGTAGACGAGGGCGAGCAGGTGCGCCTGATCGTCCGCGACGACGGCGATGCCGCCACGGCCGCTCAAACCTCGTCGGGTTATGGCCTCGTCGGCATGGCTGAACGGGCGACGCTGCTCGGCGGCACCCTTCGGGCCGGCCCCGGTCCCGGCGGGGGCTGGACGGTCGACGCCGTGTTCCGCACAGGCGGCGCGCAGGCATGACCATCCGCGTGCTCGTCGCCGACGACCAGGACATCGTGCGTGCCGGGCTCACCATGATCCTCGACGCTCAACCGGACATCGAGGTCGTCGGCGAGGCCGCCGATGGCCGCGAAGCAGTGGCACTCGCGCGCGAGCTCCGCCCCGACGTTTGCCTGTTCGACATACGCATGCCCGAGATGGACGGTATCGAGGCGACCCGCCAGCTCGCCGGCCCTGAGGTCGACGACCCGCTGGCCGTCATCGTGATTACCACCTTCGACCTCGACGAGTACGTGCACGGAGCCTTGAAGGCTGGCGCCCGTGGCTTCCTGCTCAAAGATGCCGGACCCGACCTGCTTACTCAGGCGATCCATGCCGCCGCCGAGGGCGACGCCCTCATCGCGCCAAGCATCACCGCACGGCTTCTCGTTGCCTTTGCTGGCACGCGTGTCGGTGAGCCACCAGCTCAACCCATCGAGTCGCTCACCAGCCGGGAAGAAGAGATCCTGATCCCAGTGGCTCGGGGCTGGACCAACCACGAGATCGCCGACGACATGCACATCAGCATCAGCACCGTCAAGACTCACCTCGCAAGCCTCATGCGCAAGCTCAACGCTCGGAACCGCGTCGAGATCGCGATGTGGGCCTACGAAACAGGTCGCGTTGGGCGCTAACCCACAGGAGCACGAGCGAAAGAGAGAGAGTCGTCCGAGCGAGGAGGTACAGCGGGATGTTGACGACAGTGGCGGAGCGGGATGTGGATACGGCGCGAGGACCCGTCTCTTCCTCGGTGGTGAGCGGACAGGCGGCCACGTCTGGTCATCTGGCTCGACTGGGAGCTGTTGCCGCAGTTGTCGGGGCATTGGTTCTGTTCGCCTCGACGATGCTTCATCCGAGCAACGCCGACCCCGGGCACGCTCCGGCCGCATTCTCCGAGTACGCCACCGACACGCTGTGGGTATGGAGCCATATCGGGCAGTTCGCGGGCATCGCCGCACTCGGCGCCGCGCTCGTCGTGCTGGCAGCGACGCTGGAGCCGGGGCGTGCATCGAACTGGGGACGCGTGGCCGCCGCCTTGCAAGCGGTCGATGGCGTCGCGCTGAAGTCGATGGTCGACCGTTGGGCCGCTGCAACCGGTCAAGAGCAGCGGATCGCTTTGAGGCGGCTTTTGCCGTACGGCAGATCGAGATCGGGTTGGCCAGCCTAGTGAGCATCTTGTTCGGCTTGACTTTGTCGCTCTACGGCATAGCCGTTCTTCGTAGTTCTCGTTATCCCAAGTGGCTCGGCGCGGTTGGGCTGGCAGGCGGTCTCGCCACGGTGACCGGCGGCATCGCCCAGGCATCGACGGGGTTCTCCGGATTAGCGATGACCATCAGCATGTCTGCCAGTTCGCTCCTTCTGATCTGGATGATCAGCATCGCGGTTCACATGTGGCGACTGGCATCGCGACTCGAGACCGATGGTGGATCCGGTTGATGAAGGATCCCCATAAAGAGCGTCGAGATGAGAACGGACGAATAGGAGCAGAATCTATGAAGGCGATCGTGCAGGAGGAGTACGGACCGCCCGACGTCCTCCAACTAAAGGAGATAGACAAGCCGGCTGTCGGGGATCGCGACGTATTGGTTCGCGTTCAAGCGGCCGCCGTCCATCCGGGCGACTATCTCGTCATGACGGGCATGCCGTACGTCGTCCGCCTGGCGTTCGGGTTGCGCAAACCGAGGAACAGCATCCCGGGAAGGGACGTCGCAGGGGTCGTCGAAGCGGTCGGTAAGAGCGTGACGCGGTTTCAGCCGGGGGATGAGGTGTTCGGCTGGTGCACGGCCGGCGCCTTGGCCGAGTACGCGTGTGCGAAAGAGCGCAACTTCGTGCCCAAGCCGGCCAATCTCACGTTCGAGCAAGCCGCGGCGGTGACGGTTTCAGCGACAACTGCTCTTCAGGCTCTTCGCGACAAGAGAGAGGTGCAGCCGGGACAGAAGGTCTTGATCACTGGCGCATCGGGAGGTGTGGGCACGTACGCCGTCCAGATAGCTAAGTCGCTCGGAGCGGAAGTGACCGGCGTATGCAGCACGAGGAATGTGGACCTGGTCCGCTCGATCGGCGCAGACCATGTCGTCGATTACACGAAGCAAGACTTCACCCAGAGCGGGCAGCGTTATGACGTCATCCTGGACAATGTGGAAGCTCACTCGCTCTCGGAGTGCAGACGCGTGCTCGCCCCCAAGGGCACCTACATACCCAACAGAGGCTCGGGCGGTCGCTGGATCGGGCCATTGGGCCGCATCGTCAAGGCGCGCGCGGTATCGCTGTTCGTGCGCCAAAGGCTGCGCCCTTTCCTTTCGATGGAGAACAACAAAGACCTCGTCTATCTCAAGGAGCTCATCGAATCAGGAAAGGTCACACCCGTCATCGACAGGACGTACCCGCTAGTCGAGAGCGCTCGGGCTCTCGGTTATGTCGGACAGGGGCACGCTCGAGGAAAAGTCGTCGTCACCGTGTGAGGCGGGACGATTGGATCATTGATGCTCCTCGATCAGCGCGTACGGGCGAACCGGTATCGACGCCGTGCCCCTCACTGGCAGCGGCGCGCAGTGGAGTCTGAAAGGACGATCCGCAAGACCGATCCAGATGACACATGTGCTCGACGATCAGGATCCCCCGCAGCCAGACTTGAGTCGCGCATGGCGGAGAACGATGATTTCTGGGTAGCGCTGAGCGGGGGAGCTGTGCGAAGTATTCGTCGGACGTCACGAGCTAGCGTCCCTCACGACGTGCTGCCTCGATCAGTCGTGATAGCCGCAGGGTCCTTCATCCGCTGCAGAGGCAACGTCACCCGACACCCTGCGAGCGTTGACACACCGTTGGCAACGGCCGCGTCCTCCCTCGTCACGGGCCGATCAACGGATGCGAAATCCGTAGGTTCTGCTGGTCTTCTTGGGTTGGTTGCTAGGACCAGCAAAGGAGGCCCAGGTGAGAGGACATGTCCGGAAGAGGCGTACGTGGGAGTTCATCGTCGATGTCGGTCCTCACACAGTCACAGGTAGACGCCGCCAAAAGAGCAAGAGCGGCTTCGCAACGAAGAAGGAAGCGGAAAGCGCCCTGCACGAGTTCATCCGCCACGTCGAAGCAGGAGGTGACCCCTGCCCAGAGCGGATCACGCTGGTCGAGTACCTGACTCGATGGGTCGGATACCAGCGTGCCCGCGGAGTCCGCTCCTTGACCCTCGAGTCGTACGAGGGCTACATCCGACGGGAGATCGCGCCGCTAATCGGCGGCCTCGAGCTCGCTAGGCTTCGGCCCGGCCACGTCCGTGCCGTGCTCATCCGTATGCAGGAAAGGGGGTTGTCGGCGGCGACGATAGCCCAGGTACGCGGCGTGTTTGGTTCCGCTCTACGCCAGGCGGTGGAGGAGGGGCTCATCCCAGCCAACCCCGTTGTCGCGGTCAAGCGCCCGCGCATTCGACGACGGGAGTTCCACTGGCCGACGCCACAGCAGCTAACCACTCTGGTCGACGCCTCGTCCGGCACGATCTGGGAGATCCCGCTACTTCTGAGCGTGGTGACCGGAGCCCGCCGCTCCGAGATCCTCGGTCTTGCGTGGGAGGACGTGGATCTGAGGTCACGCATCCTCCAAATCCGCCGCGGAGTCCAGCGGCTACCAGGCCCTGATCCGGTCGGGACGATCTCCTTCACGGCGCTGAAGACCAAGCGAGCCCGCCGCAGTATCCAGATGCCGGGCTTCGCTGTCGAGCGCCTCCGCGGTCACCGACGCGAGCAGCTCGAACGACGCACGACTCTAGGCACGAGGTGGTGCGATCCGTTGGACGAGCAAGGCGCTCCGATCGCCCTGGTGTGCGAACGGGGCGATGGCTCCTTTCTACATCCCGACTCCTTCACACATGCCTTCAAGCGGTTCGGACGTTTGGCCGGCTTGCATCCGTCCACCCGACTGCACGACGTGCGCCATGCGGTGGCTACCGAGCTCGGGCGCCAAGGTGTACATGGCGTGATCGTCTCCGCGGTACTGGGGCACGCGTCGCCGGCGTTCACGGTCGCGGTCTATCAGCACGCGTGGCAAGACGGTCCGCGTGAAGCCGCGGCGGCGCTCGAGAAGGCACTGGGTTCCGGCTTTGCCGACGTTGGCAATCCGTTGGCACGCGATGCCTCGTAGCCGGTCAACGAAGGGCAATCGATCGCGAAGGAGCAGGTCAAATGCGTGCGTGGGTCGCCAGGGAATCGAACCCTGAACCTACGGATTAAGAGTCCGTTGCTCTGCCAATTGAGCTAGCGACCCGTCGGGCATTGTAGTCGGCCTCGGGATTGTGGGCGTTCGTGTCCGATTGTTGGGAGAGATGTTCGCTGGGCGAACATCTCGACCCAAAAAGCAAGACCTCGGCCACGAGCGCCACGATCAAAGAGGGCGACCGACCGGATTTGAACCGGCGACATCCCGGACCACAACCGGGTGCTCTAACCTGGCTGAGCTACGGCCGCCATGGATTGCCCGCAAAGCCTAGCAGTCGGAACGGCGACGCAGGGCTGAGCTCGTAGACGTTTGTCGTCTGGCGATCGGTGGGCGGTTGCCGGACGCAGAACCCCCGATAGTCCGAGGGAGGGTCGAAGGTCGAGGGCCTCGGCACGCCGCCGAATCAGGTGGTCTGAGGTACTCGCTCCGACAGGGGTTTGGTCGCCATCTGCAACGCCCCCAATCCCAACGCGGCCGCGATCGCTGCACCGAAGAACACCCCCGCGTAACCGAATTGCGATGCCACCCACCCGAGGCTTATCGCTCCAATTCCGAATGCAAGGTCGAAGAACGCGGTGAAGGTACCGACGACCGCTCCGCGTTCCTCCGGAGGAGCGTTGCCAAGTGCCAACGACATCAGCGCGGGGAACACCAGTGATTGACCGATGGAGAACAGCGCGGTCCCGATGAAGAGTCCTGCGGGAGCGGCCCACAACGCCATCACGAGGAACCCCGCCGTGTTCGCCACCAGCGCGATTCGACCGGCCTTGCGCGCCCCGAGGAGGTCTGGAATGCGAGCGCCGAACAACCTGATGCCCAGAACGATCACAGAGAAGAAACCGAAGACGAGCCGCGAGCCATCGAGCCCGATCTCAAGCGCATAGAGCGGAATGAAGGTCGAGAATCCCGCCAGACCCAGGATGGCAGAGGCCAGAACCGAACCGGGCAGAAGTCCCGCGGGATGAACGATCCGGCCCCCCTTCTGCAGACCCTTGCTCCGAACCACCTCCGGTCGCGTGTCGCGCACGACGAGACCGAGCAGCGCGGCAAACACCGCCGTCCAGGTCGCGATATGCCAGGCCGCGTCGTAGCCGAAGCGCTCGAGCGCCAGCTCGCCGACGATCGGACCCGCCGCTAGGCCCCCGAACAGTGCCAGCGAGAAGTAGCTGAGCGCCTCTCCGCGCCGTTCATTGGGAGCGAGGTCGTTGATGATGGTCGCGCAGCCAACGTAGAAGGCGGCCTCGCCGATGCCCGATACGAAGCGCAGGAAGATCAGCAACGGCAGCGTCGTAGCCCATATGAGCCCGAGAGACGAGATTCCGACCAACAGCCCGCCCGAGATGATCAGGATCCGTCGCCCGTAGGCGTCGCTGATGCGTCCGACGAACGGCCTCATCAGCACGGCCGAGAGACTGAAACCCGCGATGCCGACGCCGACGGCGACGTCATCGCCCCCAAGTGGCCCCTCGATGAAGCGCGGGAGCGTCGGCTGCAGCGCACCGACCGAGACGAAGTAGGCAAACGTCGACAACATGATCAACAGAAAGAGCGGCCCCACCAACTGAGGTCGCTCTTTCTCGGACTTAGTCTTGCGCCGTCGTTGATCCAGAAACAAACTGGCTCCTAATTCCACGCGAGGGTGGGGACCGACTCAAGTCACAACGTCGCTTCGGGGGCTCGGATTCCTGCCTCGATGAGGCCGGTCACCTTACCGGGGCGCCTACCCAGTCTGTTTCCGCTCTCGGCCCGAGGCCACTACTCTAGGAACGAAAGAAAGACGGCAAGAACCGCGACTGCCGGAGCGGCCGGCCAGACGGCCTCATCCCAGCCGGAAACGGGGCGCATGAGCAACAAGGAGATCGAGCAGCAGGAAACCTTCGGGCCGAACATCTGGCTCGTCGACGAGATGTACCGCCAGTATCAGGAGTCACCGCAGTCGGTGGGCGAGTCCTGGCGGGAGTTCTTCGAGGACTACCAGCCCCAGAGGGTGGGACAGGAGGGCACGGGTGCGACCGCGAAGGCGACGGCCGCGCGGCCCGATAAGGCCCGAAGCGCGCCGGAACAACCGCCGCCCGCGCGCAAGCCCGAGCCCGAACCAGATGAGTCGGCCCCCGAGGACGCGGCACCGCTGCGGGGCATTGCCGCCAAGATCGCAGAGAACATGGAGGCCTCGCTCGAGGTGCCGACCGCGACCTCGGTTCGCACCGTCCCCGCCAAACTGCTCGAGGAGAATCGCCGTACGATCAACCGCTATCTCGCCGCGACCAAGAGCGGCAAAGTCAGCTTCACGCACATCATCGGGTGGGCCATCCTCAAGGCGCTCGAGGCTCGACCCGCCATGAAGGCGAGCTACGCGTCGGTGAACGGCAAGCCCCACGTCGTGGTTCCCAAGCACGTCAATTTCGGGCTGGCCGTCGACCTCGAGCGCAGCGGACAGCGGATCCTCATCGTGCCAAACATCAAGGAGGCCGACGAGCTCGACTTCGCCGGCTTCTGGAACGCGTACGAGAACCTGATCCACAAGGTCAAGACCAACTCGCTGGCGCCGGACGATTACTCGGGAACCACGATCACGCTCACGAATCCCGGCACGGTCGGGACCACGCAGAGCGTGCCCCGGCTCGTAAAGGGCCAGGGGCTCATCGTCGGAACCGGCGCGATCACTTACCCGGGTGAGTTCGAAGCGTCCGATCCCAAGATGATTGCGCGGATGGGAGTGGCCAAGGTCATCACGGTTACCTCGACCTACGACCACCGCGTGATCCAGGGGGCCGAGTCGGGCCAGTTCCTTGCGCTCGTTCACGACCTGTTGCAGGGGACCAATCGCTTCTACGACGAGCTCTTCGCCAGCCTCAAGATTCCCTACGAACCCGTCCGGTGGAGCCGCGACTTTGCCGCCTTCGATGATGTCGACGCGACGCTCGAGAAGCAGAGTCGCGTCATGCAGCTCATCAACATGTACCGGGTGCGAGGCCATTTGATCGCAGAGCTCAACCCCATCGGGTGGGAGGTGCTTCATCATCCCGAGCTCGACCTCAGCCACTACGGGTTGACGTTGTGGGACCTCGACAGGGAGTTTCTCACCGATGGCCTGCCCGGCCCCCGCAAACAGACGCTGCGCAAGATCATCGACATCTTGCGCGACTCGTACTCCAGGACGATCGGCGTCGAGTACATGCATATGGCCGAGCCCGTGGAGAAGCGCTGGATTCAGGAGCGCGTTGAGGGCAAGCTGGAGGATCTCCCGAAGGAAGAGAAGATCCACATCCTCGACCGTATCGGCGCCGCCGAGGCCTTCGAGCGATTCCTGCACTCCAAGTACACCGGCAACAAGCGTTTCTCGCTCGAGGGGGCCGAGAGCACGATCGCGATGCTCGACGCGCTCATCGAGCGCGCTGCCGACGAGGAGCACATCGAGGTCATCATGGGCATGAGCCACCGAGGCCGGCTCAACGTGCTCGCCAACATCGTCGGAAAGCCGCCTAAGGAGATCTTCAGGGAGTTCGAGGGCGAGATAGACCCCGACACCGTTCAGGGGTCCGGCGATGTCAAGTACCACCTCGGCATGACCGGTCGCTTCACCAGCAGGGCCGGAAACGACATCGCGGTTGTGCTCGCGTCGAACCCGAGCCACCTCGAGGCGGTCGATCCCGTTGTCGAGGGCATGGCGCGCGCCAAGCAGGACCTGTTGGGAGACGACTCGACCGGAAGGGTGCTGCCACTACTGCTTCACGGTGACGCGGCCTTCGCGGGTCAAGGGGTGGTCGCAGAGACCTTTAACTTAAGCCAGCTGCGCGGTTATCAAACCGGTGGAACGGTCCACCTCGTGGTCAACAACCTCATCGGGTTCACCACCGCTCCGCATGCCGGGCGATCTTCGACCTACGCGACCGACATCGCCAAGATGGTGCAGTGCCCCATCTTTCACGTGAACGGCGACGATCCCGAAGCGTGCGTGCGCGTCACGCGGCTCGCCTACGAGTACAGGAAGCACTTCAAGAAGGACGTCGTCATCGACCTCGTTTGTTACCGGAAGTACGGACACAACGAGGCGGACGAGCCGGCTTTCACCCAGCCGCTCATGTACGCCAAGATCGACGAACGGCGCAGCGTCAGGAAGCTCTACACCGAGCAACTGCTGAACGCCGGAGAGATCACGGTCGAGGAGGCTGAAGACGCTCTGGACCAGTTCCGCGCCCGGCTCAAAGAGGCGTTCGAGGAGACCAGGGAGTCGAAACTGCCGGAACCGGTGGTCGCGCAACCCCCGAAGGTCGTCGGCGTGCTGCCGGCCGTCGAGACCGGAGCTGAGGCCGCGCGACTCGAACACGTTCACGAAGTTCTGACCAGCTTCCCTCAGGGATTCGAACCGCATCCCAAACTGAAGAAGATGATCGAGAAGCGCGCATCGATCCTCGAGCAGGACGCGATCGACTGGGCGCACGGAGAGGCGCTCGCCTTCGGGTCGCTGCTGATGGAAGGCACCGACGTGCGGCTGTCCGGGCAGGACTCTCGGCGCGGCACGTTCAGCCAGCGTCACAGTGTCCTGGTCGACTACAGAACGGGCGAGGAATACACGCCCCTCAACGACCTCTCGAGCAACCAGGCTCGCTTCCGCTGCTTCGATTCTCTGTTGAGCGAGTACGCAGCGATGGGTTTCGATTACGGGTACTCGGTGGCGAACGGCGACGCACTCGTGTGCTGGGAGGCACAGTTCGGTGACTTCGTCAACGGCGGGCAGATCGTCGTCGATCAGTTCATAAGTTCGGGCGAAGACAAGTGGGAGCAGGAGAGCGGCCTCGTGCTGCTGTTACCGCACGGTTTCGAGGGACAAGGCCCCGAGCACTCGAGCGCTCGTCTCGAGAGGTTCCTGACCTTGTGCGCCGAGGACAACATGCAGGTGGCTCAACCGACTACACCGGCGCAGTACTTCCATCTGCTCAGACGGCAGATGCACCGCTCTGTGCGCAAGCCCCTCATCGTCATGACGCCGAAGTCTCTGCTCCGCAATCCGGATGCACGCAGCAAGTTCGCCGACTTCACCTCGGGTCATTTCATCGAGACGCTGGACGACACGCGGATCTCCGACCGAGAGGCGATCAAGCGCGTGGTTTTATGCACCGGCAAGATCGGCCTGACTCTGATGAACCAGCGCGACGAGCGCGCTGCGGATGTCGCGATCGTGCGCGTCGAGCAGCTCTATCCGTTCCCGAAAGGGCAGATCTACGAGATCCTCGATCGCTATCCGAATGCAAAGGAGGTTCTCTGGGTCCAGGACGAGCCCGAGAACATGGGGGCCTGGTGGTTCGTCTACGGCAACATCCGGGCGGATCTCCCCGAGCGCTTCAAGCTCCGGAGGGCGGCGCGGGCCGAGTCGGGCAGTCCTGCGACGGGAAGCCCGACCGTGCACGAGCAGGAGGGAAGCGAACTGCTCGACAAAGCCCTGACTGTCTAGGCCGCCCCCGCTCGGGATGAGACGACCCTAAGTGGTTCCTGCTGCCAGCGACTTCTCCTTGGCGCTGAGCAGACCCTGAGCCCGCGCCGCGGCGACGGTTTGGGACAGGGTCTCCAGCGCGTCGTGCTTGGGCTTCCAGCCCAGTTGCACACGCGCTCGTTCGCAGTCCGCCAGTACGGGGACCGTGAGGGCGTTGATCCAGCGCGCCTCCACCGGCATGAGAGGCAGCGTCGAGACGATCTTTGCGGTCGCGTCAAGGAGCAGCTCTGCGACCGGAACCGCGTACCATCCGAGGGCATGCGCGAGATCGGAGATGGTGATCTCGCCGTTGGCTGCGAGGTTGTACGGCCCGGGTTGCCCCGAACCTAGTACGCCCGCCACCATCGCACTCGCTACGTCGTCGTGATGCACGAGTTGGAAGGGGACTCCGGGGTCGGGAAGAACCGGGCGGAGCAGCGGCAGCGCGCCGACGACCTTACGAGCTCCGTCGGGCAGCTTTCTGCCGATGCTCACGTAGGGGATCTTCTTGATGAGCATGAGCGCATTGGGGCCCGCGACGATGCAGGGACGGAAGATGTACACGCCGGTCGACCGACCCGTCGCCGAGGCGAGATTCGCCAGCAGTTCCTCTACCTCGGCCTTTTGCGCGGAGTAGTGGTGCTCGTCCGATCCACGCGGCTCAATGTCCTCTGTGAGCCAGTCCGGGTTGTCGTCGTGAAAGCCGTAGGCCGCGACCGACGAGGTGTAGACGAGTCTCTCGACTCCCGCTTCCAACGCAGCCTCGAAGACGTTGCGTGAGCCCTGTAGGTTTATTCGCCGGCTCTCGGCCTTGTCGCCGAAGATGATGAACGCGAGGTGCACGAGCACGTCGACATCCGCGGCCAGCGAATCGACCGATGCTCTGTCGAGGATGTCACCCCGCCGGTACTCGACCTTCTTGAGTCCCTCGGCCCCCGGATCGAACGGACGGCGTGCCATGCCGACGATGCGGCCGACGTCTTTGGAGCGATCGAGCGCTCGAACCAGGCTTCGGCCGATCTCGCCCGTTGGTCCCGTGACTCCAACTCTGAGGTCGCCCACTTAACGACCTCGTTCCTCTTCGGTCCGCCTGAGCGCCCGCTCGAAGGCGGCATAGGCCTCGGCCCCGTGCAGGACGAAACGGACCTCGTCGACCTCGGTGGCGGCGCCGGCCACCGACGAGATGGCGATGCCGGCGGCCTGATCGACCGGGTAGCGGTAGACGCCGGTCGAGATGGCGGGAAAGGCAACGGTCCGGGCGCCGACTTCGTCTGCCACGCGCAGCGACTCGGTGTGGCACGACGCGAGCAGGTGCGAGCGGTCCTCTGACCTGGCGTAGGTCGGACCCACGGTGTGGATGACCCACTTCGCTTCGAGCTCGCCCGCCGAGGTTGCGACCGCTCGTCCGGTCGGAAGCCCGTCCGGGAGTTGCTCGGCGCGCAGTCGTTCGCACTCCTGCTTGATGGTCGGGCCGCCGGCGCGATGGATGGCGCCGTCGACACCCCCGCCTCCCATGAGCGACGAGTTCGCAGCGTTCACGATCGCATCCACGTGCTGCATCGTGATATCGCCCTCGACCAACACGATCTTCGGCATGGGTTGAAAGGGTAGTGCTTCGACGAGAGTCGCGGGAACGTCGGTGGCCCGACGCCGGTGCGAGGGCCGCGTCGCAAGTCCCAGGCGCGCCACGCGGTTCTCGTGTGATTAAGCCCCGCCGAGCGAGGAAAAGCATCCAGAGAATCAGTAGCCGACGTCGAGTTCGACCTGTTGCTGGGCGAGGGCATCAAGAATCTGCTGGGCGACCAGCCTGGGCCTATGGATCACGTCGTCCCACTCGAAGCGCAGAACCCGCCATCCCAGGCTAACGAGAAGATTCTGTCGTTCGTTGTCCCATTTGATGGCTCGAACACCTGAGTGCCACCGCACACCGTCTATCTCGATGGCTAGCCTTTCAGCCGGGTAAGCAAAGTCGATGTGCACGGTCAACCCGTCGCGCAGGGCCACGGGAAACTGGGTGATTGCCAAAGGTAGATCGAACCTTCGCATGAGCTGTAGGAACTCGACCTCCAGCACGCTGTCTGTCGGTCGAGGGCATGGCTCCCGAAGCTTCAGGAGCTTTGATAGGGCGGCTGCGCCGGCAACACCTCTGCCTCCGAACGTTTCCAGATGGCGCGCGACCCGGTGGAAACGAGTGAGGCCCTGTCTGAGGGCACTGTCACAGGCGAGCTCGAGCCGATCGAGGCTGAGGGTGGCTCCTAGGTCCAGCAGCGTCTGCTCGATGCTGGTGACCAGGACGACATCTATTCGGCTTGAGCGAAGGCGCTCGGTCGCCCTCCGGTGGACTCTGACCCTGTGGGAACTCAGGCGTCGAGGAGAGGAGACGTCTATTCGGTGCGCGCTTACGCCGTCCAGCTTGAAAAGCATTCCGGATGTGTCGTGAGAGAGCAGTGCTCCTGCACCCGCCCACAGATAAGCGGCCGTCGCGCGGCGCCTGAACGAGGGGGTTGAGCCACGAAGCGCGTAGGTGCCGGGCAACAGCTTTATCCATTCGCCCGATTTCAGGCGTCGGTCGATGCCCGAGGAAGTCATTCCCAACGCAAGGGCTTGGGTTCGCGTGATGACTCCATGCTGTCGTAACGCAAGTACCTGGCATTGCTGGGCGACGGAGCCGATTAGAGAGCGCATTGATGTCACGCGACCATCCGATAGCGCGCGGAGCTGTGACGCCCGTCACACTTCGGAGCTTTTTCGTCGTGCTGCGGGGTGAAATCTCACGAGAACGAGCACGTGTCCTAGGGACGGAGGCCTCGGGGCTAGACCCTGTTGCGAAGCATCAGCTCTTTCGGGTGCGGGTCGAGGTAGACCTGGCCCTCCAGATAGTCGATGCCGAACCGCCTTATGTAGTGGCGCAATAGCGTCACCGGAACAATCAGCGGAACCAGGCCCAGTCGGTAGTCCTCGATCAAGCCCAGAAGCTCGCGGCGGCCGTCGTGGTCGAGTTTGTCCGAGACGTGGCCGTGCATGTGCTGGAGCACTCCTGCGTGCTGCTTCGTCGTCGCAAGCCGCTCCATGGCCCCCATGAACTCGCGCTGGTAGATCGAGCGCAGCTCCCCCCGGTCCACCTTCTTAGAAACTGCGACCAGCCGCCCCAGCGACTTGTAGTGCTCCAAGGAATGCGCCATGAGAGTCAGTTTGTGGGCCGTGTGAAACGCCACGAGGTCGCCGATGCTCCAGTTCGAATCGAAGAGCCTCCTGAGCCGGTCATACGCGAACACTCGCTCGATGAAGTTCTCGCGCAACTTAGGATCCGAAAGCCGGCCCTCTTCCTCTACCGGGAGCTGCGGCCAAGCTTCGATCAGGGCTCGGGCAAAGAGGCCTCGCTCGTTGCGCTCAGGCATTCCCTCCTCGTTGTAGACGCGCACACGCCACACGCCACACGAGGGCGAGTCCTTCTTGAAGACGTAGCCGCACAAGTTCTCGCTCCCGAGCTCGCCGGCGCGCCGCACGGAATAGCTCTCCATCGCGTGCGTGTGATCGGTGCCGCTCTTGGGCGCGACGAGATGCACGGATCCATCGCGCAGAGCCAACCGAATGGGCTCGCGCGGGGTCGGCATGCCGACTTCGACTTCGGGGCACACCGGCACCCATTGCACGTACCGGCCGAAGAGGTCGGTCAGGAACGAGTCCTTCTTGTGACCGCCGTCGAAGCGGACCTTCTCGCCGAGCAGACAGGACGACACACCGATCTTGATCGGAGCGTCGTAAGTCCGGTGGTTCGTTAGGCCGGCCATTGCTGTTGCCTGAAACCCATGTCCCAAAACATCCATTCGTAGCGGCTGGTGGTGACGAAGTGAGCGCGCATCCGTTCGCGCTGCTCGGGGGATGCTGCGGAACCAATCCGGTCGGTCAGCGCGAGCACCTCGGTGACGATGGCCCCGAACTCTTCGCCGCCGTAGGTGTCTATCCAGCGCCGGTACAGGGGATTGGGCGACGCCGACTTCAGCAGTTCCTTGCCGACCTCCCAGTAGATCCAGTAACAGGGCAGCACCGCGGCCAGCGCGTCCGAGAAGTCACCTCCGTACGCGGTCGCCAGCAAGTAGCTTGTGTAGGCGAGGGTCGTGGGGGCGACGGGCTCGGCTCTAACGTCGTCCTCGGTCAAGGAGAAGTCGGCAAAGAAGCTTTCGTGCAGCGAGCGTTCGACCTCGATGGCGCCGCCGGCGTGACGAGCGAACATCAAGATGTCGTCTTCCAGCGGAGCGCGCGCCGAGCAGATGCTAAGGGCTCGTGCGTAGTCCCGTAGGTAGTGCGAATCCTGTACCACGTAGAACCGAAAGGCTTTCTCGTCGAGCGAGCCGTCCGCAAGTCCGGTTAGGAACGGGTGCTCGAGGATGGCTTCGTAGACCGGCGTGATCGAGTGCCAGAGCGATTGGGTCAATGGCTGGTCGTCCATGACAGGCGAGGCTAACTGATGATTGCTTCAATGAGCTTGACGGCGTTGGTCGGGCCAGGTCCGGATCCACGTCTTCCGGTTAACTGGTTGCCGCCGCTATCGTCTCATCATGAGCCTCGACGTCGAGCGCGCGCTCGAGCGGGTGCTGGCAGAGGGAGACGAGTGGAGAGCGTGGCGCGCCCTGCACCTTGCCGGCGACCAACCCGGTGCGCTTCCGTCCATTCCCGGTCAGGACGCGACCGGAGGTTTCACGGGACCCACCGGCCGGCTCTCACCCGGCGTCACCGGCCTCGCGTTGTGTCACCTGAAGTTGATCGGACTCTCCAAGGAACCCGCCGCCGTGGTCGCGGCCGACTGGCTCCAGACGGCGCGCACTCCGGCGGGGGCGTGGCTCGATGCGCCCGACGACGTACCGGGTCTCCTCGAGGACTACGCCGCCGGGCGCGTGTGGGCGACGGCGGTGGCCTCGTGCGCGCTGCTGGCCGTAGGGCGAGATCCCGGCCCCCGTGCACTCGACCTGCTGCGGTCGGAGGCCGACCAGGAGGGCAAGTTCACGGGCGGCGCCTATCCCACGTTCGCCGCCGCGAGCGCCTATTGGGCGGCCGAGGGCCCTCGCTCGGAGACCGCCGAGTGGGCGCTGCGCTGGTCCCGTGAGTGGGCCGAGGAGTGGTGGGGGCCCACCGAGCGCAGCTCCGCTTTGATCTTCTGGGCCGCCGCCGGCGTCCCTTCCGACCACCCCTCCGTAGACGGGTTCCTCGAGGAACTCAAGGCAGACGCTCCACGAGAGGGTTGGAGCGACCTCGAGATCACTCTTCGCACCCTGGAGTTGATCGCGCACTCTGAGTGAGTGCTCGACCCGTTTACGAGGGCACCTCGTGGATAGGACATCCGAGAGGGCTCCCTAATTTGCAGAGCACGGGAGAATCAAGGGCAACCGCAACATTTCAGGAGGTTGGATATGGGCATTCGACACACCGGGCGCGGAATCATGAGCGAGGAGAACAACGCCAAGCGCGAAGAGCTCATCAAGAAGCTCGAGAAGGCTTACTGGATGGAGATCGAGACCGTCATGAGTTACATGTCCAGCTCGATCAACCCGGACGGAGTGCGCGCGCAGGAGATCATCGAGTCGCTCAAGGAGGACGTCCAAGAGGAGCTCGGACATGCACAGCAGTTCGGTGAACGCATCAAGGAGCTCTACGGAGTGGTTCCGGGCTCGATGGAGTTCTCGGCCGAGCAAAAGTACCTGCAGCCGCCCAACGAGCAGACCGACATCGTCCATGTGATCAGAGGCGTGATCGAGGCCGAAGCTGGAGCCATCGAGCACTACAACGACATCATCGAGTTCACGGACGAGATCGATCCCGTTACCAACGACATGGTGATCACGATCCTGCATGACGAGGAGGGCCACAAGCGACTCTTCGAGGGCTTCCTGCGCGAGTACGAGATCGAGGGTCGGGCGTAGGGGGACTCCCGAAGCTGTATCCTCGTGAGGGGCCGGCGAACATCGCCGGCCTTTGCGCGTAACCAATAGATTTGGTGGTGGCGATGCTGCAGTCTTCCTACCGAACTCGCAAACGCATAAGGCTCGGCCTCGTGGTCCTGGGCTTGCCGCAACTCGTCGTCGGCATATGGGCGCTCGCGTCTGCTCGCAGCTTCTACAGGGACTTTCCGTTCGGTCGGGGCTGGGTAGCACCGTTAGGAGATTTCAACGAGCACTTGATAGTCGATGTGGGCGCGCTCTTTTGTGCGCTCGCCGTCGTCGCCCTGGTCGGAGCCGTGCGGGTTGAGCGACGTCTATCGCAGGCGGCCGCTCTGGCGTGGGTCGTTTACGTCCTGCCCCATCTCTTCTGGCACGCGACCCACACAGGGCCCTTCTCCCTGTTCGACAACGTCGTGCAACTGGGTGCCTTCGCCCTGCAGCTTCTAATTGCCCTCTATGTCCTGTCTGCGGCGCGCCGTCTGAAAGCGTAGCCGAAGGTGAACACTTAGCACTACTCTGACGAGACGCAGCGCAAGAGAGTCACTGGGCGGACAATGAGAAGGTGAG
This sequence comes from Actinomycetota bacterium, assembly GCA_050694055.1. GTDB lineage: Bacteria > Actinomycetota > CADDZG01 > CADDZG01 > WHSQ01 > WHSV01. Next base: position 18,165 of record JBOGWX010000029.1, read on the forward strand.
GGAGAAGACTCTGAACACGGAGCCATCTTCGGCGCTGGGGCTCACCCAACCCCAGGCCTCGAGATATCTCGAGGAGCTGCTTCAGGCCATTCCGGTAGGGGTCGCCACGATCGACGCGCACGGTGTGATGCTCGCATGCAATCGCACGGCGGAAGACATCCTGTCCGCCACGCGGCGCAAAGGTGCATCGGACGCCGTCGTGGGTGCGCCGATTGCACGCTTCTTTATTGACGCGGGGCGGTTGACCGAGACTATTGAGGCGGGCTTCGCCGACGAGGCGCCCTCTGAGGTTTTCGAGCGGACGGGCGCGAGCCCTGCTCGATTCGTGGAGATCACCGCGCGTCGCCTGCCGAGCGCCGCCGGTGCACCCGTAGCCATGCTCGTGCTGCAAGACGTGACCAAGCGGGTCGCGGACGAGAGAGCGTTAAAGCGAGCAGTGCTCGATCGGGAGTTCTTGACGCAGTCGGGGACCGAGCTGTCCAAGTCGCTCGACTATCAGACGACTCTGGACACCTTCGTCGCTTTGACGGTCTCTTATCTCTGCGACTGGAGCACGGTGAACATGGTTGCAGACGACGGCGTGATCACCCGGGCAGCAGTAGCGCACGTTGATCCCGCGAAAGAGTCGCTCATCGTCGAGCTCCACGAGTCACATCCCCATGATCCGAACGCAACGACGGGGGTGCCGCGGGTTCTTCGCACCGGAGAGCCCGAGATCTATGGCGAGATCGACGCTCAACTGCTCCGAGAGACCGCCAACAATCCCGAGTACCTCCGCATCGTTAGCGAGCTGGGAATGCACTCGTGCATGATCGTTCCGCTGGTCGCGCACGGCGAGACGCTTGGGGCTGCGACGCTGGTGTCCTCGCACAGCGAACGGCGCTACGACCATGCCGACCTTGAGTTGACCGTCGAGCTGGCGCGCCGGGCGGCTCTGCAGCTCTACAACGCCCGGCTCTTTCAGGCCGTGGACGAGAGTCGGGTCAAGTTCTCGACCATGGCGCGCATCCTGCAACGTAGCCTGCTCCCTCCCGAGCTCCCTAGTATCCGGGGCTTCGACGTCGCTGCTCTGTACCGACCGGCCGCCGAGACATTGGAAGTGGGCGGTGACTTCTATGACCTGTTCGAGACCACCGACGGGGACTGGGGCGTGGTCATGGGCGACGTGCAGGGCCACGGGGCCGCCGCCGCGGCGACTACCGCTCTTGCGCGCTACACCCTCCGGGCTAACGCGATGCGCCTGACGCGCCCCGTCCACGTGCTCTACCAGGTCAACAAGGCTCTTCTCCGGCAGAGCGAAGAGAGGTTCCTCAGCGCCGTGTTCGCTACGATCAGTCTCGACCAATCCCCGCGCATAACCATCGCCAGCGCAGGACATCCGAAGCCCATGGTGATCCGCCAAAGCGGAATGGTTGAAAGCGCAGGCGGCGACGGCATGCTGCTCGGTCTCTTTGCAGCCCCTGATTTGAGCGAGCACACCATTCAGCTCGAACAGGGAGACGCGCTGGTGCTGTTCACCGACGGCCTTACCGAGGCCGGCGCACCTCGCAACATGCTCGGCGAGGAGGGATTTCGCCAGGTGCTGCGTCGATGTCTGGGGATGAGCGCCGGCGACATCTGTGCCTCGATAGACGAGGTCCTCATGACCTGGCAGGGCGAGAAGGGTCACCGCGACGATTGCGCCGCTCTCGTACTCCGAGTGTCGACCGACGCGGAGAGAAAGAGCGCAGCGATCCCGGAGAAGGGCAGTAGCCTGATCTAGCATCGCCCGTCTCACGCTCGATGGGAGCGAAACGCGTCATGCGCACGATCGAACCATCGAACGATTCACGGCAGCCGAGCAGGAAGAGACTCTGGCTGTTCCTGGGAGGTGCGTGCGCGCTGGTCGTCATCATCCTGGGCGTCTACGTGCTCTTCATCAGGCCGCAGCCACTCGATACGAATCCCATCGAGAGTCAGATAGAGGCCTCTCCGGATCTGGTGCCTAACTTGCCGTTCGCAGAGATAGAGAGGGTCGACTGCCCCGACGACATCACGGTCGACGAGGGGACTCTCTTTCAGTGCACCGTCTTCGCGACCGACGGCGAAAGTGTCACCATTGATCTCGTTCAAGACGACGGCAATGGCAACGTCCGCATCGTCGGCGGCCGCTAGCCGGCGCACGCACCCGCATGCAGCGCATGACCCATGGAGGGAAGGTGACCAAGTGACTCCGATGTGAGTTGCGGTTCGATCTGGTTTCTGCACTGCAGGCCCGGGTAAGCCGCCATTACAGGGGGGTCGCCGACAGGGAGGAGCTCGAGGTCATGGGTCAGAGCCGCAAGGCTCCCCGAAGGGGCCTGAATCGCCGGGACTTTCTCAAGTTGGGCGGCGCCGGGATTCTCGGAGCCGGTGTGCTCAGCTCCTGCGGCCGGGTGGCATCGGGTTTCACCGGCGCCGAGACCGTGCCCGAGGGCACCCTCATCTTCTCAATGGGACCGGACGCGACTGGTACCTACGGCAAGGTTCTCGAGAAGTTCAACAAAGAGAACCCCGACGGCATCACGGTGCAGTATCGCGAGATGCCCACCGACTCCGGGCAGTACTTCGACAAGCTGCGCACCGATTTCCAGGCCGGGAGCGGGTCGATCGACATCATCGGGGGAGACGTCATCTGGCCCTCGCAGTTCGGTCCCAACGAATGGATCCTCGACCTCTCCGACCGCTTCACCGAAGAGATGCGCCAGGACTTTCTCGAGCCCACGATCACGGCCAACAGCTTCGACGGCAAGATCTACGGCGTCCCCTGGTTCACCGACGTCGGCATGCTCTTCTACCGCAGGGACCTGCTCGAGGAGGCGGGCCTCGACGAGCCGCCGGAGAGCTGGGACGAACTGATGGAGATGGCGCGCGAGGTCCAAGACAAGACCAAGACGAAATACGGGTTCGTGTTCCAAGGGGCCGAGTACGAAGGCGGAGTCGTCAACGGACTCGAGTTCGTCTACAACGCGGGGGCCGAGGTCTTTCCGCCGGACGACCCCACCAAGGTCGTGCTGGAGGAAGGCGGCGCCGACGAGGGTCTCGCCATGCAGCGCCGTTTGGTGGCCGAGGGCATCGCCCCGGAGGCGGTCGCCACCTACAAGGAGCTCGAGTCGCAGACGGCCTTCATCCAGGGTGACGCCGTCTTCATGCGCAACTGGCCCTTCGTCTACGGGACGGTTCTTGGAGGCGAGGAGGCCGGTTCGGCCATCAAGCCCGAGCAGGTCGCGGTCGCCCCCCTGCCCACGCTCGGGGATGCCGAGAGCTTCAGCGGGCAGGGTGGTTGGAACTTCTTCATCAACGCGAGCACCGAAAAGGCGGACGAGTGCTTCAAGTTCATCGAGTACATGATCCAGCCCGAGGTCCAGACCGAGTTCGCGGTCGCCGCGTCGCTGCTGCCCCCGAGAGCAAGCCTCTATGAGGACGAGAAGCTCTTGAAGGACCAGCCGGTGGTGGACCTGGCCAAAGACATCGTCACGCGCGCCAAGCCGAGGCCGCAGCACCCCTTCTATTCCGACATGTCGCTAATCCTGGCGGACCAGTTCAACGAGGTCGTGAAGGGCAACGTGGAACCGGGAGACGCAGTGACCACCCTGCAGACCGAACTCGAACGCCTGACCCGTCTCGGAACCGACGTCTACGACCTCTAGGGGGCCTTTTAATGGGTGTTGCGACCGAACGCCTGCCCGCCCGCAAGGAGAAGCGCGGCAGGGCCGGACATGCGTGGAGGTCCATCTGGCGAGAGTTCAACGATCCCGAGAAGCGAACCGCCTACTGGATGATCCTGCCCACGACGCTGATCGTGCTGTTGATCGCCGCATGGCCGATCCTCTACGCCTTCTTCCTCAGCTTCCAGCGCATTCTCCCAAACGTGACGGAGTGGGTCTGGTTCGAGAACTACGCATTGATGTTCGGCGACGGTGTCTTCTACAGGGCGCTGTTCAACACCTCGGTCTTCACCGTCGTCAGCGTTTTCTTCGAGTTCACGCTGGGACTCTCGATCGCGCTGGCGCTCAACAAGCGTTTCCCCGGGCAGGGGACGGCGCGCGCGATAGCGATCATCCCGTGGGCCTTTCCCACGGTCGTATCGGGGGCTATGTGGCGGCTCTTCTACCAGGACGAGGTCGGCATCTTCGCGGCCCTGGCGAGCGGGCTCGGCTACGACGGAGTGATCCTCGCCAACGACCTGAGCGTCCTGATCGGAGCCATCGTCTCCGACGTTTGGAAGACGACTCCTTTTGTGGCCCTCTTGCTTCTCGCGGGTCTGCAGACGATTCCCGGTGACGTCTACGAGGCTGCGCGAGTAGATGGTGCAACCAAATGGCAGCAGTTCACCAGAGTCACCTTGCCGCTCCTCAAGCCGGCCATCCTCGTGGCGTTGCTGTTCCGGACGCTCGATGCATGGCGCGTCTACGACCTGTTCTGGTCGATGAGTGACCGCCAGTTGGACTCGTTATCGACCTACGTATTCGAGTTCGTGAGGGTCAGCCAAGCCGACTTCTCGATCGGAAACGCAGCCGCAGTCTTCGTGTTCGTGAGCTCGATCGCGATCGCCTTTGTCTTCGTCAAGGTCCTCGGCGCACGGCAGGAGGCGTAGGACATGGACGACCACAACAGGCAGAGCGTATTAGGTCGCATCGGCTTCTACCTCGGCATCGTGCTGTTCTTGATCTTCACGCTGTTTCCGCTGTACTGGGTCTTCAGGATGAGCGCGGTTGCGTCCGATGAGTTGTTCAAGTCGCCCAGCTTAGGAACGATGTTCTCGATTCCCTTCGACCTCACGGGCAAGTGCGACCTCTTCGGTCTGAAGTTCACGTGCCCCATTTCGTATGAGACGGTGCTGGCGGACGAGCTCTACAAGGACGGGCTGCTCAACAGCCTGATCATCGCCAGCATCACGACGCTCGTTTGCCTGGCGGTGGGATCGGTCGCCGCCTACGCGCTGGCGCGCATCGACTTCTTTGCAAGGAAGCCGGTGCTGTCCACGGTGCTGGCCATCAGCTTCTTTCCGGCGGTGGCGATCATCGCCCCGCTGTTCATCCAGTTCCAGGCCTTCGGTCTGCTGAACACGTACTGGGCGGCGATCATCCCCGACATCATGTTCGCCCTGCCTCTGACGATCTATCTGCTCGTCGCCTACTTCAGGCAGTTGCCGCCCGATCTCGAGGAGGCCGCCAAGGTCGACGGCGCGAACGTGTGGCAGGCCTTCTTTCGCGTGACCGTGCCCCTATCCGCGCCGGGCGTGGTGACCACCGGCATCCTGACCTTCATCTTTGCGTGGAACGAGTTCCTGTTCGCGAACACTTTTCTGTTGGAGCCCAAGGTCCAGCCGGCTACGGTGATCATCCCGCAGTTCGCCTCGATCTATACGACCGACTATGGCGCCCAGGCCGCCGCGGCGCTGCTCATGACGGTGCCGCTGGTGATCATGGTGCTGATCTTCCAGCGCCGAATCGTCGCCGGTCTGACCGCAGGAGCCGTGAAGTAGGAGGCACAGGTCACCTCGGCGACTAACGCTTGGTTGCGGTGCTGCGTTAGGTAGCGGTCGCCCCTGCGGAGCGATCCTCCGAGTAGCGGCGGTGCAACTGGATGGGCGCGCTGTCCCTCTTGCGTAGGCGCACCCGCAGGTTGAGCACCTCGACCAGAAGCGAGAAACCCATAGCGAAGTAGATGTAGCCCTTGGGAATGTGTTGCTCGAACCCGTCGAGCAACAGTGACAGTCCGATGAGCAAGAGAAAGCTGAGGGCCAGCATCTTCACCGTCGGATGGCCGTTGACGAAGTTGCTGATCGTCTCGGCGGAGAGAAGCATGATGCCGATCGCGATGATGACGGCCGCGATCATGACGCCGATCTCATCCACCATTCCTACCGCCGTGATCACTGAGTCGAGCGAGAACACCGCGTCGAGAAGCATGATCTGGACGATCACGGATACGAACGTCACTCCGGCCTTGGCGCTCGCATGCCCCTCTTCGCCCTCGAGCTTGTCGTGGATCTCATATGTGCTCTTCGCGAGCAGGAAGAGGCCTCCGACGATCAGGATGAGATCTCGCCCAGAGATCTCGTTGCCGAAGATCGTGAACCACGTCGACGTCAGCCCGATGATGATCGAGAGCGTGAAGAGCAGGATGATTCGCATGACCAGCGCGAGGCCGAGCCCGATCTGGCGTGCGCGCCCCTGCTGATCCTCCGGCAGCTTGGCGGCGAGGATCGAGATGAACACGATGTTGTCGATGCCGAGCACGACCTCGAGCGCAAGCAGCGTGAAGAAGCCGATGTAGACGTTCGGGTCGGTCAGAAAGTCCACTTGATCTCCTTGGTCCGAGAAAAGGCTGGGCAGTTGCGGTGCTCAATGATGCTGCATGAGGACGACGCGCGCGGCAAAGAAGTGCGACGCCTCGGGGGCTAGGAGTCGACCGCCGGCCTCGGGGGAGTCGGCCTCGAGTCCGATGCCCGACAGAATGTTGCGCGCCAGTTCCTCGTCCTCGGGACTGACCAGCACTCCGATGCCGGCCACGAAATCGAGTGAGGGGTAGCCCGCCGCTCTGGGGCCGATGCTTGCCGAGATCCCTCGAGCGGCAAGCGTCATCCGAAGGAGCTCGGCCCGAGAGGACGAGTTCTCTGTTGCAACGACGACGGTGTGCCGCTGCTGTTGGTTTGAGCTCATGACCCCATCTTGCCGACAGAGGAACTTCCCTCGCCTGGGACGACTAGGCGCCGGCGACGAAGGGGTTCTGCGACCAGCGAGAAGAGAGGGTGCCGGAAACGGCAGGAACGAGGTAGCTCAGCGGCCCAAGACGGTGCTCTAGAGATAACTACCCGAAGATACCCGCAGCCGTGACTGCAAGAAGGTCGTCGGAGCCGTCCACTTCCTCTCGCGCTCAGATAGCAAAGCGAAGATCTTCGTGCACGCGCGGCAGCGCGCTGGTCTTACCGTCGAGATCCCGCCGGATCCTCTCTCCACCCACCTTGCGGGCCCACTTGGCTTCGCCGACCAGGATCGCTGCCCGTGAGCTTCCCGCCAGCACAACTGCGTCAATCTCGCCTGGGTCCTCGGCAGCGGTCCAGAATGGGCCCACAGCCACAACGTCCGATTCCAGCCGTCCCTCGACCGCCATTCGGCGAAGATGCATCCGAAACGCCTCTTCCCACGCTGGACCCATGTGCCCCTCGAGATCTTTCATGATCGCAGTCACGATTTGTTCGCCGAGTCCTCGATCGATCTCGGCGCGATACCGATCCAGCACTCCCAGGAAGAATGCGAGGAAGTTGTCTGCGATCCGATAGATGCGTCTTCTTGTTCAACGAGGGTCTTCAGTAACCGGGACAGGCGGTCATCACGAGTTCCGGGAACTCGTCGAGCACGAGCAGAAGAGGCCGGTCTCGTGCGACTTGGGCCAAGATCTCGAAGGTCATCCCAGTCCCGGAAGGGCGTTCTGTGATACCTAGGCTGGGAACGTCGATCTATATAATGAACGTAGCCTCATACACTACACTTGTGGTACCAATGGGACAACGCTATTATCAGCGTAGTTTCAGAGGCTACGTTGGAGGTATTGATGGCAAGGACCGTGCCCCCTCAGCTATTGAGAGACGGAAATCGCATACTTCGACCTCGTGACGCAAACGACATCTACGTCAATCCTCGAGCCGAGCTCGCGGCATTGGCAGATGCGGGAGCCCTCCGCAGGGTCGCAACCGGTTACTTCATCGCGCCGCCAGACGACGAGGTGCTGAACCCCGAATGGAGGCCCACGGTCGAAGGCCTAGCCCTTGGGATCGCTGGGAGGGACTACGGGTCGAAGGGAGCGGCTCTGATGGCGATGAGCGCTGCTCGCAGGCACCGGGTTGTGCCCCGAGGTTTGGGAGTAGGCATCGTCGCAGTTGCCAGTCAGCGTCCGCGACTTCGCACTGCGTTCGGTGATGTTGTCTTCGTGACAAGACAGCTTGACCGTCTCGACTTAGTGCGTACGCGGACAGACGTGACCGGGGGTTGGACGACAAGTCGAGAACAAACCATCTTGGATCTGGCCGACAGACCGACCCTCGGAGGAGTGACGGCGGAGAGCGCGTCCGAGGCGATCACCGCACTCACGGGCGATGCCGACTGGGATCTCGTGCGCAAATTGGCGCGCGATCAGCGCAAGTATGGCGCGCTTGTCCGGGCCTGTTGGCTCGCCGCGGCCGTGCTTGCGAACGCTCCCATTCCGCCTCCCATCCGGCGAGTTGTTCCAGCACTAGGGCTTCGACCCGCCGTTCCTGTGCCTGCCGATCGCTACGGGATAGCTGCTTAGGGCGAGCCAAGTGGTGCGCTCGGTGTGTCCGACCGGCGCCACTGCACATCTAGGCGTAGGCGTAGCGGACTCGGTAGAGCGGGTCGTTCTGCAGAAAGTTAGCAAGAAACTGCCTCTACCTCTCGGACTTCTCCATTTGATGGAGATACTCGAACAGCGGCCGGCAGTCGCGCATGAAGGAGTCGCCATCGAACACCTCGCCGGTGTCGACGTAGTGCCACGCGCCCTTTGGATCACCTGGCTTGGTCAGGTACTCAACCTGCCCTTGATCTCGCTGTCGAAGGCCTCGTATTCCTTTGCGTCGATTCCATCGGGCAGAGGTCCGAGATCTTGGCGCGCGCATTCTCCTGGGATCAGCCGGATCCCGCTTCCGGAGGCTTGCCGACCCTTTCGAGGAAGTCGAACAGCGGTCGATACGGAATCCCGTCGAACCTTTCTTCCGTATCGAGGTAGTGCCAGCTCCAAACCTTGGGGTCCTGTCGGTCCCGGCGCAGCCCAAGCTGCCTCTCGGTTTCCTGATCTATTGCTGGCTCGTCCTCCCTGATCTGGATCTCATCCGGGATAGAGCCAAGGTCCTCGTAGGGCGAGGCTGTCCCATGCGGGGCGCCGGTGTCGCGGTGATACTCCGTGTCCAGATAGCGCGACCCGAACTTCTCCCGGATTCCGATGAATCCATTGTTGCTTGCGTCGAAGACGCCGATGCTGAGGTTTCTCGACATCAGGCGGTATAGGTGTCTTGGCTTGCACTCGCTGAGAGAGATCGTGTCTTTCATGTTGGTCTGATTCTCGCGTCGGCCTGTGACGTCTTCTGAGCCCTGCCCATAGACTTCGAGCTATGCATCCCGTGGCGTATCGAGGAGGTCCAGATGACCCCATGTAGGTGAACTTCATCTACATGGAGGTCGGGGTGCGAAGAAATCCCAAGGCAGAACTCCAGCGGCATCGCCGTTGGACCCAACACACGCGCGGTTGGGCCAACTACCCATACCGCGGCAGCTACTACCGCCACATGCAGCCTACTTCAATCGCAAGGAGCGCCGCCAAGCCCGCGTCGATCTGAGCGTGGGCCGCGAGCCATTCCCCTGGCAGCCCAAGGGTCGTGTGAAGTGGGAGGTCTGGTAGCTGATAGCGCAGGCGGTCAGGCCGGAAGCGATAGTTATCGCTCAAACGCTAGCGATTTGTGTTTTGGCTACTGCTGTCGCCCTCCCAGTGCTGATGAGCTGGGTCCCAATGACCGGTCGCTTCGCCCTTCAAGCTCGGGTCGAGCAGAGCCCGGGCCTCCGCGAGACCCACTGAGAGCGTGGGATCGATTCCCACCTCCGTGGCGAGCTTCCGGTACGCGGTCTCCCAGTCAAGCGGAGGTTCGGGCACGAAGGATGGGAGAGCCTGGAGCGCACGCGAGCGAAAGGTCTCGACCATCGCCTCGCGCAAACGAGAAGCATCCAGCGTCGCGTAGGACTTGATCAGTACGAGATCGACGAGGTCCTTTGCCCGGCTGCTGGGATGCCCGCTTCCGTATACGCGTGTGTAGGCATGGAGTTTCTCCGCGACTTGCTGCTCCAGTGGAAGGGCGGAGACTTCGGCAGGCTCGATGTCGGCGAACCCGAGAAGATCTGGGCCTCTCAGCCGCTCCGGCTCCCACTGTAGGGGATCGGAGAAGCCGATGTCGATGATGACCTCGTCGAAGAGTCTGCCGGCGAGTTCGGCTCGCGCCCGGTATCGGAGCGCTCCCTCCTGCCACTCTTCCCGCTGCTCTACCTTCTCGATGGTGAACACGAAGTGGTCATCCAGCTCTGTGGCCTGCGCGGTGATCAGGTCCTCGTGGCCGCCTCTTCGTTGTCCCTGCGTACGAGGTCGATGTCTTTGGTGGCGCGGCCCGCCGATTCAAAACGAAAGTCCAGTGCCAGTGCGCCCTTCAAGACCCAGCGGTCGGGGGCCGACGCGGAGAGACGAGCGAGGAGCCGATCGAACACGACGGTCTTGCGTAGCCGAACAAGAGAAAGCTCTGTCTTCCCAGTGAGATTGAGCAGGCGTTGCTCGAGCGCCATCCGAAAGGCAGCCGCGCTCGCGTACTTCACAGAGCCGCCTCATCGAAGGCGCGTCGGATGAGACGTTCCACCCGCCCTCCGCGGGACGCGGCGCCGGTCTCGAGCTGACGCTTTGTGGCGAGACCTCGATCGACGGCCTGCTTAACGGCTGCGACGATTTGCTCGGGAGCCGTGCCCGTCTCCGAGCAGTCGAGGATCGTACGCACCGCGCTGGTGACTCGAAGACCGCCACGGGCGATGACCTCGCCTGACTTGAACTCCCGGGTGGTGGTGTGCAGGGTGATGCCGGCGATGGCCGGACGGTAGCGACGCGAGCGGGGGATCGTGATGTGGATGGTGCCCGGGATCACGTCGGACAGGTCGAGCACGTCGAGCGCGCTCTCGTGGGAGACGACCGCGATGTCCTTGCCTGCCCACAGCCAGGCCGCGATGACCTCCTCGTGCTCGGATGACGGGTACTCGCCGAGCCGGTAGATGCCCCGTCGGACCCGCACCCAACGGCCCTGCTTGACGTGATAGGCGCGCAGGCTGGAGGAGTAGCCGCAGGCGTCTGCCTGAGCGGTGGTGAAATAGCCCGCGTGCTCCGAGGCG
>JBOGWX010000030.1:0-13436 GCA_050694055.1 Actinomycetota bacterium
TCGTCGCGCGCGACGACGAAACCTACGAGGACTTGGCCGAGCTTCGCTCGCTCTACGGTGCAATAGCCGGGCCGATGGAGGCGTGGCTCGCGCTGCGTGGCCTTCGAACGCTCCCGCTGCGCCTCGAACGCGCTCAGCGCAACGCCGGCGAACTGGCGCACCGCCTCGACGCTCACCCGGCGGTGACGCGCGTTCGCTACCCCGGGCTCCCGAGCGATCCCGGCCATGACCTCGCGGCCCACCAGATGAAGGGCTTCGGAGCCATGGTCTGTTTCGAGGTCGACGGTGCCGCCCTCGCCGAGGGGGTCACCGAGCGACTGGGGCTGATCGTCGACGCGACGAGTCTCGGCGGCATCGAGACGACGATCGACCGCCGGAGCAAGTACGACGGTGAAGAAGCCGTCCCTCCGGGGCTTCTCAGGCTCAACGTCGGATGCGAGTTCGTCGAAGACCTGTGGGCCGATCTTCAACGGGCACTCGATGCCATCTCGTGACCTCGGGAGCCCTTCCGATGGGTTTCCGATTGGCCCGATTGCCGGAGCAACCAACTCGGTTTGCGGTAGGTCTTACCTGGGGAGGAAGAAGCTCACGCAAGCAAAGTAAGCATCCACGGGGAGAACCAGCCAGAATGACGCCGCTCGTCAGCAAGATCCATCTCTGCATCGTCTGCAACGTCGTCACGGTCTGGTGTCGCAGCAACGACAACCCCACCCGGGCCTTCTGCTGCAAGTGTGGTGCCGTCGAAGAGGTCGCCGCAGAGGCCCTGCTCGACTGACGGCGCGCTCCGCTAGATGAGGCGCCAGCGCCGCGCGAGACGATACTGGACCAGCACCACCGCCGCCGTGATGACGAACATGGTCAGCGTCACAGCGGCCGCGTAACCGAGCCTCCCGTAACGGAAACCCTCTCTGTAGACGTACAACGGGAGGAAATAGGTGGCGAGGCGCGGCCCCCCTCCCTCGGTCACTATCAACGCGGGGACGAAGTTTGCTTGAAAGCTGAGGATGACGTCGCGCAGCGCGAGCAGCGCCAGCACCGGAACCATGAGCGGCAGCGTGACGCGTGACAGCGTGAACCACGCCGACGCCCCGTCCACGGCGGCGGCCTCGTAGAGACTCGTGGGGATGCTTCGCCTCACGGCCAGAGCTATCACGAACCCCTCGCCGATCTGGAAGGCACCCATCAGGGCCACGGAGAAGCGCGCCGTCCACGGATCGGTCAGCCACTCGGGCGACGAGAGACCGAGAGCTTCGAGCCCCAGTGTGAGCGGCCCGAACAGCGGATTGAAGATGTAGAGCCACAGCAACGCGTAGGCCACATCGGGTACGACGGTCGGCAAGAACACCGCGGTGCGTGCGGCTCCGGCACCGGCCGAACGGCGGTGAAGCAGCAGCGCCAGTCCCACCGCCGCCACCACCCGAAGCGGCACTGCCATCCCGACGTAAACGAAGGAGTTGCCGAGCGACGTCCAAAAACGGTCCGATGCCAGCATGCGAGTGAAATTCTCGAACCCGGTGAAGGTGGGGGCCGCGATCCCGAAGTAGTCGGTGAACGCGAGGTACACGGTTGCCCCCACAGGAAGCGCTATCAGGAGAGCCACTCCAACGAGGTAGGGCCACGCCAAAGAGGTGGACGGCGGGCGTGGGCGAGCGCTCACATCCGTCTTCCGTCCTTGCCGAAAGCGTGAATCGCGTCGTTGTGCCAGTTGAGGCCCACTCGATCGGTGATGGATGGGGCCTCGCGGCGTGCGACCTTGACGAGAAAGCGCCCGTGGCCTACCCCCACGTGCACGATGGCCTCGCTCCCGATGGTCTCGAGCAGCGTCACCTCGCCGATGAGCTTCGCAAAGCTTTCCGCCACGAAGGTGACGTCCTCGGGTCTCACGCCGAGGGTGGCGGCGCGCTCGTGGTCGGGGCTGACCTCGGCGGGGAACAGGTTCATAGGAGGACTTCCGAAGAAAGCACCCACGAACGTGTTCGCAGGGAGGTCGTAGATCTCGGTCGCGGTACCTACTTGTTCGACGCGTCCGGCGCGCAGCACCGCGACTCGATCCCCCATCGTCATGGCCTCGACCTGGTCGTGGGTGACGTAGATCATGGTCTTGCGGAGCTCCCGTTGCAACGACCGGATGTCGGCGCGGGTGCGAGCTCGCAACTCGGCATCCAGATTCGAGAGTGGCTCGTCGAGCAAGAACGCGTGGGGCTCACGCACGATGGCTCTGGCGAGAGCGACGCGCTGGCGCTCGCCTCCTGAAAGCTCGGCGGGCTTGCGGTGCAGCAGCTCGCCGAGGCCGAGCAACTCGGTCGTGGTGGCAACGCGCCTGGCGATCTCTGCCCCGTTCATCCTCCGCGCCCTGAGCCCGAACGAGATGTTGCCGCCGACGGAAACGTGTGGATAGAGCGCGTACTCCTGGAAGACCATCGCGACATCTCGGTCCCCGGGACGCATCTGCGTGACCTCGTGGGAGGAAATGAACACTCGGCCGGCGTCCGGCTTCTCCAGTCCCGCGATACAACGCAGCAGAGTCGACTTTCCGGATCCCGACGGTCCGACGATTACGAGCAGCTCACCCGGCTTCGCATCGAGATCGACGTCGGACAGCGCGGGAACAGGAGCGCGCCGGCGCCGCGACTCGACAAAGGTCTTGTGTAGCCCGTGGACGGCAACGCTCACGAATCCGCGCCCTCTTCGAAAAGCAGGGCGGTCGCCGCATCGAGCTCGTTGATGGCATCGTCGGTCGTGTAGTCACGTTCGTAGAAAGCCCTCATCAGGATCTCGGCCGCCTCGTCTTCGATCTCGGGCCACGTCGGGATCACCGGCGTCCGCCGGATGGCACCAACGCCGGCGAGGAACACCTCGGCTCGCCGGGGTGCTCGAGTCGGATCCAGAAACGCGCCCGATTCAGCCACTTCCCTCAGGGACGGCACCGTCCTGCCCCCGAGAGCCGTGATGATCTGGCCCTGCTTCGCGGTGGCGAACGCCACGAACTCGGACGCGGCATCTGGATTCGCACCCCCGGTTGCCATGCAGTAAGCATCGGAGTGCAGGATGCCGGCCGGTTCCCGGGCCACCGGAAGAGGTGCCACGTCGAACTTCACGCCGGACACCTCTCTCAGCGCCGGCACCTCACGACGGGACGAGAGAAAGAAGCCGAGCTTGTTGGACACGAACCTGCTCTGGAGATCCTGGGCGGCGATCTCCTCCTCGGTCGGCACGACCTCGTCCTCCCTCACGAGAGACAGGATGTACTCGAGTGCCTCGCGCGCACGCGGCTCACCCAACGTGAAGCGCGCGGGGGCATATGGATCGTCGGTCAGCTCGCCTCCGTTCGACCATACGAAGGGTGCGAGTCGAATGATGCTCGGTTCGATTCCCAAGCCGCGCACCTCACCATCCGTCAGCTTTACGGCATAGCGACGAAACTCGTCCCAGTCCCAGTCGTCCGGGGGAGGATCGAGTCCCGCGCGTTTCAGCAGCGACTTGTTGTAGTACACGACGAGAGACGAGATGTTCTGCGGCATGCACTGAAGCTCGTCGTCGTAAGTGAAGGCCTCTATGGGCTGATCGTAGTAGTCGTCGAGGTTGACACCAGCCTCCTCGAGATACGGTTGGATTGCGTCCACCGCGCCCCGGGCGACGTACTGCGAGTACTCCCGGAAGTTGATCAAGAAGACATCGGGCGGAGCGCCCGTGGAGAACGAAGTCGTCAGCTTCGCGAGGTGATCGTCTTTGTCCGACACCGGTATTAGCCGGACGTCCACACCCGGGTTCTGGTTTTCAAATGCGGTCACGAGTGACTCGTAAACCGTGATCTCCTCGGCCTCTCCGGATACCTGCAGCAGGATCACCTCGCTCTCCGCGCCGCTCGAGCCGGAGCACGCCGCGAGCACCAGGGCCCCCAGCAGCATCCCCGCGATGGATCTCAGCATCAAAAATCCAGCGTCCTCGTGAAGAAGGCGCGCTGCGCGCTCAGGAAGGCGACGACCGCGGGCAGGGTTACGAGGACCGCGCCGGCGAGAAGAATCGGGTGGTTCGTGGGCTCGAGACTGTAGAGATCACGCAACCCGAGCGGGAGCGTCGAGCGCTCGGCGGTCGTTATGTACAGAAGCGCGTCCGTGAAGTTCGACCAGTGCCATGCGAAGGCGAGTACCGCCACCGCGAAGGCCGCAGGTTTGGCGAGAGGAAAGGCGACGCGCGCCCAGATCTGAAGCGGCGACAACCCGTCCAGCTCGGCTGCCTCGTAGACGTTGCGTGGAACGCGCCCGTAGGCCAGAGCGAAGATGAGCACGTAGAACGGAGTGGTGGCCATCAGCGCCGGCGCGATCAACGCAAGGGGCGTGTCGATCAGACCGGCGGCTTGGTACAGCGCCGCGCGCGCAACCCACAGAGCACTCAGCGGGACCATCAACGCCACGATCGAGATCACGACCAGACGTTTCCGGGTCACCGGCTCCGCAGTGGCGATTGCAAAGCCGGCCCACGATGCAATTAACACGGTCAGGGGGACCGCGACGGCGACGACTACAAGAGAGTTGAGCGCGTAGGTTCCGAGCGGAACGATGTCACCCGCGAACGAGTAGTTCGACCATGTCCGGATCAGCGGAAGCCATTCGAACCCGTCGGGCGGCGCCAGCCCCGGGCGGCGCAAGGCACCGGCGAGCATGAAGAACAGCGGGAGCACGAAGGTTGTCGTCACGGCTACAGCCGCGACCGTCCGTGGCCCTTCCCTCTTGTTCACAGTGGGTAGGTTAGCGAGCGCGCGTGGTGATCCTGTCGGCTGCGGCTCGAAATTGCCGACCCGCTTTGTAGCTCGACCGAACCAGGGGGCCGGACTCGACCCACGCGAAGTCCAACTCGTCCCCACCGTAGGCCTTGTAACGCGCGAACTCGTCCGGGTGCACCCAGCGGTCTACGGCGAGATGCCAGCTCACGCTCGGCTGCAGGTACTGGCCGATGGTGAGAATGTCGCAGCCGGCCTCGTTGAGGTCATGCATCGCCAGGTGAACCTCGTCCTCGGTCTCGCCCATCCCCACGATGAGGTTCGACTTCGTGACCTGATGCGGGTCCACCTCCTTCGCCCACGCCAGCAGATCGAGGCTCGACCGGTAGCCGAAGCCCGGCCGGATGCTGGGATGCAGGCGCGGCACCGTCTCGAGGTTGTGGGCGAGCACGTCGGGATTCGCCTCTATCACTCGCTCGAGCGACGCGCGCGGGTGCTCGCGCCGGCCCTTGAAATCCGGGATGAGCACCTCGACGCCGCAGCCGGGGACCGCATCACGAATGGCTTCGATCGTCGCCGCCCAGTGAGCGCTTGCGGCATCGTCCTGATCGTCGCGCGCGACGCCGGTGACGACCGCGAACTTCAAACCCATCAGGCGCACGGCCTCGGCCACCTTCTTGGGCTCCTCGGGGTCGAGCGCCGCGGGCTTCGCCGTCATGACGTCGCAGAAAGCGCAACGGCGGGTGCAACGGTCACCGCACAACAAGAAGGTCGCTTCTCGGGCCTCCCAGCATTCGTAGATGTTGGGACAGTTGGCCTGCTCGCAGACGGTGGTCAGCCCCCGCTCGCGCATGATGTTGCGGAGCTCGGTGAAGTTCTCGCCGTGGGCGACCTTCACCTTGAGCCATTCCGGCCTCCGTTGTGGGCGAGGGGCATCTTCGCCGGGCGCGTTGCGCAGGGGAACGCCGCGCCGCAGGTCGCGCTCGACGTCCTTGCGGGTCTTGATGGTGGGAATGAGCGGTGTCTGAGCCATCGGATCCAGTCTATTGCCCCGCGTCGGCTAGCAAGGCAGTTGCAACCTCTCGACCGGTGTCACGCCAGACCCCCAATGGCGACTGACCAGACCCCCAATGGCGACTGAAATGAGAATGGTCGACAGCGCTCATCAGAGAAACGGATTCTCGATCCTTACTTCGCCGATCAGCCGACCGTGTTGCAGGTCCTCGCTCAACAGCGTGTCGGCGCCAACCTCGCGCGCAGCCACAACAATTAGAGCATCCCAGAATGACAAGCTCAGCTTCTCCTCCAACTCGGAAGCGCCGACAATCAGATCGAGGTCCAGCGTGACGAGAGGCCACTGTGCGTAGTCCGCCACCACGCCACGCGCCTCAACGGGCGTGAGCGGAACCGGAATCTTGCGAGTGACACCGTTGTAAAACTCCTGGAGAACCTGCGTGCTAAGAGCGCCTCCCCCGCTCCTCCACAACTCCTCCAAGACGGCTCTTGCCTCTTGTTGTTTCGGCCGCTCGGTCACGTCATGGGCGTAGATGAGTACGTCCGTATCCACGAACGTCCTCATTAGGCACCCTTCTCCTCTTGAGGTCGGGGGCCCTGAGGAAGTTCCTCGCGTTCGTGCAGATCCTCTCGCGACCATCTGCGGCCGACGCCGGTGGGAGCCTTGTCCGCGTGGTCGGCCACCCTCCTCATGACCTCCAGAGCGCGCTGCTTCGCAAGCTCGTAGCCGTTTTCGGCATCAGTCATGTGCTCGAGCAGATCGGCAACCAGCCGGCTGACGGACGTGTCACTTTTTGCGGCGATCACCTTCGCCCGCATGAGAACCTCCTCGTCGAGCTGAAGGGTGAGATTTCGCTTGGCCATGTGCCGCTCCCACAGAAAAAAGTGCTCCACGATAACTGTGGTCAGATTAGCTCCTTTTGCGCAGGAGCGGAAGAGGCCGGGCGCCCTCCAGCCTGTAAACCAAGTTGAGCGTCACCTTCCCGGAGTCTCTTGCTGCGCTCAGAAGCTAGAAGCCGGCCAGCTTGCGCATCTCTTGCTCGATCTTGTCGGGGTTGGGCATGAACCACCCCTCGAGCGTCGGCGCGTACGGCATCGCAGGCACGTGGGGGCCGGCGAGACGAACGACCGGACCATCCAGATCGAACAGAGCCCGCTCGGCGATCTGCGCGGCGACCTCGGCCCCCACACCGAGGAACTTGTTGTCCTCGTAGACGATCATCGCCTTGCCCGTCTTGCCGACGGATTCGAGCACCGTTTCGATGTCGAGCGGATAGATGCTGCGCAGGTCGATGACCTCGACCTCGATGCCTTCGCCGGACAGCTTCTCGGCCGCCTCCAGGCAGTAGTGGTGCATGAGCCCGTAGGACACGCAAGTCATATCCTCGCCTGCGCGCCGCACCTCGGCCTTACCGAACTCGACGGTGTAGCGATCGTCGGGAACCTCGCCCTTGATGAGCCGGTAGGTCTTCTTGTGCTCGAGATAGAGAACGGGGTCCTCATCCTCGAGCGCCTGAATGAGCATGCCCTTCGCGTCGTAGGGAGTCGACGGCGCCACGACCTTGATGCCGGGTACGTGAGCGAAGAACGCCTCGATGGACTGAGAGTGGTAGAGCGCGCCGTGAACCCCGCCGCCCCACGGCGTGCGAATGACCATCGGAACGTTGAAGTCGTTGTTGCTGCGGTAGCGAATGCGAGCGGCCTCGGAGACGATCTGATTGAACGCCGGGAAGATGAAGTCGGCGAACTGCATCTCGGCGACCGGACGGAGCCCGTCGAGCGCCATGCCGATTGCCACGCCTGCAATGAGGCACTCGTCGAGCGGCGTGTCGACCACGCGGTCCTCACCGAACTCGTCGAGAAAGCCCATGGTCGCGCGGAACACGCCCCCGCGCGCTCCCACGTCCTCGCCGAGCACGACCACCCGATCGTCGCGCTGCATCTCCTCCTGGAGAGTGTCGTGTACCGCCTGGATCAGCGTCTTCTCTGCCATCACTGCGCCTCCTGGAAGACGTGGAGCGCCCCCGTGGAGGGATCCGGGAACTCGGACTCGTTCGCCTGCTTGACGCCGTCCGCGACGTCGGAGCGGGCCTCCTCGCGCATCGACTCGAGACCGTTGTCGTCGAGTACCTCGGTGCCGGTGAGGTACTTCTCGAACCTCAAGATCGGATCTTTCTTGCGCCACTCCTCGACTTCCTCGCGCGACCTGTAGGTGCGGTCGTCGTCGTCCGAGGTGTGGGAGTAGAAGCGATAGGTGCGAAGCTCGATGAGCGAAGGGCCTTCGCCCGCACGGGCGCGATCCACCGCCTCCTTCGACAGCCTGTAGGACTCGAGCACGTCGTTGCCGTCCCCCTCGCGACCGGGCATCCCGTAACCCTCGGCGCGCTTGAACACGCGCCCGGCGACCTGTTTGGACTCGTGCACGCTGATCGCGTACAGGTTGTTCTCGCAGAAGAAGACGAGCGGCAACTTGTGGATGCCGGCAAAGTTCATCGCGCCGTGCCAGTCGCCCTCGGAGGTTCCTCCCTCACCGAACCACGTACCCACGACCGAGTCCTCGTGCTTGTACTTCTTCGCGTACGCGATTCCGGCTGCGTGCAAAACCTGCGTCGCGATGGGCGAGGAGCCGGTGATGATGTTCAGCTTGCGGCTGCCCCAGTGGGCCGGCATCTGACGGCCTCCGGAGGAGGGATCGTCGGTCTTGCCGAACAGGCCGGTGAACACGTCCTTGGGCGTGAAGCCGGCGGCGAGGCACAGCGCCATGTCGCGATAGTAGGGACAGAAGACGTCCTTGCCACGTTCGAAGGCCCATATGGATCCGATCTGCGCGGCTTCGTGGCCCGAAACGGGGACGACGAAGGGAGCTTTCCCCTGCCGGTTCAGCGCCCATTGACGTTCGTCGCAGTAACGCGCCAGAAGCATGAAGCGGTACATCTCGAGAAGGTCCTCTTCCTTGAGGCCCAACTCGGTGTGCTTGTCCTTAGCTTTGCCCATCGTTTGGATCTCCTCCTTGAGGCCGAAGCGCCGGGCCGGTCGTCAGTGATGTCGTACGGCCCCCGCGAGGCCGGCCGCCAACAGATTCTTCGGATGGGTCCACACCAGCGAACGGTCGAAGACCGAGGCTAGGTGCATGGCCGCCAGGTTAGCCACTTCCTTGACCCCGTGGTGGTTGCCGGTCTCAGCGAGCACCGAGGTCACCCAACGATCCGCAAGCCCGCAAGGAACGATTCCCTCGAACATCGAGAGGTCGGTGCCGACGTTGAAGGCGAACCCGTGCATCGTGATGCCACGAGTGATCTTGACCCCGATGGCTCCGATCTTGTTCTTCCCGACCCAGACGCCGGTGTGCTCCTCGTCTCGATGAGCCGCGACACCGAGGTCGGCAGCGACCGCAATCACGACGTCCTCGAGCCGGCGCAGATAGCTCATCACGTCGTAGCGCTCACCGAGGGCCATGATCGGATACCCGACGAGCTGGCCCGGTCCGTGATAGGTCGCACGGCCCCCCCGGTCGACGTTGAACAACGAGATTCCGCGCGCGTTGCGCTGCGCCTCCCTGTAGACGAGGTCCTCCTCTAGCGCCCTGCGTCCCAACGTATAGGTGGGAGGGTGCTCGAGCAGCATCAAAGAGTCGCCGAGATCCGCGTCCAGCCGCGCCAGGAACAACTCGCGCTGCGCCTCCCAGGCGTCGCCGTAATCGACGCGCCCGAGCCACGATGCGGTCAGGATCTGTCGTGAACTCAGTCGTGAACTCATAGGTATTGCTGCAACTCCGACGAGAAGTCCGTCGTTTCGATGCGCTCCTTGAGACGGGCCAGGAACTGAGCCGCCTCTGCACCGTCGATGGCCCGGTGGTCCCAAGACATGTCGAGTATGCCCATGTGCCGGATCGCGATCTGGTCGTCCTCGGTCGCAACCACCTGCTTGGTGATCGCCTCGAATGCGAGGATCGCCGTCTGAGAGCGCGGGATGATCGGCACCGAGATGATCGATCCGAAAGGACCGGGGTTGGTGATGCTGAAGGTCCCGCCGGAGAGGTCGTCGGGCGACAGCTTCTTCGAGCGGGCCCGGATCGCGACGTCGTAGACGTTGCGCGCCAGCCCGACGAGGTTCTTCTCGTCGGCGCCCTTCACCACGGGAACGATGAGCCCGCCGCCCTCGAGAGCAACCGCGATGCCGAGGTTGACATAGCTCTTCTCGAGGTTGCCCTGCTGCTCCTCGTCGTACGTCGAGTTGATGACCGGCATCTCGAGCAAAGTGTCGCAGAGCGACTTTGCGAGGAAGGGCATGTAGGTGAGACCGAAGCCCTCCTTGGCCCTGAAGGCGTCCTTGGCTAGGGCGCGAAGCTTGGCGACGTTCGTCCAGTCGACCTCGACCGCATTCCACGCCCGGGCGACCTCGCGCGCGCTCGCGGCCATGTGCTCGGCGGTGCGCCGCCTGATGTTGGTCCACGGCACCAGTTCCTCGCGGTCCCCGACGGCGCGCGCAGCGGCTGCCGGCTGCTCCTCGCGCCCCGGCGCCTCTGGTGTCGCAGCGGCCGGTTCCTTGCGCTCCTTCGGGGCGGGAGCCTCCTCGGCCTGCTCGGTCGCCTTCGCCGCCGGCTTGGACTTCTGTTGCTCGACGAACTTCAGGACGTCCTGCTTGCGAATTCGACCACCGGTCCCGCTTCCCGAGACCTGTTCGAGGTCGACCGAGTTCTCGTCGGCGAGCCGGCGCACGAGGGGCGAGATGATGCCGCGCTTCGAGGTGTCGCCCGCCTCGGCCGCCGCGCCCGGCGCGGTGTCCTCTTTCTCGGCGACCGCCTCTTCGGCTTGGTCGCCCGCCTCCTGCGCAGAACCGGCGCGTGCGGCCCGCTCTCCGGCGGAGTCGTCCTCCTTATCGCCCGCACGCTCGGCGGCGGGAGCCTCGGCCGGTTCCTTATCTTCCGCGGCCTCGTCGGTTGCCTCGTCGCCGGTTGTCTCGTCGCCGGTGGCCTCGGCCTCCGCCTGGGACTCGCCTCCCTCGTCCTCAGACGATGCCGCGCCCTCACCGACCGTGGCGATGGCGGTGCCGACCTTCACGGTCTCGCCCTCCTGGACCAGGATCTTCTGGATCGTGCCGGCCGCCGAGGAGGGGACTTCGGAGTCGACCTTGTCGGTGGAGACCTCCACGAGGAGCTCGTCCTCCGCGATGGTGTCTCCCTCCTGCTTGAGCCACTTGGTGATGGTTCCCTCGACGACCGACTCGCCGAGTTGCGGCATCTTGATCTCAGTAGCCATCCGGCTGTAACCCTCCTCTACGAGAAACCCCCATGATCACTTCTTCGGCCGCTGCGCGCTTCGAGCACGAAAGTGTGGTGTCCCTTGAGAGTACCGCTCGCCCGGCGGGAGCAGCGCGGGCGGCGTCAGCAGCGGACGACGCGCATGAAGTCCGTGCGGCCCGCGCGGGGCCCTGGGCTTCCCGCAACCACTGCTACGAGCCCGTCGGAGTCGAGGAGGCCTGCGGCGCGCGCCGCCGCGACCGCTCGATCGGTTTCCTCCCGCATGTCGCGCGCTTCGGGAAGGTCGGCGGTTGCGAGCGGAAGCACGCCCCAGTTCATCGCCATCGTCCCGAGGGTTTGCTCACGGGACGAGAGTCCGACGATCGGCATGCTCGGCCGAAAGGCTGCGACGCGTCGAGCGGTCGAGCCCGTGCGGGTGGGACACAGAATCGCCTTTACCCGAAGGTCCTCCGCGGCGGCCACGCCTGCATGGGCGACGGCCCAGGAAACGCGATCGTCGTGCATGTCGGGCGCCTCGGGCCGAGCATGTTCGCGCGCCTCCTCCTCGGACGCCTGCGCTATCTCGGCCATCGTCTCGACGGTGGCCACCGGATAGTCACCCACGGCCGTTTCCTCCGACAGCATCAGGGCGTCGGTGCCGTCGAGCACCGCGTTGGCAATATCCGTGACCTCGGCGCGCGTCGGAAGTGGGCTGTGAGTCATCGATTCGAGCATCTGAGTCGCCGTTATCACCGGGATGCCTCTGCTGTTGCAGAGCTGGATTATCTGCTTCTGCAACAGCGGCACGCGACGCAGCGGAGTCTGAATTCCAAGATCCCCTCGTGCGACCATCACTGCGTCGGCCTCGTCGACTATGTCGCTCAAGTTGTCCAGGGCCGAACGGGTCTCGATCTTGGCGACGAGATGCGGGCGGTGACCTCGCTTCGGAAAGGTTTCGCGTGCCCGCCTGAGATCGTCCGCATCGCGAATGAACGACAGGCCGATGAAGTTCGCCTTGATCTTCAGGGCCACGGCGGCCGCAGCACGGTCGGCATCCGTGAACGCCCGCACGTGGCGTTCGGCCGATGGTATGTGCATGCCCTTGCGCGATCGCAAGATCCCGTGACTGAGAGTCTCAGTGTGCACGTCGGTTCCGTCGATCGACACGACACGCAGTACGATCTCGCCGTCGGCCAGATAGATCTCATCGCCCTCGGCCACCATCGCCGCAAGGTCTCCCACGGAGGCCGAGACGCGCTGGTCGTCTCCCTGAACCGGCCTGCCGGTCAAAACGAACGGCCGGCCGGCATCGAGCTCGACTTCATCACCCTCTATCGGGCCAGTTCGCATCTTGGGTCCCGGCAGGTCCACGAGCAGGCCCACCGAGCGATGATTCGCGGCCGCGATCCGGCGCGCCGCGGCGGCCGTCCGAGTGTGGTTTTCCGGGGTCTCGTGAGCGAAGTTCAGACGGACCACGTCGACCCCGGCGCAGATGAGCGGTTCGAGCTTGACGGGGTCACGCGTCGCGGGACCGAGGGTGGCGACGATCTTGGTGCGCCGCTCCATCACGGACCTCGTCTCAACAGTTCCTCGAAGTCGGTCACCTCATCCTCGGGCGGTAACTCGACCTCGACTCTGTCTCCGTAGTCGCTGAACTCCAGCGCGACGTTCTGCGTGGTCTCACCGGTTGCGCTGCCGGGTTCGAAGGTCCACTCGTAGGACATCCGCCGGATGAAGCCCTGCTCGTCGATCCAGACGCTGCCGGGTGCCTCCTCGATGTCGAGGTCGTCGATGATCGAATCGTAGGCGGGCCGGAGTCCCTCTGGTGCCTCTTGGAAGCCCTCCCGGTAGTCGATGGTCAGGTCGTAGCGCGTGGTGCTCACGCCCGCGACGTCCTCGTCGGCTCTCTTGGTGATCTCCGTGGCTCCGTTGAGATACGACAGCGCCTGTGACGGATCGTTCTGTCCGAGCTGCGCTATCTGGTTCGAGCGACCCCCGAGCTCTGCGGTATCGAACCTCACCCAATCCTCGATGTCGGGCGAGAGCCGAGACAGAAACGGCAGGTTCATGTAGAAGGTCGAGCCGTCGAAGATCAGCTCTCCGACGCCCTCGTCCCCCAAGGTGCCTCCTGCGGCCACCGGAAGATCGGAGAGGTCGAAGGTCCCCGCACCCACGAGCTTCTCGAAGTCGAAGTCCCCCTCGCCGGTAACCGTGAAGCTTTGACCGCCGGAGGTGGTGCTTCCCGTTATGACGACGTGAGCGCTGCCCGCGTCGGTGGTCTTCGCGGTTGCCGCGCGCACCGTTTTCCGAGGAGAACCGGAACAGGCCGCGAGAGACACCAGGATTGCGAACAACAGGGCTGCGGCCAACGGGGCGGCGCGCGTGCGCATTCACAACCTCCAAAATTCGGTGCCCGAACACTACCCGGTCGCGGGGCGGGCTCGGCCGGACCGCAGAACCGCG